>CAZOKZ010000026.1:0-57898 GCA_964580585.1 uncultured Candidatus Sumerlaeota bacterium | reverse complement strand
CCATCACGTCGATCATGGGAACTTTGATCTGAGGTTCTTCTTCGCGCGGCAGCAGCAACACCGCGCCAATCCCAAGCAGAATCGATGTCATGATCAGCAAGGGTGTCAGCTTGGACTGAATAAACGCACGCGCCAGTCGCCCTGCTATTCCGAGCGATTCGTGCTCCTCATGCGTTTGAGGGACGGAGTTGTCGGCACTCATTGAACAACCTCCAAGGGCTGGCCATCGATAAGTTTGTCCGCGCCAGTGACAACAATTTCTTCCCCCGCGCGCAGTCCGGACAAAATCACGACGTTGTCTCCATCCCCCTGTCCGGTTTTCACGATGCGTAACCGAGCGGTTTGATCGGCAACCACGAACACGAGTTGCATCTGGCCGCGTTCGACAACAGCCTCGCGAGGGACGCAAAGTTCACTGACCGCCCCCAGCGGAATGCGTACGCGCCCAAATTGCCCGGCTACAAGACCCGGCGTGGGAGGCAAGTCGAACCGCGTCAGAAACGTGCGGCTCAGCGGATCGGCAGACGGGGTGATTTCACTGAGCCGCGCTTCGATCTCCGTCCCCAACGCGTCAACGAATACACGCGCGGTATCGCCGCGTTTTAGGTGCCCCGTGATGCTTTCCGGCAAAGCGGCTTCGAAACGTAACGCATCGACGCTTTCCAATTCAAACAACGCGCGTCCCGGCGCAGCGAGATCGCCAACGTCAACGCGGCGCACGCGCACAACGCCGTCGATGGGCGCGGTAACTTTGGTGTAATCGAGCATCGTGCGCGCTTCATCGACAGCCGCCACGGCGCGGCGATAACGAGCATCGGCATCATCGAGTTCGCGTTGGGCGATGGCACGTTCGGCAAGGAGCTTCTTCATACGCTCAAGGTCTTGCTCGGCGCGTTCGAGTTCCGGCAATGCCTGATTAAGGCGCGCGTTGATTTCACGCGCGTCGATTTCTGCCAGCAATTGTCCAGCGGTGACGGTGTCGCCCACGTCGGCATTTAAAGCCGAGATGGTGCCGCTGAGTTTTGCCGCAACGACGGGACGATTTTTCGCGGTAACGGTTCCGACGACTTGTTCGGTGGCGGGACGGGAAACATCCTGCGCAACGGCTACCCGCACCGATGCTCGGGGTAACGATTCAGGCGCGGGAGCTTCGGGCGCATGCGGCGCACAAGCGGCAAGGAACAACATCATCATCAATGCAGATGCACGCATTGTCGTTCCCCCCAGAAATTTTGCGGTAGTGGGTACGAAATTCATTCGTCGTCTCCGTTTTCGAGTTCATGGTATTCTGCCACGGCATCGCGCACGCGTGCCATGTCGAACCCATATTGCTGTCGTAAATGCCCCAGCGTTTCGCTCGGTGGCACATCGTCGGGCATGCCAACCTCTACGGCGATCCATGCGGAGGGCACGCCGGTCAACCGCTCGACCTCGCCAAGCGTCATCGACCCGCGGATAGTTTCTCCGTCGCCGTGATTATCATGCGAGACCTCCACATGTTCGCGTCCGTGACGACCTTCGCCCGCTTGTACGCGTTCAACAGGCGAAAGGTACAACGCGGCGACCAGAACAGTCAGCACGCCAAGCCCGGCCACCGCCGCGATGGGTCGTACACGCGATTTCGCGCTGGGCTTACCCCGCGCGGCGGCTTTGATCCACGCGACATGCATCAGCAAATGCACGGCAAGCAACGCGAGGAATCCATAAGCAATCCACAGATGAATTTCACCCCACTCGTGGCGATTCATCCCCCAGAGGGCAATGCCCTCGCCGCTGCGAGGCGGCAGGACAAATTCCATCAGTAATCCAGTGGCCGCGAGCGCGGTCATAAGGACAAGCGCTCCGGTATCGACGGCGATATTAACATTGGTTCGGTTCATTGCGGGCTCCCCAGCATGCCTTCTTGGCAAAATAACCAACTAATGGCGCAAATAAAAAGCAGGTTTTCAGGACAGGGCGTCGCTATGCGCTTTGGCCTGGTGTTGCATGACGGCATCGACGCATTGCGCAAAATTCAAAATGCACGGGACGGCAAGACTATAGTAAATTTGGGTACCGCGTTTATCGGTCATTACAATACCGGCCGATTTGAGCACGGACAAGTGTTTGGACATGGTGGACATGTCGCAACCGACTTGGGCTTGAAGATCCTGAACGCAACGTTCGTCACGCCCAAGTTCTTCGAGGATGAACAGGCGTGTGGGATGCGCCATGGCTTTAACGACTTTGGCGCGCGCGTCGAGTCGGGCTTGTGTTTTAGCGTCCATAATTTTCGGGCCCCATCCTTGCCTTTTTGGCAAATTCGCCACATATGGTCGCCGCGTCAAGCGGAAAAAAAAGGCGTTTTCAACTTTTCAGGAAGCTTTGGGTGAAAATAAGTGAATACATTTTTTCTTCGTGTTCCTTTGTGACCTTCAGCTTGTCCGCCATAGCCTTGGCGCAGGCGGGTGGCTTTGTGGTGAATCTTTTAATCTTTGGCAACAAAGTTGAGATACGCCTCGCAGTATCGAAGAGCCTCTGGAGGGGCGATTCCCGTCAAAAAACCGTTTTGTTGTCGGTTTTTTGCACGATTTGGAATATCAACGCATTTCCGGACTTGCATTCCATTCGCATTTGTTGCACAGTAAAGAGTTGGAACAACTGGATCATGCAAGTCCGCTCTGTCCCGCGCTTCAGTGCGGCTCGGTCTTTGCTTTGATTGATTTTCAGGTTGGTCCACAACGAAACTTGCCAGGGGTTTTTCTTCGGGTTGGAGGCACAGACAATGCAGGTTGAGTGTACGACATTTTTCACGGAAGTACGTAATTTTCTGCGTCCGCATTTGAGCGCTGCGGGGTTTAAGCGTCGCGAATCGTATTGGTATCGTTACGATTCGACGATTCTTCAGGCAATCGAACTCGGATATCGCCGAGAGGCGTTAACCATTCAACTGGGGTTTTCCTTACGCCGTCTGGACGATTCGACTCACCCCTATATTCAGGATTGCCAAGTGCGCACGTATCTACAACGCCTGTTTCCCTCCTGGGACGAGGAATACGCCCGGGCTCGTCAGCATCAATCCGACGGGCTTGAAGTCGAACGATCAGCCAGGATTTTCTGGGATCGCCTCAATCGTTACGCGCTGCCATTGTTCAACTCGATTCACTCGGAAAACGATTTGCGGAAGTTGATTCGCTCCGAACATGGCAACTTGTTCGTTGTAGAAAAAGCTCTCCGCGACGATTGGGAGTAAGCGCCTTCGCCCCATAACTGCCGCGCGCGAGGGCGCAGCTTCGGCACGCGGGTTGCCTCCGCCAGGAGCAAGCCGCGTGACGAAGAGGGTGCGGCCTCGGGCTCGCGCGCGGCATTTCCAGCCTTGCGGCTCCCGGAAAAACACGCTAAACACGTTCTCGAAATGATGAATCCTTCTCGAGAATTTCACGCTATGACTTTTCCTGGTCGAATCGGCATCGTTGGCGCTGGCGCGCTGGGAGCCTTTTACGGCGCCCGGCTTTTTCGCGCGGGCAACGACGTGCATTTTCTGATGCGCAGCGACTACGAGGCCGTTCGCGCCAATGGACTGCGCATTCAATCCTGCGACGGCGATTTCGACATCACGCCACCAATATACCGCACCGCCGAAGAACTCGGCCCCTGCGATTTCGTTCTCGTCGGGCTCAAAACTACCGGCAACAGCGCCTTGCGCGAACTACTCTCCCCCATCGTGGGACCTGAAACCATCATCCTGACGCTGCAAAATGGCCTTGGAAACGAAGACGCCATCGCGACGGTTCTCGCAGACCTTGGTTTCGCCGACCCAGCCTCGCGGATTATCGGCGGCGTGGCATTTTTATGCAGTTCACGCCTTGAACCCGGCCTCATCAACCACACAGACCACGGACACATCCGACTCGCCGAGTTCTCCGGTCCAGCACGCGACCGTACCCATGCTGTCGCGGCGATGTTTGAACAAGCCAACATCCCTTGCCAGGCTCTCGACTCGCTCGCTCAAGCGCGTTGGGAGAAACTTGTATGGAACGTTCCCTTCAACGGACTCGGTGTCGCGGCACATCACGCCGATACTGCCGTGGTGTTGGGCGATGACGAATTGACACGCACCGCTCGCGATTTGATGCGCGAAGTCATCGCCGCCGCACAGTGTGAAAACATCGTGATCGATCCAGCGTTCGAGGAAAAAATGATGCGGGCCACGCCTTCGATGAACGCCTATCGTTCCTCGATGCAAATCGACTACGAAACGGGCCGCCCGCTCGAAGTCGAAGCCATCCTGGGCGAGCCCGTTCGGCGCGCTCGCGCAGCGGGCATCTCCGTCCCCAAAATGGAAATGCTCTATGCCATCGTGCGGCGCATGGATCGCGCCCGGACGATAAACTAAATTTGGTTATAGCGGCAAAACGAGATGAATATCCTCGGGTTCTTCGGCGAACAATTCCGGGTCCGGCGTGTCGAGTATTTTCGCTCCCATCCGCAAATAGAAACCCACAGCGGAAGCAGACGGCGTGGCGGAAATATACATACCCTGAGCGCCGCGTTGCTTTGCAACATCAGCCGCCTGACGAAATAACATCGTCGCCACACCACGCCGACGAAACGCGCGACTTACCTGCAAATCCACTAATTGCAGCGTGCCGTTGCGAAAAACATTTCCAAGCAATGCATGTCCGGCATAACGGCCGTCTTCAAACACTCCCCACAAAATTCCCCCTTCATCCAACGTGCAATTAGCGCGATCGACCACCTTTTTTAAACTGTAAGGATGATCGTCTTCCGGTGAGAATCCCGGGCACCAGGATTCAGATTCCGTCGAGACGCGCTTCACCAACTTGTCCTCTTCAAAAAAGTAAAAGTACTCGATTTGCTCGGAACGATCCAACTGCCGCAAAATCTCTGTTTCGCCCCTTTTAATTTCCTGAATAACCAAACTCATCCTCATCTCCCCGTTCGTTTTTGTCGATGTTGAGTCGAGTTGTTTTACCCACCGTTCTCGAACGGTCAAGGCGAGAACCAACGGGTGATTGAAATCAAATAACCCCTGATGAACATACAAGCCCTCCCTTCAACGGGAGGGCTGCGAGCCAAACTTGCACACTAAAGTTCGGAATGATGCAGCAATGAAGACCAGGTATTTGGCGCGGCGTCATCCTTTTGAGCACAAAGGTACGCTTCGTACCATATGGTACAGACTCAAGGGCAATAAACCTTGGAAAATCAGCATTTATGCTGGATCGGACACCAGCCAATGCCAAACAAAGCGGAAATCGGGCCGGGAATGAGATTTGCTCCATTCCGAGCAGGTTCACTTTTGGAATGTCGATCGGCTCTTTCCGTGAATTTTTCACTTCCCACACACAAACTTGCACTACTCGCCATGGCCGGACTTGCAATTTCATCGTGCAAGTCGGCGGGAACATATCGCCATCAGGCCGATCGCGCCGCGTACGATATCGTCGAGCAGGCACAGGAGGAAGCGCTGGGCAAGACCGAGCCTTTCACCATCGAACGCCCCAAGGATGAATTGCGACGGCGATTGCTGCTGGGTCAGAAATTGCCGCATGCGGACGACGCTTCACTCGGCGCAAAGGCTCTCGAACCCGTCGATCACTGGCCGAACGACGACTATCTGAAAGCCAAACGAAACCCGACGCGCATTCGCGCCAAAGACGCCAGGCCGCTCGCCATCAACCTGATCGAGGCATTGAAAATCGGGGCGCTCAACAGCCGCGAATATCAGTCGCGCAAAGAAGACGTCTATCGCGCCGCGTTGGATCTGGACCTGGAGCGCGATTATTTCCGCCCCATGTTTGGTGGCTCGGCGGAAAGCACCATGAGTTGGGACGTGAACGGGAACGAACATTCCGTCAGCGGTGTCGAGAACACGGGCGAGTTGTCGCTCTCTCAAAATTTCACCAACGGTATCAGTGTATCGGCAAACCTGGGGGCGGATTTGGTCAAATTGCTGACCCAGGAGGAGTCGTCTTCGCGCGGATTGTTTGGCGATGCGACCGTGACGGTGCCGCTCATGCGCGGCGCGGGAAAACACATCGTGACCGAACCGTTGACCCAGGCCGAACGCGACGTGATTTACGCGATTCATGACTTTGAACGTTTTAAACGAACCTTCGCTGTGCAAGTCGCCTCATCATATTTACAAACGCTACGTCAAATGGATGAAGTGGCAAACAGCGAAGAGAACTACAAAAGTCTCGTGCTGTCGGCACGACGAGCACGCCGATTGGCCGACGCGGGCCGGTTGCCGGAAATTCAAGTGGACCAAGCGCTTCAAGATGAATTGCGGGCACGCGATCGCTGGATTTCGGCCCAACAATCGTACGAAGCTCGCTTGGATTCGCTTAAGGTGCTACTGGGGTTGCCGACGGATGCGGCGGTGGAACTCGACCGCGAGGAGTTTGAACGATTTGCCGAGGAAACCGCCGCGAATCTGAAACTCGAACCGGCGATTAAAAATCCCGAGCAGACCGACGCCGTTTCCGCCGAGGATGAAGTGGAATTAATTTCGCCAACCCGCGAGGGCGGCGGTCCATGGGAACTGGAAGAAAGCACCGCCATTGCCCTGGCGCTCGATCATCGGCTCGACTTGCGCACCCGCATCGGCCAGGTAGCCGACGCGCAACGTAAAGTGGTTGTTGCCGCCGATCAATTACGTGCCGACCTGACTTTCGGAGGCAACGGTTCTGCCGGCGCGCGACGCACCTTGTCGTCGGCGGGACTCGAAGACGCCAACATTCATTTGGACGAAGCAACCTACGCCGCGTTTCTCACGTTGGATTTGCCCCTGGAACGTACAAGGGAACGCAACACGTACCGCAACAGCCTGATCGGGCTCGAAAACGCCGTGCGCGACGTTCAGGAACTTGAAGACAATATCAAAGCCGACGTGCGCGAGAGTTTACGTACGTTGTTGGAATCGCGCGAAGGCGTTCAAATTCAGGCGCAATCGGTCAAGCTGGCCGAGCGGCGCGTAGAAAGTACCGATTTGTTTTTGCAAGCAGGACGCGCGGAAATTCGCGACTTGCTGGAAGCGCAGGAAGATCTCGTGTCGGCGCAAAATGCGCTTACCGCAGCGATTGTTAATTATCGCATTGCCGAGTTGGAATTGCAACGCGACCTGGGTGTTTTGGAAATGGACGAAAAGGGACTTTGGCACGAACCGGAAGAGCTTGGAGGCAACCCATGATGAATTGGAAAAATCGCAAGTCCCTGATGATCATTGGCGCCATGGCGCTGGTCCTCGTCATTGGAATCGCGAGTGCAATAACGGCGAATCTCGGCAGCAGCGAAAACGCCGAAGATGAATTGCCGACGGCAAAAGTGCGCAAAGGACCGTTGACAATCAGCATCACCGAAGCCGGAACGATCACGGCACGGGATCAAGTAATTATTCAAAACAAGGTGGAAGGACAAACGACAATCGTTTCCCTCGTTCCCGAGGGAGAACATGTGGAAAAAGGCGATTTGTTAATTGAGTTGGATTCCAGCCAATTACTCGATAATCAGGTAGAACAAAAAATAAAAGTACAAAATGCCGAGGCTGCTTTCATTCGTGCGCGAGAAAATCTGGCCGTCGCGAAAAACCAGGCAAAAAGCGACACGCAAAAGGCAGAACTGGATTTAAAACTGGCACAAATGGATTTGAAAAAATATCTGGAAGGCGAATATCCCAATCAACTGAAAGAAGCCGAGTCGAAAATTACATTGGCGAAAGAAGAACTGGAACGCGCAACGGAAGAAGCTGCATGGTCTGAACGTCTATACACAGAAAAATATATTTCACAAACCGAATTGGAAAGCGACAAACTTGCGCTCAATCGCGCGGACCTGGATTTTCAACTGGCCGAAGCATCATTGGATTTATTAAAAGAATTTACCTATAATCGCACACTGGCTGAGTTGCAAAGCGATGTCGAACAAGCGGAGTTGGCACTCGAACGCGTTCAACGCAAAGCGAAAGCCGATGTCGTTCAAGCCGAAGCCGATTTAAAAGCAAAAGAAGCAGAATTTGAACAACAAAAAAACAAGCTGGCAAAAATCGACGAGCAACTGGGTTACACAAAACTCTATGCGCCCGTTGCCGGAATGGTCGTGTATGCCACCTCGGCCCAGGGAGGATGGCGTGGAAACGCCGAACCGCTCGATACCGGGCAATCCGTTCGCGAACGCCAGGAACTTGTTTACTTGCCCACCGCGAATGCCATGATGGTGGAAGTTAAAGTACACGAATCGAATTTGGAAAAGGTAAAACCCGATTTGCCCGTTCGCATTAAAGTCGATGCAATGCGAGGCAAGGTATTTGAAGGTCGCGTAAAGAAAATCGCGCCGCTTCCCGATGCGCAAAGCGTTTGGTTGAACCCCGATTTAAAAGTATATAACACGCAGATTGAAATTACAGGACCGCCCGATGGTTTACGTACAGGAATGACCTGTGAGGCGGAAATTGTCATTAAGCAAATTCCATCTGCAATGTATATTCCCATCCAATCGGTCGTTCGGGTGGGCGGAAAACCTGTTGTTTATTTACAGCAGGGCGGTTCGCTCGTGCGAAAAGAAGTTGAAGTGGGAATGGATAACAATCGGATGATTCAAATACTGAGCGGATTGGACGAAAACGACGAGGTCGTTCTGGCTCCGCCGATCACCTCTGCGACCATTGAGGAAGAAGAACATTCGGAGTTGATGCAACAGTCGTCTGCGGATGAATCGAAACCGGCAGGCCAATCAACGGAACGTCGTCAACGATCCGAAGGCGAACGTTCTCAGGGGCAACGTCCCGAAGGTCAACGGAGACCGCAACCATGACGGGCTCCGAGCACGAACATGTTAATTCTGCCACCGTCGTACAAAACGACTCGGTTGTTGAATTAAAAAACATTCGGAAGATTTACAAAATGGGTTCCGAAAATGTTGCTGCGCTCGACGGAGTTTCGATCTCGTTTAAACGCGGTCAATTCTGGGCCATCATGGGACAAAGCGGTTCCGGTAAAAGCACCATGTTAAATTTACTGGGTTGTCTGGACCGACCAACAAGCGGTGAATATTTATTAGACGGACAAAACGTCGCCGAAATGAACGACGACGAGTTAAGTAACATTCGACTGAAATACTTAGGATTCATCTTTCAAAGTTTTAACTTAATTCCGCAACTAACCGTACGTGAAAATATCGAACTCCCATTATATTATTTGGGTTGGGATGCGCATGAGAGCGCCGAACGCGCAGCGGAACTGGCAAATCTAGTCGGATTGGAACAACGCCTCGGGCATCGGCCCACACAGCTTTCCGGTGGACAGCAACAACGCGTCGCCATTGCCCGCGCATTAGCGAACGATCCACGTGTATTGCTGGCCGACGAACCAACGGGAAATTTGGATTCCGCCACCAGTGTGCAAATTATTGAAATCCTTCGGCAACTCAACGAGCAGGGCAAAACCATCATCATGGTTACACACGAGCCCGACATCGCTCAAAATGCTCACCATCGACTTCATATGCGCGACGGAAAAATCGAGAGCATCGAGGAGGACACCTGATGCGCCAGATTCGATTTATTCGCAACGTGGAGCTCGGTATCAAAAACCTGATGCTGCACAAACTACGTTCTCTGCTAACCATGCTCGGTGTGGTATTCGGCGTGGGCAGCGTTGTCGCCATGCTGGCCGTCGGCGAAGGCGCCAGCAAAGAAGCGCTCGAACAAATTCGCAAACTCGGCAGCCAGAATATTATCATCACCAGTATAAAACCTGCCGATGAAGAGGAAAGCGGTTCCGTTCGTATTCGGATGGGAATTTACGGACTCACTTATCTGGACGAACAACGCATCCAGGAATCCTATCCCTCCGTAAAACGCACTGTCCCCGTTAAGTCGATCACCAAAGAAGCCCGCCTGGGCGGACGCGCATTAAACCTGAGACTGGTCGGTACCACGCCCGATTGGTTCGAGTTGATCCAGCGTCCCATACTCGCCGGTCGTGTCATGCAACCCATCGACGTGGCAAACCGGAGCAATGTCGCGGTGCTGACCGAATACGGCGCGCGGCGGTTGCTCGCCAACGAGCAGATGATCGGCAACAGCATTCGCATTGGCGGAAATTATTTCGAAATCATCGGCATCGTTAAAAGCGAAGCAGGCCAAGCGGGCGGCGTTCAAACGCCCGACCAGGAAATCGATGCCTATATTCCCATCAACGTCGCGCGCGAACGCTTCGGCGATGTTTCGGTGCAACGAACGGCCGGGTCACACATCCGCGACAAAGTCGAACTGCATCAGATGATCGTCCAGGTCGAATCCCTCGACGATGTCGAATCCACCGCCGTGGCCATCGAGGCGATGTTGAAGCGATTTCACAAAAAACAAGATTACCGCCTGAGCATTCCGTTCGCCCTTCTCCGCCAGGCGGAAGCCACCAAGCGCACCTTCAATATCGTGCTGGGCTCGATTGCCGGAATCAGTTTGCTCGTCGGCGGGATTGGCATCATGAACATCATGCTGGCCTCGGTCACCGAACGCACGCGCGAGATCGGTATTCGCCGCGCCATCGGAGCCAAAAAACGCCAGATCATCACCCAGTTCCTCATCGAAACCATCGTGCTTTCCACCCTGGGCGGTATGGTCGGCATTGGCTTGGGCGTCATCATCCCCAAAGCCATCTCCCACTTTGCCGGCATGCCCACCGTGGTAACTCTCACCAGCCTGGTTCTGTCCGTCGGCATCAGCATGTCCATCGGTATTGTCTTCGGACTCTACCCCGCCATTCGCGCGGCCAACCTCAATCCAATCGAAGCACTCCGGCACTCCTGAGGGCGATCGATCCCGAATAATTTCGAGTACAATGGCGCCACTCACGCGCTTCGGGCTTGACTGAGCGCCTCCAAACTGTACCATCCAGACGGTTTTATTTACCGGATGGACGGTAAAGCTTCAGGAGAAATGAATGAATAAGCCCCGCACGATCATCGGCACACTTGCCGTCATCGCCCTCCTTGGAAGTGGCGCACTTCTTTTTGCTCGGGCCCAGGAAAACGCAGCCCCGGCAAAAGCACCCGCCGTTGAAGCTCCCCCGGCGGCTCAAGCCCCGCCCGCGCCTGGCGTAACCTTTGTAACGGTCACCCCGCACGACTTACCGGAACAATACGAACGCCTTGGCGTAGTGGAGCCTTCCCGCACCGCCGACGTACGCGCTCGCGTGGAAGGATTTCTCGCCGAACGCCTTTTCGAGGAAGGCGAGCACGTGGAAGCGGGGCAGGTGCTCTACCGCATCGAGCGCGACACATACGAAGCCACCGAACGCATTCGAAAAGCGGAATTGGAGGACGCACGGGCCCGGCTCGATTTAGCGCGCCGCGAATATGATCGCGCCGTCAATTTGGGCCGGACCGGCGCGATCGCGCAGGAACGTCTGGATCAAACGGAAATCGAACGCGAACGCGCCAACGCCGCTGTCGAACGGGCGGAGGCATCGCTTCAGGAAGCGCGTCTCGACTTGGGCTACACAGAAGTTGTCGCTCCCATTTCCGGCGTCGTCGGCAAGGCGGTGCACGACCAGGGCGACCTGGTGGACGATAGCAGCAACAGCCTGCTCACCACGATTACGTGTATTTCACCGATTTATGTCTCCTACGGCATCAGCGAAGTCGATTACCTGCAGTTACGCAAAGGCGGCGAATTCAAATTTTCGGACAACGTTCGCTTCACGGTAATGCTCAAAAATGGCGAAACGTTCGACGAGCCCGGGAAGCTCAATTATCAGGCGGCGGAGTTCGAGCCCTCGACCGGCATGTTGCGAGTACGCATCGAGTATCCCAATGCGCAACGGGTTCTGCGCCCAAATCAGTTCGTAAAAATCATCGAAGACCACGGTTTGCAAACCGAGGTGCTGACGGTCCCGAAACAGTCCGTAATTCAATCGCCTGCGGGAGCCGCCGTGTTCGTCATCGATGAAAACGACACGCTGCAATTCCGCCCGGTGAAAGTGGGCCCATGGCGCAACGATCAGTGGGTCATCGCTTCGGGTTTGCAACCCGGCGAGCGTGTGATGGTTGAGGGATTACTGAAATCCAGACCCGGTGCACCCGTCAATCCGTCGCCCTACGTCAGTTCTGCCGTTAGCACCGACTAATCGACGTCTTCATTGCTTTCCCGATAATCGAGGATACGCATGTTTTCACGTTTCTTCATTGCACGACCCATTTTCGCGACAGTGCTGTCGATTTTGATTTTTTCCGTCGGATTGGCAGCCCTGTTTAATCTACCGGTCGAGCAATTCCCTCAAATCACTCCGCCAACGGTGACGATCTCGACACGTTATCCCGGCGCGAATGCCGAGACCGTGGCGCAATCGGTTGCCGCGCCTATCGAGCAATCACTGAGCGGCGCCGCAGGGCTGATTTATTACCAGTCATACTCGGGAAACGACGGTAGTCTCTCCATCACGACCACGTTCGAGGTCGGCACCGATCTCGACATCGCAGCAGTCGAAGTTCAAAATCGCGTCAACCGCGCCGAGGCACGCCTGCCCCAGGAAGTCACTCGTCAGGGGATCACGGTAGAGAAAGCATCGAGCAGTATTTTAATGGTCGCGAGCCTTCGCTCCGACAATCCGGATCACGATAACGTCTATCTCGCAAATTACGCTCAGATCAATATGATCGACACGATCAAGCGCGTGCCGGGAATTGGCGAAGCCCGTGTTTTCGGCGCCCAGGACTATGCCATGCGCGCATGGCTGAATCCGGATCTGCTCGCTTCCAAAGGTTTAACCATCAGCGACGTTTCCGACGCGATCCGCGAGCAAAACGCCGTGTACGCAGCGGGACGTATTGGCGGAGAGCCCAACTCTCAGGCGAGCGCACTGACATTGCCGGTGGTGACGCCGGGGCGCTTGCGCAAACCCGAAGAATTCGCCAACGTCATTCTGCGCGCCAACACCGACGGCACGATCCTGCGCCTGGAGGATATTGCGCGGTTGGAACTCAGCTCGCAATCGTTCGACCTCGAGGGTCGTCAGGACGCTGAACCCACCGCACTCCTTGTCACGTACCTGCAACCCAACGCCAACGCGTTGAATGCGGCTCAAAATTTTGAAAACACCATGAAGGACCTTTCGAAAAATTTCCCGAAAGGCGTCTATTACGAACTCCCTTATACAACGACTCCGTTCATCGAAGCAGGCATCAGCGAAGTGCTGCACACGTTCGGCGAAGCGGGACTGCTTGTATCGCTCGTCGTGCTCTTTTTCCTGGGCACATGGCGCGCGACATTGATTCCCCTCATTGCCGTCCCCGTATCGATCATCGGTTCTGCCGCAGGAATGTACGCATTGGGATTTTCGATCAACACCCTGACACTGTTCGGCATGGTGCTGGCCATCGGTATCGTGGTGGACGATGCAATCATTGTGGTGGAAAATGTCGAACGGTTGATGACCGAGGAAAAACTCCCTGCCCGACAAGCAGCCATCAAAGCCATGCAGCAAGTCGCCAGCCCACTTGTCGCCATCGTGCTCGTGCTCACGGCGGTCTTCGTTCCTGTGGCGTTTCTCGGGGGCCTGACCGGCGAACTTTATCGCCAGTTCGCCATCACCATTGCCATGAGCGTCATGATTTCGGGCCTGGTGGCGTTGACGCTCAGCCCGGCGCTCGCCGCGATTTTGCTTCGCAAAGGTCACGGCAGGAAAATCTTTCTCTTCCGCTGGTTCGATTCGCTGTTCGAGCTCTTCACCAATGCTTATCGATGGGTCGTGCGCCTGTCGTTGCGCTTCATCTTTGTTCCCGCGTTGCTGTTCATTGCGATGATCGTCCTGATCGTCAAATGGTACAATGAAACCCCGACGGGTTTCATCCCGCAAGAAGACCAGGGCTTCATGGTCGTCGGCATGATTTTGCAACCGGGTACTTCGTTGGATAAAACGCGCGAAGTCGTGCGCGACGTGGAAAAATACGTTCTCGCCCAACCGGAAGTCGATCACACCGTCGCCATGGTGGGCGCGGACATTCTCTCTGGGTTTTCCGCCAACACCAGCGCCGCCCTGATGTTCGTCTCGCTCAAGCCATGGGATGAACGCAAAGGTCCCGAACATGAAGTAAACGCGCTGTTAGGTCGTGTGGGAGGCCATTTCGCCGCGCGTCCCGATGCCATGATCATTCCGATCAACCCGCCGCCCGTTCGCGGAATCGGGATTCGCTCCGGTTTCGAGGTTCAGCTTCAGGACCGCGCGGGCCGCGACATTCGCGAGCTTTCAAATGTAAAGGACCAGTTCGTCGCCGCCGCCAATGCGTCCCCGAAACTGCAAAAAGTTCTCAGCACCTTCAACGTCGCGTCTCCACAACTCTACGCGGAACTAGACCGTCAGTCCGCAAAACTGCGCGGAGTGTCCGTCGATGACGTTTACGGAACTTTGCAGGCGTTGTTGGGGTCGCTTTATGTGAACGACTTCGTGGAACAAGGACGTATTTTCCAGGTGTTGCTCAGCACCGATTCGCCTTATCGCGACGAGCCGTCCGACATCGGGAAAATTTATGTACGCAACAAAACGGGCGAGATGGTGCCCCTGAGCAATCTGGTCACCACCGAATACCGTGGCGGCCCAAGCATCGTGAGCCGGTTTAACGGTTTTCCCTCGGTACAAATCACCGGCGAGCCGGAAGAGGGCGTCAGCACCGGTGAAGCGATCGCTGAAATCGAACGGCTGGCGGCCGAAACGCTGCCGCCCGGATACGGTATTTCGTGGAGCGGCGGCAGTTACCAGGAAATCAAGGCCTCCCATCAATCACTCACGATCATCGCAATGGGTCTGTTCGTGGTTTTTCTGGTGCTTTGCGCGTTGTACGAAAAATGGTCGCTTCCGCTGGCCGTGTTGCTGGGCGTTCCTGCGGGCGCCTTTGGCGCGATCATCGCGCTGCAAATGCGAGGCCTGCCCAAAGACATCTACTTCCAGATCGGCCTGCTGACCTTGATCGGGCTGGCCGCAAAAAACGCCATTCTGATCGTGGAGTTCGCCAACGAACTGCATCGTTCCGGCAAATCCCTGGTCGATTCCGCCGTGGAAGCCGCACGTGTTCGGCTCCGTCCCTTCGTCATGACCTCGTTGGCGTTTATTCTTGGCGTGTTGCCGCTATTCCTGGCGACAGGCGCCGGCTCGGCAGGTCGTCGTTCGATCGGTACCGGTGTGGTTGGCGGTATGATTGCCGCGACGTTACTCGATATGCTGTTCGTCCCGATGCTTTTCGTCATCGTGATCTGGAGCAGTGAAAAACTCTCGATCCTCAAGGCCAAGGTGCTGGGATCGGCGGAAGACGGAGATTCGCATCCGGTAGAAAATGAAGCGGCGGGTGCCTGACAATTTCCCCCTCGGGGGAACCGGCGAGTCCGGAGATTCTGCACGGTCGCTCAGCCGCGCGGAATCTCCGGTTCGTTGAACGAAAGCTCATCAAAATGATTATGCTGCCAAACATTGATCGGAAAATATTGCCCTAGGCCCTGTCAGAGTCGAACGTCGCTGCGTTGCCTGTCATCATGCAAAACCTCATCTGGGAACGCGACTCCCCCACCGCGCCCCCGATGCGAAAACGTTCGGAATGCGGTGGGGTGTAATCATCTCATTCCGGGCATTTGGTATTTATCGCCCCATACGCGAGTGAACGAAAATGGCTAGAAGCAGTTCGAGAGATAAAATCATCGAAGCGGCGGAAAAACTGGTCGCTCGTGTTGGAGCCGCCCATCTGACGCTCGACGCCGTGGCCGAAGAAGCCGGTGTCAGCAAAGGCGGACTACTATATCACTTCAAAACCAAAAACGAACTGATCGAGGCCATCCTGCACGAATACATCTCGACAAAAATTAAAACTCTCGAGGAAGTCGAACAGCAAATCCAGCAAACCGGCAGCTCGAAACTCGAAGCTCATCTCAACGCGTTCCTCACGATGTTGTGTGGAACACCCTGCGACCGTGAAACCGGCGTGGCGTTGCTGGCCGTAATTGCCAACAACCCGGAATTGATGAAACCCTTCGAGGAACATTTCGATGCCATCGCCGATCGCGTCTGGGGCAAAAAATCGAACTTCAATCCGGATGCCGCCATTCTTTGGCTGGCAGCCGAAGGAATCCGGTTTTTCAATCTCATCAATCACGACCCATTTAATAACGATCAGCGGGAAAAAGTCATCGCCCGAATTCTCGAACACGCGCGGAATATCGGTTCGAAGACCTGACCTCCTCCCATCCAGACAGCCGAAATTCCGTAGGTCATTTACGAAATAGCGTAATTGTGATCTGCGTAGGTTTGAGTTACGGTTTTCCATCTGAACAGCCGATGGTGGGAGACAAGTGACCAACGGATCATTCCTCGGCTCCTCCCCGCTTCTTTCCCACCTCCGCTTTCAACCCATCTCGCACCCGGAAATTTCGATCACCGGTATCTCCACTGGGGTACCAACGAACTTTCGGGCGAATTCCGTATCCGCGAAAGGACAAACCATGCAGATGCATTCCACGAGTCGCGGCAAAAGCGCCTTAACCGCTGCCGCACTCGTTTCGTTCGCCGCCTTCCAATTCGCCGCCCCGGTGGCCATGAGCCTTCTGACAACGGCTGCCGTGGCCAAGCCGGTCTTCATTGAAAAAGCCGGCCCGCCTCAATCGGTCGAAGGCGGCGTGCTCTTTACCTTTGAAGCGCCCGACGCTCCCGAGGTTCACCTTGCCGGAACGTTCAACAACTGGGGTGGTTCGGCGCATGCGTTCGACACTCCCGAAACGGCGATGGAAAAAGCCGCGCCCAACGGTATCTGGTACAAGGTCGTTTCCATCCCCAGCGGTCACGCCGAGTATAAATTCGTGATCAAACAAAAAGATGGTGGCATCGAATGGCTGGCGGACCCCTTTGTTCCCGGTCTGGGCGATCACGGAAATTCGGTGTACGATCCCAGCAACCCGGCAGCCGTCCAAACGCCATTTTTTTCCAGCGATGCTGCACGCGCCTCGATCATCGAAGCCACAAGCCAGGTGGTGGTCGGTTTCCTCGGCGACAACGGTCGGGTGAACCGCAACCTGTCGCTTCCTCCCATCGTCATGGACGGACAAACCCAGTTGGATTTGACAGTGGATGATAGCAAAACCGGTCGCCTCAGCAACGACGCCATCTGGGTCGAAGTAGCGCCAGCGGGTGACCGCTCGGTTGCCGTTACATTCGGCGCGCACGATGACGACGTGCATAACTGGGATCTGAGCGTACCCGGCAACGATGCTTACTACGGTGGCGGCGAGCGGTTTAACTCGATCAACCAGAAAGGCTACGTGCTGCCGATGCGCAGCATGGATCACCCGGGCGAAAAGGGTTCGGTTTCCTACAAACCCGTTCCCTTCATGATGAACTCTGCCGGGTTTGGCATCTGGATCGATAGTTTTGCACCGGGCGTGTTCGACCTGAATGCCACGGAACGTTCGATTTGCCACTTTACCTACAAAGAAGACCAACTGCGCGTCGTGTTCATCAACGGCCCCGAGTTCAGCGAGATGCTGAAGGAATACACGGCGCTGACGGGGCGCTCACCTGTGCCACCCGCCTGGTCGTTTGCTCCGTGGAAAAGCCGCAACGTGCACAACAACCGCGAGGAAATCCTCGAAGACGTGGAAAATTATCGGAAATACGATCTCCCGGGTTCGGTCCTCGTAATCGACAGTCCCTGGGAACGCGGCTATAATGATTTTGTGCTCAATGACGAACAATTCACCGATCCACACGCCATGTTCGACCGTGTGCAGGAACTCGGTTTCTACACTTGCCTGTGGCTGACACCGTTCGTGAACTCCGACAACATCCAGGACATGCACGGCATCGCGAACGGTCCCTCCAGCAATTTCCAGGAAGCTGCCGACCATGGTTATCTGGTTCGCAACTCCAAGGGCGACGTGATGATTTCCGACTGGTGGAAAGGCAAAGGCGGGCTTGTCGATTTCACCAACCCCGCCGCAGTCGAATGGTGGCACAATCAGCTCGACAAAGCCCAGGAATGGGGCGTCAAAGCGTGGAAATGCGACGACGGCGAAGGCACGTTCGTTCTCGACGCCGTGCTGCACGACGGCACACGCCCGGAAGAGATGAAAGGTCGCTTCGGATACTTGTACCTGGAAACCATGCAGAAGTACATCGACGAGCGCATGGACGGGGACGGTGTGTTGTTTGCTCGTCCCGGTTTCGCAGGCACCCAGAAGTTCCCCTTCTGCTGGGCGGGCGACAATCACGCAGGATGGGAGTTCGAGAACGGGCTGCCCGGCGTGATTCGCGCGGGCCAGACAGCAGCGCTTTCTGGCATTTCCCTGTGGGCGCATGACATCGCGGGATATCACGGCTCGAATTGGACCCCCGAACTGTTCAATCGCTGGACGCAATTCGGCTGCTTCTCGCCGATGATGCAGGTCCACATGACATCGAACAAAGGCCCCTGGGATTTCGGCGACGAATCGCTCGACATTTACCGTCAATACGCCAAGCTGCACACTCAACTGTTCCCCTACATTTATGCGGCGGCAAAAGAATCCAGCGAAACCGGCATGCCGATCATCCGCCCGATGGTTCTCGCCTTCCAACATGACAATGTCGCCAGCCGCGAGGACTTCCAATACATGTTCGGCCCCGATATTCTGGTCGCGCCGATCTACCAACCGGTAACGCAACGCAGCGTGTACCTGCCCAAAGACACCAAGTGGATCGATTGGTGGACGGGCGAATCGATCAACGGCGGCAAATACCTGAAAGTGGACGCACCAATGAACCGCATCCCGCTCTTCGTTCGTCCCGGAGCCGTCATTCCCATGCTGCCTCCGGACGTGGACACTCTGGTGCCACGCACGGATAAAATGGCTCAAGACATCGTGACGATGGACGACCGACGGATTCTGCAAATTTGGCCGGGAGCAGCCTCCCATGCGACAGCGGAAGGCATCACCGTACAAACCCAGCCTTCACAAAACGGCCTCAGCCTGGAGGTGTCCTCCACCACGCAACGGCCATTGGAAATTCACCTGATGCACCAAAATCTGAAAATCAAAAAAGGAACAACGGGCAAACCGGATACGGCAAGTTGGAATAAAGAACTTTCCGCCACCGTGCTCCATTGGAAGTCGTTCCAAGGCTCCTCAAAACTGGAACTGAAAAATCACTGATCCATCGAATCCCCATCAACAAGAACAGCGCGAGGAAATCAACCTCGCGCCGTTCTTATTTAAGGGACATTCATGCGATTTTATTCCAACGGCGCGCCGGGTTGGTGCCGCGCTCTCCATTGGCGAGGAGATTCGCCCATGACCTCGTGGAAGACGTTGCAGAAATACGTGGGACGTCGAAATCCGGTGGCTTCGGCGATTTCCTTGAGCAACATCGGCGTTTCCACCATCAACTTCATTGCCGCTTTCAGCCGTTGGTCACGAATAATGCCGGTGATCGTCGTTCCAAGATGCACGCGGATGCGTTTTTCTAAAAAACTCTTCGAGACTCCCGCGGCTCGGGCGATTTGATCGACGGAAATGGGCTCGGCCAAATTTGCGTGAATGAAAGCCAGCGCCCTACCGAGTCCCGGATCGTCCACTGCGATCACATCCGAAGACATGCGCGTGACGACTTCGCGGGGAGGGATAACAATATCGTGCTCTCCGGGGTCTTTGCCCTGAAGCATCCGGTCGAGTAACGCTGCAGCTTCCCACCCAACGCGTTCATTGTTTTGCGCAACGCTGGAAAGCGACGGCAGCAATGAATCGCACACGACAATCGTATTATCGACGCCCAGAATGGCAACTTCGCTGGGGACGGAGATCCCCAGATCGTGACACGCTTCGAGAACATGCAGTGCGCGCCCATCGTCGGCAGCCATCACAGCCAACGGTCGGGGAAGATTTTTCAACCACGCTTCCAGCTCATCCGCGGTTCGATGATCCATATCGAAATCGGCGTCTTTTTCATCGCGGAAAAAATAACAACTCGGACAACGTTCTGCGATCGCTTCTTCAAATCCCCGACGACGATGGATTTCCCACAGTTCCTTATCCGAACCGACAAACGCGAAATTAACAAAACCGCGTTCGAGAAAATGACGCGCGCCCATCCGACCCACTTCCACGTCATCGGTCACGACGCAGGGAAATCCTTTGCCGGGATTATTACTGATGCTGATCGCGGGAAGTCCCGTGGCGCGAATGGCTTCGATTCGTTCCGGGGTACGCGTTGAAAATATAATTCCATCGGCGCCCAGTTTTTCCAAGTCTTCGTAATTCTTATAACGATGAACGAGTGAAAACGTTCTCACGTTATAAAGAAGTTTCCACTGGGTGTGTTTGCGCGCATAATCAATGATTCCGTGAAACACACCGATGCGATATGTTTCCGTAAACGAAGTTCCGGCAATATCCAAAGCTACAAGTCGCTTGGTCATGCTCTTCTCTCGTGGTACATTAAACTTGCGCAGCTTGTTCAGCAGAAAGTGAGGATGCCTCCGAGTCAAGTCCACTTGTATTTCACCTTCATCCACACGACGCCAATGGAGTCAGAGATTCTCATCGCCATTTCAAACGCCAAACGCCCGCCGTGTAAGGTTTCGTAGCGACTTCCAACGTACCGTCTGCATTAAACTTCACATCGGATTTCGATAAGCCATCCAAAGCCAACGGCTCGAAGACGGCTGGTTGCCCCCACGCGGCGGGAAGAGGAACCCGTAACGTGCCGTCCGTCTCGGGATGCCGTTGGATCGCCACCAGGGCGACTTCCTCGGGGGCAATACGCGCGTAAACCAAATGCTCACTATCAACAGATAATAACTGGTAGGCGCCGCGCCGCAAAGCGACGCTTTCCTGGCGCGCATGCAACAAAGCCTTCACGGTTTTATACGTCGATTTGTTATACTTGTTCCATTCGTCTTCCAACAGGAACATCCGACGAGCATCTGGACGACCCGAACCTGTCATGCCGATTTCGTCGCCATAATACACCATCGGCGCACCGGGAACCGTCAGCAGAAACGAAAATGCCAGCTTCAACTTGTCGTACGACAACACATCATCCACATGCGCCGGGTTGGTAAAGCCTTCCTCTTCGGAAATACGTTTGTCGCCCGGCTTGTTATCGTACTCTGCCTTGCCCATGAAACGGGGAACATCGTGATTGCCCAGGAACGGGCTCATGATTGCATCCGTTGGGTACTCATCCACGGTCGCTTGCAGACTTTTCGCCACCGCGTTCATATCCGAGCGTTCCCAACCAAAGGCATCCTCGATCGTCCAGAACAACGGGAAGTCGAACTGCCCATCAAGCAAACGCGGACCGATGAAATTGTTAATCGTCGTGCGCGAAGATACCGTCTCGCCGACCTGATACAGTCGTTTATTCTGAGGTTTCGAGATTTGCTCGTTCAATTTACGCGTACACATTTCCCAAAATACGTTCGGCACGTGTTTCACGGCATCGTGACGGAAACCGTCGGCCCCGGTTTTTTCGATCCACCATACGGCGGTGTCCGTCATATACTCGGTGGCTTCTGCCGATTGATCGAATGCAATGTCCGGCAGAAATTCGTCGAACCATGTCGTGAAAGGATGCGCGTCGTACTGGCGAATGTTCTTCGTGCCGTCGGGAAGTTCCAACGTCGAGAACCAATCCGGATGCGACGTCACCATTGGGTTCGATTCGTGCAAGTGATTGCTGACAAAATCGATGATCACCGCCATATCATGCCGATGAGCGTCCTCGACCATGCCACGAAACTCTTCCACCGTGCCCCAACGCGGCTCGACATTGCGCATATCTGTCGGCCAATAACCGTGGTAGCCGGTCAGCTTGCGATGGGGAGGCTTCGAATCGGCGTACGCCACGTCGGGCTGATCGTACGGCGGCGAAATCCACAGTGTTGTGACGCCCAGGTCATCGAAATACCCCGAGTCGATCATTTGGCGCACGCCCGCGATGTCACCCCCCATGTAATCGTTCAGCGGATGAACATCCGGATCGTCCACTGGATCGTCGTTAGACGGATCGCCGTTTTTAAAACGGTCTAACACGACGTAATAAATCACCTCGTCTTTGGGAGTACGCGGGGACGAGGCAAAATCGAATGGTGCAACACAAGATCCCGAGCGCCCGGCGGTATCCGTTGCGGTCACCGAGACAAACTGCTGTGTGCCCCAATTGACGCTGGACACATTGAGACTGATGACGCCTGAGCCGGGGTCGATTCGGTATTCTTCAGAACGAAGGGGTACGTTATTGACGAACACCTGGACCCCGGCTGGCTCAAGACGGGCACCGTCTTCCAACTCAACTTTGAAACCACCCTGATTCCCGACACCTGGCACCTGCGCGGGAAGCATGGAGATCGAAAGAGGCATGAGAGCACCGCTTTTTTCTCCTTTCAAAACGAGTGCAGAATTCTGATGACCGCCATCTTCGAGGATCTCTGGATTGGCAGGATCCAGAATCCAATTTCCATCCACCACAAACTTATATGGCCACGTACCCGGCTCCATCGGCACATCGGCTTCCCATACGCCATCGCCGTCATCGTCCAACAATGGATTCGCCGAGGCGCTCCAACCGTTGAATTTACCCGCGATGGAAACCGATTTAACCGTCACGCCATCTTCGGGTTTAAACGTAATGCGCTTCGAAGGCTGACTCTTATTACTCACCGGAAATCCGACGGTATGCACTTTCCCATCAGTGGTTTTTACGCGAAGATTCACCACGCCTTGCTGCTCGAGATCCGGAACGGAAGAAATCTCCAGCAACGACGGTTTTTCCTTCTTCGCGGCAACCCTGATTCCGTCGGCGCCATCGACTCCCAAAACCTCGATATGCGCGATATCGCCCGATACACAGCCATCGATATCCAATGTATCCGGTCCACCGTTCACCAAGGTAACGCGCGATAACACCCGCGGCGAAGACATCGGTTTCCAGATCGGTTGAGCCGGATCGTGCACCCTTGCACTCGAAGGAGCAGTGGCACAGCTGCTAAGCAACAATCCAGAAATCGCAAGAAAGGTAAGGCAGGAAAAACGTGACAGCATCATTTTCTTCTCCGGCGGATAATCGAGAATCGGGAAATTCTGCAAGAGTTACGAAAACGATGCTAGCGGCAAATCGTCGTAAATTCAATTACGGTATTTCGCATAAGAATGACAGTATTCCGGACAACGGTGTCTTTGAACGAGTAGTGACGGGCGATTGTTCTAACGCGGTATTCGATCATCCAGGATATCGATTTCCGATTCGTTCCAGGATCAAACCATTTGCATATCCAATGACCAGAAAGACTTCTTCTACATCTGCGGAGTGCTTCCGTCCAAAAACGGCATCGAACCATTTCCGCGTTTTGACGATGGGTCCCACTCAATTCACGGCTAAAAGGCCAATGTCGTGACTCGACGGTCACAGTCAACCCGCCGCCTGCAATCGACGAGCATGTTATACCGTAGAATCCTCCTGGTTTCTGCTTTCCGCAGATTGGTATTCTTCATTTTCCACGAGGACAACACGCGGGGTCGCCTCCTCATTAATCGTCCCCCCGTTCCAATCATTAAAAAGCTTTAATCAACTCGATTGCCTATTGATACTCACCCTGCAAGCTCGTAAAGGTGTAGTCGTAGTTCTTGCACGACCCACATCGTTGCGATGGATGAATTGCATATCGCTTCCCGAGTTAGATCGAGAACCTTGAAAATCGACACTTCGTTGGCAGGATACTTGCACTGTTTTCAGGAAAATGTGTGGTTGTGACATTGAAGAATCAATGGAAGGAGCCAATGATGATGGGTAGCTATGGCCTTCGTTTTTTACTCCGAGCGGCATTTCCGGTTTTGATCGCGGGTACCGTCAACGCCGCAGCCGTTTATGAGACGGATTTTGAATCGTCAGGCGATCCGTCGGGGGTGAATTACGCGCTCTCGAACCTGCATGGTCAGGACGGATGGTCCGTTGATGCGGGCACGGCCGATGTCGTCGATACACCCTTGGCGGCAGGGTCTGGCAGCAATTATGTAACGCTTGGCAGCGACACAATCCTGAGTCGCGGGATTTCAAGTCCTGGCCAAACACGCATTTTAATGCGTGGGTATTATTACGGCGGGGGCAGCGATACACTGGAGCCACCCGACGATTCCCAACCCATGGCAGCCATCTTGGGCTTCCGCAAGATTGATTCAAGTACGTTTGCGATCGCTGCCTTCGATGGCGGCGCCACACAATTCACCGAACCCAACCCGGTGATCGCTTTCTCAAGCAATGCATGGCACAAAATCGTCATCAGCCTGGATTACACGACCAAGACGTTCGATGTGGCCGTGGACGATCAACCCCACCTGCAAGATGTTGCGTTCCGCGATAACTCACTGACGCAACTCAATGGACTCGAAATCTTCAACAAAGACGCATCGAATGTCGATACACTCGGCTTTTTTGCTTCGAACGGCGATTATGACAATGACGGCGTTCCGGACGATGTCGAGCTGGTAACACCTGGACGCGACCCGCTCACCCCCGACAATCCTCAGCCGGAAATCGCTGTTCTGACCCCGTGGGGCGAAATGTGGGGCGTGGAATTGCTGGAAGGTGGCGGAATCTCGGCTCCTTCTCTGTGGACCCAGTTGGGATATCAACACAATGCCGACACCGGATGGCAAACACTCACGCTCGATTGGAGCGGCGACGGGCTCAACGATGTGGCGACTGTGACAGATCTGGGCCAACTTTGGATTGCCGAAAACAACGGGTCCAAACAATTCGTCAACAATCATCAGACAGCTTCGGGTTACATTTTTGACGAACCCAACGCGCCGGGATGGATTTCTTTCGCAGGCGATATTAACAACGATGACAAGTCGGACCTTGTTCTTGTCACCGAATTGGGCGATGTGTGGACGGGCCTGAGCGACGGTTCCTCGATCACCGACCCGATTTTCGCACGCACCTTGAACTTCGTTTGGAACCCGAGCGCCGGATTCTGGATTGGACTGGCTGACGTCGATGGCGACGGCAACGACGACCTCGTGCAAATTACCAATATCGGTGAAGCCTGGGTGGCGTTGGGCGACGGCGTTGGCGCATTCATCGATCCAACTAAATTCGGGCAATTGGGCTTCCTGTATGATCGCGCCATTGGCTGGGCACCGCATCTGGGCGATTTCAACGGCGACCAAATGGCCGACCTCGTCGAAGTAACGCCTTACGGCGATGTTTGGGTTTCGCTTTCCACCGGCACATCTTACGCCACGCAAACCCGTTGGGCGGAACTCGGCTTCAAAGATCAGCCCGATCTCAATGGCGGATGGAACGTCTTCATCGCCGACCTGAATGGCGACGGCAAAGACGACCTGTTGCAACTGACCGAATACACCGATCTGTGGCAGGCGATCTCGACCGGGACTGGCTTCGATACACCGAGCCGCCTGGATTTCACCGGCTTCTATCATCACCCGCGCGGTTCCTGGCAACTGTTCGTCGATGACTTTGTCACGAACTAAACAACGAATCGATCAAGTATCAACTCACTGGCGCCTCCACCGAGGCGCCAGTTTAGTTTTATCGAAAATTCTATCGCCACGTAACAAATCCAATAGGAATTCGTCCTGGATATTAGGCCCCCAATTTTTCAAAACATACAGCCAATCCTTTCTTCTGGGGGAAACGATGATAGACATTCAAACGACACACCATCTTCAAGATCGACTTCAAGGTTTGATCTGCCTTTTGATATTGATTTTGATGGGAGGCATTGGAACGGAAAAAGCCTTGGGTGAAGCTGAAGTTTTTTCGTCAGATCGGATAACCTCCTCACAGATGGTTTTTATTTCTACCAATGAAACCGTCTTGAATGATTTTTGGATCGGCAAATACGAAGTGACCTTTGGAGAATTCGACGAATTTTGCCGCGAAACAGGTTATTACAAGGATCGTTATACCGCTGATCGCCCGTATGACTATTGGGACTGGAACAGTATACTGGCCGAACTCGATGGCGATTATCCCCAGGAACATCAAGGCAGCAACACGCCACGCCCGCCGACATGGGATAATCACCCCGTCATGCGAGTGTGTTGGATCGATGCCATGGCTTATTGTCTTTGGCTCGAAGGCAAAACCGGCATTCCTTATCGCCTGCCTACGGTGAAAGAATGGGAAACTGCATGCGGTATGGATGAATTCGAAAATTCGCAGGAGCTTCAGCAATACGCTTGGTTCAAAGATAACATCATACACCCCAATCGTGGCTACGCGCAAACTCATCCCGTAGGGTCGAAGTTGCCCAATCGGTTTGGTATCTATGACATGTTGGGAAATGTCTGGGAATGGTGCCTCGATGGACCGGACGACGGATCAAGCGACAAAGTACTCGCCGAGTGGAAGCGTATCAGGACCCAATTAAATTACTTAAACATGACGATGACATCTCAAGATGCTTATAAACTGTGGCATCCTTTAGACTCGCAGAAATACCTGTGCGGCGGTGCGTTCAACGATTTTATGAACCGCGTATCCTGCGATTTCCACATGAAGTACTGGCCTAACTACTGTAATATCCGTGCCGGGTTTCGACTGGCTTGCTCGGCGGATGAATACAAGAGTCCGATTGAGAATACACAATGAACAAATTCCTGCTGGAATTCCCACAAAAAATCCAAGCAAATCGTCTGTATTTACGTCCTTACCGGGCGGGAGACGGTCCGATGTACTATGCCGCGAGCTTGCGCAACCGCGAACACCTGGCGGAGTTCGAATCCGGCAATGTGTTGATGCATTTGAACGATGAAGATCACGCAGAGATAATGGTTCGGCAACTGGCGGCGGATTGCGTTGCCCGAAACTGTTTCTTTCTGGGAATCTTCCAAAATAACACGGGTGAATGGATCGGCCAGATCTTTATCGGGCCATCCAATTGGGACTTGCCGGAATTCATGATCGGCTACGTCGCCGATGTCGATCACGAGGGAAAAGGCTACGTCACCGAAGCGGTAAACGCTGCCCTCGACATGTTGTTTGACGCAATGCAAGCCCACCGTATCACGAGCAGTTGCAATGAAAACAACCAACGCAGTTGGCGGCTCTTGGAACGATGCGGCTTCAAACGAGAAGGGCACTTGCGCGACAATCGCAAAAACCCCGATGGCACCTACCATGGAGATTATCTATACGCGCTCTTGCGATCGGAAAGATGAGCATAAAAAACGGACAGGATGATATTCCGAATCCTGTCCGTCCAGTACGCCCAATATTTTCACGCAGTGAAAAACTAACGTTACACGTAACTATGCAAACCGGGGAGCAGGTAGTTCACTCCGAGGTACGTGAATAAGACGGCCAGGAATCCGAACAGCGACAAAATCGCGGCTCTCTTGCCCGTCCAGCCCGCCAGAAAACGCACGTGCAGGTAAATCGCATAAATCAACCAAGTGATCGCCGACCAGGTTTCTTTTGGATCGAACCCCCACGGACGGCCCCACGCCGTGGCCGCCCAAACGGCGCCGAAAATAATCCCCAACGTAAGCAGCGGAAAACCAATTCCGATAATTCGGTAGTTGAAAATATCCAACGCCTGCAAACTCGGGGTTCTCCGCGCCAGAATGTTCTTTCCTTCGTCTCCACCCAGAAACAAATTCTTACCCAGATAAAGAATTGAAACGAAGAAGGACAACGCGAACGCCGAATAACTGAGCATGATGGTGATCACGTGGTATGTAAGCCATGTCGATTGCAACGCGGGCATCAGCGGACGAATCTGGCTGTCGAAAATTGGCGACTTGTGCGCCACGACCATGAACGCAAATCCGAGAATCGATGCGCCCAACCCCATCAGCTTGGTGGCGCGCGTGACCTCGAGAATCAACGCGATCAACACCATGCCACCGATCGCAAATGTCAGCGATTCGTACATGTTGGAAAGCGGCGCGCGCCCCGCGATAATCCAACGACAAACAACACCGATGACTTGCTCGATAAATCCCGCTGCCAACAGACCATACCCAACCCAGTTCAATTGAGGTTTGGCCAGCAACATGGCGGTTGCATAAATCAGAGCCGCGAAAAGATAAAAGACAAAGGAATTCCGAAAAGGCTGGTGCGAGTGATAGAAATAATCCAGTTCAACCGCGCCAATCTCGACACCGCGTTGTTGCGCCGCGGCTGTAACTGCTTCGGAAAGTTCGCGCGCGGCTACTGCGCCTGTTTCAACATCGTCCAAAGCCAACGCCGCACGAAATTCCGTCCATTTGTCCAGAATGCGGCGATCCATTGAATCCAAATTACCCGCGCGAGCCGCCTGGGTCGGTGTTAACCAAACGCCCTTGCGGGGAATGATCGTGAATTCACTCTCGATCCCTTCGATCAACGTGGTGCGATATTCAATTTGATTCAGCGGGTCCAGCCACTTCTCCTGATCCGCTTTCAATAACGCAATCAACTCGTTCCGGTGACTATCGCCGCGCCATTGGTTGGCGCTGATGCGTTGCGAACCATACAAGTGAACCAATTCAGGGAAGGACAGTTTGATCAACTGGACGTCTTTTGCCGCTTCTACGTCGCGCAGCAATTGGATCACGATTTCAAACGCGTCCGACTTCCCGATTTTCCGGCGCCCCGAGATGGCGGAAATATAATTACCCGTGAATGTATAGGCCGTACGAACAAATCCAGCGTCTTGAATCGGCATGCGTTTCAACGGCTCGATGGCTGCTTTCCATTCCGGGGACAACTCCATCTCTACGGCTTTTTCGGTTTGGGCATTTGCAGTCCCAACAACGCACAGAAGCACAAACGCGAGAGCAAAAAGTCTTTTGATCAACGAAGGGGTATTCATGATACGGCTCCGGGGGTGTTATGATTGGACAGGTGACGAGGCGAGTTTTCCCATTATGGAAGCGGTTGTGGCATCCAGTTCATCCGTCGGATGGCGATAGTGCGCGACGAGGCAAAGTTTGCCTGCTTCGCGATTGACCATGAACCAGACTTCGCGGCGACGAACAAAGAAGCCAAGCAGCAGCCCGATCATCATCAAGCCACACCCGCCATAGATAATCAGGAGAGTGGGATTGCGCGTAAGCGTGAGGACGGTGGCGTGCGCCGTAACCGGAGCGCCCAAGGCAACAGACCAGCCTGCCGTTTGGTCTTCGGCAGCCGCTTCCGCCGTTTCCGTCGCGTTGCCAATCGGTTTCTCTTCATTCAGCGCCAACTCGACTTGGCCCAGAAGCAGATCCGAATGCCCATCGGCGATTTTCACCACAAAAGTGGGTTGTTCGCCTTCCATCCTGGTTTCCATCAGTTCAAGCGCATAGTGATCGTTGGCATTGTGCGAGAACTGTTTCATGTCAGCGCGACCAAAGAGCCATTGCGTAGCAACGGGTTTCCCATCGCTCAGCAAGATCACTTTCAACGCCGGGTTATTGAGCTCCTGGGACCGGCTGGTCACCTGACGATCCTCACCGAGGACAAAATCCGGCTCGAACTGTTCGGCTCGGATGGACAGATTCTCCCCATGACCGTGACCTCCGGTAACCGACCCCGAAGCGACAACACTGGAATTTTCCAGAACATTCCAAATGCCGCCTTCTTCAAATACCATCCACGTGTCTTTCATGCCCGCCAGGGGCACCGGCTGGCCGATTGAAATTTCGGCGGAAATCGGCGTCGAACCATCCGGAGGCGTCACGAGTACCGTCTGACGTTGCAGATTGGGGAGTTCTTCATAGCTGGTCTGGTGCAACCGCCATCCCTTGACTAGGGGCGAATGGTTAACCTCGACCGGTCCGCTGTACAAAACATCGTCCGCCAGTGAAGCAGTCACATTTGACACAAAGTGCGAAGGAATTCGCGTTTGCGGAAAGTAACCCGTGGAAAAATCGTCCAAAGCCAACGTAAATCCCAGTGGCACTTGCGTCCGATCCTTGTCTCGCAACGTCATGGTATCGACCGAGCGACCTTCGACAATGCGCACAACGCCTTCGCGGGCCACCCAGCTCGAAATGAATCCAGCCAGCAGCACAACCACCATCCCAATATGGGAAATCGGGGCTCCAAAGCGCCCGATCCATCCCCGACGCGCCACACCGACATCGCCTTCGACCAATACCGCGCAGCCTTGCTGGCGAAATTCGGCAGCGACCTGCTCGATATCGCCATCGAACTCGCACTCGCCCCGAGGGGAGGCGTTTTCAAAGAATGCCGGATTTGTTTGAAGCCGAAGCGCGCGCGACGGGAGGACTTTTTTCACGACGGTTTGCACGGTTGCGAACGACATGTTCACCGCCAGCGCAAGCAGCAGCAGTTTATACCACCAGGTGTAGTAAATCACCGCCTGGGCACGTTCGAGGGGGTCGATCAGCGTTCCAACGATCGAGGCTACCGTTAATATTGCCAGTAAAACCAAACCCATCCGAATGGAAACTAACCAACTCCATGGGGCGCGATTCCAGAATGAATCGGCGGGGTGAGAAGTATTCGTCCGGCGTTGGCGACGTCCATTGGACGGCGTTTCTGTTGAAGAGGAATCCCTGCTTTCGGAGGGAGTCGGGGGGGGCACGAGGGCAGAGGGCATTTTCGTCAGGCCTTTCCGTGAAGAACGGATTTACAACGGCACGATTAGGAGCAAGGTTTGATCCTGTGAACGCTCAAAGTCGTTTTCCGCCCATCCAAGCAGACCCAAAAAAGCTGGCCGGACTCCTCAAGGAACCCGGCCAGCGCGCCCACAAAACCTCATTATTACCTGATGAAATTACGGTTATCCTACTCAGAAGCGCGTTTATAGTCCTTCGGTCGGTGACACGCAGTGGTGCAACTCCCCCCGTCGGTTTTTTCCTCGTATTCCAACGGACCCGCCCAGGAACCGAATCGAATCGTCTCTCGAAGCAAGTGTGGCCGCTCCGCCGCATGAGCAGTGTGACACAAGTGGCACGCCCTCCCCTTCCCGAATTTCACCACATGCACCTGATGAAGATTTTTCGAGCCGTCACGGAAACCGGTCGCACTCCAAGTTGGGTCCGCTTCTGCGATCGATGGATCGTGACACTGCCAGCACAGTTGGTAGTTCTCACGCTCGTATCGCTCGTAATTTCCAGCCGGATACGAGTCCTTCAGCAAGCTCGGTTGCACCGACCCATGCGGGGTGTGACACGCCTGGCACAGCCCTTCGCTCGCGGGCGGGTGGGTATGAGGCGATGTACGCATCTCGGTTCCGATATTTTCCAACTTCCGCCCTTCGACCTGAATGGACATGTCGTGACAGGTAAGGCAAGTTTCTCCAACGTTCGGGCGTAAATATTTGTCCTCGGAATTCCGGTGAGCAAAGTGACAGGAACCGCATTCTCTTTCGGGGTCGAAATACTGATGATGGTGGGGTTTTTCGCGCTCGCGAGCAAGCTCCTCACCGTGACATTCCACGCATCCCAGCAGGTGATTATCGTCGCGAAGCAGGTGACGGACGTCGCTGCGGTGGGGATTGTGACAGGAGGTGCAGTTCGTTTGCCCGTCGGGATGCGCCAGTTGGCCCTCCTCCGTCTCAATATTTGTGTGACATGCAAGGCACAAATCGGGCTCTGGAAGGGAAATCAGACCGGGTTTCGAGCCTGTATGATCACTGTGACACCGGTCGCACCATTCCTCCAGAAAGGGAACGTGGGCGATTGCCCCATCGTTTTTGGATGGCATCGGGTGGCATTCGGAGGTCGTGCATGTCTTGCCAAATTTCTCGTCCACCGGAGCCGCGCCAATGGCCAGCGCATTGGTAAATAAGGAGATAACCACAACATGGCAGGCCAACCGAACCCCTTGAGCATGGGAAAACCCACCGAGGGTTCGCTTCGCTCCGCACGCCGGGAGCCTATGGATCAGTTGTGTTGGCAACGGGGGAACCCTTCTTGCTGATAAATGGTGACACCGCGCATCGCACGGTTCCAGTCCATGGAATAAGTAGCAAGCCTCTGTCCATGGTGACATTTATCCCGAAGGTAACGGTGCCCATGTCGAACGACGCGCCAGAAAAAGACGAACTGGAAGCCGCAAAGCCCGCCACTCCGCCCCCCCTTTCCCGCAATATGATCAGCCTCGCAGGTTGGGGCGTAACGCTTGTCGGCTTTGTGATTCTGGCAGTACTGGTGACAGCGGATATCATTTTTCACGCGGAAAATCCGTACAACAGCGTAGTGACCTACCTGTTGATGCCGGGCGTGCTGATGAGCGGTATCGGTCTGATTTTGTTGGGGATTCTGGTGGAATGGCGCCGCCGCCACCGTCGCGATCCCGGCCAATACCCGGTTCTGCCGACCGTTGACCTTAACCTTAAGTGGCAACGCCAACGAGTGCTTCTTGGCATTTCGATGCTCACGGTTTTCTTCACCATTTCAGCGGTGGGCGTTTATCAATCTTACCATTACACCGAGTCTCAGGAATTTTGCGGTCTTGTTTGTCACCATGTGATGAAACCCGAATACACAGCCTATCAACATTCGCCGCACGCGCGCGTTCTGTGCGTCGAGTGTCACATTGGTTCCGGCGCCGACTGGTACGTGAAATCGAAAATGTCGGGTTTGCGCCAGGTCTGGGCCGTGGCCACCGACAGCTATGAACTGCCCATCGATACGCCCGTCCACAATTTGCGTCCCGCTCGCGACACCTGCGAGGAATGCCACTGGCCCGGCAAGTTTTCCAGCTCGAAAGAACGCGAATTCTGGCACTTCTCGCCCGATCAATCCAACACGCCCATGCGGTATAATCTCTTAATGAAGGTTGGCGGTGGTGAACCCGAGGTCGGACAAGGTCACGGCATTCACTGGCACATTAATTCAAACGTCAAGGTACGCTACTGGGCGTCGGATGAAGATCGCCTGGACATTCCTTGGGTAGAAGTCACCGTCGATGATGGCGCTCCGCGCGTGTTCCGTTCTGCGGATTTCACCGAAAAGGATCCGCCCGCCGCAGAAATCCGCGAGATGGACTGCATCGACTGTCACAACCGCCCCTCGCATATCTACAAATCGCCCCGGCAACTCGTCGATTCCGCGCTCGAAGCGGGATTGCTCGACTCCTCGCTCCCCTACATTCGTCGTCTGGCAAGCCAACTTCTCGAAGAAACCTACGAATCGACTCCCGAAGCGCTCGAAGCCATCGACTCGAAGTTGCGCGAGAACTACGAAAGCCGCATGGTGGGCGAAAAAGGTCGCGAGTTGGTGGAAAATAACATCTCCTGGCTGCAGGAAGTCTATCAGCGCAATTTCTTCCCGGAACAAAAAGTGGACTGGCGTCAATACCCCAACCACCTTGGGCATTTCGAGTTTCCCGGATGCTTCCGTTGTCATGACGACAAGCATGAAGAAGCCACGGGCACGACGATTTCAGCCGACTGTAATCTTTGTCACGATATGATCGACCAGGCCGAGGGGCAGGACGCTCATGCACCCGCTCAATATCATGCCGCTCCGTTCAAACACCCCCGCAACATGGGCGATATCTGGTTGGGGCGCAGTTGCACGGATTGCCATGGAATTGAGACAGAGATTGAAGGGGTCGCGCAAAATCACGACTCCTGAGTAAAAACGAACGCTCGGGAAAAGCTACTCTTGCCTGGAAAGCTAACTGTGACCAAGATGACACACTCGCCCGATGATAAAGGAAAACGCCCGGTGGCCGCTCATCCACATCAGCACATTGCTCATCCTGGCGCCGGTCATCCTGGTGCGAGCCGACCGTCTGTGGGACATCCGGGTTCCGAGCATCACGGCACGGGTCATCCGGGCGAAGCTCATCATGGGGGTGGACCCCTGGGTTTGCGGGGAGAAATTCCCCATCCACTCCGTCTTTATCTGGAGGCTCAACCTCGCCGGGTTCGGATGATCGATTCGTCCTGGGAGGTGATCTGGTGCAATCGGCCGGACGATTCCCCGGACCAATTGCGGTTCCCGGGTTCGAGCCGCGCCGACGGCACCATGCCCGAACTCCAGGGAGAGCTGGACCGCTGGCCGGTCACGCGTGTCATGGCGGGCGCCCCACGCTCGGTTAGGTTGTACACCACTCCGTCGCAGTCCCCGGATGCACCTCGCCCAGAATTCCATACGTGGCGCGTTACCGCCTGGCCCATTCTCACCCCTCACGGAATTTTGGTAATCGAGGAAACCGAAACCGTCGATGCTCCCGACGAGGACGCCAATCGCCTTCACCAATTGGATCAGAACATCGAGGATCTCCTCCACGATGTGGTCCAACGCCTGCAGCAAGGGATCGATTTTTCCTCGCTTCGTTTGCCCAATATTCATTTAGACGACTGCCAGGGCGACTGTCCGGACCGAGGTCCCGATTGTCCGAGTGGCGATAACACCCAACGTGCGCGTTGCTGGGAGATCGCCCAGTTGCCTCGCGTGGGTGACGATGGGGCAACGGATTTGGTCAGCCGGTTTGAAGCATGTAGCCGTTGCTCGGTTTTCGCGGAAGCATCGCCCGATCCGATGGTTCGTATTTCGGAGAACTTCAACCGTCTGATTTCGCTGCTTCAGTTAAAGTTTCAGGAAGATTTGGACGTTCAACACCGCATGCAGCAGGCGGACAAGTTGGCGATCATGGGCGAATTGCTCGCCAGCATCGCCCACGAAATCAAAAACCCGCTCGGCATCATTATCGGACGCCTGGACATCGTCAGCCTGGAATTGGACACCATGTCGCCGGAAATGCTGAGCGAAGATCTCGGGACCATTTACGAGCAAGCCAACCGTGTTCGACAAATCATCGACCATTTACTGCGTATGGCGCGGCCTGAACCGCCTCAGTTCAAGCCCGTGCACATGAACGCTGTGATCACCGATAGTCTGGCAATGGTGAAAAAGACGTTGTCGGAGAAAAAAATCCAAGTCGTTGTAGATCTTTACCCCAACCTTCCCGCGATCCCGGCGGACTTGATCCAGATGCAACAAGTGCTTCTGAATCTGATCCTGAACGCACGCGACGCGATGGAAGGTGGCGGAACATTGACGATTTCGTCTGGGATGAATCCCGACGATGCGACAGAAATTCAAATCGCCGTGACGGATACGGGCGAAGGCATTGCGCCCGAGGTAAAAAAACGCATTTTTTCGTCCTTCCACACGACAAAACTCAATAAAGGCGGAACAGGATTGGGACTGGCAGTTTGCCAACGGATTCTTCGCGCGCACAACGGTCACATTAAGGCCGAAAGCGAAGTTGGTGTTGGAACCGCCATGTATCTGCACCTGCCCGCCATAGGAAGCAACTAATGAAGGGTCAAAACGTCAACGGATCGGGAGACGGTCCCTCCATCACACGCGTCCTGGTGCTCGACGACGAGCAGGAAATGTTGAAGAATTACCAGAGGATTCTCAAACGCGCGGGGTACGAGTGCCTGGCGTGCGAGGACCCGGGGGACATTGAACGCAATCTCGCCGAGTTCCGTCCGGAAATCATCATCACCGACCTGATGATGCCTGAAGTTTCCGGCATGGAAATCCTCCAGCGAGTGCACGCGTGGGACGAATCGATCCCTGTCATTTTAGTGACGGCGTATGGCTCTGTCGAAAATGCCGTTTCGGCAATGAAGCTCCATGCAGCGGATTATCTGTCCAAACCGTTTTCGATGGAAGAATTGCTTCAGAAAATCCAGGAAGCATTAAGCAACCGGCTGATTGAACGCGTTCCGACTTCACCGACTGTCCCCGGCGAAATGGGAAACGAAGGTTCGCTGGGCATTATTGGTATCAGCAGTGCCATGCAGCAACTTTTCGAGCGGTTGCGCAAGGTCGCGCGCCTGGACGTAAACGTGTTGGTCACGGGAGAAAGCGGCACGGGCAAGGAGTTGGTAGCACGGGCCATCCATAGTCTGAGCCAGCGGCGCAATGAAGTCTTTGTGCCGATCGATTGCGCAAGCCTCCCAGAAAATCTGCTGGAAAGCGAATTGTTTGGTTACACCAAAGGCTCCTTTACCGGAGCGGTTAGCGACAAAAAAGGCCTGTTGGAATTTGCGCATAAAGGAACCTTGTTCCTCGATGAAATCGGCGAGATTCCGGTTTCACTGCAAGTCAAACTGCTCCGTGTGCTCCAGGAACGAGCTTTCCGTCCCATCGGTGGACGGAATCAGATCGACGTTAATATCCGTGTCGTTGCGGCCACCAACCGCGAGTTGGCCGAAGAGGTTCGCACCAAAAATTTCCGCAGCGACCTGTATTATCGACTCAATGTGATCACCCTGCGCCTTCCGCCTTTGCGGGAGAGAACGGAAGACATTCCGCTTCTGGCAAACCACTTTCTGCGCACCTTTGCCCAGGAACAACATATCCCCGCGATGACGCTCGACGCAAAAGCGCTCGATGCGCTTCGCCATCATCCCTGGCCGGGGAATGTTCGCGAACTTCAAAACGCCATCGAACACTCCGCCACGATGGCTAATGGGACGGAAATTCATCTTACCGACCTGCCACCCGAAATTCAGGGCACCGCCGGCGAAATTCCCGAACAACACGAGACGTCTTTCTTCGAGAAAAAAGAACTGGTTTTGGGCGATTTCGAGCGGGAATTCCTTATTAACCTGCTTGCGGAGAACCAATTTAATATTTCCAAAGCCGCCGAAGCCGCCGGATGCCATCGCCGAACGCTTTATCGGATGATCCATCGACAGAACATCGATCTGAAAACGATTCAGCGAGAACGCCGTGCACAACGCCACGGTGACCCCTCGGATGTCCCGCAATCGGCCTCGTCAACAGAGACTTGAACGTCACACTCTGTGCCTCGATTCCTGGACTGAACGGTTAAGCAACCACCAGTTTTTATTTCAAACCATTGACAAATAAAGACTTAGGCCAATATTCCTCCCGGACTTTATTGTGCGGGTGGAATCTTGCTTTAAGGACTTAGATATACGTGCATTCCCGATTTGCCAGTGGGTCAGTGTGCCCAGCTTTGAAGGAACTCACGAAACAGTCCGCCAAGCGGAGACACCGTTATGATAGTCTCACCGACTTCCTCGATTTCCTTCCGTACCGCAGCATTATCGCTTCTAATGCTGGCACCGTTGGGATTGGCAAATGCCGACCCCATCGCCAAAGTAGCACCCCTCGCCGTATCGCCTCGCGATGTGGCCGAGGCTCCCGACGATGTGTTTGACGAAGTGGCGTCGGGTCTTTTTGTGATCGGCGTTGACGAGAAAATCTATCTCGAAGCGCACCCTGAACACGGGATAACTCTAGGAGGCGCAACGTGGCAGCTCGTCGGCGTCCCCAGTGGATCGGCGGCGGCTCTCAGTGCCCCCGATGGCACACTCGTCACCTTGGTTCCCGACGTCGCTGGCGTTTATCTGGTTGAATTGACGCCTCTCGACGAATCTGTACAGCCTACCGAACCGGTGGTTGCTCGCGTTTATGCCGGCAAGTGGGTTGGAGCCGGAGTGTTTAACACTCATGGAACACCGGACGACACGATCCCGCATTGCGGGAATTCATGCTGTCACTCGGAAAGTACCGTGCCGCGCCTGAACGTGGTCGATGACTGGCTGGGCACCCATCACTCGAATTCGCTGCAAGAGCATTTGGGCGGTCAAAACAGCGCCTATTTCAGCACTTCGTGCCTGCCGTGTCACACCCTTGGTTTCAAGGAAACGGCCGTAAATGGTGGTTTTGACGATATCGCCGACGACATCGTCTATGACTTGAGCAACATCCCGACGCTGGTCGCGGACGCGTTCAACAACAACGTCGATAATTGGCCCCAGCTTCCGGCTGAACTTCAAAGTCATGCCTCGATTCAGTGCGAAAGTTGCCACGGTCCGGGATCGAACCACATGGGCAACATCACCGAAGAAGACCACGGTATCGGCGGCGTCAGCCTGAGCCCGAATGCTTGCGCTCAGTGCCACGAATCCGAACGTCCCGGTTCGGGTTTCTACCAGTGGAACACGTCCACCCACCCGATTACAGCGGAACTCAGCGAAGGGCACGTGGCCGATAGCGATACATGCCGAATTTGCCACACGGGTGAAGGTTTCGTTTATGGTCGTGTCATGAACCAACCGATTCCGCAGCTTCCCACGCACGATTATTCAAGCGTTACCTGCGCAACCTGCCACGATCCGCATGGTTCTCCGAACGAGCACCAACTGCGTGTGGTGGGCGACTTTGTGTTGCCTTCCGGCGTGACAGTTCACGATCCGGGCATGGGCGGCACCTGCGTACGTTGCCACAACTCGCGCATTTCGGATCCGGAAGCGACCGCTTCCTCCAGCACGCGCGGTGCCCACTACGGTACCGTCGGCGACATGTTAGCCGGCGCGGGCGCCGTTGACTTCGGCTTGCCTTACGTTGGAAATTCAGCGCACTCGACCATCGTTGAAGATCTGTGTGTGACCTGTCACATGGCCGAATCGCCCGAAGGTGGCGAAGAATTGGTCGGCGAGCACACGTATCGGATGCGTGCCGAGAATCCCAGCAAAAATGGTGGCGACATTCTCAATGTTGAGAACGCCTGCGGCGAATGCCACAATGAACTCGATACCTATGACCGCGAAGCGCGCGGCGATTACGACGGCGACGGCACTTTGGAAGGCATCCAGGCGGAAGTCCGCGGTTTGCTCGATGTCGTTCAGGCCGCGATTCTGGCCAACATGACGGGCACGAGTGTTTCGTCCTCGACGGGCAAGATCAGCATCAGCAGCGGCAACTTCGCCAACCTGACGCCGGATCAAAAACGCGCAATGTATAACTTCAACTTCGTGATCGTGGATGGCAGCCTTGGTATTCACAACACGTCGTACACGGTGCAAATTCTGCAGCGTTCATACTACGGTGCCACGGGCCACACGATTCTCGACGATTACCCGAACATGGACCTGCGCGGCCCGGTTCAGGTTTCGATGGTTCCCACACCAGTTCCGACGCCCACCCCAATCCCGACAGCCACTCCGATTCCGACCCCGGTTCCGGAATACCTGGCGACGGTCAACTTGATGGGCGCCTCGCCGCGCGATGTGGCCCTCGACCAGACGGGCTTGATCGATGAAGCAGCCACCGGCCTGCGCAATGTGGGTATCGGCGAGAAGGTTTACCTGCATGCCAACAAGGTGGACGAATCGGTCACCGGTTACACCTGGAGCATCCTGAGCAAGCCAGCGAACTCGGTAGCGACGCTGAGCGACACGACGGGCGAGTCGATCACGTTCCGTCCCGACGTTAAGGGCGCGTACCTGATTCGTCTGACACCGCAAACAACGGCGAAGATCATCGATGTGTACGACCAACGCATTTACGCAGCCGAATGGGCTGGCGTGGGTGTGTTCGATACGCACGCTGACCCGAACCCAATCGCTCCGCAGTGCGGCACGGGCTTCTGCCACGGCGGCAACAATGGCGATCCGGACCTGAACGTGCTTGACCAGTGGTTGACATCGGATCACGCCGACAAGCTGCAAAAACATCTGCGTGGCGAAAACGGCGACCACTATGGAACCTATTGCCTTGAGTGCCACACGGTTGGCTTCAATCAAAACCCGCTGGCGGTAAACAATGGCTTCGACGACATCGCCAGCAACCTCGGTTACGATCTACAGAACATCGTGGACTTGGTGGCCGATGCGGCGACGAACAATGTCGATAACTTCCCGCAACTGCCAGCCGGTCTTCAAGACCACGCTTCGATTCAGTGCGAAAGCTGCCACGGCGCCGGTTCACTTCACCCGGCCAACCTGACGGCGAGCGACAAGGGCATCGACGGCGCGAACCTGGATGTCGCTTCGTGCGCTCGTTGCCACGAGTCTTCACGGCCTGGCTCGGGCTTCTACCAGTGGACCAATTCCTCTCACCCGGTGACGGCGGAACTCAGCGAAGGTCACGTGGCCGAAAGCGACAGCTGCCGAGTTTGCCATACGGGTGAAGGCTTCATTGCTGCTCGTGTTAACAACGAACCGATCCCGCAAATGCCGAAGGAAGAATACCACGGCGTTACCTGCTCGGTTTGTCACGATCCGCACGGTTCGGACGAAGTGCATCAATTACGCGTCGCTGGCGACTTCCAGCTTCCGAGTGGCGCCATGGCTTATGGTTCTGGCGCGGGCGGCATTTGCGCACGTTGCCATAACTCGCGTATCGACGATCCGGAAGTGAAAGCACTGACCAGTTCGCGTGGCGCGCACCACGGCCCGCAATCGGACGTTCTTCTGGGTTCAAGCGGTGTGAGCTTTGGCCTGCCGTTCGCCGACAACTCGCCACACGGCGTCGTGGTCGTTGACTCCTGCGCGCATTGCCACATGGCTGAATCGCCCGAAGGCACCGACTTGGTCGGCGGACACACGTATGCCATGCGTGCCGAAGGCGCCGAGAAGAACGGCGGCGACATCATCAATGCCGTGAACGCATGCGGTTCCTGCCACATCGGTCTCGACACGTATGATTACCCGGCTGAAGGCGATTATGACGGTGACGGAACGATCGAAGGAACGCAGACGGAAGTCGCGGGTCTGTTCGACATGCTACGCGCCGGTATCCTGGCGAACTACACGGGCGCGTCGGACAACGACGGCAATATCTCGATGAGCAGCAGCAACTTCAACAACCTGAACGACGATCAAAAACGCGCCCTGTATAACTTCCGCATGCTGTGGGAAGACGGCAGCATGGGTATCCACAACACGGCATACACCGTCCAGTTGCTTCAACGTTCGTACTTCGGCGTGTTCGGACATCCGATCACCGACGACTATCCGGATATGTATCTGCGCGGTCCCGTTCAGGAAATCGTGGATAATGCCGGGGAAGGTTGGACAATCTTCTGATCAACCACGAGTAGCAGGTTGGTTAGATGACAGGAGAAACTACCATGGCTGCGGATAAAAGGGGTGATTGCTTGTGGGTGGTTACCGGGGACGTAGAATTCCGCAACCGGGTTGAGCAGGAACTAACAGAACGTGGGTGTCGAGTGCGACACGTCCCCCATGATTTACTCGACACCCACTCGTTCTGGAAAAACTGTCCAAGATATCCCGGGGCGGTTCTTCTGGACGTCAGCGAACGGCTCGATTGGGCGACAACCGTTCTGAAGGAAATGAAACGCACGAGGGTTCCGTCACCGATCATCGTCGCCACGACGAATCCCTCGCGAGAATTTGGAACAAAAATTGTATCGTTAGGGGTGTCGTACTTTCTGCCCCACGATTTTACACCGGGTGAGCTTGCCGAGGTCTTCATCAGCTTAGTAAAGCCTCGAACCATGCAGTTCTAATCTGAAGATCGAACCGTCAAGCCATCGTTAGAAAGGATTTCCTCCATGTCATCCCTGTATCGCAGCAAACTGTTCCTTTTAGGTGGAATTCTGGCGGTTCTTGCTTACCCAAACTTGTCCAGTCCTGAGATCGAGGGCTCGGCTCACGATTTTGGAGCAATCGACCAAAATGAGCAGGTTTGTATTTTCTGCCACACGGCTCACGATGCCGATACTTCGGTCGTCGATGCCCCTTTGTGGAATCACCAGGTGACCACACGTACGTATCAAGTCTATAACAGCCCGTCGATGGACGCTACAACGGCGCAACCATCAGGGGAATCGCGGCTTTGCCTGTCTTGTCACGATGGAACGGTGGCGGTGGATTCCTACGGTGGAAATCCCGGGGTTATCTTCCTGGGAGGCACGATTGCCATCGGTGCCGACGACTTGACGAACGACCATCCCGTGTCTTTCGTGTACGATGATGCTCTGGCGGCCGAAGACGGCGAGCTTCACGCTCCGTCCTCTACATCCTCGGGCATTGGTTCCACGATCTCGGAGGATCTGCTCTCCAACAACCGCATGGAATGCTCTTCCTGCCACGATGTTCATAACGGTGAAGCTGCCGAAGTCGTAGATGATGCTCTTCTCGTGATTTCGCAGTCACAAAGCCAACTGTGCCTGACGTGTCACGATAAGTAAACCTGCCGGAAAGCAGGGTTTTCCAAGCCCCCGGGTCCAATGGCGCATGACACGCCAACAGGATTCGGGGGTTTTTTCATGGAATGCACCCTCCCGACCGCTGCGCACACCTCTAATGTGTGACTTTCGAGTCACGCCGCTTTGCCGACTAACGCTTTTTCCCCGGTTTCGCATCACGGGGTTCGCAACGCATCATCGGATGTTTCCCTCTGCAAGGGGGTTCCAACCAGATATTTTTCAGACAAATACAGTTTTCCCGCGTTTGTGGGCTCCTTCCAGCCATCCGGTCGCCTTGTTTTGGGGCGATATAGGGCGATGGGCACGATCCTTTCATACAAAGCGGAGTAGAATTGTCGCCCTCTCTTGGGAGTTATCATGAAACGCTTCGCCCCCTCTATCCGCTCACTGTCCACCTTCCTTTTTGGAGGGCTTGTTGTGATTTGCGCGGTGCTCCTTCCCGGATGCGCCAGCAACCAGGTCGAACCCGTGGCGGGACCGCCGGTTGTCTTCCCCCTTCCACCCAACGAGCCCCGGGTTCAGTTCCTCGGATCGATTTCTTCGCCGGAAGATTTACCTTCCATCCGAAGTGGATTTGCCGATTTTGTGCTGGGTCTCCCACCCACGTTGTATCCTTTAGCCAAACCCATTTACGCGAAGCTTCGCGGCAACCAGCTCTATGTTTGCGACACGATTTTGAACTCGGTGTTGGTGTACGACCTGGTGAGCGGCGATGCGCATCCACTCGCGGGCGATCATGGGACCGGAAAAATCCAGCAACCGAACAGTTTGGATTTCGACGACGAAGGACGGATTTACGTCGCTGACCGTTTACGTCAGGCGATTCTCGTTTACAACGCCGACGAGACTTTCGCCATGGCGTTGGGACATCCGGGTCACGCCAAACCGGTCGCGGTGGTGGTGGCAGGAGATGAGTTGATTGTTTGCGACCGCGATGAGCATGAAATCGAAATTTGGAACCGTCGGGATGGGGCCGTTTTACGGCGTTTCGGAGGGCTTGGTAAAGAACCGGGGCAATTCCTGATTCCTACGGCGTTGGCGCTCGACGGTTCCAACCATCTTTACGTCACCGATACGGGTAACTTTCGCGTTCAGAAGCTGACGCTGGAAGGCGAACCGCTGGCGACGTTTGGAGGTCCGGGACGCAGCTTCGGCAAATTTGCATGGCCGAAAGGGTTGGACGTGGATGGCCACGGGCGGCTGTACGTAGCGGATTCGCGTTTTGCGAATGTTCAGATTTTCGATCCGGAAGGGCATCTGCTGCTGTTTTTCGGCGGTCCTGGTCCGGAAGCGGGAAATATGGATTTGCCGGCGGGTTTGAGCATCGTCCCGTGGCCGAATACCCCCTGGCTACGCGAGAAGCTTATGCCGGGTTTCGATGCCGAGAGTCTTGTCATTGCCGTGAGCCAGCAGGGCCAAGGGTTGGTGAATTTTTTTGCCATCGCTCGTGACGAGGAAGCGCAAAAATGAATTTCTGGCCGCGCCACCGCAGGTCCCTCGTGGTCGCGGCCTTCGCGTCGCTGGCCTGCCTGGTGGCAGCGGCGTGTTCACCGGTGGCGCGCTACCGGGTTCTCAGCACCGTGTTCGACGGCGTGCCTCCCCCGCCCGGGGTGGAAGTCCGGTCCGACTCCCCGATTCCCACCACCGCCGTGGAAAATATCTCCGTCCTGCAACAGAGCTTGAGGCAGTTGCGCGCGGAGAAAGCTCCTCTCGAACTCAAGCCGACGATTTTGTCGGTTCACCAACCGGTCGCCGACCACAAATGCGCCGAATGCCACAATGTCGATCGACTCGACAGCGGTTTACGACACGACGCGACGCTTTGCGACAAATGCCATTTGGACCAGCGAAAAGAAGAAGGGTGGGACCATGGCCCGATCAACTTGGGAACATGCATCCCCTGCCATGTGCCACATCGGTCACAGTACGAACATCTACTCGCCGAGGCAGTACCGCAGGTTTGTTTGAACTGCCACGAATCGCTTTCCCCCGAAGCGTCAGATTATCACCGGGTGGAAAATTTCAATGAATGCACAGCATGCCACGATCCGCACAGGATGTACTGATATGAAGCAGTGGAATGAAAGAGCGATAAACCAAAACGTCTCCGCGTCTTCGACACGATTGCTGACGCTCGTTGCGGTCATGCTCTGCATGATCTCCCTCGGGTTCGGTCAAACAGACGACACAGACCCCAACGCGCGTTGCATGCGATGCCACGGCGAAGCATGGATCGCCGAAATGCGTCCCCAGGCTCTGGCCGCCATGGTGCGCACGGTGGAAGGCAGCGAACGTACTATCCGGGCCGAGGAAGATATTCCGAACCTGTATATTTCATCGGAAACCTGGCTGGATTCCGCGCATCAATCGATGAGTTGCGACCAATGCCATCCGGGGGTCGATGTGCTGCCGCACGCTCAGGTGGTGGAAAGCATTGCCTGCGCGACGTGCCACGAGGACGCAGCCCGGGAAAAAGAAGCGGGACTCCACTCTTCAAAAAATGCCAACACTCCATCGTGCACGGAATGTCACGGCGGCGCCCACGAAGTGAACAAGGTAAACGGAACGCGCACATACGCCGACGCCCAGGCAATCGTGGAGCATTGCTCGAAGTGCCACTCCGAAGTAGGCGAAGGAAAGTTTTCTCCTTCCGGCTCGTTCCACGACAGTATTCACGGCGAGGCGTTGTTCAAGAAGGGTCTTTCTCAAGGTCCCGTGTGCAGCGATTGCCACGGTACACATGCGATGTTGTCGCCGTCCGATCCCGAAAGCCCCATGTCGATTCAGAACGCTTCGACGACTTGCGGCGCGTGTCACCAAGGCGTGGTTGAAATTTATTCGACCAGCATCCACGGTCAGCAACTCGCCAAAGGCAACGAGGACGCGGCGACGTGCACCAGTTGTCACCACAGCCACGGTATTGAAAGAATCGGTCCCGAGTTTTTACACGATGTCGTCGGCGAGTGTTCAAGTTGCCACCTGGAACTCGGTAAGTCGTACAAGTTAAGCTATCATGGTAAAGCCTCTCAACTCGGAGCCTCCGACGTTGCCGTGTGTTCGAGTTGTCACGGCGCGCACGACATTCTTCCAGCCGACAATCCGAAATCGCGCGTTGCCACCGGGAACCTGATTCAAACCTGCGGCGAGTGCCATCCGGATGCGAACGACAATTTTGTCAAGTACATCGCGCACGTGGATTATTCGAGTCCCGGCGCGCATCCGGCGGTGTTTTACACGTTCTGGGGAATGACGTTTTTGCTGTGCAGCGTGTTGCTGGTTTTCATCCCGCACTCGCTTCTGTGGTTCCAACGCACGTTGATCGAACGCGTGAAGAATCCGACGAATCATAAAGGCGAGCAGAAACCGCGCATGGTGCGTCGCTTCAGCCGCATCCATCGTTGGACACATGCGTTGATCATCATCAGTTTCATGGGTTTGGTCGCCACAGGTTTCCCGCTCAAGTACAGCTATGCAACTTGGGCGCACAACTTGTCGGCGGCATTCGGCGGTCTGCACGCGATGGGAATTCTGCACCGAATTTTCGCCATCATCACGTTCGGTTACGCGGGATTGCACTTCGCGTTCCTGGTTTTCTTTTTCTGGAAAAAATGCCCGCGTCCAATTTGGAGATACATTATCGGTCCGGACTCCATGTTGTTTTCGTGGAAAGATTTCAAAGACTTTATCGCGATGGTGAAGTGGTTCTTCCGCCTGGGGCCGCGCCCTCAATTCGACCGTTGGACGTATTTCGAGAAGTTTGACTACTGGGGCGAAATCTGGGGCGTGTTCGTCATCGGCGGCAGCGGTCTGATGCTCTGGATGCCCGAGTTGTTCAGCCGTTGGCTGCCCGGTTGGGTCCTCAACTGCGCCATGGTGGTTCACAGCATCGAGGCGTTGCTGGCTGCGTCGGTTATTTTCCTGGTGCACTTTTTCAACACGCACCTGCGGCCCGAAAAATTCCCCATCGATTTGACGATGTGGAGCGGCCAGATGTCCGAAACGGAAATGAAGGAAGAACGTCCGGCGGAATACGAACGACTGATCGCCGCGGGCGAGCTCGAAATGCGCATTGTTCGCCCCATGTCCACGAAGCGACGCATCGTTGGCGTGATCCTCGGAATGAGCGCGTTTCTCTTCGGCATCGTTTTGATTATTTTAGCCATTCGCACCGAAATTCTCAACATCACAGGTCTGCATTGAATCGGAGAAGTCCCATGTTAAACATTCGTCACAATATCGCCGCATCGAAGCTTCCATCTCGTTTTCTGATGATCGCTCTGCTGATCGTTGGAGGCATCAGCGGTGCGATGGCCAACGGAGCCGAAATAAAACTCGGGGCGTCCTGCGTTACAGCGGAATGTCATGGCGATTTATCGAAGGCCGAGTTTTTGCACGGTCCGGTCAACCTGATGCAGTGCGAACCGTGCCACATCCCCGTCAAGAATCAACACGAGTTCAAGCCGATCGCTCAGGGACGCGATCTGTGCGCGACCTGTCATACCATCGATAAACCGATGTCAGTCGTGCACAAACCGTTCGAGTCGGATTGCTCGGTGTGCCACCAACCACATGGAGGCGATAATCGTCACTTTGTGAAAGGCGGCGAAGGCGCCGGGATGTGCAATAGTTGCCACGATAGCGTGACAAAAGGCATGACACACCAGCATGGACCCGTGGCCGTCGGCGAATGCCTCGTGTGTCACACGCCGCATCAGTCGGAAAATAAGGGTTTGCTTGTGGATAGCCGCCGCGAGCTTTGCCTTGGATGCCACATCGACGTGGAACAATCGATGAAGACCGCGATCGCCGTGCACCAGCCCGTGGGCGAGGACTGCGCGGGCTGCCACGATCCGCATGGCGGCACGGCGCAGTTTTTCCTTCCGGCGGAAGGATCGGAACTTTGCCTGCAATGCCACGGCGATTTCATCCAGCAAACAAAAACGGCCGCTTATCCGCACGCCCCGATGACAGAAGGGAAAGGATGCCGTAATTGCCACGCCCCGCACGCATCGAACAAAACCGGATTGCTGAGCACGGACACGAGCGACCTTTGTCTGTCCTGTCACAATCAAATTATTCCTCGCGAAGAGGGTGACATCGACAACGTCGCCGAGCAAATTACCGAAGCTCAATTTCTTCACGGTCCGGTGCGCGATAAAAACTGCGCGGCGTGCCATCAGGCACACGGTTCCGACCATGCAAGTATTCTGAAGAAAGAATTCCCGCGCGATTTCTATGCATCGTACAAAGAAGGGGCTTACGATCTGTGCTTTGAATGCCATGATCGCACGATTGCGCTGGCCGAAATGTCCGAAGTGACCGGTTTCCGCAACGGCAACCGCAATCTGCACTTCGTGCACGTCAATCGCGAGAAGGGCCGCACATGCCGCGCCTGTCACGCTGAACATGCTTCCAACCAACCGAATCACGTTCGCAGCGAAGTGCCGTTCGGACGTTGGATGATGAAGGTGGATTTCAAGAAGACGGATACGGGCGGTACTTGCGAAACCGGCTGTCACGTTCCGTATTCGTATGACCGGGTCTCGGCTGTGAGCAACCTCAAGGAGAACCCATGATCAGCGCGAATTCAAGGATTCGATCTTTGCGTTGCGTGTTGATTGCCGTGCTTTGGGCAATTTGCGCGGCCTATCCGGCACAGGCGATGGTCATCGGCGTGGAAGCTCCCGCGTTGAATGCTGCGGGCGTTGTGGAAGTCGTTTCGCACGATCAATCGACAACGAAACCGCTGACGTTGATTTTTTCCAAATCCGACGATGCGCACACGGAGCACGCGATTGAAGCAATCGGCGAATTGTACGGCCGTTACCCACACTTGCACGATGGAACACGGACGATTTTCGTTCTTTCGCGCATCAATGGCGACACGTCCAAGATTGCCGCCATGCTTCCACCGGATTGGGGATTGCTTCACGATACCGAGGACACCCTCTACACCGCTTACCACATCATTGCCACGCCTACCGTGGTGATCGTGGGAACAGACAACCGCGTCGTTGGCTTTCATCCGGGTTATAACGCCGGTCTGGCGCAAGCGATGCGGCGCGATTTGATGGTGGCCATCGATGGGCCGGAATCTCTCACTGCTTCGACGCCCACGCCCGGAATTATGGACATCCAAATGGCGCGGCAATTGGCCCGCCGCAAGTTGTGGGATCGCTCGATCGAGTATTACCGCAAAGCCGCCGCTGTGCAAAATTTGCCCTGCGATATCGCCCTCGAGGAGGTGGCGATTCATCTCGAAATCGGCCAACCGGACAAGGCTCTCGAACTCCTTGAGGCAATAACCAACTCGGTCTGCGCGGTACAAGTTGCGGAGTTGGGTGAAAAAGCCCAGGCGATGGCGGACAAAAAATCGTCGGAAGGTAACAACGCCGCCGAGTGATTTTCGTCGGCGACGAGCAGCAGGATAACCAAGGGACCGACCCATGCTGAACCGAACGCGCATCGTCCTTTCGTTTTTGTTTTTTGTGGGCGGCGTGTGCCCGGCAGTTTTTGGCGAAGCAAACCGGTATAAATCCGACGCTCCTGTGCAACCGATCGCTCTGACGTCGCATGCCGAAGAAATCGGGATGGAGTATCGCTACTATGGCGAAACCATTAAGCGCGATTCTGGCGGGCGGATTCGTTACTCGAACAATTATTTTCAAGAATATATCTCGGGTCGGCTCGAAGGTTATGTTTACCATCCGCGATTCCTGGAATTTTCGACAGAGCTCAAGCTCGGTCTTGCACAACAACGGCTTCGTCGCCGCGATAGCGACGGTGAATCGCATTCCGCAGACAACGATGAACTGGTTGGATACGATGTACGCATCGATGTGCTGCGCGAACACCCGGTTTCCGCCACGGTAACGGCGACGCAGGACGAACGTATTCTGATGGGATTGTTCGTTGACCGCTATATGGTCCGGACAAAAACGCAACGTGGCACAGTGCGATGGACGACACCGATTGTGCAAATGGACGCGACGCTTTCACACACGGACACCGAAGAGTTCGGCGCTGTCAGCCAAAGTCGTACGTTCAGCGACGTTTTCGCGTATAACCTGCATCATCAGCTTGGCCGCAGAATCCGCACCGATGTGCGTTACACGTATCAGGATTTCGAGCGACGATTCCGGGCAGATACAACGACGGGCGATGTTAGAAACGAAAGCCAGATCGTCTCGCAAACGCTCAACCTGGATAACCGCATCGATCTGACGGAAGATCGCCGGGCAACGCTTCATTCAAACTTTCGCGTTCACGATCAGAAAAACAACACCGACCTGAGAACGTACTATTGGCAGGAACGTCTGAAGCTGGAACACACGCCGAATTTGAGTTCCTACGCGACGGGTAGTTTTCTGCGAAACGAATATCCGACCAGCAAAATCGACACGTACCGCGGCGAAATCGGCGCCGACCATCAACTTTACGAAAGTTTGAAAACCCATCTGGATATTCATGGAAGACGCACGGATTACGGGCGGGTTAAAGAAGATCGATACGGTGTGACGGCGCGGTTGAATTATCGCAAGAAAACCTTGGCGGGTGTGTTGAGCGCGGGTTACGCACGCACGCTGGATCGCGTAGTCCGAACAGGAGTGGCGGCTTCCGAGGAAGTTTTCGATGAATCCCATATCGTTCATCTGGCAATTACAGAATTCCTGGATCAACCCGACGTCGTAACCGGCACCGTTGTGGTGACCGATATCAATAACCTGATCACGTACACCGAAGGCTTCGATTACGAAATCATTCGCCAGGGACAACGCACGGGCCTCCGAGTGCTGCCCGGCGGATTGCTGGCTGACGGCGATACGGTGCTTGTCGATTATCGAATCGAGCTCGATGGATCGTTGCGTTATTTTGCCGATGACGAAGATTATCATATTCGCCACGACTTTACTCGGTATCTGCCGGGACTGTCGCTTTACGCCCGTCGTCACGAATCGAAAGCGCGCAGTGTGAAGAGCGAAATCGATCCCCGGTTGCTTGAATACATTGACCAATCCGTGGGTCTTCGTCAGGAATGGCGCGCATACGCGTTCACCACCGAGTATCAGGAATACCGCGACGACCTCGGCGGGTTCGATCAGTGGCGCACTCAGCTCGAAGGCAATCATCCGATTTCGCGGGCGCTGCATGTGGGATGGAACGCAGGTTATACTCAGACGGATTACAAGGCAGACGATGTGACGGATTTCGCCGATCGCAGTCGTTACTATTTCGCCGGAGCCAACGTGGGCGGTTCGTTCGCACGAAGCGGTTATTGGAAAGTTGAAGGACGTACGATTCACGAAACGGGACGAATCGATCAGGTTGTCCATGGCATCACGGCACGCGCGGGATACGATTGGCGCCGGTTGTCGCTCGAAGGCGGCGCGCGTTTCGAGCAATACGATGTGTTTGAAAGCCAGCGCGACCGCATGCAGGTCTTTGTGGCATTGAAATGGCGGTTGTCGAAAATCCTGCGCCCGAGGGGAAAATCATGAAGCACACCTGGCTCATGGTTTTCGCGTTGTTTGTGCTCGCTGGTTGCGCGGGGACATGGAACGACCCGCTGGCCCGGGTTTCACCGAACGCCCCACGATGGCCGGCTCCTCCCGAACCATCGCGCGTCGTCTATGTAACATCCATCACCCAGCACCAGGATTTGTTCACCGAAAGCGGCTTTTGGAATACGCTGGCAAACACCCTTGGAGGTCCGCGCAATTCACGGATGGTGCGTCCCTATGCCATAACGGTGTATCCCGAAGGCGGGTTGCTCGTAACTGACCCCGGCGCGGCATGCGTGCATTTCTATCATTGGGCGGATCGACGTTACGTTGCCATCGGCGAAGAATTGGAAGGCGGTTTGCCATCTCCTGTCGGCGTAGCCGTCGCCCGCGACGGTTCGATTCTCGTTTCCGACTCGCGATTGGCGCGCATCGAGCGCTTCACTTCGCGCGGTGAACCTCTCGGTGCGTTCGGGCAAGGCGTTGAACTCAAGCGTCCGGCGGGTATCGCCGTCGATCCGGGTAACGGTGATGTTTTCGTGGTCGATGTGTTGACTCACACAATCAATGTTTTCGATTCGGAAGGTGATTTCCAACGTTCCATCGGATCAAACGGTTCGGGGCCGGGCGAGTTCAATTTCCCCACGCATTTGGGGCTCGATGAAACGGGCGGATTGCTTGTGGCGGACAGCATGAATTTTCGCATCCAACGTCTCGGTGCAAACGGAACGCCGATGGCTTGCTTTGGAAAAGCAGGCGACGCGCAGGGCGATTTTGCTCAACCCAAAGGCGTCGCCGCCATTGCGCCCGATGTCTTTGTCGCGGTCGAAGGCCGCTACGACAGTCTTGTGTTCTGGAACGCGTCGGGCGAGTTGCTGTTAACACTCGGCGGAGCGGGATCGGCGCCGGGCGAGTTCTGGCTGCCGTCGGGATTGGCATACGACGCCAAGCGCCAACTGCTTTTTGTTGCCGACAGCTACAATGCGCGCGTTCAGGTATTCCACTTGCAAGGAATCGATTCGACGCTCGCTCCGTCCGGTGAGGAGACACCATGAAACTGCGCCCCCTGATCACGCTGTTTTTCCTCGCGGCGGCCTTGCGACTTTTCGCAGCTCCGCAAAGCGTTGTGGATTCGCCGCATAACCTCTCTTCGAGCGGTCCGGGCACTATCCATGCCCTCGACGAAGACCGCGTTTGCGTTTTTTGCCACACGCCGCACGGTTCGCGCACGAACGCCCCGCTTTGGAACCGCAAAGATTCAACGGCGTTTTATACCCCTTACGATAGTCCCACATTGCGGGCGAACCCCGGCCAGCCAACAGGCACGTCGAAGCTGTGTCTCAGTTGTCACGATGGCACGGTGGCGCTCGGAGACCTGGTTTCAACCCAATCGCCCATCTCGATGAGCGGTTCGCAAACCGTGACAGCCGGGTCTGGTTTGATTGGCACCGATTTACGCGACGATCATCCGATTTCGTTCGCTTATGTGGACTCGGTTGCAGGCAGCAATGGCGAGTTGGCCGCGCCGCAGACCTGGGACCCGGCGTTGAAACTCGACGATGCGGGCATGCTGCAATGCACGACGTGCCACGATCCGCACGACAATCAATGGGAGGAGTTCCTGGTTCTCTCGAACGATGAAGCCGCTCTTTGTCGTCAGTGCCACACGGTGCCCGATTTCGACGGCACGCCGCACGCGACTTCGTCGGCGGGTTGGAAGGGCGTCGGAAAAAACCCCTGGCCGCATACGAAATATGCCGATGTAGCCTCGAACGGTTGTATGAATTGCCATCGTTCACACCATGCGCCGGGCAGCGAAGAGTTGCTCACCGCCAGTCAACCCGATCAAGTCTGCCACAATTGCCATGATGGCAGTGTTGGACAGTCGGATCTGAAGGCGTCCTTTACGAAGCCCTATCGTCACCCGATTGCGGAAACGGGCAGTGCTCATCGTCCCGGCGAATCGCCGCGCGAATCGGCGCAACACGTGACATGCGTCGATTGCCACAATCCTCACCGAGCCGTGAAGCGCGAAGCCGAAGCGCCCTTCGTTCCGGGCGTGTTGGAAGGCGTGTCGGGGGTTTCCTCGGCAGGAACACCCGTGGATGAGGCGCACTATGAATACGAGGTGTGTTTCAAGTGTCATGCGGACGATCGCTCGCGCCAGAAGTGGAACAGCATCGAACGGCAAGTGGCGTCGAACAAGTTGATCGATCAATTTTCCGCCGCCAGCCCGTCCGCCCACCCGGTGGTGACGGCTCGCCCCAGCGCCGATGTGCCGAGTTTGATCCCTCCGATGAACGAAACGACGATGATTTATTGCAGCGATTGCCACGGCGACGACACGGGTAGCAAGGACGCGGGGTCGGCGGTACCGCCGGGGACGCACGGTTCACGCTTTGCTTTCTTGCTCAAGCGCGAGTACCGCACGGGCGAAACCGTGGCGGAAAGCGCTTCGGCCTATGCGTTGTGCTACGGATGCCACGATCGCGAAAGCATCCTGGGCAACGAAAGTTTCCCCGGCCACCGCGATCACATCGTGAATCAGAATACCTCGTGCGCCGTTTGCCACAACGCCCACGGCATCGATCCCGCAGCCGGAAACGCGGTGAATAATGCGAGCCTGATGGATTTCGACCTTTCGGTGGTCGATGCGCTGCCCAGCACGGGAATTCTCGAATACAACGCAACCAGCCAAACGTGCACCATGCAGTGCCACGGCAAGAACCACGAAGAGCTCGGCTACTGATGAGGTGAAATGGCATCGTCACGCCAAAAAAACCGAACCTCTCAAGCTCGTGTGCGACGTCTCCCAGCTTGCGCCTGAACATTGGCGTGGGGTGAATGGGCTTATCTGAACGGCAGGTGCCCTAATGAAAAAAATCGTGCAATTCTTAAAAACTGAACTTTGGAAAATTCGAATCGCGAATGAACCGCTGAAGCGTCGTTTGTGGCTCAGGCCTTTGCGCATCGGACTGATGACGTTGCGCGAATTCGGACGGGACAAGTGTTCGCTGCAGGCGTCCGCGTTGACGTTTTACACCCTGTTGTCGTTAGTCCCGGTTTTAGCATTGGCCTTTGGCATCGCCAAAGGTTTCGGCATGCACGAAATGTTGGAAACGAAGGTACGCGCGCTCGCCAGCGGAGAAAGCATCGTTCAAATCCACGAACAAAATCCTTCAGACGCTCCTGTTGTGGTGGCTCCGGACGGAGAGATTACCGTTAGCGAGAACACAGAGGTGGAATCGCTGACCGAGGGACAGGCAAAGGTTGTCGATCAGGCAATTACGTTCGCGTCGAATATGTTGGAAAACGCCAAAGGAGGCGTTGTCGCGGGACTCGGCGTTGCAATATTGCTTTGGACGGTTATTAAACTTCTGGGAAATATAGAAAAGTCCTTTAATGATATTTGGCACGTTCACACAGGGCGAAGTTGGGCGCGTAAATTTTCCGACTATTTATCGGTTATGCTGGTTTCGCCGGTTCTATTCTTAGCATCCACCAGTGTGACCGCTTATATAGCCAGCCAATTTTTGTCCGTCGTGGATAGCAATAGTATGTTGTCCATCCTCAGTGGGCCCGCGCGTATCATTGTTCTTGCCGTACCGACTTTATTATTTGGACTGTTGTTTACCTTTATCTATTTGTTTATGCCCAACACAAAAGTTCGTCCGATGTCGGCCTTTTGCGGAGGTTTATTCGCCGGGATATTATACCAGGTGACGCAAATCGCCTTTGTACGTTTCCAGGTTGGTATTTCCAGTGCGAATGCTATCTATGGAACGTTCGCCGCGTTGCCGTTGTTTCTTTCATGGTTACAACTCAGTTGGATGATTGTATTACTCGGAGCCGAATTTGCTTACTCGCATCAATATTCCGATATAACCGAATTTGAAGAAGACCAACGAGCGGTCAGTACTCATTTCAAACGATTGTCCGCTCTTTGTCTTGTACGAGAATGCGTTCAGGATTTTGCGCAATCGCAACCCGCCGCCACGGCAGAAGAGCTTTCCAAACGTCTGGGAATTCCAATGAGCGTCACCAGCGATATTTTAGCGGAGTTGGTCGAATGCGGAGTGTTGTCCGGGGTAATTAAGAAAGGTCCTGTCTCTGGATTCCAACCCGCATTGGATATTGAAAACCTGCGCATCTCAAATATTATTATCAGTATGGACAAGAACGGCCGTGAGGATTATCAACTCACCGAGAAACCGGAGCATCTTCAATTAGAAGATATTCTGGAATCGTTTCGCCAACATATTAATTCATCGGATAAAAATATCGCTTTGAAAGAACTGGCCAAATAAAGTACTGCCGTGAGGATTTCCAATTTCCTCACGGCAGCGTATTGTCACTATTCATTCAAACCATATTTTTGATCCAGATAGGTCTGGACCGAGTTTCGTTCTGCCGAATTCAAACCGCGTTTGAAAATGATCATTTCAAGAATATCGCCTTTGAACGGCAGGGGCAAAACATCGTCGTTTTCGTCTTTATACTTTGACTGACCAATCGTAGGAGCGGATTCGAATCCTACTTTGCCGGACCCTTTGTCATCGCTGTCTTGATACACGCCATTAATGCGGGTCGTCCAGGTGATTCGCCCCGAACTGGGCACGTCTTCTTCCATTGAAACGTTATAAACATGTCGATCGTAAATCCATTGATTCGGTTGGAAAGCTTGAAGTTTTGCATCTTTCAAACCAAAATCTTCCTGGATCAATTCGACGCTCGTTCCGTTATCGAATTTTGGATAACGCGAGGCATCACTCGGATCGACTTTTCCAAACTTCCATAATCCCGCATCGACCGTCAAATTATCCGCTACTTTTAATACGGCGAATATTTCGGCAGAGTTCGCGTCTGAAAGTAAGTTATTTTCGATGGTGAAAAAATCATCCACTCCATCAAACCGAACAAGGAGATGATTATCATCAAATATTAATTGAGGATTGGCGAGGAAATCGGCTTGCGTGGCATCGTTTATTCCAACGATGGAATCATCGTTCCAAATATCCACAAAACCGGCAAAATGCGGCGTGCCAACAGCATCGAAAAAATAATTCGACAGATGCGATTTGGGAATAATCGTATCGCCTCGTAACCACAACACCGAATCCTGCATGGGAATGCCAGCAGCATCTTGATCGCAGGAGCAAGTTCCCGCATCGGGAAAAGTTGTCAGCGAAATCGGCTCGGTCGGCAAAATGGTTCCCCCGTAATTTTGCGCGCGCAGCCGATATTCATAAGTGGTTGATGGATTCAGACACGTATCAATGTAACTTCCAATCGCATCCTGTTCCATTATTGTTTGCCAAACGCCCGCGGGCGATTCCCGGCGCTCTAAGGCAAATAATGTTTCGCCATTCGATGGGAATGGACTCCAAAAAAGCGCTGTCTGGCATGCCGAAAGCACGATTCCGTGAAGTTCGTCTTCGATTTGTGGCGGCAGTACCAAATTATACTTCCTCGCCAAATAACTTCCCCACATCAAACGTTCATCATCCGTCATCACATGGTCAAAAAGGAGAATTTCCCAAACGCGTCCCTCGAACGGAATATCGTCTTTATCCAAACCGAGCAGCGGTTCATCCGAAAATATAATTTGCGAGGCAGAAACATTCGTTGCTGCCTGTACGCGACCATTAACACGACTTTTCCAATCATTGGGCTGGACCGAAATATTGTAAAGGTGCGGTATCGAAATAGGATGAATTGGCTTTTGTGTTCCCAGGGGATTTTTCAAACCAAAGTTTTCAACAATGCTCCCCCCATCTTTCGGGAAACGCGATTCAGCGTTACCATTTCCCATACTCCAAAGCGCATGATGATCTCCCTCGGCAGCTCCGACCTCGACTTCCGATTCGAGAACGATCATCATTTCAGCAGCCGTAAAGTTATCAAATAATTCCGGTTGGAATTTCAAATGCGGCGCGAGTCCCGAAACAGGTGAAGGCGAAGCGTCGAATTTCACCGAGGGCCAAATATTCGAGCCCGTGTCATCGTTTTCAGGCGCCTCCAAAATATCGTTCTGGAATAAATATTTCCCATTATTCCGAACGTCCGGCCAATTTTGCACAGCACCCGATTTGTCCAACGAATCGGCCATTACCCATAAATAAGGTTCGGAAGGTGGACAATCGTTCGAGATATCCGTTTTCGTTGTCGCGTTGAACGAAAAGTTGGAATATCCGCTGTAATTATAGGAACGCATCCTATATTGATAAGTAGTGTTAGGCGAAAGATTATCGCGATCTATATGGCTGGCAACATTTTCCAGCCCCGTCACAATTCGATGCCAGGAACCGGTCTGGCCTGTGCGGCGTTCGATATCATAACGAATAACCTGGTTGCTATGCATGCTTGTATTCCACGTCAAGAGAACGGATTCGGAACAAATTGGCTGTGCCGTAATCGAAGGAGATGGCGGCGTTTGGAGCAAATTGTATTTTTGCGCCAAATACACGCCTGCTTTCCAGCGTTCTTCCGGTGTTAATTCGCGTTTGTATATTAAGACTTCTGCGATGTCTCCATAATAGGGTAAGATACCTTCGCCGTTTCCGAGCGATTTGGAAACGCCAAGCTCAACATCGCCTTTAAATCTGACATCGCAAGCCGGATCATTATAATTTTCCACTCCGTTGTAACGAGCAATCCAATGATTACACGAAACGGATACATTATAAAGATGCGGTTGATAAATGTTAATTGGCGGCGTTCCCATCACTTTTTGTTTGCCATCGCGCACACCAAAGGCACCGACAATTCCACCATCGATATCGGGATAGCGATTACTATTGCTTTCGCCAATTTTCCAAAGTCCGCGTCCTGAGTTACTCCCGTCGGGAAGCAACTTCAGCACGGCAAATATTTCACCGGCCTCATCGCCACCGTCGTAATCCAAAATCCCGGTATTGCTATTCACTTTCAAATAATCACGGCTGCCGTCGAACCTTACAACAGGTTGACCATTTATCGCATTCAACACACGAAACGGTTGATCGCTTGATGTGTTTTGAACCGCGTCGTATCCATTGCCGGATTGGTCCTGCCATGTCGAAACAGTAGCGCCTTCGACGACCACGCCTTGATCCGCGCGAAGCCATAATTCCATATTTCCCGGAGGAGCGTCTTCTTCATTAATAATATTAACAATAATTTCCGAATGGGGTTCTATTCCAAGACAATTGTCGGAGGATAATACTATTTTGAACGACCGATTTCCTTCGGTCGCGGCATCCGCTTCGATGGGAACATGAATCGTCGCAACAGGATTACTTTGGTTCAAAATAAACGAACCCGAAACAGAGGTATAATCCACCCCTTCACTGGCAGTAATATCCTGGGTCTCGTATTCAATAATGAAATCGTCTGGTTTGGAAGTTGTCAGTTGAATCGTGGCGTCGGCAAACACACCCCACTCGGAAACATCCATTTGAGCGACATCGAACGAGGCCGTTG
>CAZOKZ010000025.1:0-58458 GCA_964580585.1 uncultured Candidatus Sumerlaeota bacterium | reverse complement strand
GTTGATCTTTATGAATCAAAATTTTTCTCCACCAGCGATGTTCTATGATCTTATTGAAAAGTATTCTACCGATAATATTGTCTGCCGCATTATGAATGGAGCGAAAAAAAAGGGCAATCAAGTTATTTTTGGAGACTCTCCGTCGCCAAAGAAGTACCTGGTAAAAAGAAAAAGACGTCTACGTGGTTTATTGAAGCATGCATTGTTCTCGCTTAGGTATATCCCATCGGAATTACGATTGATACGTGAATATAAACCCGATGTTGTTGTAGCACGACCTGATCAAATATTTTCTTTTCCAATAACAACCATGATATTAAGAATACCGTTGGTCATAAACACCGATGGGCCGGTTGAGGAGTTGAAAACACTCTATGGAATCAAATCGTCGCTCCCGGTATTATTGGATAAATATCGATTAATGACTGCAGATTCAATACTGTACATTTCTAATATTACGAAAGAGATGATAATAAGAAAAAAAATAAACACATCAAGGTTGTTCAGTTGTCCTAATGGTGCTGATCCAGAATATTTTAAACCAAAGAATATGGTAGATCGAAGTTTGAAAAAACAACAGTGGGAAATCAACAATGAAATTGTAATAGGTTTTTCGGGAAATCAGGTCGCCTATCATGGAGTCGGGCATTTTCTAAAATCCGTTGTTCCAATATTGGGTGAATATGAACAACTAAAAGTAATCATAATAGGTACAATTAAAGATGTTCAGTCTTTGGGTTTGGATAATGTACCCGATAGAATCAAGGATAGAATTATATTTACTGGATCACTGCCATACTCTGAAATGCCATCAGTGATCGACGTTGCAGATATCATGGTCATGCCATACCCAAAGCAGGAGTTATTCTTTTTTTCTCCGATGAAGATGTTTGAGGCAATGGCTATGGGCAAAATCATCGTATCATCTAATCAAGGCCAAATAACCGATTATTTAAGTAATAGCGAAGCTACGTTTTTATACGATCCTCTCGATAAAAATGGTTTGGACATTTCATTACGGAATGCAATAGAAGCATTTCAATCAGGTTTAACTGGTAAATCTCTTCGTGAAGAATTAATATCAAAGCACACTTGGAAGCATAGAGCAGACACTTTGATTGAGGCGTGTCGTGCAGCAATCTCACTTCGAAAGAAGGAGAGAAAAAAATGAGATTAGCATTTATTATTGAGAATTTAATGCCGCACGAATCGGGCGGGGGGTATTATGCAATATTCCGTTTTGCAGAGTACTTAGCGAAGCGTGGACATGATGTGCTCGTGTACGCTATTCATGATTTAGGGTGGGTGAGTCCAACAGAAAATATGAAAATTATATATCGCCCCTCTATTCCTCGTCAAAACCGTATTTATCGGAAACTTGACAAATTCATTGAGCGGGTTACAGATCAGACACACTTGAAAATAATTTTGCAGAAGTTTAGGCCTGATTGGATTTTGGGTGTTTTGCGTGAATCAGCGATCAAAGCCTGTAAAATGGGGAAAATTATCAATGTCCCAGTTGCTCAATTTGTGTATGAATGTCCTCTTTGGCTTGAGGAAGTAGGCGGTGATCGATTTCGTTCAAAGTACCATGGGTACTTTAAGTCAAGTTGGGAAAATACTCGTAAAGCATATTTAGAATCTCAAGTTCTCTTTCCAAATTCTGAGCTTGCTGGTGATTATATGTCAAAATGGCTTGCTGGCAAAGAAATCGCCGAACCGATTTTCCCAGGAATCGATTTAGATGATCATGATCATGTTAGGAATTCTCCAGCAGTTACGGTTCCAATATTTCTGTATGTTGGAAGATTGGCTCCATTAAAGAATGTCGATCTTCTCATTCGTGCAACAAAGAAAATAAAACAAAATATTGAGTGTCATATTTGTGGTACGGGGCCAGAGGAACAATCATTGAAAGAACTTGCTGGAGGTTCTAAAAATATTGTCTTCCATGGTTTTGTAAGTGACGAAAAACTTTGGGAGTTGATGAATTCTTGTCGTGCCTTGGTTTATCCTACTTCCTTTGAAGGATTTGGAATGCCTCCAATGCAAGCTTTTTTCTTCGGGAAACCATGCATTGCTTCTGATATTCCAATTTTGCGAAGCATTTATGGCAATCACATCGATTATTTTCCACATTTGGATGAATCCAAATTGATCGAATTAATCGAGAAGATGATAGCTGATCCTGCTTATTGTGAAAAAAGAGGAAGTGCAGGCAGAAAATATATAGAAGATAAGTTTACATGGCAAAAGGCTGCTGAGCGTATAGAAGCTAATCTTCTATCTTTTTCCTCAATTAATACGTGTGAGGCAATTGATTGAATATAAAGTCCTTGTTCAGTAATTCGGCTACGTATGCCGTTGCGAATTTTTTGCAACGTGGTCTTACCTTTATATTACTGCCGCTTTATACGCGATATTTGTCTCGCAGTGAATTTGGTGCAATGGATTTGCTTTATCAAACCGTATTTATTTTGGGTTTACTTACTTCTGCTGGAATTACGCAAGGTTTGTCCCGCGGATTTTATCTGGAGAATAATACAGAAGCCAGTCGTCGCAGACTTCTCGGTACTGTTTTCGCATTTCTCTTACCATTTTCTTTATTGATATCGTTGATGGTTTGGTTTTTTGCTGATCAACTAAGCGTGATCATATTTAAAGGCGAGGGTAGTGCTACCTGGATTCGACTTACTGCTTTATTTTATCTCTTTACTTCATTGCAACGTTTACCTCTTCAGTTGATGAAGACTCGCCAGGAATCTAAGCGATATGCTTTTCACTCATTAGTATGTTTTGCGCTTGTTGCGACACTGAATATCGTATTTATTGTAGGTATGAAGTGGGGCTTGAATGGAATGATATTAGCCAATGTAATAGGCTTTGGGATCTCTGGTGTAATTCTATTTCCTGGTTTCCTAAAATCATTGGATATTAACTTTGAGTTCACTCGCCTGAAGCCTCTCCTGGCATTTGGTGCTGCAATGGTTCCGGCACTGATGGCCAGAAAAGTTCTTGAGGTCTCCGATCGATATTTGCTTCCTCAATACTCTTCACTCGATGAACTAGGTATCTATGTAATGGGAGCAAAGATTGCAAATTTGTTGGATGTTTTAGTCTTGGTTCCTTTTTTGTATGCATGGCAGCCATTTTTTTATTCCCAATCAAATAACGAAAACGCTCCTCATATATTTTCTCGTGTAGCGCATTTTATGCTCATTGTCATGGGTGTCGTATTTTTATCTGTCGAAGCGATTTCAAGTCCATTGCTGCATATTTTAGGCGGGGGGCAATATAATGGAGCACAAAGTGTTGTCTCATTATTGGTACTTGGTGTTGTGTTCAACGGAATTCAATATACGATATCGCCAGGAATTCATCTTAAAAAGAAACTCGCTCAAGAAGCGGGAATCATGGGTTTAGCCGCTGCTATCAATTTGGCTTTGAATATCATCTTGATACCAAAATATGGCCGTGTTGGCGCTGCGAGTGCAACAACAGTGTCATACTTGTTTTATTTACTAGGCACATTTAGACTTTCCCAGAAATATTACCCTGTACGCTATCTTTGGAAGAGGATGTCCTGGATCGCAATTTGCATGATAGTAGCTTGGTTTGGAATTACACTAGTTGACCATCTTGTCTTGAAAGTTGGTGTTGTTCTCGCATTTATAATTGCGGGTCCGGCTCTCGATATTTATCGATACGAAGATTGGAAAGGTGAAATATTTCCAATCTTACGACATCCAAAAGAGTGGTTGAGAAAGCTGAAACAAGCTAAGTCTAAGGGGCGCCATTCCGATTATTCTTCAGAGCAACACGAGACCGATTCCAATCCAGAAAGGATCCCCGGATGACGATTCCACTTCCAAAACCGGTTAAAGAAAAGCTGAAGACTCTTCTCTATCCGAGGCTTTATAATCGACGTTATCATGCTTACTGTGTTGGTTGCATGAAAACCGGAACCACTTCGATGGCTGGTCTGTTCGAGGGGCGTTTTCGATCACATCATGAGCCGGAAAAGAATCGTTTGATAGAAGTTGTAATGCAACATGATGCCGGAAAGATAACAGATGCCCAATTACTGGAATTCCTATCCATTCGTGATAAACAACTGTGGTTGGAAATGGAGTCGTCGGGATTCTGTGGTTTAGTGATCGAGTATCTGGTTCAATTATTTCCCGATGCAAAATACATTCTGACATATCGCGATTGTAAATCTTGGTTGGATTCCTGTTTTAACCATCTTTTAGCTCGTCCATTAGTCGATATCGAACGCGAATTTTTGACATGGTGGATGCAACCAGAGTCCTGCACTCATCACGAATCGGCCAAGATTCTCGAAGAAAAAGGTCTTTTTCCCTTGGACTGCTATCTGAATGCGTGGGTGAAACATAATTCGGCCATCCTGGAACATGTGGCACCGGAAAACTTATTAGTTCTGGAAACAACGAAAATATCAAAGTCTTCCGATGTGATCGAGTCATTTCTCGGTTTGCAAAAAGGTGCATTAAATAGTGAGAAATCGCACCTCTACAAGGCACGAAAGAAGTATGATCTTGTTGCTCAAATCGATTCGGACTATTTGAATAATCGCATCGAAGAAGTATGTGGGGAAATATATAATGAATTAAAAAGTCGGGAAAAATAATCCCTATCACTATTTCCTATTTTCCTTTTTCGTGTTGTGCACGCCATTCGCCAGGCGAAATTCCAGTCAATTGTTTGAAGCTGTTGCAAAAGTGCGCGGCGTGCCGATGGCCAGTTTCAAAAGCAATTTCCTTGATCGATAGCTTTGTTTGCACCATCATGGATTTGGCTAATTTCAGTCGCTGGGCACGGACCGTGTCGTGAATACTGTTGCTTAAGTAATTACGAAATCGCTTCTCCAGACTGCTGCGGGATACACCGGACCGTTCGACGATATCGTTGATACTGAATGCTTCTGCGATATGTTCCCGTATATACATTAACGCCCGCGCGACCGCTTCGTCTTGCACGGCAATGACGTCGGTTGACATACGCGTGACCACGCCTTTTGGCGGGACGACAACTAGTGGGTTTCCTGTTTCCTTTTCTTGAATGAGCCGATCGAGCAAAGCGGCGGCTTCGTATCCGACACGTTCCGCGTTTTGCTCAACGCTAGAAAGCGAAGGCAACAACGAGTCACACACCAGGATGTTGTTATCGACGCCCACGATCGCAATATCTTTGGGGACGGAGAGACCCAATTGCTGGCAAGCTTCCAGCGCTTGCAATGCGCGAGTATCGTCGGCACCCATGATCCCAACGGGTTTGGGCAACGATTCTAACCAGGCGCGCAAGTCGCGTTCAACAATTGGGGCATCTTCTTTTGAAATCGAAGGATCATAGGCGAAAAAGTGGCACTTCAGCCCGTGGCGTTCGATGACTTCGCGAAAACCCTTATATCGCAGTACCTCCCAAATAACCCAGTCCGAACCGCTGAAAGCGAAATCGTGGAAACCGCGTTCCAGAAAATGCTCGGCCGCCATGCGCCCGACTTCCACGTCATCGCTGACGACACAAGGAAACGGGCGGTCCTCTGTATCGTTCGAGATGCTGACAGATGGGATGCCGGTTTGGCGAATACGCCTCGCTTTTTCAGGCGTCCAGTAAGAAAAAAGCAGCCCGTCCACTCCCAGCGGTACGAGGTCTTCATAGGTTTCAAACGTGTTGGTCAGCGAAAATCCCCAAACGTTGTACAGCAATTTCCACGACGTATGCTGCCGCGCATAATCGATAATTCCATGATAGGTTTTGATGCGATAAGACTCTGTAAAGCCGGTATGAGCGAGATCCAGGGCGATGAGCCGTTCGGTTTTCATGGTCTAATCTTTCCCATTTGGGTGAATTTGACAGTGCGCTGGCATTTGCAATAGAATTACGAAACAACGTAATTGTTGTTTGGTCAACACCAGAGTAAGGTTCAATGCAAATGCTGCCATACCGCCTTTGCTTGGTGGGCTGCTGGCGTTATGAAAAGGAGCCATTGTGCGCATGAATCGAATGATGAAGGTCGTCGTAGCTCTGCTGGGAGCGCTGAACCTCCTGGTATTCACGACGGGATGCCAGACGATTTCTGGCGAACAGAATTGGGAGAACGAAATGATCACTCTGGACGGTGCTTGGAAGTTTCAACTCGATCCCGACGAGGTGGGGGAAGCCGAAGGGTGGCAATCGCCTGAATTTGACGATGCGTCGTGGAGAGAAATTTCCGTTCCCGGTGACTGGGGCGAGCAGGATGGCGTGGGGTGGTATCGTATGCGTATCGATGTTCCGGAATCGATGGTGGATCGCGAGGACATGTACTTGCTTTTCCGCCAAACCGACGATCACGCACGGTTATTTTTGATGGTGAGTTGGCGGCCGAGAATCATTCTTGGAGCGCGCCTTTCTATGTGAAGACAGCTCCATATTTACGTGACGCTCATACGTTGCAAATCGCATTAAAAGTAACGGATTTCGGTGGCGCGGGTGGAATATTGCAATCGGTCGAACTTCTTTCCATTAACGATCCGGCGGATATTTATCGAACGGAATGGACGGAACAAACACCGCCTTCCTCGCTCGATGAATTGGGCGAGCTTTCCATGTATGCGGTCAACGTGCGCAACTTTTCACGCGAAGGCACCTTCGACGCCGTGCGCCGTAGCCTTCCAGAATTACGCGATCTTGGAGTTAATTGTTTGTGGATTTTGCCTATTCAGGAAATTGGTGTCGAAAAGCGCAAAGGCCGCGACGGCAGCCTTTATGCGATTCGCGATTATCGTAGCATCGATCCATCCTATGGGACGGCGGACGATTTCCGCGCTTTGGTTGAAACGGCGCATGATCTTGGATTCAAGGTGCTGCTGGACGCGGTGATGAATCACACCTCGCCCGACAACGTATGGGTGAAGGAACACCTGGATTGGTATTTGTTGAACGAGGAGGGTAATCCTCGCCCGGAATACGCCGACTGGACCGATATCGTTGACCTGGATTGGGATAACCCCGAAGTGCGCGAAGAATGCGCTCAAGTGCTTGAATACTGGCTGCGTGACTTCAACCTCGATGGTTTTCGTTGTGACGTGGCAGACATGATTCCGAGCGATTGGTGGGCCGGTGTGCGACCGCGGTTGGAAGCGATTCAGCCAGACTTGATCATGTTCGCCGAAAGCCAGGAACAATACCATTACTTCAATGGCTTCGATCTGACGCACTACGAAGGTTACCGTGACAAGATGCTCGAAATCGTTAAGGGCGACTTGCCCGCGAGTGAGTTGAAAACGGAAAGCCTAAGCTGCCGCTATCGCTATCCGCGTGGCGCGGCGCAAATTCTGTTCACGGAAAATCACGATAAACCCCGTGCGGTGAATGCGTTCGGTGGCCCCGATCAGGCCAAAGCCGCCGGAGTAGTCATTACGACGTTGCCGGGCGTGCCGTTGATTTACACGGGCACGGAAGTGGGCGAGCGATCCGGTCGTGACGAAACGTTCTTCCAGAAAACCCCGGTCGAATTCGATCGCGACCCACATCGTATGCGCGATTTCTGGACGAAGCTCTTGCACTACCGCGCGAACCATCCCGCATTGCAAAAAGGCGAACTGAAAGTCCTTGATGCCGAACCCGCCGAGAGCGTCTTTGCCTTCGAGCGAACGTTCGAGGATGACCGCGTGTTGGTCGTGGTAAACTTATCTGACAAACCGCAGAATGTGGAACTCGAAAGCGATTTGCTGCGAGGCGAAAATGTCAAACTCGCGCCATGGGGGTATCGGTTTTTCAGCGCCGACAAAGACGGGGGGACGGTTGTTGCGGGCAATGCGCGATTCACGGTGCTGTCGCCGCAATTGATTCGTCTGGAATGGTCGCCGACGGGTACATTTGTCGATTCGCCCTCGTTTGCCTTTACGGAACGCCATCCCCTTCCGCCGCCTTACAAAGTGTATCGAACGACATCAGAAGTAGTGATCGAAACGGAAGACATGACGCTTCGCTATAATCCGAAGGAAGGTAAATTTTCCCAAAAAAATCTTTCGATCGCTTTCAAGGTCAATGACAAGGAAGCTCTGTGGCATCCTGGCATGGAGGACACCGGAAACCTGGGCGGAACGACGCGCACACTCGATGGCGTGAACGGACCGACGAGGCTGGATCCGGGGTTACTTTCACGCGACGGTTGGGTGTTGGTGGACGATTCAAAAAATCTGCTCTTTGACGATCAAGAACTGCCTTGGGCGATGCCGCGTGCCGAAGTCAACGAAGCGTTGGATTGGACGTTCTTTGGTCATGGGCATGAATACAAAAAAGCCCTGTACGATTTCACGACGGTTGCCGGTCGTATTCCGCTGCCGCCGCGTTGGTCGTTTGGACACTGGTGGTCGCGATATTGGGACTTTTCCGATCAGGACTTGAAAGACCTGATCGCGGAATATCGCGCACACGATGTGCCGCTTGATGTTCTGGTGATCGATATGGATTGGCACCTGGTGGGCGATCAATACGTAGAACGTGGATGGACAGGCTATACATGGAATCGTGAATTATTCCCCGATCCGGAAGGTTTCCTCGATTGGGCACACGATCAAGGCCTGCACACGACGTTGAACTTGCATCCACATTCGGGCGTTCAAAATTACGAGGAAGCTTTTCCTGCATTCGCTCGCGCCATGGGGCTCGACCCGGCCACGACGGAAGAAATTCCGTTCGACTGTACTGACCCACTTTACATGAAAAACTACTTTGAGCTGTTGCACCACCCAATCGAAGAGCAAGGTGTCGATTTTTGGTGGCTGGACTGGCAGCAGGGACCTAACACCCGTATTCCGGGCCTTGATCCATTGTACTGGTTGAATTTCCTGCACTGGGAAGACATGGCTCGGAATCCGAAGCGCGGTGATTTGCGCCCGTTTATCTTCAGTCGTTGGGGCGGACTCGGGAATCACCGCTATCAGATCGGTTTTTCCGGCGACACGCATAGCACATGGGAGTCGGTCGATTTTCAGAGCTACTTCACCGCCACGGCAAGCAATGTGGGTTATGGTTTTTGGAGCAACGATATCGGCGGGCACTTTCCTGGGCAAGTCGATCCAGAAATTTACGCGCGTTGGATTCAGCTTGGCGCGTTTACGCCGTTCCTGCGTACGCACGCGACGAAGCATCCACTGGCGGAACGACAAATTTGGAAATTTCCCGACGAAGTTTTTGAAAGCGCGCGCAAAACGTTCCACCTCCGTTATGCGTTGATCCCATATATCTATTCGACGGCCCGGCAAGCCTACGACACAGGTGTTTCGATGTGCCGTCCATTGTATTATGAATGGCCGGAACGCGATGAAGCATACGAATGGAAAGACGAGTACATGTTTGGCGATCAAATGTTTGTCGCGCCGGTGGCGATTGCGCGCGATACAGCCAGCCGATGCGCGTTGCGCGAAATTTGGCTACCGCCCGGTCAATGGACGAACTGGTTTACAGGCCAAACATTCGATGGCGATCAAGTCGTCAAACAACTGGTGCCGCTCGATGAAATGCCGGTATTCGTGCGCGAAGGCGGCATTATTACAACGGCTCCGAAAATGCGCTCAACCCATGAGAAGCCACTCGATCCAGTGATTGTGTATCTTTTCCCCGGCGAGCACGGCGAAGCGGAACTCTATGAAGACGATGGTGAAACCATCGGTTATCAAAAGGGCGAATTTCGTAAAACGTCACTTGCACAGGAAACGCTCGATGGAGTGACCCGTGTCACAATTGGTGCAGCGCGTGGAATGTTCAAAGGGGCGCCCGAAGCGCGAAACTGGGAGTTGGTGTTTCCCGACACGATGCCGGTCAAAGCGATCAAAATCGACGGGATGGAATTCGGCAGAGATTCCGAACGTTTCCGGCAACCCGTTTGGAAATACGATGAACAGCTTCTGGCGAATCGCCTCTTTGTTCGCCAACCGAGCGTCGAAATTCCCGTCACGGTTGAGATCGAATTTTTCCGCGACGGAGCGGTCCAGGCCGCGTTACGCCAAGGATTACGCGGACGCCTGAACTTACTCGGAACCATTGCCGAAGAACTCGGTAATCAGACTCCTGAATCAATTCTTCGGGCAAATGCAATGCGCGATACGCTTGAATCAACCCCGAATAACGTTGTTCAACTCGCCTCGCTGATCGAGAAAGAACAAGCGCTGAATTTTGCTGCGGACTTGGCAGCCAGTAGCGCTCCTTCAGAGAAAATCTTCGAGGCCACTGCGCGTTTATTGGGACTGAACGCGCAAATCGTTGCCGAGGGGACGAAGAATCCCGATCAGCCAATCGTGGTACGAGCCGGGCTGCGGCTGCTTGAGCCAATCGCTGGCCTGTCCGGTGAGGTTCGGTTGGAAAAACCAGCGAATTGGGAACTGGCGGGGACGGAGCACGCGCCACTTGAATTCGATTCGCAGGCTACCAGTGCCGATGCAACGCTTTCGCTTTCACCCGAAGGCGTCCCGCAAACCACGCGGCTTTCCGCGCGCATGACGATTCGCCAGGATGATCGCGAATTTCAAGTGCCGTTGGAGGAAACGCTGCTGCCCTCGATCAATCGATGGATGGTGATTGGGCCGTTTGAAAACCCGTGGGAAAATGCGCTCGATGTTGCATTTGAACCGGAATCTGAAATCGATTTCACTCAAACCTGCAAAGGTAAAAACGGAAAAACCGCTGCGTGGAAACGTATCGAGCGCACCGTGGATGAAGAATCGGTTTTGACAAATGAATTCCTCGTCGATTTGCACGATGCCACAGGTGGATTCTCGGAATATGCCGTCGCGTATGCAGTTACCTATCTCGATTCGCCGAACGACCGCGATGCAGTGTTGGCGGTCGGTTCCGATGACGGCGTTGCTGTTTGGGTGAATGGTGAAGTGGTGCACCGCAACCATGTGGGACGGCCATATACTTCGCGCAAAGACATTGTTCCGGTTCATCTGAAAAAAGGGCGCAATGAATTGATGCTCAAAATTTCTCAGGGCAATGCCGGATGGGAATTTTGTGCGCATCTGGAATTCCCCAACGGATCGCCCATGGACGATGTCGCCGTTTCGTTACCATAAGTAAGCCGTTTTCTTCCAATTCGCCCCGCCTTTTCGACGTTTCAAACGCGAAACAGCGGGGCTTTTATCTGTTTGAGAATTTCGCGTGAAAACTCTCGTTGCAGTGGGGGGGATGTTGTTTCACAGTCCGCGCCGCGCGAGAGGGTTTTGCCCGGTTTGGGCCGCGATGCAATTTTCCAGGACTTTTCTATGACAAACGAACAACCTTGCGCGGAGAGTTTCCGCGATTTGGGCCTGAGCGATGCGGTTTTGAAGGCGCTGGACGACGTGGGATATGAATCTCCGTCCACCATCCAGGCTCAAACGATTCCCCACGTGGCCGCTCGACGCGATGTTGTGGGTCAGGCACAAACGGGCACCGGAAAAACGGCAGCGTTTGCACTGCCACTGCTCTCGCGCATCGATTTGACCAAGGCCGATCCACAAGTTCTGGTTCTGACGCCAACACGCGAGCTTGCCATTCAGGTTTCCGAAGCCTTCCAACGGTACGCGGCGCACCTGCGCGGATTTCACGTGATGCCCATTTACGGCGGGGCGGGCTACGGGGGGCAATTGCGTCAACTCTCACGCGGTGTACACGTGGTTGTCGGTACTCCGGGGCGACTCAGCGATCACTTGCGACGGGGAACCTTGAAGCTCGATGGCCTTGATTGCATCGTGATTGACGAAGCCGACGAAATGTTACGCATGGGGTTCATCGACGAAGTCGAATGGATTCTGCAACAGACCCCACCCACGCGCCAGATTACCTTGTTCTCTGCCACGATGCCCCCCGCGATTCGTCGCATCGCCAAAGGCTACCTCAACGATCCCGTCGAAGTCACCATTCGCGAAAAAACGGCTACTGCCAGCACAATCAATCAACGCTATTGGATGGTCAGCGGCCTGCATAAGCTGGACGCCTTGACACGGATTCTCGAAGGCGAACCTTTCGATGCGATGATCGTTTTCGTTCGGACGAAAACGGCGACGGTGGAATTGGCTGAAAAACTCGAAGCGCGCGGATTTGGGTGCGCGCCGCTTAACGGCGATATTCCGCAAAACATGCGCGAGCAAACCGTCGATAAGTTACGTAACGGCGATTTAGACATTCTTGTCGCCACCGATGTCGCCGCGCGTGGGCTCGATGTCCCGCGCATCAGTCATGTCGTGAATTACGACATTCCCAACGACACGGAATCCTACGTGCATCGTATTGGCCGCACAGGGCGTGCTGGTCGCACAGGCGAAGCCATCCTCTTTGTCGCGCCACGCGAACGGCGATTGTTGCAATCCATCGAACGCGCAACCAAGCAATCCATTACGCTGATGATGTTGCCCTCGACCGAAGAAATCAACGATATCCGAGTTTCCAAGTTCAAGCAGCGTATCACGGACACGCTCGCGGTTGAAGAACTCGGGTTCTACTATCAACTGATCGAACAGTATCGCCAGGAGCATAATGTACCCGCGATTGAAATCGCATCCGCGTTGGCTCGGATGGTCCAGGGAGAAACCCCGCTCCTGATTCCCGAGCGTCGGATTCCAGAACCGGAATTTTCCGCTCCGCCGCGCAAAGATACCGGCTCGGAAAAACGACGCAAACCTCGCGAAAATCGCGATGAAGGAATGGTCAAGTATCGCATCGAAGTCGGACGCGCACACGGAGTCAAACCCGGCCAAATTATGGGAGCGATCGCCAACGAAGCAGGGCTCGATGGCGAAAATATCGGACGTATCAAGATTGAAGACGACCACAGTTTCGTGGACCTGCCCGATGGAATGCCCGCCGCAATCGAACGCAAGCTGAGCACCGCCTGGGTTTGCGGCCAGCAATTGCGTATCTCCAAAGTGGGCCAAGAGCGAAAACCTGCCAGAACCACCGGTAAATACAAAGGCCCCAAATCCGGCGACGGATTTAAGTTCGCCAAACCAGGATTCAAAAAGAAAGAAAAACCAAACAAGAAAAAAGGGACAGAGAAAACCGTCTCCGTCCCCAAAGTGAAGAAGATAAAGAAATAACGGGCGTTATTGTTCGACAAATCGACCGATGAATGTTTGGTATGGCCCGTGGGGCTGGCTTTGAAAGCCCGTGAATCCCGCAAGCACAGGAGTTTGAAAACCGCTCCCTGTGGAATACGCAATCCAGACACTCGAATACTCGGTCAACTGCACCAGGTCGTCGCGCCCGTCATTGTTCATATCCGCTGCAAACACCATCCAACCATTGCCGCGGTGAGGGTTGGTTTGGAAGTACAAATATGGCGGTGCCCAATATGTTTCATAGAACCCTCCCTCTTGTTTGGAAAAAAGAATATGGGGTTCGCCAAGATGCCCCTCTTTCAAATACAGTATATCATCCAGGGTATCTCCATTGAAATCACCCATGACTGGATAGACTGATTTCAGGGTAGAAAAGACCATGTTGATGGAATTGAAATCTACTGGATTCTCAAGAGTAGTGGGCGATCCATAAGCTACTCTCATTTTATTGATGGTTGATCGATATTGTATCAAGTCTGCACGACCGTCGCCATTCAAATCCCCCATATCGACCCATTGTTCCAAGGCCTCGTTATAGAAAAACTGTCCACTCAAATGAATTTGCAATTCTGTGAATCCGTTCTCAAGGCTCCATGAAATCAGCACATCACCCGGGCCCGAGACTTGGATTAAGTCAGCACGGCTATCGCCATTTACATCTTGAGCAAAATTGATCCATCCTTGTTTGGGAGCGTAAATAACGCCGGAAACCATTTTTTCTGGTTCATTGAACGTGCCGTCTCGGTTATTATATGCCACCCAGAACTCTCCCCACGGAGTAACGGTGCCCAGATCCTGCCAGGCATCGCCGTTAAAATCAGCAGCGAGTGTTTGCCAACCTGACATTGCGTTGTGTAAAAATCCCAAATTGCCGATTCGGTGCGGCGCGGATAGCGTTGAACCATCGAATGGGCTCGCCCAAATTTCACCTGTATCCGTCTGGCAGATTATAGAAGTGTTCCGGCGGCCGATGCCACTGCCGGGCAACGTTTGGGATAGCGGTTCCGACAGTGAATTGCCCGCCAAATCGGTAATTGTATTTTCTAAGGTCAGAGTAATGTCACCAGCCGTAATCATGCTACCGCCGCTCCACTCAAGGCGATATTTTTTGTCGTTTTGCTTTATAATTCTGACTGGGTTGGTAGAAAATGTACCACGTCCCGATCCAGAGATGGAAACAGAAGTGGGTAAAATAGTGGATTCCTTCACATTTTCACTAAACGAAACATCAATCCGATTCGAGTCGAATACACTAAAGCTTTGGAATATCGGAGAAATTCCAAGTCCTCCTCCAACGTGAGTCAAGGAAGTCGGTGCCGCGACAATTCCTCCGTTAGCCGTTTCCAGGTTAAGAACATTCACCGTAATATCGCCGCCCGTTTTCATTTCGCCCGAGTTGAATATCAGATCAAACGTCCTTCCATCCAGAATGGAAATACTGGTTGGATTCGGAGGCAATGTACCGGCGCCGTTGCCGGAAACCTGGAAATTGTTAACCGTAGGTTGAGCCATATCGATGTCGAAAGTCGCGCGAATTCTACCGGCATTTTCAACGTGAACAGAAAGCAGATGGGCTGGAGCAGCCGCATATTCATACGCACCGATGTCCCAACCTTGATGATCGCGATTAACATAGCGGATGTCTTTGAGATCGTTCACCCAACCCGGTCCACCTCGGTCGATGGCGGCGGATTGTTCGCTTAACGAATAATCCAGAATTTCAAAATCCGAACCATTTGAAAACGCCTGTTGATCACCAAGAACATTAATACTTGTCGCCGTGTTCGATGTCACAATGGTATAATGGGTGTTCTGTGCCCCGAGCCCGATAATTTTTCCCTGTAATTCATTGGGAAGAAACGACATTTGCTCTGTCAGCAACGTCGATTGAAACGTTGTGGAATCGTATGATACTTGGGAAAATGTGCCCGCGACACCATCTTGCGAATACATTACATAATCGGGCCCGCCCGTTAAATTGTTGCTGTATTTCGAAGAGTCGATGGCTTGCAAATCCGCTGGAACATCGAGATCGCCATAATAGGACGTCGCGACATCTCCGTCGGGATTGTTGAACAAGCAATATTTCATTTGAGCGGGCAAATTGGAAAATTTTGTCAGATTGCTGACAACACCTCCACCGTAAATTCCGTAGTTTGTGTTGTACGTAAATTGGCAACCGAACATACTGGGGATGGATTGAATCGTCGTTTTCGTATTGTCGCCTGTCAGGTAAATACCACCTCCCAATTTCGCTCGGTTTTCGCTGATCGTGCAGCCTCTGAACGCATTGTTGCCGCTTTCCATGAAAATTGCGCCGCCCGAGGATTCCGCTTCATTGCGCGCGAAAACACTCAGCACAAGTTCTTGCAGTGGATTATTCTGGAAATAAATTCCCCCTCCAGATTTTGCCCGGTTACCAACGAAATGAGTTCGGGTGCAGAAAGTCGAAGCGCCGCTACTGGCTGTCGCATTGAAAAACAAACCACCACCTTGGAGCGTCGCGGTATTTTGAAGTAAGTATGAATTAGTGATAAGAGGAAGTTGCCGAAAATAATAGGCGTCCGTTGAAAAGTAAATACCACCTCCAATCAACGCTTTATTATTATAGAGAATGCAATTGCTTACAGGGGGTTGATTGGATGAGAAGGTACCTGGGAAATTAAAATCGATAGCACCACCGAAAAAATCGGAATCGCCACCTGAAATCGTTATGTTGCTAAGGGAAGAATAACCCGCAAGTCGAACTACGGCTTTGTTGGGTCCGTTTGAATAGGGCTTTGCGAGTAACACCGTTTCCCAAGGATGCGTGGTATCGCGTTGATTTCGGTCGGTCTCATGTCCCTCGAAGCCGCCATAGATTTGGCGAGCATACTTGTACAAATCGATGAGATACGTTTGATCTGTGGGCAGATTTTCCCGGTACACCCCTTTGCGTACCCATACTTCGGATGCGAAATACTGGTCACGCACCCCTTTTGAAATGGATTTCTTGGCATTTATCCACGAAAGTCCGTCATTAGAGTCGTTGCCGTTTTCCCAATCCACATAAACGGTTAGCCCCAATGCTCCCTGTGCCCCCAGCACCATCAATCCCGTTGCCAGCAGGCAACCCAACCAGCGTTTACTTCCCGAACGATTCATTTTTTCCCCCTTCCCAACTGATAAGTCCTTGCGACTAGCATGGCGCGAGGAAGGGGTTTTGTCACGTGGATTTTATCCGTTTCTTGAAGTGGAGTGCAGGTATGACTTGCGTTTGAATTGCAAGATTGTGATCCAATCACTCGCCGGGAGTGTTTTTCCTTGCTACCGCCGCCGGGAGTTGGCAGGTATTCTAAACTTTCGGGGGGGCGATCTAAACCGAGTTCGCTCAAAGCAAGAGAGTAGCCGTGTAAATGCCAAGATTTCCAAGAAGAGAAAACGATGTGGTCAGTTTCGCCGACGAAATGATCGGCGGCTTGCGCGAACATGGGGACTATTTCCCGACGTGCGATCTGGACGGATTGCTGCGGATGCGCGAGGAATATGAACTGAACAAAGATTCGCAAATCGAGGCGCTCGAGGCCTATAAACGGGCCACCGAACGCAAAGACGATTCGCTTGCGCGTTTGATTGTGAAGTTGAAGAAGGAACTGAAGCGCGCGGAAAACGATGCGGTCGAAGAACCCGACCGTCTCGAAATCATCGGATGGCACGATCATTCAGAACTGACCGGGGTACCACCTCCGGGAACGCCTCAACAGCTAAAGGTTTCGCGGGTGCCTCGACGACCGGCCGAGGTTGTTCTGAAATGGAAACCGCCTCAACGTGGCAGTGGGGGAGCGGTGAATTTCTACGAGGTCCAACGTCGCCAGCGTGAAAATGAAATGGGTGGCTATGGCGAATGGTCGCTTGCTGGGGTGACGATGGACACCCATTCAACGTTATCCAACCAACCCACCGAGTATGAGTTGGAATATCGTGTCTTGGCGGTCAATCGCATCGGAAAATCCGCCCCATCCAACACGATCGAAGTTATCTAATCGTTATCTTGAAGTCCTTCATTTATCCGAAGCCCCGGTGTCTTTAACGATGCCGGGGTATTCCATATTCACTTTCCAGATACCAGGCATACCAGGCGGGATTTCCCCTCCAGTGAGGCGTGGATTCCATCGCCAGTCGCGCACGGGGGAAGAAAAATAACCCGTGTCTTGAGTCTGGTCGGGTTTTTTATCCCACGGTGCGCTTGCAACCCGGCTTTCGTATAAATTCAGCATCGAACCCTGGAAACGATGGACGGCGCCTCCCCAGCGTTCCAGATAGCGGAAGAAATTTTCTCCGCCGCCGCTGTATTGTTCACGATTGAGTCCTTCGGGGTCGTTGAATGTCGTCAGGGTGGGGACGTTTCCGCTGATTACCACGGCGTTGGTGGACGTATCGACGGCAGCGTTGAAAGGACCGTTTCCCCAATTGCCGTCCTCTCCGTATGCAACGTCGGAGAACGCGTTCGATAACACGGTGATGGCATCGCTTGCCAGTAAAACCGGCAAAGGCGTATTGCCATAAGCGATCGAAGGAGCGTTGAAATCTCCTTTCAGATACAAAGGCGCGTTTGTGGCGATGGTCAATCCACCGGCCAAATTAGCTCGACGGACGATGGGAGCCAGATCGCTGCTGTTTGTCAGACGCAAGGCTACGATGCTGCGTTTGTTCTCAGGTTGAGGCAAATGGACATAGATTATCCCGTCGTTGAAATCCATTTGATAGGATTTCAACGTGAATTTTTCCAATTCGGCTGGGTAGGGCGAAGAATTGGCTTCCAGGTATTCTGCCAACCGGATCATGTCCAAATCGACGATCTTGACATATTTTTCTTCCCGGCCATCGTAAAGCCAATTCAAGCTGAAAAGCGAAATCGGCGTGTTGGGATTGTGCGCGGGGATGTATTGCGTCGCACATGCGTGCGTTGCATTTGCACCCATTGCGGTTGCGGAAAAATCCGCCTCTGTCTCTGGCCAATTTGACGTGGCGGAAAATAAAACGGAGGCTCGATAGGCAAAATTGACCGCGCGTTTTTCAGGCGGGTCGTTTTCCGGGTCGGGAGATTCAATCAGCAAGTAGGGCGATTTTTCTTTGGGTAACGGCAACCGATGGCGCTCCACCCCATGAGCCGAGTCCCGCAGCATGCCCCTGAAGGTTTCCACCGATGCCGACAACCACAGCGGATTGGTTGTCCAGGCGCTGGGATTGTTGGGCTGTCCATTGTAGTTTACCGAAGCAAGGTATCCTGAATTCAAAACGAAATTTCGACGCAGTTTTTCGGTGAAAAGTGTCGGCGCGCCGGGTTCGGCTGGAGGTTCGGAAGCCAGATAAATTGTGTCACGAGGCGACCAACTGCGAGATGGGTAACCCGATTTGTAAATGCCCCCATAAAAATTCCCCGCCGCTTCACATTTTCCATGCAAAGTGATCTTGTTACTCGTTGTCAGGTACAAGTCGGCATTGGTGTGAATGCGGCCGTAAATATTCATTTCACGCATGCTATCGAGTTCCAGATCGTTCTCATAGAAGATGGCGAAATTTGATAACGGAATCTGGTAGGTCGTCAGTTGGGTTTGCAACGTAATGCCTTGGTCGTCCTGCTGAGCGGGGGCTTTGCGGACATGAAGGCTTATCCGGTATTGGGAATATGTTACCGGGTAGCTCATCCACTCCCGCAATTCGGGACCCAATAAGCTGATTACCGGCTCGTCCACACGTACGGTGGTTTGTGTTCGTAACGGCGTGATCGTTCCATCAACGAGATGGTATTTAGCCAGAGCGGGAGGCAGCGAGTTTGTCAGATATTCATGAAACCCCTGTGTTGTTAACAACTGAGGGTAAGGCTGTTTCAGATGAACAGTTCGCAGGTCGTCGAGGAATTGATCGAGAATTTCGCGTCCGGCCTTTTCATTCTCTTTGGCAATCTCCGAATGACTGGCATGAACGGATTCCTTGTGGATCGCCATCCACGAGGCTAAGCCGACTGATAGCAGGATCGCCACAGTGACAACAGCGAAACTCACGCGTCGGTTGGTGGGTTTCTTCTGGGGGGAGGGGGACGTGTTGTCGCTCATGACGTTACTCCGTCCCTGGCGGTTTCCCAAATTCTGTCACCCAGACCAAATTCCCGTCCTTATCTTGATAAATCAACGAATTAGCATTGGGTAAAACGCGATTGGGTTCCTGTGGCCATTCCTCGGTTTCTTTCCAATCCTGGCCTAACTCTCCGTAGGTGAACTTATATTGCATAGGGACATTTTTGACCCGGAAGTCCCACAGTGTGCCTTGATCGGTTTGTCCCAAATAGGTCATCGGGATGGAGTTTGGAGTCCAGTTGCCGAGTTCTTCGAGGTTGCCTGAAATAAACAAGTGACGTCCGTCGCGTGGTTCTTGCACCAGACAGATGATTCGTACCGTACGTTCGCCCAACGGTGTAATTTGTTCCTGCGCATCAATGGGGCCAGTGGCTCCTTCCAGATAGGGCAGGAAGGGCTTGGGAAGCATTTCGGGTGGAGCCGACCGGCGCCACTGCGCCGTGGTGGGTGCCAATTCCTTGATCTTCAAGTATTCGATTTTTTCAAGCAATGGGGCGAGAAGCTGAGGCATATCTGAATTTTCGTCCACGAATGTCAGCTCTCTTCTCGTGCTTGAAATCTGCTCGTGAAGTGCTGCTTTTTCCGGATCGCTCAATTTCAGAATACTGTACATCCCTTCGATTTCATCCATTGTTTGCAGAATACTTTGAACGGTTCTGGGGGTGTTTAGTTGGGCAAGATATCTTAATCGCCAGTACTCGTTCATCTTCCCGCGTTTTTCGCTCGTTTTTTCCCAATTCAAGCTTTCTTCTTTTTGCCAGAGCGCAAAACGATTTTCCCATTCCATCGAATCGTCGCCGGGTAATCTCTCCAAATCCCAGGGAACGGGATGCCAGACCTTGGCCGTCATGTCTTCCGAGGCGGTGACGAGTTGTTGTCCATTGTGGGAAAATGCCACCGATGTTAATCCGACCCGATGCGCATCGACGCGCATCAACTCCGTCCCCGTTTCCGAACTCCAAACCCGCATACTTCCATCTCTCGCAGCAGTAACGATACGTTTACCTGTCTGGTCATAGCAAATCCCCGTGATGGGGGCGGTATGTCCGACCAATGAAGCAACGGTTCGACCCGTGTCAACTTCCCAGATGTGTGCCTGCCAGTTGTCCGAAGCGCCTGTGAGAAATTTCCCATCGGGGCTGAAGGCCAACGCCTGGAATAGTTTCTCGTTAGCTGCCACGCGTAGAAACTCTTCGCCCGTTTCTGCATTCCAAACCTTTACCCCGTTGCCATTGCCCGCAGAAGCCCCGATTCGTCCGTCCGGACTCAAACGAGCAACCAGAAGCGGATGGTTTTTATCCTCGAACGTACAGAGTTCCTCGCCCGTTTCCGCATCCCAAATCCGAGCGGTACCGTCCCAGGAAGCCGAGATGATTTTCGATCCATCCTGGCTGTATTCGGCCCATGTCGCTTCGCGTTTGTGACCGCGAATCGTTTGCAGGCAATGACCCGTGGCGGTTTCCCAAATTTTCAACGTTTGGTCGTAGGAAGCCGAGACGATCCGAGAACCATCGGGATTGAAAGATGCCCGGCAAACCGGGGCTTCATGCCCGAGATATCGCACCAATGTTTCCCCGCCATCGGTTTCCCATAACCGGATGCTTCGATCTCGCGAGGCAGTGAGAATCTTTGTGTCGTCCGGGCTGTAAACCGCCGAACTGACCATTGCGATATGCCCTTCAAGGCGCATGTATTCATCTGTTGCTGGCACCCGCCAGATTTTTGCCGTACGATCGGCTGATGCGGTGATAATTCTCGAACCATCTGGACTGAAGTCTGCATCGAGCAACTGTCCCTGGTGTCCAACCAATGTGGCGACTTCCCGGCCATTCGGGATGCTCCACAACTTGGCTGTTCCGTCGAAGGAAGCTGTCAGCAAAAATGAATTATCCGGACTGAATCGGACGCGCGAGATTTTCCCCGTGTGTCCGCTCAGAGCAAAAAACTCGAAGGATGTTTCTGCATGCCACAGCTTCACCGTACCGTCCCATGAAGCGGTCGCAGCCATGCTGCCATCGTGATTAAAGCTCGCGCTGGTGATTCCCTGGAAGTGGGACAGATCGGCCGTCATTTGCACCCCTTCGGGTGCCATCCAGATACGCGCCGAGTTGTCGTCTTCCGATGCGGTCAGCAAGTGGGCTCCATCGGGGCTGAATTGCACACGTCCTACCTGACGATGACCGCGCATCACCGAAAGTTGTTCGCCTGTGCGCGCATACCACATGCGAGCGGTTCCATCTTGTGCGCCTGTCACTACGCGAGTGCCATCAAGGTTGAAGGTGCCGCACCAGACGGGCCCCGAATGGCCGGTGATGCGTACCAACTCTTCACCGGTGTGGGAATTCCAGATTCGAGCAGACCCATCAATGGATGCCGTTAAGACGCGTTCACCGGAGGGATCGAATTCCACATCCATCACCGAATCTTCGTGCCCCGTCATCGTGGTCAGCACATTGCCCGTATGCGTGTCGAATATGATCGCTTTACCGTCTTCCGATCCCGAGACAATACGCTCGCCTTTGCTGTCGAAGTCGATGTCGTTGATTGCTTCGGAGTGACCGACGAATCGATGGATTTCCTCACCCGTAACGGCATCCCATAAAATCAATTTTCCGCCCAACGTAGCCGTGGCCGCTTGCATCGAATTGGGCGCAAACTCCGAGCGCAAAACCACGTCGTTTTGTTCTCCCAGCGTCAATAACTCTGGCTGGCAACGTCGCATTAAATATCCCCATTCCCATCCACGCATCGATTCGGGCAGCGATTGCAAGGCAGTGATCGCTTCGTCGAATTTACGTTCATCGAGCGTTGCCTGGACCAGCTTCAAATTGGCGCTGTACGTGCGGAATTCCGCCTCGCGTACCCGAGCGGTTGCTTCTTCACTCAACTTGCGGGCATCTTCCGAAGCGCGTTGTGCTTCTTTGGCACGTTGACTGGCGTTGTAGAACACTGCCGCGCTGCCGCCAACCAACACGATTGCCAACAACGCTGCTGTTGAAACAATCAACTGACGACGTTGTTTGCGATGAGCCGACTGACGCGCTTCCAGAGCTGAAATGGTTGCCAGCAATTCCGTTTTTTCTTCCGATGTGGAAAGGCGTGCCGTTTGAAGTCGCGCCAGCACCAGATCGCCGTTCTCCAGCGCGGATCGGGCGTAGAGCGTCAACGCTTTGCGTCGCAATTCCGGCAACCCGGCGTGCAGTGGCCAGAGCGAATGAATCTTATCCAACTGGCGCAGGCAGTCTTCCAGTTCTTCGTAACTGAGCGATGGATTCTCGAGCTGCTCGGTGGATTCCTTCGCAAGTTCACTGGCTTCACGCCGACGATTGGCGCCCGAGATGAAATCGCGAATGTGTTCGATGAATAATTCTGCCGAAGAGATGCGATCCTTGGGTTTTTCCGCCATTGCCTTGATGCACAAATCGGCTAATTCCTGTGGAATTTGACGATTGGGACGACGCACCATCGGAGGAATTAACGGGCCACGCTCTGCAGAGGATGATTGCGGCGTTTTTCCTTTCTTTCCAAATGGAGAAGAAAGCGTCAGCAGGTAGTACAGCAACCCGCCAAGCAAATAAATATCCGTTTGAGGTCCAATGTTCGCCGTGGTTTTTTCAAACTGCTCAGGCGCCATATATCCGGGCGTGCCCGCTGGATTCGGCGCCATATCCGCCGTAGGTGCCAAACCCGTGGACATCAGGTGGGGGAGTTCTTTACGCGCCAACTCCTCATCGTACACCATTGCCAAACCCCAGTCGGTCAGCAACACTTCGCCGAACTGGCCGACTAGGACTTGCCGGGGTTTTAAATCCCGATGGACGACACCGCGCGAGTGGGCAAAGGCCACCGCCTGGGATACATCGATCAAAATCGGCAAATGCCGTGCGAGGAAATCCTCGATCGGCATTTTATCGTCTTTCCAGATCAACTCGTACCACGATTTGCCCCGTACCGATTTCATTGTCAGTAACGGTCGGCCTTCCTCATCGACCGTCAGATCGTGAACAGGCACAATGTTCGGGTGCTCGAGGTTCGCCATCGTCAACGCTTCCTGGCGGAACGTTGTGGCCAACCGCGTTGCGGTGCTCATCTCCGAATCGTGCGCTTGGGGAAGATCATACAGATAATCGCGCGGGAACTTGATTGCCACCGACCGGCCAAGAGACGACTGAACCGCCTCCCATACTTCTCCGAATCCACCTCGTCCCAGCAATTTCAATGGAACGTAAGTACTTGGGAACGCATAGGACGATGCGTGCTTTGAGCCAGAAGACGAGGAGGAGCTTTCGCGTTGCTTGCGGCGTTGTTCAGGTGGAGTCAGGTCCTCCTGAGACGAATCGGCCCAATGATCGATCTGGTGACTGGAGGCATCGAGAGGCGGAAGACTTCCCGAGGTCGAATCCACCATGTTGTCCCACATCAACGGCTCGTCGGAATCGTCGAGCAACTCGCGAGGCACTCCATCCGAATATTCCATCGTGGTTTCGTCGGGTGGGTATGGAGATTCCCCGGATTCCGTCCAACCGGAGGATTCCTCTTCAAAACTCTCTGAGCTGTGGGATTGTTCCTTGTCCGACATGATCGATATCGAGTGGCTTATGCCGTAATCTGGTTTCGTAACCCCTTCAGCATCAAATGCAAATTTCAGGCAAACGTCTGATTCCAGTCAATTTGACATAAAGTATATAGCAGATGTCTATAACTTTTCTGCAGTGGTCCACAAGCTTCAAGTCGAGGGGGAAGTTTTCAATTTTGAGGATTTCACCTGAGAGGCGATTCGATCTCATCGACGACAGGGGCGGGTTCGTAAATTGGAAGAAAAAGAACATCCCATGGGGTGATATTTACTGAGATGAATACAGGAAGTGTGTTGAATGAGGTAAGCACACAAAATCGAGCCTGAGTAGATTTTATATTTTCTGCTCATTGCTGAAAATAAATGATTTAGCATAATTTCATTGAGGTTGCTCAGAAGCCCTCCTCCTCCTGGGAGACTAGGATTCACTTCGATACGGTACCGGAAATCGGTTACTGGATGCGTTTGCAACTTGATCACTTAAACACCAGCGTATCCTCTTTGGACGAGAGGTAAAGCAAGAGCAGGAGGCACCGGTAATGAGGCGAAAAAAAGAGCGATCATCGGGTGACCTGATGAATCCCAACGCCTACTTCGTTGAATCGGAATTTCGACCCGGATCGGTTTGGCCTAATCGATACAGCCGCCATGTATCCCCGCCTCGATGTTTTTCTGCCAAATTCGTGCGCTTCACCTCCCACTCTCTCAGGAGAATGAAATTCAAACGCTCGCCATCGAGAGGAGCACGTTTGCCAAACGTTTCCATGAAATGGGTAGCCTTGCGTTCGAGCAGCAAATCCTCCAAGTCATTCGTTTCGAGCAGCCGACCATGATTTCGTCCCCAATTTACGGTCTGCGGATCGACGAGACCGACGAGATCGACAAGATATCCATCGAACGTAAATCCAAACACGCCGATTTCACTGATCGCCACACGCGCTCCCGGGCCTGCAAGTTCCCGTGTTTCGCGCGCAAGAGGTTGAATTTGAGCTTCCTCATCAATGCGCGTTGCCGGAAACGCCAGCAGGAGGCTGATCGTAAAAACGATGGATTGCAGCACGATGCCCATACAGAGAACACGACGTTTTTTACCCCAGTTCGTTGCGCCTGCCATTGCCGCCAACAGGAGTAGCGGAACGCAAAGCACCGTGGCGTAGCGTGTGGAAATCAAATGATTGCGCGCGATGAGATAGCCACCCGTCACAAGCAGCAACGTGCCTGTCCCTATCGCGAGTGTTCGAATGGCCGAGGGACGGAGGCGCCATCCTCCCAATGCGAGAATTCCGCCGAGCGCGCCGCTTACAACAATACGAATGGTTTGTTTGACGGCGTAAAATGGTTCCAACTGGTGCAGGAAAATGCCTTTAGCCGAACCCGATTGAGGTAGCCAAAACCCCGTCAGATATCGGGCGGCGAGCAATCCAGCGATTCCTGTCGTGATCCACGTTGCGAGGAAAAGATTTCGGTCTTTTTGTCCGATCGACGGCAGGTGGAAGCCTGCCATGGCAACAGCCAACGAAAAAATTGCGAACTCGGGACGTGCGAACGGCAACAAGCCAAGGAGTATTCCGGCCAACATCGAACGTCCATTGCTGGGTCGCGCTGCCCAATCCAGCAAGACCCAGAAAAACGCCGTGACCAGAAACGCCGCCAGAGCGTTTTCCATCCCGGAACTACTCCATCGAAACGTGTGTGGTTCCATCAATGCTAATGCCGATAGTCCCAGCGTTGGGCCCCACCTTAGATTCCATCGACGCATGATCAGGACGACGAGGAAGGCTCTCGCACCAAATAACACGAGTCCGCTGTCTTTCCAAACGGCGAGTTCATTATCAAACAATGCAACGATGGGGGCCATCACGGTGGGCCAAAGCAAGCTTGTGGTGCCGTAACTCGACTCGCCAACGTTATAAACAAACCCATGCCCGGCGAGCCAGTTTGCCACGTAACGCATGTAGATAAACGTGTCGTCGCCGGAACTTGGACCGCCGTACAGCATCGCCAACACGGCCAGGCAGCATCCGATAATCAACGCCACGGCGATGTCGCTGGGTTGCAATCGGGATCGAGGGCATGATTCGCTTGAATCGTCCATTGAAGAAAGTTCCGATTAAGTTGCCAAAGCGTCTTTTACGTTACAAGATAATGGGGCGAATCGCAATAGCGCTACGTTGAGGATGTTCGCATCCGATCGCAATACAGAGATGATATAGTTTTAAACCGACGTGAAAATACGAATGAGTCTTGACTTGAGCACGGCATTTTTACCATTCACTAACCATTCGGTGGCAATACGTTCAATTCCCCCGACCGAGATAGAATCACAAGGACCCCCCCATATAATGAGTAGAACGACTCGCGGGCGATTTACGCTCGCTCTTGCAACAGGCTTGGTTTTTTTTGCCTCGTCTGCTCCTGCCACGTTGTTAATCACGGAAGTCATCCCTAGTATCAACACGACCGGAACATCCGGCGACACGGTCGAATTGTATAACACCGGTCCGGGAGCCGTTGATCTGACCGGCTACATTCTCACCGATCTCGATCCCGGGTCCGTCGAAGGCGACATCACCCAGGAAGGCACCTTTGCGGAAGGCTCGCTTGGATTGCCTGCACTGCAACCCGGTGAATTCGCGGTGGTTGTGTTTATCGATCAAACCGCTGTGCCGACACCGAGTTTCCAGGTCACGAATTTCGGCCTGCGTATCTATTCACCCCTGGCGACAGGTGCGAACAGTTTTCTGAGCAGCAGCAACGAGGAATTGTTACTGGCCGATGATGTAGGTGCAGCGTTGGATTTCGTCGCGTGGCACGATACAGCCAATGCGGCGAGTACCGACAATTTTGACGATCTCGCCGCTGTCAGCACGCCGACGCCGGATTACGGTCTGACGCTTACGAACGATTCGGCGTGGCTGGCTCCCGACGCGATTCCCGACGAACCAACCTACCAGGCCAATACGCTCGACAACACGGGGTACGATGGAGCTTCCACGTACGGAAAAAGTTCCATTCGACGCATCAGCACAGCGGGTGTTTTTAGCGAAGGGGCGCCCGATGGTCCAGCGAACTGGGAAATCGTTCGTCGAGAAGATGCTACGTTGGGCAATTTCTCCGACGATGTGCCCGATGGCGCTGGAATTCGCCCCATTCGCATCACCGACGATTTGGCAACGTGGGTGGGGAATTTGCGGATTTCGTTTTTCCCGGAACGGCGTATCGCGACGGGCGAAGATCAAATGCCCTCGGATTTTGTCGAACCTTCAGGCGGAAATTTGACGACGTTCGAGTCCACGATTCAACAAATGTTGCTTGGAAATTGGGCCGACGCGTTTGCCTTGGCCGATACGATCGGATACGAAGTGGTCGAATTTCTCGACACGCAAACCGGCGATACGTTTTATATTTTGCGTGAACGTTTTGTGCCGGGTGATGCGTCCTACCAAGGCGGTGGAACGGTAATAATCGACCCCAATCCTGCCGCGCGCGATTATCTGGTGCTGGAGGTTCCTCATCCGATAAACGACTCGAACACCTTGGCAGAGGCTGGACTGGCTGTGCCTCAAGTGCGTCCTTTGGTTACGATCATCGCGGGAACGCATCGAAATAATTCCACGACGTTAACCACATGCGACGGTACGTTTCAAAACGGCGATCCTTATCATATCAGTGACGTAGCTCATTATGCGACGTCGTATTTTCATCACACGCACAAACTGTTTTGCTCCCCGCCATCCACTAATCTGGCTATTCAGTTACATGGGTTTTGTTGCGAAATCGACTATAGTCTTTCCGATGATATTGTGATCAGCAACGGTTTCAACGCTTCGCCAGCGGTCGATGAGTTTGCGCGATTGTGGCACGATGCAATCGATGCCCTGGGTTACGATACGGGTGGGGGAGACATCACAACGGCGGTGCTTTATGGGGACGGAGGTACGGTGTTAGGAGGGACGAACAACCTCCAAGGCCGTATTATCAACGGTGTGGCCGAAGGCGACGAATGCACGAATGCCGCCGTGGGTGCTTCGGGACAATTTATCCACATTGAACAAGACCCCGAAGTACGTAACGACCCGCAACATGTGATCGATGCGCTGAATTCTGCGCTGACAACTTATGAAAGCATCCTGGCGGGCGTTAGCGATTGGAAAATATTTGAATGATGGGATAACAAAGACGCGGGGCTTGATGGTGCCCCGCGTCCTAATTGCTTGCTGAGTCGCGTGAAATAATATTAATTACGAGTTTCGATAGTTGGAAGAACCAACTCCAGTTTCAAGGTTGCTTGAGGTGAATTCAGTTTCATTTCGCGAATTTGAGTAATTTCGTCGAGTTGTTCGATTGAAGAAACCTCCTTGGTTTCCAGGTCAACATTCCCGGACATCTTCAACCGCCATTTCTCAATTTTGATGGAAGAATCTACCGAATTCCCAGGCTCGTCTTTTTTGTTTTTTCCGACTTTGATGACCGTTTCACCGCCTCCAAGGGCACCCGTTGCGGTTTGCACCATGGCATCGCCTTGCCAACCTTTTTTGTCCTCGATCAAGTTGGTCGAGCGAAAACAAGCAGGCATGGGAACGGCACCCACGAGCGGAACATCGACGGTTGTCGAAGCGATTTACTTCACTTGTGTTTTAACGACCGTGTTGAATCCGGGGTAATTTTCTGGATCGAATAAATCTTCAATGTTTACAATGGGACGATCGCCTTCCTCTTTTGCCGAAAGATCGACTTTGTACGTGATCCCGAGTTCCGTCGTGCGTTTGCCTTTGATCTTCAGTTGATTTTTGAAACGTACCGCACGTTCTCCGATCGCTCCTTCGGCATTATAGCGAGCTTTGCCAATGATAGGAACGTCGATCTCGTCGAACGGTGCGCCTTGAAAATCGCGTACTTGTACGCGAATCATTCCAGTGATCATTCCGCTCGCATCCACCGCCAGGGTAAATCCGTCGGGTCCGCCCACGATGGTTGTGAAACCGGTTTTGGGATCGAATCCCACGATACCGATTTCCTCGGCTCCGGGAACGTTGAGTCCGCTCAAATCGTCATAACCTGCAACCCCGACCGGAGTCAGGAGACTGAACTCCTCGCATGGGAACGAGCGCACTTCACCCGCGATGGTGAAGGTATAAGGCGATTCATTCGCATCGTTGTTTGTGATTGCAACCGTACCACCGAAGATTCCGGGGACGGAGGTCGGCATTGTCAGCGTGAAGGTGTCGGAAGCACTTGGAAGAATTGTGGAAGCGAGTCCATTGCTCACACCGAATCCACTGGGGATGTCGAGGTTTGAAATATCGAGATTCGCAGTTCCCAAATTTTCTACCAGGAAAGTTTGTATTGGCTCGGGGTCTCCCATTTGGACGACGCCGAAGTCGATTGGTCCGCCTCCGATGGGAAGATTTTGTCCACCGTGGCTGACGGCAATTTCTGGTACCCCGTTGATCTTGCCCGTGATGGAAAAATTGAATGGATTTTCGTCGGAATCGTTGTTTTCAAACGAAACCATTCCTGCAAAAGTACCGATCGCTCCCGTGTTAAACTGCACGGTGAAGGTATCCAAACCGGCTGGAGCAATTGTCGCATCAAGACCTTCGGTGATTGAAAACCCATTCGGAATGTTCAAGTTCGATGTTGTCAAATTGGCGTTTCCGGTGTTCTCTACCGTAAACGTTCGTGTGGGCGGTGTGTCTCCAATGTTGACGGTTCCAAAATCAATCGTGCCGCTACCATCGGGAATATTCGTACTGTTCAATCTTACACTGACTTCCGGTTTTTCGATCAGCGAAATTTTGTAAATCCTGGGAAGCGCCGTTCCGCCGCTGCTATCGGTAAAGCCCTGCGCGCTGCCCGTGTCGGCAACGTACATGTTACCCTCTGGATCGAACGCGATACAATGCGAGGCGAACAAGTTGCCAAACCCAGTGGCAAATACCGACATGGTCCCATCGCTCGCGATGCGGATCAGACTTTCGTTCAACACATCCGCTCCAAACATATCGCCGTTGAATTTGCCAATCGGGTCGATCGCCACGCAGGCAATGCCTTTGGAAATCGCGAGGTTTTGAGCGAACAGCGTCCGCGATTTGTCTGGCTTCACGCGGTAGATTCCACCGCTGCCGTTGATCTGACCATAGGCCGAGGATAAATCCGGGTCGGCGGCATACATATCCGTGCCGAATTTCCCGCCTCGTGCGAACGTCAGCGCTTCAAATCCCAGCAGGCCTGTTTGATAGACCGTCTCGGTGCCATCGATGCCGAGTTCGATAATGTTGTCGTCAATATTCGAGCCCAGGAAGAAATTTCCACCTGCTCCAAACAACCCTAAATGATCGATTGCCGCAGCACCCGTATTGGCGGCGGGCAGGTTTTCTTTGATTGTTGCCGTCGTTCCGTTACTGGAGATGGCGTAAATGCCGTTAGAATCGGCGGAAAGCAAACGGCCTCCAAAGTTACCGCTGGGTGAGTCGAATTCAATCCCTTCGGGTTTGTTGAACGTGCGGCTTGTGGGAAAATTGAGCACGCTGGAGCCATCGTTTGCGACTTTCCAGAAGCCCTGTGCGCCTTCATCGCCGACATAGAGATAATCGCCCCACGCGCCACCGGGCGACCAGTCGATGCCCTCGGGAGCGACCAATCCATCCGAATCGTCCGCGATGATTTGGATCGTGAATTCCGGTGGAATGGAGACGAATTTTGCTGTGTGAAAGATTGTTTCAAATCCTGCTCGCATCGAACGCGGTGCGACTTTGGTGGTACCGGCTTCCTGTGCTGTTTCCGCAATTCGTACGGTGTACAATGTGTCACCCATGAGTGGCGTTTGAGGAGTGAAATCGAAAGTACTTTCGTCCACCGGAGAAAAGGAAACCAGAATCGGTGGATCGATGGAAAACGCGGCTTCAACGCTCGAAGCGTCCATCGGGTTGTTGAAACCAATTCGGATTACTTGGTCGCTGTCCACATCCCGAGCATCGTGAGCGGGCAACGTGCTGTTCACCACTGGGTCCGGTGGAACGTACAATGACGATGGTATCAATGCCACGGATCCATACGCAGGAAGCGAAACGGAGATTTGACCAATTTGGGAAATGGTGCCATAAACCGTGCCCGTCAAGGCATCGATCAACGTTGTACCAGAAGGAAACGGCGTATCGACGTTCACGGGATTGAGGGCGTTGCCAGACGTATTGAATGCAACAATGGCTGCATCCGTATTATACGTGCGCGCGAAGGCATATAATCCCTCGCCGCCGGATGAAGCGACACCGGTTTGTGCGCCTCGGCGAAAAACATCGTATTGGCGCCTCAAACCAAGCAGGCGCTGAGTAAACAAAAACATCTCGTGCGTTTCGTTGAAGTTGTCGCCAACCGAAGGACCGAACTCGAACGATCCGTCGAACATATCTTCGCGATCGTACGGATCGTTACTGCGATTACCTGCACGATCACCTTCAAATTCCTGCTCGGTTCCATAATATAGGCAAGGCACGCCAATGCTGAGCATTTGAAACGTCAACGCAGGTTTCAGCCTCTCGCGATTTCCATCGGCGTGCGTTACGCTCAGAAAACGTGGCTGATCGTGGTTATCGAGAAAGGTCACCAATCGGTCGCGTGATGCGGGATCGTAATTGTGCAACTGCGAATACACGCTGTCCAGATTTGCTGTCGCCTGGCCATGCGCAAAGACATCGTTCGTGCGGAAATACATCGGATAATGCAGCACGGAATCCATCTCGAACGGCCCGCCGTTCTGGGTTCCTGTATAGCTGCCACACTTGCTGTTGCTGCCATCGTAAACTTCACCAAACATAAAGAAGTCCGGTTTGCCGTTATTGGCGGCGAACTGGCGGATGCGTGGGCAGAAATCCTGCCAGAATCCGTGATCCACATGTTTGACCGTATCGATGCGGAACCCGTCACAATCGGTTGCGGCGATCAGGTTGCTGTAAACGGTGAAAAACTCATCCTGAACCTCGGGCAATTCTGTTCTCAGATCGTCCAGGCTGGAAAGTTCTCCCAGCACTTGGTTGGGATCGACGTAATTGTCGATCGCTCCATTGTTGTGGTACCAGGCGAGGTTGTTAAATGGGGCTGCTTGTTGCTGGTTTTGATTTCGGAAGCGCAACGTGTACGATCCTGGGTTTCGGAAGGCGGGCCATCCAGCGTCGGCGCTATCGATAAAGTTACCCGTGTGATTGGTGACGATATCGATAATTACGGTCATGTCATTGGCGTGGGCTGCATCGACAAAGGACCGTAATTCGGTCAGGCCGCCAAATTGTGGCGAATACTGACTGAAATCCTGGGCCGCGTAACCGTGGTATTCACCGCGTCCTTTGACGACCGGTGAAATCCAAATCGAGGTCACGCCCAGGGTCTTCATATAATCCAGTTTTTCCTTCAACCCCCGCCAGTCCCCGCCGTGAACGCTCCCTCCCGAGGAAGCATTATAGGCTCCTTCGAGATTATTGTTTGTCGGATCGGCATCGTAAAAGCGATCTGTAATGACTTGATAAATTACTTCATCGCGCCAATCCCGCGGTGCTTGCGCCTGAGCGTTGCCTGGGAAAATACTTCCCAACGCCACGCCTAACGCAATCACGCATGGGGCAAGTTTCTCTACTTGGCATTGCGATTTCTTCATCGTGTAACCCTCCTCCGGGTTTGTTGAATTCCCTATTTCGATCTTGTCGAAACAGGGGATCGTTGCTGGGTTGGACTCCTCCTCCCAGATAGAGTCCTTGTAGAAATTTGGGCGGCAAATCCGAATTCTCCTCGAAAACCGACAGTCATTGTTTCCACTGGATATCGTTTTTACAAGGATAGTTTGCACATCTTTCAGCGGATAAAGCCATTGGGTTTGGCGATGAGAGTAGGGTGTGTTTCACCAATCCCACTCGCGACCTTTGGGCATCCTGGCATAAAGCCATGGGACGATCAACTCCGCTTATCGACAAATAATTGCCAATATTGCGCAAAGGGAGGATCCCTGTTTTGCCCCGAAAGGGGACCTTCGTCGTCCTGATTCGGGAATATTCGGGTTGACTAATTGTTGGCAAAAAGTTGCAATTCGACAGTGCCAAACAACCTGGAGTTTTCTCGTGGACGTCCGTTCTCTCAAGAGTCTCGGTTTCTTTGCCGTCGCGTTCGGCTTGTTTTTCTGCTTCATGATGCCCGCACCCGCGTTGGCGGATGAGTGGGAAGAACTCGATATTGTCGATTGGGCCGATGAATTCGACGCTTTGTGGTCGATTGAAGACCCGAAGGAACGTGAGCGGCGCGCGACACATTTGATGGCGCAATTGCTTGCCGATTTTGCTCATGATCGGGGAGGAAACGCAGCGGCGGGCTTGATTCTGGCCTCGGTGGACGAGCTTTCGGAAAACGCGGGCATTGTTAATGCAGGTGGAGTCGCCGTGACGGGATCGAGCGTCGCGGCATCGGCGCTTTCTCCCGATGCGCCATTTTCCAGAAGCCTTGGTGAGGTGAACAACCTCCTGACCGACCTCGGAGCGCTGCTCGTTACATACGATTTATTTTATTCCCTCTATGTGGATCAAAGTTTTAAAGAAGACGACATGTGGGGCTATGTGAAATCGGCGATGCTCTACTACATCAATCGATTTCCCGCGAATGCAACCATGGCGGCGTGGGCGTTCAACCTCGCTTTTGTGGATTATGTTCTGACAAAGGTAATCGAAGAGACGCTGACCGATTACGAAGAGTCCTGGTACGATGCGTACCAGTGGTTTTTTCTTCAGGGGCCAGGGAAAATGGGGATGCAGGAGTGGGCCGATCTGTTCGAGCCCGCCTGGGCGATGGGGGAGGGCGAAGATTACGTCACTTACCTCGATTCGTTCTGGAATAACCCCGAGCGCTTTCGATTGCCGACCGGTAATCCAATCGCTACGGCAGAAATTTTCGATTACTATTTCAATGAAGTAGAACACAAAAGTCCTCCGACGCTGTATCGGTCGGGATTGGCGAATGCAAAGCTGCAAGAATCGTTTCGAGGCCGATTTGTCCGCGAGCACTTGGTGGCGGGGATGCGGATGATTCTCGATCACCGGCGCGAAATGTTCGAAGGCAAAATTCTCAACGATATTCGCGCGCGTCAGAAACGTCTCATTGCCGAAATACGTCGATTGACCGAACGCAAGGATTGGACAGTCACGGTGGTGGACTCTTCGACGGGCCAGCCGGTCGAAGGCGCCACCGTCATTTGGACGACGATGTGGTTTGACGAACGAGGCGATTTCAAAACGGACGCGTCGGGCAACGGAACCATCAACGCTCCGGCGATGACGCCGAAACTGAACTTCCGGATTTCAAAATATCGCTATCGTGAAACCGAGGATTTTTTCTACCCGGATCGCGATCCGGGGCCGACCGTATTGGCGCACCTCGATCCATTGGCGGCGCACGGATTGACGGTCCAGGTTACCGATCGTCGGACGAAGAAACCGATTCAAAACGCGAAGATCGATTATTGGTTCGAGGAAAAAACGGCGAAGGGGGAAACGGACGATCAAGGCTATGCGTGGCGCGATTTTCCCGACGGCATGTATGTTGTCCTGGCGGTTGAAGCGCCGGGCTACCAGGGTGTTTCGGATTGGGGCGTGCAATTGCACGAGGAACCGGTTTTTGAACGCATCGGTCTCGAACCTGAAGCGGGTGCCGCGGTGGCCGACCTGGAAGTCGTTGTCCTGGCTGCTGGCGATGGTGCGCCGATTCCGAATGCTTCGATTCACATTTCGTCGGGTAACCACCGCGAGGATGGAAAGAGCGACGCAACCGGCAGGGTGGTTCTCTCCGTCGTGCCCGATGCGTTGACCCAACTCGACGTTGCCGCCACCGGCTACAAATCGTTGTCGGATTCGATTCGTGTCGGAGCAGAAGGGTCGTTGACGACCGTTCGACTGGAAACAGGCGGAGCAGCGCCGGAACCGCAGGCATTAGAGTTGGCGTTAAATGAGGTGGGCGACGTTTCGTTGATGAAACCGCTCGAACTGCGGTTTTCCTACTCCGTCCCCACGGGCAAAAAACACGACATGGGAATCAAGGTGCTCGATCCCCAAGGCAAAGAAATCGCCGTTGAGTATCGCCGCGATATCGTCAGCCAAACAGGTGCGGAATCCGGTGTCATACGTTTCGATGGCCCCGTGGAAATTGGGCCGCACAAAGCGCGCATGGCAGTGATTTACGGTGGGAAAAATTACGAGAGCCCCGTGTTGTCCTTCGACGCGAAATATACCGGTGGTTTGGCCGTAACCGTGAAGAGCGATACGGGCGAAGAAGGCGTCTTGCGCCAAATGGTGCCCGGTCTGGCAGAGATCAATCCCGCACCCGATGCATCCATCAAGGTCGAGCGTGTGGATTGGTTCATGACGTTGCCAGAGGGACGTCGCGTTGCCTCGCGCGATAATGGAACCGAGCGCACGGCCGGTGCGAATGGATTTGTGAACGACATTCGACTGACGGAACGCGCGAAACTGGGTAAATATGGAATCGAAGCACAGGTGGTTTCTGCCGCCGGAACGCTTACCGCTCGTGGACAGTTCGAACTATTGCCACCCGAAGACGTTCCTTCCGATTCGGAATTTACAAGCGCACGTGTTCGGTGGGCGGGATCGCTTTCGAGCGGTGTGAGCACGCCGCTTACGATCGATGGTTTACCCTTTGAAATTTCGGAACTGGGCGAAGGCGATATTCGTGGGTTGGGAAATTATAAGGGAGGCGCGTTTAAGATCGATCAAGGTCTTGTGTTTTTCCGTCCCAAGCTCTCGGGCCGCCAGACTGCAATGTTTGCGTTGGAATATGACGGCAAAGATTATCCGGTGAAGTTCGATTGCGATGTCGATTTGACCATGATCGAAGCTCGGATTTCGGAAAAAGGTCTCGATGAATCAAAGGGCACGGTCGAATTACTGTTCAAGACACATCGCGATTTCGCGCCCCCGTTTCGTATTCGGCGTCAAACGCCTCGTGGTGCTTTGTCCATGGGAGGTTACCAGGAATCCATGGGGGCGTTGCTGTTGAAGGGCGATTTGAAATTGGACGTTATTGAACGTCCGCCGTTGATTGATGTGATGGACTCCGAAGGCGCCGAAGCGCGTATCGATCTCAAGTCGGTTGTGTCGCTGTTGGAATTTCGTGATACGCGAATCGCCTTGGGGGCGCGTGTATTGCTGGAGCTGCGTGGAATGGAACTCGTCGGAAACGTGCAACGCGGTGGTGCGCTTGTTTCGCCAAATATTGAAGTCGAGTATGCGGGCGGCACGCCGAAATTGTACCTGGAAACCGAACGCGATGACAAACGCCGTCAGTATGTTTGGGTCGCGTTGGTTGGAACGCGAGGCATTGGCGTTGGGGGCGAATGGATCGATCTGGAAGCGGCAGGCGAGGTTGCGGAAACAGTTGATTCCGACTGCAATCCGCCATCGAAAGTTAAAGCCGCGATTCGTCGTTTGAAAGCATTCTCCGGTGGGGAAAACCCCATGATGGGGGCAATTAATCGACGGGATATGGATGAAATTCAAAGCAAATCGCAGACGTATTTTGACGACTCGATTATGATTAATAATTGGGCGGCAGGTTTGAGCAATTGCGATATGCTGACCAATGAGGACCGTAGCTTTTTCAGAGACATGACGGGTGTCTTGAAGACGTTGAAGAGCTTTTCAGATCCCTCGTCGATTCAAAATCCCGAGGCCTTTCAAAAAGAAATGCAAGAACTGCAACGCAAGATGCAAGGAATACAAAGTCGAAGCCGCGCGGTGGAACAACGCACCCGTCGCAGCGGATTTTACGATCTGTTATACGAGGACTGACATACTTTCATGCGTTCGATTTATCCCATCATCCTGTTCGTGTTTTTTATTTCGGGCTGCACGGCGTTCCGTATCTCGCCGCCGGAATACCAACCGACAAATATGCCAGCGGCTAACGCGCGAACGGATTTTATGATCGAAACCGTTGATCTGATCGATCGCTCTAATCCCATCGGGAATGTAGGGAATCGCATTTGGGGCGGTCAATATCGTGTGTTATTGACGGATTCGTTGCATGATTATTTCGAGGCAATGGTTGTGCGCGATCTGGAGCGCAAAGGGTATCGTTGTGCCGAATATCCCGGTGAATCCAAGGCCAATCGCCTTGCGGAAAGCGCCAATGGCGCTCCGCCGCTACATCTCAGGTTGGAACTTCAGGACTTAAATCTCAGTCGCCATCCCCAGTCGCACCTTCAAGCCGATCAAGTCGTTGGCGTGTGTAAAATTCGCGGGGTGTTATTCGACGTGGAAGGTGATGTTTTGTACCAGCATCAATTTGTTGGCAAAGTGGACACTTATCGACCGACCGACGAACTGGTGCCACCGGGGGTCGGCTTAATCAGTCGCCGAGGACTTTCGAGTTTGTTGAGTAAATTATTGGAATCAACAGTTCAGGATTTTCGCGAGGAAGGTGTTCCAGAGATTGCGCTGATTCGCGCCGATTATCAGTCCTCTGTTACTGAAGTTGAACATTCGGCGGAAGAAGAATTCGATGCGCGACGCGAGGAAACGACACCCGCCGATCTAAATACGCCACCTCCAACGCACGAAACGACCTCGGACGAGGAAAGTGATGAAGAAGAGGAAGAACCATGGGAATGGTAAATCGCGCATGGATTTGGGTTTCGTGTTTTGCCGTCCTGCTCATGACTGTGGGATGCATGAAGCCGCCTATCAATTGGCGATATGACGCGGGATGGAAAAGCGAGGGCGTTCCAAGCCGTGTGGCACTTGTACTGCCCGTTGAGGATGCGCGACCGGTTGAAAACGAAGACGCTTCGTTGATTCGTTACCTTCCACTCGTTCTTTGGACGACGGAAACGGATCAGGTATTCGATCTGGTACTTTTGGAAAACGGTTCGCGTTTTGGCTCCGTCCCTGCCCAGGAAATTGGATTCAATTTGCCAACCGATTTGCAGGAAGCCGCCCGGCGTCAATTGGCGGCTTCCGGAAAATACGGTCCGGTATTCGTAACACGCTCGGAAGTTGGATCGTGGAAAAAAGAAGAACGTCCACTTTGGACGCTGAACACCCGTGTCGAAGAACTCGGGCTCGAACGGCGGCACATGCGTTATGGATTGGGCCCGTTGGCGTTTATCGCCCATGCATTGGGAGCGCCTACCGAACGAATACAATTAGTCGGACGAATTTCGTTCGATTTAAAAAGTGAACAAAGCAGCGGAGGAGTTGCGGAGCAATTGCTCATCGACGAGAAACGTTATGCTGGATGGTATCGCCCGCTCGATGCCGAGCAGCGCCTTCTCGATCATTTGGGTATCAAATTTAGGCAAACGTTAGAAAATTTAATCGTCGAAGCAGAAAATCCCACTACGGAGGTCGAATCCCCATGAAGGTCATTCCGTTGCTCGCGTCGTTGTTCGCCATTTTTATGTTTTGCGGTTGTGCCACCAAATGGGTTCCCGACGCGGAATCCAGTCTAAACCCACCGGTTGCTTTCCAGCAACAATTCATGGCCGAAGCCATTGACGATGTTTTTTACTCGATGGATTTTTCGCGACTATCCAATGACCTGGTCGATATCGAAGTCATGGGTGTTTACGTCGATGGCGATATCGCCGATTATTTGCGTGGTCGCATGCAACTTGAACTCGCAAAAGCGGGCGCGCGAAGTGAAGTCGATTGGTCGCGCGACACACCCGACTACAAAGCCAACGTGATGGTGCGTGTCGGTGGGGTGAACGACACGACCAAAACCTCGCTCTTCTATGAATGGCGGCAAAAAACCTATACCTACGATGTGGAAGTCGCGGTATTCAGCCTTGATGGATCGGACTATTTTGTCCAGACAGGTAAAGGCGCGACCGAGATCACCGTCTCGCGCAAGCTTTACCTGCTTTTCTTCCCGATTCCGCTTCCCAACCAATGGTCCACGCAGAAGGGCCTCAGCCCAATTATGCAATACAAGCAAACTTACGACGCGGGTAAACGCCTGTACGACAACCCATCGCTTGCGCGCGATCCCAACTCGCTGAACCTCTAAACGAGAATGTTGGACCCGACAGGCCGTCTGCAACCGAATCGGCCTGTCGGGTTGATTTTACGACTCTTGATGGATAGAGTGAACGTTTCCCGAATCCACATGGCGGGAAGCGGTATTTTTACGCCAATCGTTCGGGGTCTGTCCCGTTTCCTTCTTGAAACAATGACAAAAATAGGCTGCGGTTCTGAAGCCTGTTCGGCGGGCAATTTCGTCCAGCGACAAATTGGGATCGAGCAGTAATGCTTTCGCCTGTTGTGTTCGTTTTTGACGAACGAGTTGATTCACACTCATTCCAAGTCGGTCGCGGAATCGTGTTTCAATCGTACGCCGCGACACGTTTGTCACGCGGGCGATTTGATCGATACCAATCGCTTCACCCAAGTGATCGCGAATAAACTCAAGAGCTTGCGAAATTAAGGGGTCGTCCACCGCGAGAATATCGCTCGAAGCGCGCGTAATCATTTTGATGTGTGAAACCACAATCGGGGCATTCGGAGGGGTCGCGCCATCAAGGATACTGTCCAGCAATGCTGCGGCTTCATACCCCACACGGTCGGTGTCCTGTTCGATGCTGCTGAGAGGTGGAATCGCCGATTCGCAGATTAAAAAATTATTGTCCACACCAACTACGGCGGCATCGCGAGGGACGGAGATCGCTTTCTGGCGTGCAGCTTCCAACACCTGGAACGCGTAAGTATCGTCTGCGCAAAATATCCCAACAGGCTTTGGTAAAGAGTGGAGCCAATTGCAAAGAGTCCGGGCGATTTTACGTCTTTCACCTTCGTCCAAAATATGAGCGAATTCAAAGACCTGGGGAGAAAAGCGATGGTGCGACAATTCCGCCTGGAAACCTTGCCATCGTGAATTGTCCCACGGAACAGCCAGGGAGCCGCAAAACGCGAACGACTGAAAACCACGTTCCAGAAAATGACGCGCCGCCAGTTGTCCGACCTCGCAATCGTCCGTAATAACCGTTGGAACATCTTCTTCCGGGAAATCGTTTGAGATCGAAACGATTGGAATATTGAAACGACGCAACTCTCGAATTTGTTTTCGATTCCAGCAGGACAAAATCACTCCATCGGCGTTTAACCGGGGCAGATCGCAAAGGCGATTATACTTTCCCACCAGGGAAAAATGGTGGTCATTGTAAAGAATTTCCCAATTTCCGCGCGTGCGAGCATACCGAAGAATGCCGCGGTACGCTTTCATTCGATAGTTTTCCAGAAAATGCGTCTGCCCCAAATCGAGCGCAATGCGGCGTGTTCGTTTCATCGATTGGAGCCTCCTTTGTGTGTTGCGTATTTGTGCAATACATTTTCGTATTAGCGCAATTGAATTCCGGGCCGCGCGCAACAAAGATGCAGACATTATCTGCTGCGGCAGCAAATTTGCGCACTACTGACTGAATGGGAGACTGTCTAAATGAAGAAAATTTTGTCACGAATTGTTCCGCTATCGCTCGGTTCGCTCGTTCTGACGATGGGATTGACGGTTGGTACCTGCTGGGCGGAGGCAGCGAGTCTTCCGCCTGCTAAGGACGCATTACATTGGTGGAACGACACGGTGTTTTATGAAATTTATGTCCGCTCCTTTCACGATTCGCGCAAAGGCGAACTTGCTGATGATGGTCTTGGAGACATCGCGGGTTTGATTGAAAAACTCGATTACTTAAACGATGGAAATCCCTCCACGCAAACGGACTTGGGGATTACCGGGATTTGGTTGATGCCGGTGGCACAGTCCGCTCATCCAGCCGGCTACTCCGTGTTGGATTATAATACTGTCGAAAGCGATTATGGAACGAATGATGATTTCAAAAAACTGATCGCTGAATCCCATAAACGCGGAATTCGAGTGATTGTTGATTTGGTTTTGAACCATTGTTCGATCGAACATCCCTGGTTTCTCGCGGCAGGCGATCCTGCATCTCCCTATCACGAATATTTTGTCTGGCGCGACGAACGGCCTATCGATCAGGGGCAAAAATATGCACATCAATGGTATGAGCATGAAAACGGAAAATGGTTTTACGCGCAATTTGGACGTGGTGTTCCAGACCTGAATGTTGAAAACCCGGCTGTCAAAAAGGAGCTGTTTAAAATCGCATCCTTTTGGCTGAACGAAATGAATGTGGACGGTTTCCGTTTGGATGCCGTGAAACATTTGGTCGAAGATGGGCCGGTTGATGAACACACCGAAGCGACCCATCAGTGGTTGAGAGAATTCCAGGCTCATTGTAAAAATATAAAACCGGAAAGTTTCATCGTCGGCGAAGTCTGGTCGGGAACGGATGCTGTTGCGCAATACGGTACCGATGAACTGGACTTGGCCTTTCAATTTGAATTGGCTGGCGCGATGATCAGTGCTTCTGGAAATGGGCGCGCGGGAAATTTGTCGGATAAACAAGCGAATGTCGCCCAAGCATTCGAGCCGTTGCAGTATGCGCCTTTCCTGGCAAACCACGATATGGCGCGTTCGATGGAGCAAGTTGATCGCGATTTCGGGAAGGCACGCGTCGCGGCGGCGATGCTGTTGACCGCACCGGGCGTGCCGTTTGTTTATTATGGTGAAGAAGTCGGTATCAGCGGACTGGATTCAAAAGGACGCTCGCCAATGCAGTGGAGTGCTGGGGAAAACGCGGGATTCAGCACGGTGACACCTTACCGGAAACTCGAAGATGAATGGGAACGTTATAACGTCGAGGCGCAAACGGGTGATCCCGATTCATTGTTGTCCACCTATCGTGAATTAATCCAATTGCGTTCGGAACATTCTGCTTTGCGCAGGGGTAACTATATTCCACTTCAGATAAACCCGCCTGCTCTCGAAAATTACACGTATAGTTTGAACGAGAGCCCTGCGCTTTATGGTTACAAAGTCGCTCAAGATTCCGTTACATTCATTTTCGATCCGGAAATTGCCGCTCAGGCTTATGCTGGTGGCGGACACGAAGATCATCCATTCGATAAAGACCACATCGAAAGCGTTTCCGTCGCGGGAGATTTTAACGCATGGTCGCCTACGGTGTGGGAAATGACACGTAACGAAGATGGAACGTACACTCGAACGGTAGGGCAGGGGAACTTTAGCCTGGAATTTCATGAGTTCAAGTTTGTCGTCAATGGCTCGACATGGATTGAACCACCGACTGCATCGCCAAACCGCAAACATGCAGGACTGGAGCATGAGAGCTATAATTTGGTTTTGAACCGTCACGAAGATCAAAAACCCGAAGGCTATCGTATCGTCGATGGTAAGGTGCATTTTCAGTTGAGCATGCAAGAGCCGATCAAATGCCTCGATGAACAAAGTGGCGCCATGCGATTTGTGGATCGCAATACCATTGAAAAAGTAACACTGGTCGCTAGTTTCAACGATTGGTCGAAAGAAATGCTGGAATTGAAACTGTCGGAAAACGTGTGGTCGTTGGAATTTTCAAATAGTCAATTGCGTGACCCTGCCGGAGAGTTCCGTTATTTGCTCAATGATCGGTATTGGGTCGTTCCCAGTTCACGTGCTCTGAATTGCAAGGAATCGGGGACCGGGTCGCCGCTTTATGCGTTCCTTCGTTCGGACGGAGAAGAGTCGCTCCTCGTTATCATCAATCCATCCAATGAAATTGTCAGCGAATACAATGTCTTCTCGAATTCAGACACAGCGCTGGGTGGCAGTGTCGTGCGCGCGGTAAATATCGCCACCGGAGAAGAATTACCCACGCCGGAAATTTCATCCAACGGCGGGATTTATCCGTATCGCCCTCTGACGAGTTTGCCACCTCGCTCATATTCGATCATCTCGTTTCAAACAGGACCGAACGAGATCAAATCGATTTCCGAGCAAGAAAACCCGCTTGGGAAAAATGAAAACCCTTCATAATAATCGACAAATCAAAGGAGATCAGGATGAAAGCAATTGTTACAGGCGCTCGCGGTACAGTGGGAACAGCTCTTTGCAAACAACTGCAACTCGCGGGACACGATGCGATTTCTTGGGATCGAAATAAAGTTCCTATCGACGATTACCAGGCAATGGAATCGTTTGTACGCGATAGCGGAGCCGATACCATATTTCATTTGGCGATTGCCTCAAAACCGACAGGGTTGGAAAACGAAGGATTTCTTGTCGGGCAACATTGGACCGGTGAATTAGCTTGGATTGCACGCGAGTTGAAATTGTCGTTCGTCTATGCAAGCACGGTGATGGTATTTACCAATAACCTGCCGGGTCCCTACACTCCCGACATGGTTCCGGACGAAACCGAAGGTTATGGTTTCGACAAACGCCAGGCCGAGTTGCGCACAATGGCTCAATATCCGGACGCCAAAGTCGCGCGTCTTGGTTGGCAAATTGGTCACGCGCCAGGCAGTAATAATATGATCGACTTCTTGGATAAACAAATGGCGGAAAACGGGGTCATCCAGGCAAGCACACGTTGGTTACCCGCTACTTCATTTCTCGAAGATACAGCAGATGCTCTGATAGCCATTTCGCAAATGCCCTCGGGAACATACCACATCAACTCGAATGCCAGTTGGAGTTTTTTCGACATCGTCACGGCACTGAATGAATTGCATGGTGGACGTTGGAAAATCGAAGCAATCGAGGATTTTGTGTACGACCAACGATTGCTCGATCCGCGCGTTCCCATCAGACTATTGGATGCGACATTGGTGCTTCCAGCTTTGGAGGCCACTGGTGGTGGTTCGCAAACCTGTTGAGTGTCGTTTTCAAAACAAGCGATTTTGGGTAAAACACAAGACTGCCGGGCACCGAGTCCGGCAGTCTTGTCGCAGATTACATGCGTTGTGACATTGGTGACGGTAATGGTAACTTGTTCCGATAAATCAGGCACTCCGACCCGGGTCCGGGCAAGATCGAAACCCGAAACGTGAAGCGATGCTTGTAGTTGAATTGCGCAAAAACGGATAAAAAGACCTTGACATCCAGAATGCAGATGCATGACGCTCCTTTTGAAGCAGCAAGAGGTGATTCATTTTTTTTGCCGAATAAATGGATATAGGGGTCTTGATGGCGTAAATATCATGGGCATCAAAATTCTATGGACGACTCTTGCCCTTACAATCCTGGCGTCAATTATCGAAAGGATACTCTCATGACGACGTTAACGGAACAAACAGTTGGACAAATCGTGGCGGAAAACCCCGCGCGGGCACGCGTTTTCGAAAAGTACCGCATCGACTATTGTTGCGGAGGCAAAATCCCCCTGGGTGAAGCGTGCGACCGGCGAAAAGCGAATCTCGACGAGGTGGTGCGTGAACTCGATGCGTGCGACGCGGCAGGAAACGAAAACACCGGACGCGACTGGACGACCGCGCCGCTTGCCGAATTGGCCAAACACATCGTTTCCACGCATCATTCATATTTGCGAACGGAACTCCCACGGCTTGAAACTATGGCCGAACGCGTTGCCAAGGTGCACGGCAGCCACGCGCCCCGCACGATTGAACTGCACGCGGTGTTTATCGATTTTCGGCGCGAGTTGGAAGACCACGCGATGAAGGAGGAACAAATTTTGTTTCCCTGGATCGAACGTCTCGAATCGGGCGTGCCCGAAGCCGGGCCGTTTGGCGCGTCGGTTTCCCAACCGATTCTTTGCATGGAACACGAACACGACGATGCGGGCGCGGCGTTGGAAAAAATGCGCGAACTAACCGACGATTTCCAACCGCCCGCAGATGCTTGCAACACGTGGCGCGTGCTGTACGCCTCGCTCGCGGCGCTCGAACAAGACATGCACACGCACATTCACAAAGAAAACAGTATCTTGTTTCCACGCGCGATGGAACTGGAACGAAAAGCGAGCGCCTGAACTCCATTACAACCGGCCAAAGAATGATGATCAGGAGTATGAGACTGCGTAATGCGAGAAGGGCGCTTCAATATGGATTGGCGATTGACGGGCAAACTGACCAAGAGGATAAGTATATCCGATAGACTTTCTTGAGGAGCACTGTCGTGATTTCCACCACTGGCGAGTACGCATTACGCGCGGCGGTTTTTCTCGCCCAACATCACCCCGATCCGCAAACGACGGCCTTGATAGCCGAAAGCACCAAGGTTCCCTCGGGGTATTTGGCGAAAATTATGCAAGCGATGGTGCGCGCGGAGCTGATCCATTCGCAACGCGGCTTGCATGGTGGGTTTACCTTGGTGCGCGCGCCAAAAGAAATCACCGTGCTCGACGTGCTTGCCAGCGTCGATGCCGCCCCGGCGCGAATCACCCGGTGCCCGCTGGGATTAAAAAGCCACGTCAAACTTTGCCCCGTTCACAAACTCGTCGACGAAGCAGTCGCCCATGCCCACCAGGCATTCTCCAGCGCCAACCTGGAGGAACTGTCCAAGTCAACGCGCGGCAGCACCCCGCTTTGCGAAGCCGCAAAGTCTTCGTGATTTTTACGAAACTCGTCGAGTGCTTAATTCTCGTGGAGCAAAAAGCGATCGTACCTTCTTACCCAAACCGTTCTTCTGTCCACGGATCGCCATGGTTGTGGTAGCCGTATTGTTCCCAGAAACCGCGTCGGTCTTCACGCATGAATTCGAGTCCATTGACCCATTTGGCGCTTTTCCACAAATAGAGTTTCGGCAGTAAAATCCGCACGGGACCGCCATGTTCGGCGGAAAGCGGTCTGCCCTCGTATGTATGCGCAAACAGCACGTCTTTGTCTAAAAATTCGTCGAGCGGCACGTTGGTCGTGTATCCGCCATAGCAGTGCTGCATGACGAATTGGGCATCGGGGTGCACGCCGCCGGTGCGGTCTTCGATGGCGGCCAGGAAATCGGTGATCTTCACACCGGTCCACACCATGTCGAGCTGCGACCAGGTGGTGACGCAGTGCAAGTCGCACGTTTGCTTGGTCTGCGGCATCGCCTGCAGATCGTCCCAGGTCACGACGGCTTCACGTTCGACGAGCCCAAACACGCGGCAGGTCCATTTCGCGGGTTCGATCATCGGCGTCGGGCCGTAAGTCAACACGGGGAACGCGTTGGTCAACTTTTGCCCGGGGGGCACACGCCCTGCACGTTCGGCTTCTTCCTGGGGGGATTTGCGGAATTTATCGAACAACGACATGGGGGGCTCCTTCGACTGTCAGTATTTCTCCACGGTTGGGTCGATCTGTTCGGCCCAGGCATTGATTCCACCGAGCAAATTGCGCACCTGGGTAAATCCCTGCTGGCGCAGCCACCCGGCCACACGGGCTGACCGGCCTCCATGGTGGCACATCACAACGAGTTCACGGTCGCGATACTCCTCGAGTTCATCCACACGGGTGGCGATTTCCTGCATTGGAATGTCAATTGTGCCGTCCACATGGGCAATTGCCCATTCTTCGGCAGTACGCACGTCGAGCACGGCGACGGTTTCACCCCGGTTTCGGCGTTCGGAAAGTTCCGCAACGGTGCAATCGGCTTGCGCAGAGGGATTGGTCATGATTGCCTTTGTCCTTTCAATGGTTCGACTCTCGGACAGGAAGATGCTGGAGCATGAGGGGGGGCAGGCAACGTGAAAAATTGCCATTTTGAGGCTTTTTTTTGATGAAGCTCTTCGGCTCGTAATAATTCACTTTAGCAGAATCCGGCATACTCGGGGGAGTAAATGGGAAGAAACCGTTGCCGTCCGGGAACATTTCGATGCATTATGAGTCAAATTAATTGGATCAGGCGGGCTGACCGCAGAGGATGGTTGAGACCATGAACTTCGTAAAAATCTCCGATACGCAAATCGTCAATCTCGATTTGGTGACACGGGTTGAAATTTACATGACGCAGGATATTCGCTACACAACGGTGTTTTTCACCGGTGGCGAGTCGTATCGTTTGACCGAGGACGAATCTGAATTGCTGATTCGTTTCCTTAAACCGCGCCTGGAAGGCAGTGGGGATAAACCGTGAGTTTCCGGCACGATTTCTTCTATCGTTTTACATTGAGGAATACTCATGAGGACTGAGATCATGACAAATGTCGTACGAATGTTGATCGCTGAGGACGATGCGGATACTCGATTGCTGTTTCGCAAGGTCCTCGAGCATGAGGGATTTGAGGTCCAGGTGGCGAAAAATGGCCGCGAAGTGCTCGAAATCCTCAAAAAGGACCCTAAATACGACATCCTGATTACGGACATTCACATGCCCGAAAAAGATGGCATGGCGGTGCTCAAGGAAGCGCTTCGGATTACACCGAGCCTGAAGGTGATTATGGTGACTGCCTACGCCGAGATCGATCTGTACCTGCAGTCGATGCGCGAAGGAGCGTTTGAATTTGTCACCAAACCCTTCAAAATTCCCGATCTGTTGCATGTGGTAGATCGCGCGCTGGGTAGAGAAACCTCATCGGCTCACGAAGAAGTATAATAAATTGTAAAGCCAGCAATATCAATTAATAAACAGATTTTTCCCAACAAGAATCACCCCTCGCATGCTTGAACGACTGCTTTGAGAGCAAGGTCGAGTTCCTTGTCGCTGAGCAGGTTGTTGATTGTCAGACGAAGACGACTGGCATTCTTAGGCACCGTGGGAGGTCGAATGGCAAGGGCGAGGAATCCAGCATCGGCGAGACGCTGGGAGGCGGCGAGTGCTGCTTCCGCCGAAGGCAGTGCCACCGGGATAATCGCTGTTTGACTGGTCAGGGTGTTGAGTCCAGCCGCCTTCAATCGATCAAGCGCCTGAAGGGCTTTGGTTTGCAGTCGCTCGACCCGTTGAGGTTCGCGCGCCAGGAGTCGTGTAGCGGCTAGTGCGGCTCCTGCAGCGGGTGGAGCGAGGCCCGTGGTGTAAATAAACGTTCGAGCACGATTGATAAGCCAGTCGCGCAGCACCTTCGAACCAAACACAACGCCACCTTGCGATCCAAGGGCTTTGCTCAATGTTGCCACAACAATCAGACAATCCTCGAAATCGCGTGGTTTCAGTCCAAAGTGCTCGAACGTCCCACGTCCGGTGGGGCCAGTCACTCCGGTGCCGTGCGCATCGTCCACGATCAGCACCGCGTGATAACGCTGGGCGAGTTCCAGCAATTGTGGCACAGGAGCAATATCGCCATCCATGCTGTAAACGCCATCGACTAAAATCCAACGATTTGGGCTATTCTGGTATTGTTGAAGCAATTGCTCCAGGCGATCCAGGTCCTGATGGGGAAAAACGCGTAAACGACCACCCGCCAATCGCGCTCCATCGACCAGACAGGCATGGGCCAATCGATCAACCAGTAAAACATCCTTGGGCTCTGCCAGGGCGGTAATGACACCGAGACTGGTTTGATAGCCGGTGGGAAAAATAAGCGCGCTGGAGGCTTCCTTGAACTCTGCCAGTGTCGCTTCGAGTTCCGCCAGCAGCCGATTCGACCCGGTAATCAGGCGAGAGGCTTCAGCTCCGGTTCCCCAATAGCGAACGGCTTGGCAAGCGGCTTCGATGACTTCGGGCTCCCGCGCCAGACCAAGGTAATCATTGTGGCACAGATTGAGCAGCCGCTGCTTTCCCAGGTTTACATGGGGACCATCAAGGGCATCTAAAATGCGAAGATGCCGCCGCGCGGATTGGCGGTCGGCATCTTGCAATCGTTGGTTCAGGGTTTCGAGCCAGTTCATAGATGAATGCCGGGGGAAACCGGGAGGGCGGATCAATAGACAATCGGCACGTCGCGCATGAGGTCCTCGTAGTAGTCCGAACGCCGAAGCGCGTCGTCTTGATAGACCAGATCGTCATACGTATCCAGGCTTCGATCAATGCCGCTGGATCGAACGGTGATATCTCCCACATTGTTTTTTTCGATGAAGAATGGAACGTCCCATCCATCGACATCACGCCCCAATCGGGTGATGCGTGCCTTGACCAGGTCTTCCGGCGATTTGGGAATTTCACCATTTTCAGCCAAGTAGATATAGGCATCGGCCCAGAGTTGCTCGATACGTGTTTTAGTAATCAGATAAGCACGCTGATCTTCCGTGATGGATTGCATCGCGCGCATATCCGGTTCCATGGCAACCTGAAGCCACAGGTACTTGGGTAACGAGACGGAATCTACCTGTCCATTGAGAAGGATAATTTCACGTTGCTGGTAGAACATCCAACCGATCCCCAAAATGGGGATCACGATCAAAATAAACAGCACAAACAATCCAACATAGCTTCGGTGATGTTCTTCTTCGGGGGGAGGCGCGCCATCGCGAATGGTCATGGCAGGACCTCTGCGACCGCGATTGCGCTTGGCGTACATTTTATCCAGTTCGTCCTGGGGTAACGAATACGCGTCGTCGCCGTAACCGCCGGTCCCGTGGTCGCTGCCTAGCTCGCTGCCATACTGGCTCCCGTATTGGCTGCCCATTTGACTACCGTATTGGCTTTCATAACCACCGCTACGATAAATGCCGCTACCACGGATTTCTTTGCTTCCCCGACTACCATACTGGCTACCGAATTGACTGCTATAGGGGTCTTCCTTGGCCTTATTCTTTTCGTTTTCGTCGATGATATATGCTTCATCGCCATGGCTCGATCGGTACCATAACTCATCATTATTATCGTTAGAATTTTTTGATGCCATCGTCCCCAAACTCCAATTGGGATTTTTTAAATTCTACTTGCCCTCCACCGATGTTTGCAAGCAAATTACATGTCATAATGGATGGACCTATCGATGAGAGCGGCAAGAGAAATTGATAAACAAAATACACCTGACTTTTACACGACCATTTTCCTCTAATTATCCCTCGAACTCTTGCGCGGATTCGTTCTGTAAGATCGCCAGACAGCGTTCGGCCGCGTGTCCATCGCCGTATGGACTGCGGGGTATCGACATCGAGGCACGATAAGCATCATCTCCGGAAAGCAATCGATGGGCCTCGCAATAAAGACGTTCGCGGTTTGGACCGACCATGAGAACGCCACCTGCATCAACCGCTTCGGGGCGTTCGGTGGTGTTTCGGGTCACCAGAACCGGAATTCCAAGCGATGGAGCCTCTTCTTGGACTCCGCCGCTATCCGTTACGATCAAATCGGCGTTTTTCATGAGCAGGACAAAATCGGGGTAATCCGCCACCGGTGCCAGCACCACATTCGGGTGGCCGCTCATCAGCGCTCGCACGGGTTGTTGAACGTTAGGATTCAGATGTACGGGATAATAGACTAAAGCGTTGGGATGAGCGTCGGCGATATCGAGCAATCCACGGCAGAATTCCTCGAACGGTGCGCCAAAGTTTTCTCGCCGATGGCCGGTCACCAGAACCAATTGGCGGTTGCTGCCGCCAGTTTTCCAGGTGAGGGCATCGGCAACGCTGGGGTTCGGTGTATGGCATTGTGCGACGCGTTCGACTGCCAAACGCAAGGCGTCGATTCCCGTGTTGCCGGTAACCCAGATTCCTGCATCGCGCATCGCGGCAGGGGGGAGGTTTTCACGGCGCAGATTTTCACGCGCCCCCGCTGTGGGGGCCAGATGCCAACGGGCCACCTGGCCGATAATGCGGCGGTTCACTTCCTCGGGAAACGGCGAGTAGATATCGTTGGTACGCAGACCCGCTTCGACGTGAGCGACGGGCACGCGCGCGTGAAACGCCGCCAGTGCGCCGCACATTGCAGTTGTTGTGTCGCCTTGCACGATCACCGCATCGGGCTTTTGCTCGGCAATTACCTCGCCGAGTGCCGTCAACGCTCGTGCGGCCAGGCTGTCGAGCGTCTGATTCGGCTGCATCAGGTCCAGATCGATGTCGGGCACGATGCCGAACAAGCTAAGAATTGGCCGAAGCATTTCACGGTGTTGACCCGTCGAGACAACGATGGGGGTCACTCCATTTCCAGCATGACGGCGAGCTTCCAATATGACTGGCGCCATCTTAATCGCTTCAGGGCGCGTTCCAAAAACACAGAGTAGTTTCATCGATTCGTTCGATCCGGCGAAAATTCCGACCGATCTATTTCTTTCCGTTGGTTTTTTTCTTTGTTTCGTTTACGACGGATTGGACGCCTTTGGTGATCGTACTGGTTCCGGTTTTCAACGCTTTTTCGCTCTTTTTAAGCGTTTCTTCGCTGGATTTGATAATCGCCGAACCGCTGGATTCCAGCACTTTCATTCGATCCACCTGGAAAGGCTGAAGGGGTACGGTGCGTACGCGCGGGTCGGCAATGGTGCCCTCGACACGAAGTGAAACAAGAGCGTTTTTGAGTTCATTCAGAACTTTGTTCACCGTACTGAGGATGAGAATGTCTTCCAGTTGATTAGCGAACAAATCCACGGTCACCAAAAAATCAATCGCGCCGTGAAAATCGACGGACCCCTCCGTCAGCATCCGGATATTTTTATTCTGCACACGCATGTCGGGAAAGAAGACGGTTTCGTCCCGGCAAGTCGCCGTTCCAGCTATCGTCGTGGTGGCTTCGAGTTGTTCACGACCCATATTCAGAGCCGAGGCAAGGCGTATCATGGCTTGAGCACCGATAAACTTGCTTTGATCGACGAAAAACTCGCCTTTGCCCGTCCAGGTCGAATAATCGCCAATATCGCCTTCGATGGTTGCATTGCCGGTGAACAGACCGACGAATTCCTCGGGTTGATTGCGTAGGTCAGACAAGAACCCTTTCATTTGCACGCCCTTGCCATTTATATGCGCCAGAAAATGCGACATTTCCCCGTGGCGTTGCGGTAATTGCACAAGGGCATCGCCGGTCACCGTGCCGCCGTATGTGGTGGCTTCATTTACCGTGGCATCCACCGTATTACGTCGCCCACGCCAGGACTCGAATATCAGGTCCACATTGGCGTTTTGAGCTTTGACGGACAAAAACTCGGTTTTACCCAAACGAATGTTACCTGCGATGCGCGCCATCAGGCGTTCTTCGCCGGGATTGCGGCGGCGTGGGGGACGCACAAAAGGCCGCTCGGCCCAATCGCGGCTGCTCCATCCGTTCATCCAATCGTTCAAGTTCAGATCAGGCGCTTCGAGATCGAAATCGATCTTCAAGGGGCCAATATGTCCCAGCGTGCACCGGCCGTTCAGCTTCACGTTTTGCGAAGTACCCCAAGTGGCGTACACATCGTGGAAAAAAAAGCCTAACTCATCGGCCGTAATATCGCCGCGAATGTCGGTAATTTCATGCGGCATGTCGCGGTGAAAGAATGTCACGTGATCGGCAGGATAAACGCGTCCATCAATCAGAAGGCGCAATGGCGCGTCTTCCAACACACCCAGACGCAGGGGCTCTTCGCCCGCGAATGCCAGGATCCAGCGACGAAGGACGTCCGAGCCTTCTGGAAGCTCTTCGCGCGGCACAAGACGCACGGTTGCTTTCGCCCGTGCGCTGCCGTCCATGACGAGGTCCTGAAGGTCTTTGGGTAAAATACTCTCGATCACCCACAGCGGAGTGTCGGCATCGGCCACAAGCTTGATTTCTTCCGCCGAGATTTCTCCCGTTGCTTCAAGGTTTCCAGCTTCTTCGACACGAGCCTTGAGCATTGGAATTTCGATGCGTTCAGGAGTGGCGACAATTTGAGCGGAAAGCCGATCGACGTGGACTTTGCTGTACGGGATGTTGAAGACAGCGGCGACCTCTTCGACCTGGATTCCCGCGCGATAATCCATCACATTCCAATCGCCGAAAACACCGTCGGCTTCGATGGTGGCGCGCGCATGGCCGGAAATCGTATCGGAGGCTATGGGCAACACCGTTTGCGTTCCCACCAGCCGCATGATCGAAGGAATCGGCCCGTCGGCGAGTACCGACACTGTGTAAGCAGGACGATTGGTCCATTCGACCTCGGGACTGCGCATTGCCAGATCGATATCGAGCGTTACATCGCCTCCGTAAGTCGCATTGACATGCGAAAGTTTGACCTCGTGATTGGAAAACGCCAGGTTTCCCGAGGACAGTTTGATGGGCTGGTTCAGATCGCGCAGAAAAACTTCGCCAGCTTCCCATGTCAATTCGCCACTGTACACACTTTGATCGAGCGTGGGTCGGAGCTCAAATCCCTGGGCTGTAAGAGCAACGGGAACCGAGGCGTTTAAGCGCAACGCCACGGGCATGGTAACATCGTTAATCTGGCGCGGGAGAAGTTTCTCCGCTTTTGCAAGCGCCACCGCGTGACCCAGCCGACCGCGAACAGAAAGTTCAACGTCGGCGAGTTCGGACGCATCGGAATTTTGCGGGATCGGCATGTTCAAGGTTCCCATGGCTTCAAGCCCGCCAATCGCAACCTCGAAACGGTTGATTTCGAATCGTTCGTTGGAAATCAATGTGGAAAGTTCACGAATTTCAAGTGGCTCTTTCCAATCCGATTGGGACACGCGCCATCCGGCAATATTCAATGTGCCTGCGTATCTCAGCTCTTCGGGCCGCGCAAAAACGCCATGGGCCTCCAGATCGAATTGAAGCGTTGGCGAGGTGGTGGTCGCGTCCACCCGGATGCCTTCGTGCAGAGCTTCCTCGCGCGCGACACGCAAAACCGACGAGGGCAGACGCAGTGCCACCAGTCGTAAATCGCCCGGCCACGCGCCTGTCGGCCGCAACGACCCCATCAGCGACAAGTCGATTTCCTTGCCCATCAACCGGATATCCAACCCGTCGATTTTAGGCTTTACCATGCGATATTGTGCTTTACCGGTCAGCGAAAGGTTTGTTTCCTCCCATCGCTCGCCACCCACGCGCGATTCCGCGACCTGAAAACGTCCCAATTCGCCGTCCCAGCGCAGTTCAACGGTGTCGGGTTTAAGTCGATTCAAGCTGGCTTCGAGATGTAATTCGTCGCCCTTGATGTCAAGTTCACCAAACCCAGGTATGGGAACGTGTTCCTTGAAAGCAGAAAGCGTGGCATGCAGTTCAAGTCGTTCGTCGAGCGGCATGTACGTCAGTTTACCGGTGATTTCTTCGGTGGAACCAAGGGTCATCAGACCGTCGAACTCGGCGCGCAGCGCTTCGCCCGGACCGAGCCGTTCGGGGATTGTGACATGATGAACGGCAAATTTCAGTGCGGGTAAATCGGGCGAAGGGGGCAAGGCCGCCAACTGGACGTTGCGAATTGTGACGCGCGGCGTGGGAGGGAAGGCATGCGGCTCCGTTGATGCGGGCGGAGATGACGAAGCTTCGTCGGCAGGGGAGTCTTTCGTTTGACGTTGAAACTGACCGATAAGAGTAGCCAATGCTCCCTCGGGCAATAAACCATCGATTTCATCCTGCACAACGCGCAGTGGCGAGGGATTGGCGACGGTAACGCTTTCCGGCCAACGACCGCTGCCCGCCAGCAATTCGCTCAACTTGCCTTCGAGGCGAACGGCCTCGATTGTGAACGGTTCGCCACCGTTTTCGGCTTCGAGCGACAGCCCCGAGAGAGTAACTTCGGCGGCCGCCAATCGCACGCGGATGCCTTCGAGCGTGACGGGCAAACCCGTGCGGGCGCGAAGCTCCGTTTCGGCTTTGCGGGCCAGCCAATCGGGCGACAGCGGCAAATACAGTACCATCGCCAGCAGCAACAAGACCACCAGCGGCACATAAACCCGCGACATGCGATACAACCGGCGCCAGGCCCGGCGTGTTTTTGGCGAACCCATCTATTGTCCTTTGGCGATTGCCCATCTCAGGGACATCGGTGCACTGTTGTCTGACAAGGCAAACCGCCGCAAGGTTCAATCACTCGCTATGACCGCTTACCGTATCGTTTCCATTCGACAAAAATCCTCTCGTTCGGCGCGGTTGGTGCTCGCGTTCGACCCCGAGCGGGCGTCGCTTGAACTGGCGCCCGACGTGGTGGCCGAAGCGCGTCTGGCGCCGGGCGATCAAATCGACGAAGAACGTATTTCCGAGTTGATTGCGCGCGACACACTCATCCGGTGCCGCGAACGTGCCTGGGCGTTGCTGGCGCGTAAACCGCGTAGCCGTACGGAACTGCGCCGCGCACTTCTCCAGCGCAAGTTCCCGGCCAAAACCATTGATGCAACGCTTGATCGCATTGAAGAGTTGGGGCATTTGGACGACGCGAATTTTGCCCGACAATTCGTCGATCAGCACGCGATGACCGGCAAGAGCGGTCCGCGATTGGTGCGCGAGCAATTGGCCGCTAAAGGAGTGGCGCGTGAGGTGGTGGAAAAAGCGGTCGCCCCGCTCAACGATCGCGAGCATCAGGAAGCCAACGCGCGTACGCTGTTGGAAAAATGGAACCGACGCTCAAAACCCGAAGACCTGCGCAAACGTCAACAAGCCGCCGCCGGGTGGTTGATGCGCCGTGGCTTCGATCCGGATATTGTTTGGGAACTGGTGCGGGAAGTTGTTGGAGGGACGGAGGAGTAATAACGTCTCAAATGAAATTTTCATCGTAAAAAAATCGGGCGAGAGGTGAAGCGGTACACCTCTCGCCCTTTGCCCCGATGTGCGGTTTCGGGAATGTTGTCTAGCGGTTACGGGTGAAGATACGTGCCGTCTTCGCCGATCTTGCCCGGGCCATTCAGAACATACACACGCATGTTGCCCTGGCCGCTGCAGTTGGCCGTCAGGCTACCGTTGGTGACGTTCTTCGTATCGCCGGTGATGGCGTCTCGATACGTGCCGTTCGGGATGCCGTTGAACGTAGCGCCGCCCGAGATGGTTACGAGCACGAAGCTATCCACGCCACCGCCAGTGAAGCGACGCTTGAAGGCCATGCCGCCGCTGACGTTATCCGTCGAGTACTGGCCTTTTTGCAGGGCCGGAACAGCGCGACGAATGCGGTTCAGGCGAGCGACGTGTTTGGCCAGCGGGTGGTTCAGCGTATTGGCCATGTTGCCGGTCGCGCCGCTGTAAACGCCGAAGTCGCTGACGTTGACGCTACCGGTGATGTGATCGCCGAAGTACGCACGGCCAGTGGTCGAGAGCGGGCAGGTCGGTCCGCAGTCCGAACGCGCGCCGCGCATGAACTGGATTTCGCTGCCGTAGTAGATGCAGGGGATGCCACGGAAGCTGAACATCAGCGACCAGTTTTCGGCCAGTTCGCCTTCACTGCCCTGGAAGCGTGTATCCGAGTCCGGGCCGTAGTCATGCGAATCGACGTAGGTAACGTTCCATGTGGCGTCGTTGTAATACATGTCGCCACCGCGTGTGTTCCAGGCGCTTCCCGCGTTCGCAAAGTTCCAGTGCATCGGGAAGTCAATGACGCCCATACCGGAAGCTTGCGAGTAATCCGGCGTGTGATAGTTATTGCCATTCAGCCAGTGGTTTCCGCTGGTCGGTTGATTGTTCACCCCCATGTTTTGCTCGTAGTTGTAACCTTCGAGAGCGGCGGTTTCATCGTTCGAGCTGTAGTTCGAGCGTTCTTTCCATGTATAGAATGGTGTGGAGAGAGGCGCGACGCCTTTATTCCAGATTTCATGCACGCGGGTACAAACTTCGCCGAACATAAAGAAGTCGTCGCCGCCGCGGGCCTTGAATGCCGGGACGTAATGACGGTTGAAGGACACGCGGCTGATGTGCTTGACGGTGTCGATGCGGAAGCTATCCACGCCCATGTCGATGAAGCGGTTGTAAGCGTTGATCAGGTAGTTTTGCACGGTGGCATTTTCCGTGTTCAGGTCGGCGCAGTCACCCGCGATCGTACCTGTCTGGCAGGTGTAGTCTTCCCAGTTTTTCAGCCAATCGTCATGATAGTAGTCCGACGGGAACAGGTCGGTCTGCATGCGGGTGATCCAGTTCGGGTTGTTCGTGGTCAGCAATCCCTTGGCGCCCCAGTTGCACGAGTGGTTGAGCACGATATCGAGCACGATCTTCATGTCGCGGGCGTGCACTTCGTCGATCAGGCGTTGGAAATCATAACCAGCCGATTCAAGACGCGCGTCAACTTTGTTGAAGTCATAGGCGTGATAACCGTGGAAGTCATACCCACTGCGGTTTTCGACGACCGGAGTCACCCAGACCGATGTGAAGCCGAGTGCCTTGATGTAATCGAGTTTTTGAACGAGACCTTTGAAATCGCCTCGCCAGGACGGATCGCTGGTTGGGTTGCCGGCAGCAGCATCGTCGGTCGAATAGTAGTTGTTGGACGAGTCGCCGTCAAAGAAGCGGGTCGTCATCACGAAGTAGATCGATTCTTCGCGGAAATCGCCCGAGCTGGCCGGAGGAGCGCCAATCGTGTAATCGAACTGCTGGTATTGGCTGTTGCCCGAAGCGTCGTAAGCCAGCGTGCGGATCGTTTTGTCCACACCGGTCGGGTTTACGTCGGTAACGCTGATGGACTGACCCGTGTAAATGGGCGAAGACATCGTCGGTTGCGAACCGTTGGTGGTGTAACGAACCGTCGGATTGGGATCTTCGTTGTCAGACTTGGAAAGCGTAACGGTTTGAGCCGTGCTGTAAAGCCCCGGCGAAGGCGAAGCCGTGACTGTCGGCGCTTGCAGGTCCGGACCCGCGATTTCAGTCGCGAGAATCTGGTGCGTGTCGCTGTAGAACGTGATCAGGTACGTTTTGTTATCCGCCACTGTGTAATCGGCAGTGGGATAAGCATCCGTCCAATCGCCGTAATGATCGATCTTGAAACGTGCGGGCGATTCTTCACCGTTGAAGGGGACTTCGATTTCATAACGCGTCGAGGAGACTTTCGTCATTTCCCAAGTTGCCCAGGCGTTTGCCGTGCCGCGGAAATACCAGGATTCCGGCGCCGGGGTTGGCGTCGGTGCGGGGGAGACGGCAACATGCCAATCCGAACCGCCATTGTTATCCCACGTCGAACCGTTATTGAACACGAAATCCATTGTCGTGGCCGTCGTCGGCAGCGTCACGCTGGTGGACCACGCGCCAGTGCTCGTGTTTTTGGTCATCGCCTTGGTTGAAACACCGGACCAGCCGTTCGTTCCCCAGTACAAATTGACCGTGGATGAATTTGAAAGGGTGCGTCCGGTCGGATACGTCACCGTTACGCTTTGCCCCGCAGATGGCGTCGAAGGACTGACGCTCGGGCTGCCCGCAACCGGCGTTGCCGTAGGAGTGGGCGTCGGAGTCGGCGTGGGTGTCGGTGTCGGAGTGGGGGTGGGGGTAGCGCCGCTGACCGTGAACGAGTAATTTTGCCCATTATTGCTATCCCAGCGATTTCCGCCCCAATTGTCGAAACCGTGGAAGTAGTATTGAACGGTCGAACCGCCCGGGTATCCAGAACTTGGCGTATAAGTCCACTTCGAATTGCCGTTCACGTTACCCGCATAAGTCATTTGATGGGTTGTCCAGGACCCGCTGCCGACTTTCACGCCCACCTCGGCATGCAGACCGTTGTAGTCCTGGTTCATCAGGATCGTATAAGTTCCTGGATTTCCAGTCGAATGACGGGTGAAACTGCCATATACACCCATCCAAGTCGGGAAAGCCATGGCCGTTTGGGCCAGGCCCACCGTTATTGCCACTGCCGCCAGTTTGTACAACCGGCCCTTCCCAAGGCACCGGTTCATCGGGGTGCTGAGTAGTCCAAACATGGTAAAGCTCCTTGGGACTTCGAGAGATTTCTCACGAGAGGCCGACCTGGATGTGCGGTCCAGATCGACCGGAAAAGCCTTTGTGAGGGAGGCAACGGCCACGAGTGACGCGCTGCTGGTGCTACCTCTAGGGGTAGGCGTCCCAAATTTCAAGGTTCAAAAATCAAAAAGTAAAT
>CAZOKZ010000024.1:0-58574 GCA_964580585.1 uncultured Candidatus Sumerlaeota bacterium | reverse complement strand
GTTCCACCTAAAACTCGTTCGGAAAGGACGGCTGCTTTGCATTCATGGATACAGGTTGAATGTTGGGTATATATTTGTTGAAATAAAAAAGGCGCGAATTCTATCGATGAATTAATGAATGAGTTACTTTCAAAATAATAAAATGATAAAGTTTTGCCTGGCATTTTCTATACACCATCAGGAAAAGGGACGTTAAATAGAGAGTTGGAGAATTATTAGTGCTGAATGCCATTGTATTATTTTAAGAACAATATTGCTCGCTTCTTTCTCTGAGTGACTACACTTCTCTGCAAAATTCAAAACTATAGACGAAGTAAGATTTTCGGTTGATTTCTAGAAATGCACGTAATTATTTCTCCCTATCAAAAAACTAGACATGGGGATTTGATGAAACATATGTTGAATGGGCAAAGTAGTCCACTGTCATCCGTGTCGGGACATCGAGAGATGGCGGGTAATGAACTATTTGTGATATTCGACGAGTGGTCCAATCTGTTGGAGCTGAGATTGATTATGGCACATTTGGACTCTGATGTGGAGCCTGACGCGTATTACGTTCAGTTGCATGAGCATGATTATGTTTAAGTACTTTGACAGCAAGGTGAGTGGTTGCGTCAGTTTGCTGTCATTTAGATTCCTGTTTCTGATGAAAGAATTGCAATATCTCAAATTCATTAATTCAAGTGAGGAATAAGTGACAAAGGATTCGACAACTAGTTCGCCATGTAATTCAAAAATGAATACTTATGATAAGTACACCTGGATGTTTATTGGAATACTTGTTGTTTTTTGTTATATTCAAATTGGTGTGATATCGAACGGGCATGAATGGGCAGGTGACTTCGCTGCTTATTTGATGCAGGCACAAAGTATTCTGGATGGAACAACCGAGAACTATGTCGAGTTAAATACATTCACGATGAATTATTCCAGTGTTCCGATGGCACCTATTACTTATCCGTGGGGCTATCCTCTTTTACTTGCTCTTGTCATTAAATTCACGGGGATGAAACTATTTCAACTCAAGCTACTGAATGCATTCTTTTACTTGGTGTTTTTGGGGGTTCTTTGGTATGGATTCGGTAAATATCATTCGAGAAAATGGTTGTTATGCCTGGTTGCACTATTTGCTTTCAATCCACGGATGATCACGTTCCAAAATATGTTAATTTCCGATATTCCTTTTCTATTATTCTCAACTCTGTCTCTTTTTATGATGAATAGAATATTTGTTCAACGTCAATTGATCGTGAATCCTGTGTTTGATTTCGTTTTTCTAGGTTTGATCATTACCAGTTCTTACTTAATTAGAAAAAATGGAGTGCTTTTGCTGGGTACATTGGGATTGGTTCAGTCGATTCTTTTTATCAGACACCAATTTGGGAAGGTGGAAGAAGAACGTCGAGCGCACTCGAAAATAGATGTATTCTTTTGGGTACAATTAATTCCTTGGGTGCTGTTTTTTCTGATAACTTGGATCATCAACAGAATTATGTCTCAAGGTGGTGGATATTTAAGCTTCTATAAGCTCGATTCTTTAGAACAGTTTCTAACCCATATATTATATTATCTGAAACTTCCTAAGAACTTTTTCTACTGTGTTCCGATACCGAGTATAATATATATAATAACCATCCCGTTGGCGATTTATGGGCTTCTCGGCCAATGGAAAGATCGATGGCCTTGCATTATTTATTCGACCGCCACTATGTTAATCCTTATCTTGTGGCCTCACGTGGGTGGTATTCGATATATTTTCCCGATTTTGCCATTTTATATTTCTTTTACACTCGCCGGGTTGGAAAGAGTAGAAACGGACCTTTTGAAAGTCAAACAGGTTCGACGTTTTTGGGTCGTTGGATTACCAATATTTGTTATTCTACTATCGTTTCTATACAACGACAGGATATTTGTGAACCGTAATATGATGAACAAGCGTGAAGATTATCAAGGACCATTCACTAAAAATTCGATCGAAATGTTTGACTTTATTAAAAATAACACTCCCAATGAATGTTCTATAATATTTTTTTGTCCTCGAATCATGAGTTTCATGACTCAGCGAAAATCGATCTCGGTTAATAATATTGATGACTTGTCGCATGGAGACTATTATTGTCATTATTTGGATGATGAAGAAAATGATGCATTGTTTTCTGAAATTCTGATGAAGGAAAAATTCGAGTTGGTTTTTTCCAATCCGAAATTTGAGCTTATTCGATTTGTCGATTCCGGATCGTAAACTCTATGCGCTTTGCACAACCAATGTGCAATCCCCTACAGCGATGCGTCCATTTGCTTGATGAATAGAAAAATTCACAGAATAAGATCGATCAGATTTATGACTATTTTGCATGATCATGATGTCGAAAACATTAATTCGATGCTCAGACTCCAAAGCTATCCTGTCAGCATCGAAAATAACAAAATCAATGGCGCGCCCGGCAGGACTCGAACCTGCGACCTACGGATTAGAAGTCCGTTGCTCTATCCAGCTGAGCTACGGGCGCGAAGAAGGACATTAGTGTTCACAGGCGGTTGGCTCGAATCAATCCCAGAATGCAGGGATTTTTTATCGTGTTGATTAGCTGGCTTGGCCTTGGTTCAGGGGGCGGCGTTTGGTGTGATGTCGAGTCGTGCCTGGTAGATGGTGTATTGGACGGCTTCGGGGGCGTTTTGGCTGTCGAGCGCGCGAAACAGGAAGGTGCTTTCGTCACGGGTCAGGCGCACGTCGAGTGTGGTTTCGCCATCGGTGGATCGGGCGTCGAGCACGGTGCCGACACGACTTTCGGCCAGTGTGCGCAGCATTTCGGAGAAAACGCCTGGTGCCCAAGCGTCAGGCGCAGGGGGCATTCCGCGCTGGGTTTTGGTGTCGTGGGCGGTTTTTCCAGCGATGAATTTCAAGGTGCCGGTTTCAAAGGAAAATGCGTCGCCGGGCGAGAGCAGGCTGATTCGCAGGTTTTCAAATCGGTATTTGCGTGGGCTCAGGTCGGCGTGACGCGCATCGACGAGTACGACGGGCGTATTGCCGTCCACGACGGTCAGGCGCTGGTTTTCGGGGTCGATGATCGCGCCAGAGCCCGCTTCGAGCCCAATGCCCCAGGGGGCGCCGGTTTCAGCCATGGCGGCGACGAGGCGTCCGAGGTTGCCTGCGCCGAGCGGTTCTGTGTCGATGATGGCGTTTCCGATCAGGTTGATGCCGGGAGCAAGGTGCGCTTTGGCACCGGTGCCGAGCAGTTCGGCGCTGGTGCCGCTGGCTACGAACGATGGGCCGAAACATGCCGCGCCGCTCGCAGAACCGCCGGTGATGATGCCGCGGGCGTGTTGGGTACGCAGCGCTGCGTTGGCGGTATCGTTACCCGCGATGCAATCGGCGGTGGCGGTGGTGTCGCTCCCCATAATCCAGACGCCGGATCCACTGAGCAATACGTCCACGGCGCGCGAGTCGGTGTCGCCCCCGCAGAGGGTGAACGTTGCGTCGGCCACGGGTTCGCCGCGCCCATCGCACCCAACGCTCCAGACGGATTCGGCGCCGTCGGCGGTTTCCGCGGTGGCGATCATTGCGTAGGGAGCGCCCCCGGTGTATTCGACGAAGGTTTCACCAATGGGTCGGCTGTCGCGGGGCGTGCCATCGGCGGCCAGCAACAAAACCCCGCGCGAGGCGGTGCTCTCAATGGTCAGCCCCGATTTTTTGCTCGCGCATCCGTTTGTGGTGGCGATCGCCAGCCCGAGGGTGGCGGGAATCATGATCCGTCGAATCGACATCGTGGGGCGCTGCTCCTTGTTGAGGAAATTCTGATGGCATTGTGACGCGCCGAGCGGCGTGGGCTGCAAGGGGGTTTTCTTCCCTGCGTGTCTTTGCATCGTTGCTCTTTCGTTGACGGGAGGGATCGAAACCAGAACACTGCCCGAATACAATTTTAGCGGAATATGGGATGGAATCCCAAGGGGACGGAGCCATGCGGTTTCATTTACTCAGCGATCTGCATTTGGAATTCGAGCGTTTCACGCCACCGCCGGTGAATGCCGACTGCGTGATTTTCGCGGGCGATGTGCATTGCAAACGCAACGGAGTGCGTTGGATACGCGAGGCAGTCACTGATAAACCCGTGGTGTATGTGCTTGGAAATCATGAATATTACGGTGAAAAAATGCCGGGGCTTGCGGAAAAACTGAAAGCCGACGCGGCGGGCGCCGATATTCATGTGCTCGAAAACAATTGGGTGGAAATAGCGGGTATTTCCATCTTTGGCTGCACGCTGTGGACCGATATGATGTTGCACGGAGAGCTGGAATTGGCCTCGTACGAAGCCGCTACTCAGATGAACGATTACAGGAAAATCCGCAGTTCGGTTTCGTATCAAAAACTGCGTCCCACAATGACGCGTGGCCAGCACGCGGTATCGATTCGCACGATGAAGGATTTTTTTGCGCAAAACGATCCGCGTCGATCGGTTGTCGTCACGCACCATGCGCCGTCGATGCGCTCGTTGCCCGAGCATCGCCGCGACCGCCTGATCAGTGGCGCCTACGCATCGAATCTCGAACCGCTGATCGAGCAATTCGCTCCGCTCGTGTGGGTGCATGGTCACATCCATCATCCCGTGCGCTATCGTGTGGGCAAAACGCTGGTGCTTTCGAATCCGCGCGGCTATCCCGACGAAGGCGACCGGGGTTTTCAGCCCGACTTGGTGGTGGATACGGAGGCTTTGGAGCCTGAGTAAGCGGATGAGGACTCGAACACGGAAGGCACGGAAAAGATAGACTTGGTGCCTTCGCGCCAAGGCGTATCTCAACTTTGTTGCCAATGATTAAAAGATTCACCACAAAGCCACGAAGGAACACGAAGAAACACAAATAAAAATGTATTCACTTATTTTCAACCAAAGCTTCCTGAAAATTTGAAAACGCTGTTTTTTTTGATGGATTTTTTCAATCGCTCGCTATCGAAGTGCGGGAAAATAGGTGGCTGGCGAAAAGGCTCTTCGTTATTTCTTTGTGCCTTCCAGCTTGTCCGCCATAGCCTTGGCGTAGGCGGGTGCCTTTGCGGTTTGGTTTTTCCTTCGTTTCGGGTACAAACTCAAGATGGGCCCCTTCGCGCCATTGTGGTGAAAATTCCCTTTGTATCGGTAGCGGCGATTGGTGAACGTTGAATCGTCACTTTGTTATTCAAGGACCCCATCGCGTGGCGGATGAACTGGACAAACAACCCGACGATTCGACTCCTGTGCATGCCGACGAGGTGCGCGCTGAACCGATCGAGTCCGAAAGCGCCGATTCTGTGCCCGGCGGCGAGGAACCGTCGTGGGAAGTGGTTTTGCGTCGAGCGGAGGAAGCCTCGTCTCCGCCGCCCGAACAATCCACCGACGCTCCCGCTCGGCCAAACCGCGCCGCGTGGCATGCCTGGGGGCGTGCTGCCGTGCCGTTGGCGATCATTCTGCTGTATGGCATTTACAAAATCGCCACACATGAACCGGCCCAGCCCGACGCGCCGGAAATCGCCAACGTGGCGTCGCTTTCGGGTGTGAAGCAGGACACGGAAAAAATCCGCATGGACAAAGCCGCGCGCGAGTTCATCGCGCGGTTGGAGACGTTGAAGGCATCCGAAAATTGGAAACAAATTCGTACGGAAATCGATAATACCGCGCCCGAAATTCGCGAGCACCCCGTGGTTCAGGCGTTCGACGTGATCGCGTTGATTGAAAGTGGCCAACGCAACGGCGCGTTGTTGGCGCGCATCCAGACCTTGCGTCCGAAATTCGCCGACGACCGAACGCAACGCGGGATGCTCGATTACTTGAATCTGATGGAAGCCGAACTTCTGCTCAACGCGTCGCGTTCGCCCGACATGTTGACGCGTAACATGGACGATTTTCGGCAATTGATTGGGGGTCAGGAAAAATTGACGCCGCGTTTGCTGGATTTTCGGGTGCGGTTGGCGGATCGGTTCGAGCAAATGGGCGATCAGGAGATCAAGGACGCGGGTAATTTTCGCGCGGATCAGGTGAAAATGCTCAACGGGCGCAGTCTCTATCAGCAGGGTTTGCGTTGGGTGACAACGCGCGACGGATGGCTGAAGGCCCAGCCGATCGATCCCGGACGCGCCGCTTCTACTTCTCAACGCTTGTTGCTGAAAATACGCGATGCCAATCAAATCATCCATGGGCCGGTTTTGCCGTTTGGCGATAAGGAAAATACGACCTGGACAGGCAAGCGTGGCGATCCTGTGCACGACTATCCGGGAGGCAAATGGTGAGCGTCCCGGATTCCGAATCGCGTTCGGCGTTAGAGAAGTCCGCGGGCATTCCGGTCTCCGTCCCCGTGCCTGTTTCGCCGAAACCCGAGCCACCGGGGGACGGAGAAGATTCTCACGCCATTGTGCAGCCAAACGGCGAGCTGCGTCCCGAGGAACTAACGTTTCGCCTTGGGTTATTGTTGGCGTCATCCGTGTTCCTGATCGATGCGATGGGAGCGCCTTGGGCGCAAAATCCAATCTTTCTGACGGCGGCGTTTCTAATGAGCGCGCTCGTCGTCCTGACGCTCGCCTCGCAATGGCAAATACTGGGCGATTGGCGTCGTTCGACGCAGCAACTTGTCCTGTTTGTGCTGGCGGTGGTATTGACAATCCCGTTGTGTGCCACGCTTAACCCGACGCTGGGGCTGAGCGCCCTGCCCGAGTCCATTGAGACTGCCATCATGCAGTCTCTTTCGGCCATTGAACGCATTCCCGGATTTGGCGCGGCGCTTTCCATTCTCAAAGGGATGGTGGTATTCATCGTGTTTTGTCTTGTGTTGTTGGTCATGGCTGCCACGGGCGAAGGCATGCGACGTGGAGGGCTAGTTTTTCTGACCGTCGTGCTCGTCGGACTGGGGTTATTTTTTTATCCGATGGCGGAAACTGTGGTGGGGATCATTTTGCTGGTTTTTTTCTTCCGCGTTCAATGGGAACGCCCGCTGATGATACCGGATAAACTCCGTCCCCATCTGAGCGCCGTGCAACTCGATTACCTGCGCGAGTTGCTGCGCCACGGAGCGCTTTCCACTGGCGAAACCAAGCTGTACCTGGACAATAACGCAGCGGCGTTTGGAGAGTTGCTTGATTTTGGACTCGTCGAATACGACAACATGGTGCGCGAAGTTCGTCCAGGGCGTCGATTGCAGCACGATCCTGCATGCGAAGCGATGGAGCGTGGATTCGGATTTGCCCGACGCGGATTTTGGATGTTGGCAGGCATTGTATATTTTTTCCTGCCCGACCTGATTCCTGGTCCGCTCGACGACTTCATCATCATGGCCTTGTGCACCGGCGCAGGCTTTGGTTGGCTGTCGGCGTTGTTTGGCGGCAAACGCGGACGACCGAGATATTGACAAGGATCACACGATGCTCGACCTGCTTCTCGATCTACGCATTTTTACCGCAGCATTAGTGGTCCTTGCCGTGTTGACGCCGGTAGCTTCATGGGCGGCGACGCGCCGTTGGCCCGCCTGGCAGGGGAGAGTGCGCGTTGTATTCGGGCTTTTCGGACCGTTGGCGCTTCTTTTATGGGGAATTCACAACGCGGTGTTGGCTGTTGTGGGATTCGACTCGGCATTTTCATTGCTAATTGTTGTTTTTGGATTCGCCGCGCTGGGTCTCGGTCTGGGATGGTGGATTCGTGGTGGGCAAAAAGGAGTCGATTCATGAAAAGAGTTTCGGTTTATTGCATGGTGATGGCACTGTTGCTTACCGGTTGTGGCGGTAACGACGAAAACGATCCCTATGCTACGTCGAGCACTTTGCCCGTGGCGACGTCCACGCCAGAGCCACCGCCGACCGACCTGGAACGCCAGACATACCCGATGAACGAGGGCGACTTCTCCATCATTGCCGGGATTCTGATGCAGGGAACGCTGAAACCCTATCTCTATGGTCCGCAGGTATTCAAACTTCCGCCTGGACGAAACTTTGGGCTCGATCGCACAGAAAATTCTTTATGGATCGTTGGCACTGCGCAGGAGCGCGCTGCCATGGAGGCCCTGGTCATTGGTGTCGAAAAACCTGCCGATCAATCCGAAGGTATTACTCGCACGTACACGATTGCTCCGCATGCCCAACCACAGTGTGAACACATGGTTGCGCTCATCGTGACGGGCCTTGAGCCCCTTCATAGTGCCCGATTTTCATTAGAAAATGGTGAATTGACTCTCGAAGGACCTGCCGATTGGCACGATCGACTGGCCGATGCGATGACCCGAGCAGGCTGGATTGCCGCAAATAAGAGCTGAAATCGGGAAAATCGAAGGCGAAGTTCATTTATAAAACGGTCTTTGTGAATTTTTTCACAAGACATGTCGGATTCCCTTGACGAGAGGGCATTGCTTGCTTCTAATTGCGACTAACAGCGATAAGTATCATCTGGATTATCCAGTTAATTGCTTCTCGTTTCCGAGTTCGGCTTGCAAAACTCGGCCCGTATCAAAAAAGATATTCAGGCCCGCTGAACTCGGATTTGTCAATATTCCCCCCAGAGGAGTACTTCGTATGAGCTTCGAACAGAGTCTGAAAAACCAAGGTATTGTTTACGACCGCCCTTACCGCATCGTTCACCGCAATCCGTCTGTGGCGAGAATCTATCAGATTGCCGCTCAAAAGTCCCGCTACGTTATTGCTTCGAGCGGTGCCCTGATCGCAAACTCGATGATCAAGACCGGCCGTAGCCCCAAAGACAAGCGCGTGGTCGAGGAAGAAACCACCAAAGCCGATATCTGGTGGGGCAACGTTAACATGCCGATTGGCGAGGATGCCTTTGAGGTTAACAAAGAAACCGCCATCAATTACCTGAACAGCCGCGACGAGATTTATGTCATTGATGCATATGCTGGCTGGGACCCCAAACACCGCATCAAAGTCCGCGTCATTTGCTCGCGTGCTTACCATGCGCTTTTCATGTGGAACATGCTGATCCGCCCGACCAAGGAAGAACTGGCTGATTTCGGCGAACCGGATTGGACGATTTACAACGCGGGTCAGATGGAAGCGAACACCCAGGTGCCGGGTGTGACCACGAAAACCAGCGTCGAGTTGAACTTCAAGACGCGCGAATTCGTGATTCTCGGTTCGGAATACGCCGGTGAAATGAAGAAGGGTGTTTTCACGGTTCTCAACTACATTCTTCCGAAGAAGGGCGTGCTTTCGATGCACTGCTCGGCCAACGAAGGGGACGCGGGCGACACGGCGTTGTTCTTTGGTCTGTCGGGCACGGGCAAGACGACGCTTTCCGCCGATCCAAAACGTCACCTGATTGGCGATGACGAGCACGGCTGGTCCGATGACGGCATCTTCAACTTCGAAGGTGGCTGCTACGCCAAGACCATCAACCTGACTGAAGAAGGCGAACCGGAAATTTATCACGCCATTCGTTACGGCAGCGTTCTGGAAAACGTGGTTTACGATCCGGAAACATTTGAAGTTGATTACACCGACATTTCGTTGACCGAAAACACACGCTGCAGCTACCCGGTCGAATTCATTAATAACGCCAAGATTCCCTGCGTAGGCGGCCATCCGAAGAACGTGGTCTTCCTGACGTGCGATGCTTTCGGCGTTCTGCCTCCGGTCAGCAAGCTGACCCCGGGCCAGGCAATGTATCACTTCATCAGCGGCTATACGGCGAAGGTTGCCGGTACCGAAGTCGGCATCACCGAACCCCAGGCCACGTTCTCGCCCTGCTTTGGTGCGGCGTTCCTGGTTTGGCACCCGACGAAGTATGCCGAGATGCTGGCTGAAAAAATGCAGAAATACGGTGCGAACGTTTGGCTGGTTAACACCGGTTGGACGGGTGGGGCTTACGGCGTTGGCAGCCGTTTCAAACTGAAATACACGCGCGCCATCGTGAACGCGATTCTCGATGGCAAGTTGGATAATGCGGAATTTGAAACGGACGAAATCTTCGGCCTCGCGATTCCGAAAGCGGTCGAGGAAGTACCGACCGAAGTCCTCAACCCGCGCAACGCCTGGACGGACAAATCCAAATACGAAACGACGGCCAACAAACTGGCTGATATGTTCAACAAGAACTTTGAAAAGTACGCGGATCAAGCATCGGCGGAAATGCTCGAAGCGGCTCCGAAAGTCAAAGTTGGCAAGTAACCCAAGGATATTGTCCTCTGGGGACAATATGGTGCGAGTGGGTCGGGCGTCCTGGAAACGGGACGCCCGATTCTCTTTTATCATGTTTGTCCGTCATCGTTATTCCTTCTGCTTTTTTGCGATACCAAACATTCGGTGCACACGCGGGTGAAACTTGCCGAATACCAAAAAAATTAAGAGTTTGTCGTGAAAGTTCTTCTGCGCTATGTTCAATCGAACTGAAGGGAGACTTCTCATGATTCTGCATGCCCCCATCGTTGCTTTGAAAACGGAACACTCTCCTGAATGGCGGCGTGAATTGCACACCACCGCGTTGTGCGTCGCGGGTCTTGCTGTCGCCTGGGTAATGAACGCCGTTGCGCCGCAATGGGCGTGGATCGCGTTTGCCTTCAGTTTCGGCGCTGGGATGTGGCACCCAATCATCGAAGCATGGGAAGACATTCGCCAACTCAAGCTCGACGTTGACTTCCTGATGCTGCTCGTTGCGGTGGGAGCGTGGGCGCTTGGTCATCCGAGCGAAGGCGCCACGTTACTGATCCTCTTCGGAGCCAGCCGCGCGATGGAATCGTTCGCCGAAGCGCGCACGCGGTCGGCCATCCAGGAGTTAACGAAAGAATTTCCCTCGACGGCTATGCGACTGATCGATGGGAAAGAAACCCAGGTGTATCTCGAAGATATCGCCGCCGGCGATTTGCTTGTTGTGCGTCCGGGCGAGCGGTTTCCTGTCGATGCGAAATTGGTGATCGGAAAAACAACCGTCGATTTGTCCGCGATCAACGGCGAGGAAGAACCTCTCGAAGCCGAAATGGGGACGGAGGTGCCGAGCGGTGGTGTAAATGGTCTTGGTCTTGTCACGGTCGAGGCAATTCGCCCTGCATGCGAAAGCGCCTATCAAAAAATCATGCAATTGATCGAATCGGCGCCCGAACGCCGCGCACCGGCGCAAGTAATCAGCGACCGGGTGGGCCGTTACTTCACGATGGCGATTCTCAGCGCGTCGGTTCTAGGGTTTCTGTATTGGTGGCGCGTTGCTTCGTTGCCATTCAACGATGCCATGTATCGTGCGATGGCGCTGCTGGTCGCGGGTTCGCCGTGTGCGCTTGTTCTTTCAATTCCAAGTGCCGTGCTCGCGGGCATTTCTTCCGGCGCACGGCGCGGTATTTTATTCCACGGCGGACGAGGGCTTCTCGGCATCAACGATGTGCGCACCCTGGCGTTTGATAAGACGGGGACGCTGAGTACCGGTGAACCGCACGTGTTCGAGACCACGGGGGACGGAGCGAACGATGCAGAGTTGAGCGCGGTGGCTGCTGCGCTTGCGGAGGCTTCGACCCACCCGGCTGCGCGTTCCGTTCGGCGGTTCCTTAATCATGTTGTGCCCGCCGAAATAAACGATGTTCACGAAGTTCCCGGCGAAGGTGTGAACGCGATTTATGCGGGCAAACGCGTACTGCTTGGCCGCGATCCAAATCCGGAAGACGCGGACTCGCCACGTGTGGTGCTAACGATCGACGGTCAGGCGCGTGTGCGTTATTTACTTTCCGAAACCATTCGTCCGTTTGCCGGGTGCGTGATGACGTGGTTGCGCGCGTTGGGACGTCGCGTCGTGATGCTGAGTGGCGATAACCAGGGCGCCGCCGAACGCATTGGCAAAGGCATTGGAATGTCGGAAATTCGCGGTGGCCTTCGTCCCGAAGATAAATACCGTCTGATCGAAGAAATGGGTGCCGAGTCGCCTGTGATGATGATCGGGGACGGAGTCAACGACGCGCCCGCGCTGGCCGTCGCCGATGTTGCCGTGGCCATGGGAATGCGGGGAAGCGCCGCCGCGCTGGCGCAAGCCGATGTGGTCCTGATGCGCGACCGGTTGATGGATTTAATTACAGCCATCGAGTTGAGCCGCTCAACGCGTCGCGTCATTCGACAGAATTTTACCATCGCCATTGGTGCCGCGTCGATTCTCGTCGTGTTTGCGTTGATGGGCAGCCTGCCGTTGGTGCTTGGCGTCTTCGGTCACGAAGGTGGCACCGTGCTCGTTGTGCTCAACAGCCTGCGCTTACTTTTCTGGAAATCACCGCACGCCCACGCTATTGAACATGCGCATTTGACTCCGTCCCCTGTGGTGGCGGGTTGATCAATCTTTTTCCAACGGATTCCAAATCAACTGTTCAGCTAATTGTGTCGGTGCGGTCAGCCCAGGATCGTTTTTCATCGCACGAATCGAATCCACGTATAGCTTTCCTTCCCAGACGATGCGCGTGGGTTCGGGTGGAAAGACCATGATGCCGGCGGAAACATACGCCACGCGTTCAATTTTGCCGCTGGCGGTCATCACTTCACCGGGTATGGGTGTCCACTCCTCGCAACGCATCCAGGTACTCGCATAGGGCGTCATCAGAAATTGTTGCGAACCATTCTGGATGTGAATCACCTCGCCGCGCTGGTTGAAAAACACCGTCGATAATTGAAATGCGAATGAATCGTTCGCATCGATGCGTGCATAAGCGCTGTAACCGAAGAGCGATCCTGGTTGAGCCGCGACAGGCTCGAGCGACAGGCGATGGAAAGCTCCCGTGGGAGCGTCGGTTTTCTGGCTGAGATCGAATGCAAGCGCCCGTTCGCCCGAAGGCCCGCGCACGTTGCTCATCGATCGTTCGTAATAAGGTTCTTCGACCACGCCGCCCTCGATCACATCGGCCCACGGTGTGATGGCGTTGCGCGGACCGCTGATATTCAAACCCAACTCCTCGATACGATTTGCAGGCGTTTTTGACGTGCCAGCGTTCCATTCCATACCCGCCCAATCCCAATCGTTGAACGGCAGGTAACCCAAACGCGGTGTGAAACCGTACACATCGATCTGGTGATTGCCGGGCGCGAGTTTCAAATCCAGCGGAACCTCTGCCATTCGCTCCTCCGTCCCTGCGGGCAAGTACCAAACGCCTTGATGGTCGCCATCGACCGCGACGGAGAAAAATAAATCCTTTGGATTAATACCTTTGCCTTTGTCCTCGTCCTTCGCACGTTGAACGGCGCGTAATACCAACTGACGATTTTCGTTGGATGGAACCCACAAGCCGTAGGAAAAAAAACCATCGAATCGCCGATGAAAAACCGGTTCGTCGGCGAAAGAACTTTCGCTGTTTCGGATGTCATCGACGAAGTTCAACGCGTCAAACGGTCCAATGCGATAATTGGAGGAATAAATCGGTTCGGCGGTGATTTCACCCGGCAGGGTGTCGCCGTCGAGCTTCACTGATATTGGTCGGTCGTGCTCGCATGCAACGATCAACGCGTCTCCGTCCCTCTCGACGGTGACTCCGTCCCTCTCGACGGTGACTCCGTCCCTCTCGACGGTGACTCCGTCCCCTTCGAGTTTCAAATCCAGCGGACCTTTGCTGGTCAGACGCCACTTGCCCCCCTTCGTGCCCAACCAATGCGACGCGCCTTCGTGCGCGAGTTCTTCATCCTCGAATCGCGTTGCCAAATGGGGCAACAATGCGCGATTGCCATATGTCCAATGGTGCAGCCGCGCGTTCATCAACTCGTCGCCGTTAGCGGTGCCTTCGTAAACCGTCGGAATCGCGCGATCGATGAACTCCCAATAAGTTGGGAGAATATTATGTCGCCAGGCCGAAACGATCCAGGCACTTTTGACGCCGAACAAATCGTTGAGCAACTTGCTGCGTGCCGTGCACTCGAATTTCTCTGCATACAAAATCGATGTGTCGGGCGCCACGCCTGGATTGGCAACGGGTGAATCCGCGGGCCAAAGCGGTGGGTCCATTTTCGATAAATAATACCGCGCCTGCCATCGGATATTTTTGGCAGGCAAAATAACGGGTTCGCCTGGCTCGTGACGATTCTGGAGTTCATCGCGCAAACCGATAAAATTCGAGCGATCCGTTGTATAATAATCAACCAGGTAAGGTAATTGAACGGCTAAAACGGCGGCGAGCACTCCCCAACCCGCATGGCGCAGCGTTTCCTTGCCGCTTGCCTGCAACAGATCGCCCAGTTCGGCGGCTCCGAATGCGATGGCGATAATAAATCCCGGCACCATGAACGACAGATAACGTGGATAAAACCCATGGTGCTTAATGTTGAACAACACCCACAAAACGGGCAGCAGCACCAATAAATATAATCCCGCGACGGGCAACGAGGGACGCAGTCGCCGTGTATTCATCGCCAGACGAATTACGCCCCATGCAAGTGCTGCGAACGGCACCCATACTAACTTCCATGCAAGTGGTCCGTTGTGAAAAAACGTGACGAGATAATGCGAGCCCGCCCATTCAAAAAAATCCAGCGACCACGAAACATTGAACATCGGTTGTCCAATGGCCAAACGCGCTTCCAACGCCGTTTTCATCGTTTCCGATTCATGCACAATGATCGGCGCGGCCACGGCACCCATGACAATCAACAACGGCACCGTTGGGTTGCGAAACCACCGCTTGGGATTCCACTCGAAAACTTGGCGTCGCAACGACGGATAGACGAAACTGCCCAACGCGCATCCGCCCAACGCGAACGCCGTCAGGATCGTCGCGAAGGGATGGTTTTTATGAGCCAATGCTCCTGCCGCGCAAATCGCCAATGTTCCCAAAATGGGCGCGCCGCGGAAAAACGCGATGTAAAACGCAGTTTGCACCGTTGCCAACAACGCCATCGTGCCGTAGTAGTTTGCGTCTTGTGCGTAAAAAATCAAAAACGGATTCAGCGCCATCAGCAACCCGGCGGCCAACGCCGTTTGGCGGTCGCGCAGCCATCGCGCCGCCACCACGATGGCGGGCACGGCTAACGAAGCGGTTGTGCAGCCAAACAACCGCAATCCCCATGGCGAATCGCTCACGTGGTGAAGCAACCAACCCACGATTTTCAGATGCAAGTTGTGAGCAGTACTGACTGTGACGTGCGTACCCTGGATGGCATCGTAATAAACCAGCACTTCGTCGAGCCACAAATCCGCGTGCCCGAGTCGATAAAACCGCAAAATTGCACCCACGACGAAAAGAAGCGTCGCCAGGGGAGCGACTTCGCGTGCTTCCAAGGCAAGCGTGCGCCAGACCGTTCGCTCGGCACCAAAACGTTTTTCCCCGTGAGCATCGACCGGCTCCCGCACGGATTGCTCCGGCGGCGGTGCGGCATCGGCAGAGGACGATTCCATCGGCGAATTTCGAGTGCGACGACGAGCCATGACGGTTCCTGAGAGAAAAATTCGGACGCATCGTTAAAGCCCACCCTGACAACCGCAAGCGACAATCCTGCATTTCTTGCCCTGGCCACGGAAATGTTGGGTCGAATTTCGGATATTTCAGGCACTTAAGATGCGGATTGTCGTTGACGGCGCCCTCATACAGGATATCATTTATCTAAATTATCTGATATGAGCCTATGATTACTAAAACTACCGAAATCGCCATCAAGGCCCTTACCTACCTGGCACAGAACGGTCATGACCGTTCTATTCCGCCGCATATCATCGCGGAGAAAATGGGATGTTCGCCCACTTATCTGGGCAAAACCATGAGCCAATTGGTCAAAGCGGGCTTGCTTCGTTCTCAGCGTGGACCCCAAGGCGGCATGTCACTCGCCAAGGAACCCGCCGAGATTACACTGCTGGAAATCGTCGAAGCCTGCCAGGGGCACCTGGCTGAAAACGCCTTTTGCCGCGCGGATCACGACGGCAATAATCCTGGCGTTCCCGTTTGTGGGTACCATCAGGCCTTATTGACCGTTCAGAATGCCACCGTCGAAGCCATGCGGAGTTTCTCCCTGACGGATATCATGAATTGCCCGCGCCACAGCGGCGAGGCAGATGGCATTGACGTTTGCCGGATGAGCTTTCTGGAAGAAACCTGAGACCATTCAATCGCCCCGAACATCTACATCGGGGCGATTTTTACGCCCAAAAAGATGCAGATAAAATCAATGTTTATCGCGTGTCCGATTGACCACCTCGCCAATGATCGGAAAAATTTCCACTTCGACGCCACTAAGGAACGACGCCCTCCATGAAAATTCGTATCCAGGATCATTCCATTCGATTCCGTCTCACGTTGAAAGAAGTCGAAACATTGATTTCGGCCAGAAAGCTGGAGAAAATCACTCGGGTGCTTGGCCCCGAAGGTCCTGCCGGAGCGTTTGTTTACGCGCTCGAAGTCGATGACGATGCCCGCGAAAGCCTGATTCGCCTCGAACCGTTTGCGATTCGGTGCGTTTTGAACGCCGCCGATCTTGCCACCTTGGCCGACGATGCGCAGGAGGGTGTGTACCTGCGACGCGAATGGCGCGATGAAGCGGGAGAGTCGCAGCGTTTCATGGCGTTTGTCGAAAAAGACCGTCCCGGTTCGACCTGTGTGAAGCCCGAACTGTGGATTTACGATGCCGCCCCCGATGGTAGTGTGGAAACTCGCCCGATTGAGCCCAATTCCTGAAGAAAGTGGGGCATCTGTGTGCTATTTCATCGTCTGAAAAGAAGGGTAAAGCCAGCCTCTTTGGGACAATATCTAGTCACTTCGCTCTCGGGGATGCAAAGCAGTTGACATCACCCGCCCGCTGTGGCACCGAACCGCTCGCATAAGGCACGTGAGGCATATCCGCTTTTGACCGCGAGGCTTTCCACCACTCTGAAATCTCTATTTTCCCCGTCGGGCGCGGCTCGCGTACGGCGGCGAGTGCCGACGGCCCGCGTCCTGGGCGTTTCGCCCGCCCGCACGGCGAAGTGTGCCCCGCAAGCAGACAACAATTTAGCGGTGGAACCATCGAGTTCCGCCGCTTTTGCTTTACTTCCTGCGGGTTTTTTTTCCCGCACCCCCCAGATTTTCGTCAACTATTCACCATTTTCGATAAAAGGAGACTTCCCCAATGGGCTTTTGGATCGGTAGAGGACGCAAGGCGCGCCGCGCTTACGGTTTGGATGAAATTGCACTGGCACCGGGGCTGCTGACCATCGACCCCGAGGACGTGGATACCTCGTGGGAGGTCGGCGGTCTGAAGTTCAACATTCCGGTGGTGGCTGCGGCCATGGACGGTGTGGTGGATGTGCCGTTCGCCATTGAAATGGGCAAGGCTGGCGGGTTCGCCATCCTGAACCTGGAAGGTGTGCAAACGCGATACGAAGACCCGAAGGGCGTGTTGGACGAAATCGCCGCTTCGACGCCGGAAACGGCTACGTCGATTCTTCAGAAAGTGTACCAGGCGCCTATTCGCGAAGAGCTGATCGCCCGCCGCATCGAGGAAATCAAGGCCGCTGGCGTCAAAGCCGTCGTTTCGGCCATTCCGCCCAAAGCGCCTCGTTACGGCGCGATCGCCCAGGAAGCGGGCGTGGACATTTTCGTCGTTCAATCGACGGTGACGACGGTTCGTTACGAATCCTCGCGGTCGGAACTGGTGGACTTCAAAAAATTCTGCAAAGACATGAAAGCCCCGGTCATCATCGGCAACACGGTGACGACCGAAGCTTGCATCGAGTTGATGGAATGCGAACCGGCGGCGATCATGGTGGGCGTCGGTCCGGGCGAAGCCTGCACGACACGCGGCGTTCTTGGCCTTGGCGTGCCGCAAGTGACCGCCACCGCCGATTGTGCGTGGGCACGCGATTATCACTACAAAAAAACCGGCAAGTACATTCCGATCCTGACCGACGGCGGCATGTCCAAGGGCGGCGACATCTGCAAGGCGTTTGCCTGTGGCGCCGACGCCGTTGTGGTGGGTTCGGCCTTTGCCAAAGCCATCGAAGCCCCGGGCCGCGGGTTCCACTGGGGCATGGCGACGCCACACCACAACCTGCCGCGCGGAACGCGCGTCAACGTGGGGACGACGGGAACGCTCGAAGAAATCCTCTTCGGCCCGGCGCGCCAGGACGACGGCTCGCAGAACATCGTCGGCGCGATCAAGACCTGTATGGGCAGCATCGGCGCGCATAACATCAAAGAGTTCCAGGAAGCCGACATCATCATCGCCCCGAGCATCAAGCAAGAGGGCAAGTTGTACCAGCGCACGCAACGCATCGGCATGAACCGCTAAACGGACGAAGGATACTCGGACGGCATGGCTTTGGCTGAATCTTCAACCGACGCGCTGGTCGCGATGGATGGAACGAATTTGGAGAGTTTTCTCCAGGCCAACGGTTATGCCGTCCTTTATTCCTTACTGGGGGAGGACGATTGCGACGGTTTGCTGAGTGCGATAGAGCGCGATGCTCTTGATGCGGAACGTCCTCATGCGGCGCGTAATCTGCTTGAAAAGAGCCCGACGATTCGTAGCTTTGCCCAGGATAGCGCCGTCGCGCGGTTGGTGCGCGAACTGCTCGGATGCTCGGCCCGTCCCGTGCGCGGAATATTTTTCGACAAGGTTGCCGGGGCGAACTGGAAAGTGCCGTGGCATCAGGATGTGGCCATCGCGGTGAAAGAAAAACGCGAGGTGACGGGTTACGGTCCCTGGTCGGTGAAGGAAGGTGTACCGCATGTGGAGCCTCCTGCCGAAATTTTGGAGCGTATGGTGACCATCCGGCTGCATTTCGATGACTGCGGCGATGACAATGGCCCTTTGCGCGTGTTGCCGGGAAGTCACCGTTATGGCCGGTTGAGCGCCGAGGATATCGCGGCGCTTGACAAGTCCGCCCAGCACACGTGTGTTGTCCCGCGCGGCGGAGCGGTGTTGATGAAGCCGTTGATGGTTCACGCATCTTCTCCGGCGAAATCGGTGTCGCACCGCCGGGTGCTTCACCTGGAGTATTGCGCGGCTGAACTCGCGCCCGAATTGAGTTGGTTTGAAGAATAACCCCCACGCCAGACACTGAGCGGAGTCCCCATGATCACCATCGTCGATTACGGTTCGCAGTACACTCAATTGATTGCGCGGCGCGTGCGCGGCATGGGCGTGTTCAGCCGCATCGTTTCCTGTCACGAAAAACCCTCTGAAATTTTGCGCAATAACCCCATGGGCATTATCCTTTCGGGCGGCCCGGCGTCGCTTTACCAGAAAGGTTCGCCGCGTATTGGCAAGGCGTTGCTCAACAAGATCGACGTTCCCATTTTGGGCATTTGCTACGGGCACCAGGCGTTGATGCACGCGCTCGGCGGCAAGGTCGAGCAAGGCGGCAGCGGCGAATACGGCCGCGCCGAAGTGGAAATGCTCAAGGAAAGCCCGCTCGTCGTTGGCGTCCCTCAAAACCACCATGTCTGGATGAGCCACCGCGACCATGTGGCGAAGTTGCCCGAGGGATTTACGCGCATTGCGTCCTCGCCCGCGACGCCCAACGCGATTGTCTGTAACGCCAAGCGCCGTATCTGGGGACTTCAGTTCCACCCCGAGGTGCATCACACCGAATGCGGCACACGGTATCTGGAAAACTTTGTGTTCGAGATTTGCCAGGCGCCGCGCGATTGGTCGCTGGGCGATTGGATCGAGCAAACGTGCGAAGAAATTCGCGAGATGAGCCATGGCCGCCGCGTGGTCAGCGCCGTTTCGGGCGGCGTGGATTCCACGGTGATGGCGGTGCTGCTCGACCGGGCGCTCGGTCGTCGTAGCGAGCACGTGTTCGTCGATAACGGCGTGTTGCGCGCGAACGAAGTCGAGGAAGTCGATCATTCGTTGCGCAAAGTGCTCGGACTGAATTTGAAAATCAAACGCGCGGGGAAAAATTTCCTCGGCAAGTTGAAGGGTGTGACCGACCCAGAGAAAAAACGCAAGATCATCGGCCGCGAATTCATTCGCACGTTTTTCGCCGAAGTGCACAGCAACGATATGCTGGCGCAAGGGACGCTTTATCCCGATGTGATCGAATCGGTCAGCGTGCGTGGTCCTTCCGACAAAATCAAAACGCACCACAACCGTGTGCCGGAAGTGCTGAAACTGATCGAGCAGGGGCGCGTGATCGAGCCGCTCAAGGAGCTCTTCAAGGACGAAGTGCGCGAAGTAGGCCGGTTGCTCGAAATTCCCGAGTCGATCCTGCAACGTTATCCGTTCCCGGGTCCGGGGCTCGCGATTCGTATTCTGGGCGAAGTGACGCCGAAGCGATTGAAACTGCTGCGGGCGGCGGACCTGATTTTCCGCGAGGAAATCGTCAAGGACAAAGAGTCTTACGATCGCGTATGGCAAGGTTTCGCGGTGCTCTTGCCGGTAAAGGCCGTGGGTGTGATGGGCGATTGCCGCACGTACGCCAACGTGTGCGCGATTCGCGCGGTGGAAAGCGTTGATGGCATGACGGCGGACTGGGCGCGTCTTCCGCACGAACTGCTTGACCGCATCGCGCGCCGCATCGTCAACGAAATCGACGGCATCAACCGCGTGGTGTACGATATTTCTTCCAAACCCCCCGGCACCATCGAGTGGGAGTGACTTTCAAGGATGAAGGATGAAGGATGTTCAAAACCGATTTGGCTTCGAGTGAAAGATATATTGAAGAGTAAAAGAAATAATAATGAGCGAGTTTTACTTTTCCTGTGAGCGCCAATCTCCTGATTGGCGAAGGATTATTTTTGCCGATCTGGAGATCGGCGTTCCCAGGGATAATCTTGTCTCATCCTTCATCCCTCATCCTTTCTAATGTGTCTCCGTGGTTGAAAAAAATCCAGAAAAGAGCCCTCTCTATCCATGAATCTCATCTCTTCACTCTCCGAATTGAATCATTTGTACACGGGCAAGGTACGCGAAGTGTACGAGGTAGATGCGAAGCATTTACTGTTGATGACATCGCGGCGCATCAGTGCGTTCGATGTGGTGTTTCCCGAGCCGATTCCGAACAAGGCCGAGGTGTTGAACCTGATGAGCGGTCATTGGTTCGAACGCACACGCGGTATTTTGCCGAATCATCTGGTGACGACGCGCTCGGACAGAATTTTTGCCCCGGGCAGCGGTGAACTGGCCGAAATGCGGGGTCGCGTGGCGTTGGTGCGCCGCACCGATCCGGTGAAATTCGAATGCGTGGTGCGCGGCCATTTGGACGGCAGCGCGTGGCGCGAATACCAAGCCACCGGCGGAGCGTGCGGCTATAAATTGCCCAAGGGCTTGAAACGTTACGACAAGTTGCCCGAACCGCTTTTCACGCCTTCGACAAAAGCCGAAGTTGGCCACGATGAAAACATCACGGTGGAGGAAATGGCCAGGCAAGCGGGTGAAGAACTCACTCGTCGCTTGCAGGCTACCAGCCTTGCACTTTACAACTCGGTGTATGCCGAGTTGCAGGAACGCGACGTGTTGTGTCTCGACACTAAATTTGAATTCGGCATGACACCCGAAGGCGAATTGCTGCTGATCGACGAAGCCTTTACGCCTGACTCCTCGCGATTCCGCGTGGAATGCAAAGACGGCGAAGGCGAAGCGCTCGCGCTCGACAAGCAATACCTGCGCGACTGGCTGCAAGCCCAGGGCTTCATGGGCGACGGCACGCCGCCCAAAATTCCCCAGGAAGTCATCGCGGAAATCAGCCGCCGCTACGAAGTCGCGTTTGAAATGATCACCGGCGAACCACTCGCCGAGGCTTTGCAGCGTCGCGGATAACCGCCACCCACTTTACGATCTCAAAAACGGAAGACGACCATGCTTCGAGTTCATGTCCTTGTCCACCTTCGCCCCGACATTCTGGATGTCCAGGGTCAAGCCATCCGTCAGGCGGTTCGCTCGGCGGGCCACGATGTTGTCGATGCCGTGCGCATGGGCAAATCGTTCTATCTCGATATCGACGCGCCGAACGCCGACGCGGCACGCGACGAAATCGAGCGCCTGTGCGGCGAAACGCTGAGCAATCCGCTGCTGGAAGATTACACGTGGGAGGTCGTCCAATCGTGAGCGCTCGCTGGGCTGTTATTGTTTTCCCCGGATCGAACTGCGAGAAGGACTGCGTCAACGCAATGCGCGACGTGATCAAGGCCGACGTGATCGAGGTCTGGCACAAAGATCCCGTGCCCGACGACATCGACTGCATCATCATCCCCGGCGGATTTTCCTATGGCGATTACATGCGCGCTGGTGCGCTGGCCGCAATGTCGCCCGTCATGGCCTCGGTCAAGCAGCACGCCGAACGTGGTACGCTGATTTTAGGCATCTGCAACGGGTTCCAGATTCTGCTCGAGTGCGGACTGCTGCCCGGTGCGCTGATTAAGAACACGTCGATGCGATTCCGTTGCCTCGATTGGAATTTGCGTGTCGAAAAAAACGACACCGTGTTTACGCGCGGGTTTCTCAAGCAAGGCGACGTCATCAGCCTGCCCATCGCGCACGGTTACGGGAATTATTTCATCCCCGCCGACCAAGCGGATTCGGTCCAGGATCAGGTGCTTTTCCGTTACTGCGACGCCGAAGGCAACGTGAGCGACGCCACGAACCCCAACGGTTCGGTGCGCAACATTGCGGGGATCATGAACAAAGCGGGCAACGTGCTCGGCATGATGCCGCATCCCGAACGCGCGGTCGAAGCGCTGCTCGGCGGCACCGACGGCATCGGGATTCTGAGCGCGATGAATAACGCCGCCGTGAAAGCTTAAAAGAAATCCTTCATCATTCGTCCCATCGAATTTAACCGTCACCGAACACCCGCACCAGGAGACACGTTGCCGTGACCGCTCAGATTCAAATCACGCCCGAGGTTGTCGCCGATCATGGCCTGACGACCAAGGAATACGACCGCATTCTCGAAGTCCTGGGGCGCGAACCCACGATTACGGAACTCGGAATTTTTTCGGTCATGTGGTCCGAGCACTGCTCGTACAAACACACGCGCAAGCATCTCGCGACGTTGCCGACCAAGGGCAAGCGCGTGCTGCATGGGCCGGGCGAAAACGCGGGCGCGATTGACCTGGGCCAGGGCTGGGCGTGCGTGTTCAAAATCGAGTCGCACAACCACCCGAGCGCGGTCGAACCGTACGAAGGCGCGGCGACCGGCGTGGGCGGCATTCTGCGCGATATTTTCGCGATGGGCGCGCGTCCGGTAGCGCTGCACAACGCGTTGCGGTTCGGGCCTCCTGGCGAGGATAAGAACTCCTGGATCATCGGCGGCGTGATCAAAGGCATTGCCGATTACGGCAACTGTGTCGGCGTGCCCGTCATTGGCGGCGAATTCAGCATCGATCCGTGTTATACGGACAACTGCCTCGTCAACGTGATGGCGATTGGTGTGGCAAAACACGAAGAACTGATGACCGCGCAAGCAGAGGGCGTTGGCAATTTGCTCGTGTATTACGGCAACGCCACCGGACGCGATGGCATTCACGGTGCGACGTTCGCCAGCGTGGAACTGACCGAGGAATCGCAGGAAGATCGCGGCTGCGTTCAGGTTGGCGACCCGTTTATGGAAAAGAAAATTCTCGAAGCCACGCTCGACCTGATTGCGTCGGGTAAAATCGTCGCGCTGCAGGACATGGGCGCGGCGGGGCTGACGTGTTCCTCGACCGAAATGGCGTCGAAGGGCGGGCTTGGCTTGCACATTGTGATGGACAAGGTGCCGCAACGCGCCAAGAACCTGACGGCGTACGAGTTGCTGCTCAGCGAATCGCAGGAACGCATGCTGGCCGTTGTCAAGCCCGAGAACTTGCACGAAGTGGCGAAAATCCTCGCCCGCTGGGATCTCGAAGCGTGTGTCGTTGGCAAGACGACGAACACGCATCGCTTTGTTGTCGAACACAAGGGCATCATCGAGGCGGACATTCCGCTCGAACCGATCTGCAACGAAGTTTGCTGGCCCGACCCGATCGAGATCGTTCCGTCCTTTCCGGAATGCCGCGACTGGACGACGTTCGATTTCGAGACGTGGAACTGGGGCGAGGTGCTGCTCGACGCGCTTTCGTCGCCGCACTTTGCGTCGAAGAGCTGGATTTACGACCAGTACGATCATCAGGTGCAGACCAACACGGTATTCCGCCCCGGTGTGGGTGCGGGCGTGATTCGTTTGCGCGGGTTCGACGGCTTGATTGCCTCGACGACTGACGGCAACGGCTTGTGGTGTATGCTCGATCCGTTTGAAGGCACCCGGTGCGTGACGGCGGAAGCGGCGCGTAACCTGGTGGCGGCGGGAGCCAAGCCGCTCGCCGTGACGAATAACCTGAATTTTGGCAGCCCACGTAAATCGGCGGGTGCTTGGCAACTGGTTGAAGCGATCAAGGGCCTTGGCGATGCCTGCCGGAAACTGGAAACGCCAGTTACGGGCGGCAACGTATCGCTTTACAATGAATCGAACCGCATGGCGGTGTTCCCCACGCCGGTGATTGGCATGATCGGCGTGATCGAAGATCCGGCCCATCTGACACCCGGCACGTTCCAGAACGAGGGCGACCAGATTTTGCTGCTTGGACCGGCGGCAACCCACGCGGGCGCCAGCCGCATTTTGCGCGATCGCTCCGGTGAACTTGTCGGTCCCGCCGTCAAAATCGACATGGACCTGGAATTGCAAGTCCAATACATGGTGCGTGATTTGATCCGCGCGGGTCACATTACCGCCGCCTCCGATATTGCCGACGGCGGATTGCTGATCGCCCTTGCGGAGATGGCGCTTGGCTCGGTAGGCAACCTGGGGTGCGCAGTAAGTCTTTCCGAAGGCGTTCATCCTGCCGCCGCGTTGCTCAGCGAAGAACCCTCGCGGTTCATCCTGACGTGCCGCCCCGAGCAATACGCCCAGATCACACGATTGACCCAGCAGCATGGCTTGCGCACAGTGTGCCTCGGCACGGTGAAACCGGGAACCTTCGACATCCAGGGCATTTGCAGCCTGGAACTCAGCCAGATGACCGTTGCCTGGAAGAAAGGCTTGTAATGCAGGATTCGCCGGATTTTTCGATGTCCAGCCGTTCGCTTGCCGCCCACGATTATGCCAACCGTCCGAAAGAAGGCTGCGGTGTCGTGGGAGTTTACAATCACCCCGAAGCCAGCCGACTTGTGGCGCTCGGGTTGTTCGCTCTCCAGCATCGTGGCCAGGAAAGTGCAGGCGTGGCATCCTGTGACGGCACTAATCTGCACATGCACAAGGGGCCGGGCCTCGTTTCGGAAGTTTTTACGCCTGGTGTCGAGGAGCGCCTCAAAGGCAACCTTGCCATCGGCCATGTGCGGTACTCCACAGCGGGTGGCACGGCGCCTTATAATGCTCAGCCGCTACGCGCAAATTACCGCGGTGGCCACATCGCCGTCGCGCACAATGGAAACCTGACAAACGCCGAAGAATTGGCCCGGTTTCTCGAAGCCAACGGGGCGATTTTTCAATCCACGTCCGACAGTGAATTGCTCGTTCACCTGATTGCCCAAAACCGTGAAGCCGATTTTCGGCAGGCCTTGACGACATCGTTGAAACGATTGCACGGCGCGTTTTCGATGATCATTTTGCGCGACGAGGAAATGTACGCGGTGAAAGATTCGTACGCGTTTCGTCCGCTCTGCATCGGCAAGGTAGGCGACGGTTGGATTGTCGCGTCGGAATCGTGTGCGCTCGACATTGTTGGCGCGACGTTCCTGCGCGAGCTGCAACCCGGCGAAGCGATCGCGTTCAAGGACGGTCAGATCGAGAAATTCCAGGCCCTTGAACCTGCTTCCCCACCCGCTTCCTGTATTTTCGAGCTCATCTATTACTCGCGGCCCGACAGCATTGCTGCCAACAAGAGCATTTATTCCTATCGCACGCGACTGGGCGAAGAACTCGCCCGCGAGCAACCCGCCGACGCCGACGTGGTGGTGCCGGTGCCGGATTCCTCGAACCCCGCTGCGGTGGGATACGCGCGCGAATCGGGTATTCCGCTCGAAATCGGACTCGTACGTTCGCACTACATCGGCCGCACGTTCATCACGCCGGGCCAGGGCAACCGCGACCAGCGCGTGAAGATGAAATTCAACACCGTGCGCGAGGTGCTGGCCGGAAAACGTGTCGTGATGGTGGACGATTCCATCGTTCGCGGTACGACGGTGCGCAAGATTGTGAAATTGATCCGAGAAGCTGGCGCGCGCGAAATTCATTTCCGCATTACAGCTCCGCCCTGGCGGCATCCCTGCTATTATGGTATCGACACGCCCGACGAGGATTTGTTGATCGCCAACCGCATGTCGATCGAGGAAATGCGCCAGTATTTTGAAGTCAATTCGCTCGGATTTATCAGCATGGATGGCTTGATGAAAGCCGTTCCGCCGACGATGCATTATTGCACGACGTGCTTCACAGGTCGTTACCCCGACGGACGGCCCCGTTCGAGCCAAGGTTCCCTGAAGAAAGGTTGTTCCCGATGACCGCGAAGAAGAAAACCGCCCGCCCTTCCAAAGGCGGGCTTACCTATGCCCAGTCAGGTGTGGATATCGACCAAGGCGATGCGCTCGTCGAGCGGCTGGCGAAGACGAATAAGAACATTGGCGGGTTTTCCGGCGCGTTTCCCTTGCCGCTCAAGGGGATAAAAAAACCCGTGCTGCTGGCATCGACGGATGGTGTGGGAACCAAGCTGATGATCGCGCAAAAACTCGGTGTTTTGAACACCGTGGGGATCGATCTGGTCGCGATGGTCGTCAACGACTTGATCGTTTGCGGGGCGCTGCCGTTGTTTTTCCTGGATTATTATGCGACGGGCAAGCTTTCGGCGGACGATGCGTTCCAGACGCTCGAAGGCATCCGCGTCGGGTGCGAGCAGGCGAATATTCCGTTGCTCGGCGGCGAAACGGCAGAAATGCCGGGCCTGTACAAAGTGGGCGATTACGACCTTGCCGGATTTGCGGTTGGGTTGGCGGACCAATCGAAGTTGATCGATGGCTCCAAAGTCAAAGAAGGCGACGTGATCATCGGCATCGCGTCCTCGGGTGTGCACAGCAACGGTTACAGTCTGGTGCGGGCGATTGTAAAGCACGCGAAACTGTCGCTGAAAAAGACCTACCCGGGTTTCGATGAGCCGTTGGGTGAAGTGCTGCTGCGTCCGACGCGCATTTACGTGCGTTCGCTCGCCAGACTGCTCGATGTTGCCCGCCCGGTTGCCATGGCGCACATCACGGGCGGTGGTTTGCCGGGCAACCTGCCGCGCGTTTTGCCGAAAGGCTGCAAAGCTGTGATTGATTCCTCGGCGTGGGATGTGCCACCCATTTTCCCGTTGCTTGAGGAGCAAGGCAGCGTTGACCGCGATGAAATGTTCCGCGTGTTCAACATGGGCATCGGCATGGTAGTCGTCACGCGCAAAACAAACGCGGTGAAAACATTGGCAACGCTCGAAGCCGCAGGCGAACGCGCCTGGAAAATCGGCACCATCGCCAAAGGCCGAGGCCAAAGCCACGTGAAAATTGTGTGAGAAAAGAATAACCACGAAGACACAAAGGCACGAAGAATCCACAAAGAGATTCTTGGTAAACACAAGGTTCGGTTGAGTGGACAAAAAGCGGATTTCAAAAATTGTTCACGAGGATTTATGTTACGAAATAACTGGAGCTGCCATTGAAGTTCATCGCGCACTGGGTCCTGGGTTGTTAGAAAGCGCATATGAGGAATGTCTCGCCCATGAATTACAACTACGTGGTCTTCCATGCCGTCGGCAAGTCCCGCTTCACATTGAATACAAAGGCCTGAAAATTGAAAACGCCTATCGGTTGGATCTGCTGATAAACGAGTTGGTAATCGTCGAAGTCAAAGCAGTGGAGAAGTTAATGCCCATTCATGATGCTCAATTGCTGACCTACCTGCAACTAAGTGACCTCAAGCTTGGAATTCTCTTTAATTTTCATTCGCCCGTAATCAAAGATGCAATGAAGCGGATCGTTCGATGATATTCTTCGTGAACTCTTCGTGTCTTCGTGTCTTCGTGGTTAAAAATCTCGGAGGAGGTTGTGTCTTGTGACGACTGTGGCTTCGCATGGCAGGCTGAAGGAGAAGGACCTTCTCGGGATCGAGAATTTGACGCGCGAGGAGATTCTCCTGATTCTCGATAACGCTGTCGGGTTCAAGGACATCGTGACCCGTACCGTCAAGAAGGTACCGACGTTGCGCGGCAAGACGGTGGTGAATTTATTCTTTGAAAACTCGACCCGGACGCGTACGTCGTTCGAGCTGGCCGCGCGCCGCTTGAGCGCCGATGTGATCAATTTCGACGTGGCAACCAGCAGTGTGAACAAGGGGGAGTCGCTGCTCGATACCGTCGAAACGATCGAAGCGCTGGGGGCGGATTTTGTCATTATGCGACACAGTTGCTCGGGCGCGCATCAATTTTTGGGCAAACGCGTGCATTCGTCGATTGTCAACGCAGGCGACGGTTCGCACGAGCATCCAACACAAGCGTTGCTTGATTGCTTTACGATTCGCGAAAGCAAAGGGTCGCTCGAGGGGTTGAAAATTTCGATCATCGGCGACATTTTACACAGCCGTGTGGCGCGATCGAATATCTTTGCGATGAAAAAACTCGGCGCCCAGGTTACTCTGGTCGGTCCGCCGACTTTGGTGCCCGAATCGTTCAGCTCGTTTGGCGTGGAAATCTGCCACGATTTGAAGCAGGGCATTCAACGAGCGGATGTTGTTTATCTGCTTCGGATGCAACTCGAACGTCAGGCGAAAAACCTCTTCCCTTCACTTAAAGAATATCGCAAACTCTACGGGCTTGACAGTGAGCGGCTGCGCATTGCCAAAAGCAACGCCCTTGTGATGCACCCGGGGCCGGTGAATTTCGGAGTCGAACTTGCGCGCGACGTGCTTTCGAATCCACGTGTTAAAATCCTGGACCAAGTGACAAACGGTCTCGCCGTCCGCATGGCGGTGCTTTATCTTCTTCGCGGAGCCAGCGATCATGGCTAAGACCCTGATCTGTAACGCCACGGTGGTCGATCCTTCCCAGGGCTTGCATAGTCGCCTGGACGTGCTGATCGAAGATTCAAAAATCGTCGCTCTCGAACGGCGTATTCCTCGCAGCCAGGCCGACGACGTATTCGACGCCGATGGGTTTTTCATCGCGCCGGGATTCGTCGATTTGCGCACGCATTTGCGCGAGCCCGGTGGTGAAAGTTCCGAGACGATCGAGTCCGGTACCGAAGCCGCTGCCGCGGGTGGGTACACCACGATCCACGCGATGGCGAACACGAACCCGATTTGCGATACGATGACCGGTGTGCATTATATTCAGTCGCGTGCCGCCGCCGTCGGGTGCGTCAATGTTGTGCCTGTTGCGGCGGTGACAATCGGCCAGAAGGGAGAAGCGCTCGCGAACCTGGGTGTTCTTGCCGAAATGGGCGTGGGGGCTTTCAGCGATTCAATGAACCCGATCATGAACGCGGAAATCATGCGTCGGGCGCTCGAATACACCAGGATGCTCGGTATTCCGATTTTCGAACATTGCCAGGACGTGAATTTGCGCGGCGATGGCGTGATGCACGAAGGCCCGATTTCGTTGCGTCTTGGTTTGAAAGGGATTCCGCGCGTGGCCGAATCGACGATGGTGGCGCGCGACATCGCGCTGGCTGCTTCAACCGGCGGACATGTGCACCTGAGCCATATTTCCACGCGCGAATCGGTTGAAGTTATTCGCGCCGCTAAAAGCAGCGGCATCAGCGTGACCGCGGAAGTCACGCCCCATCATCTGACAATGACCGATGAAGACGTGCTCGAATACAATACGTTGGCCAAGGTGATGCCGCCGCTTTGCGCCGAAGAAGATCGCCTTTCGTTGATCGATGCGCTCGAAGACGGCACCATCGATTGCATCGCGACGGACCACGCGCCGCACGCATCGGCGAATAAGAACCGTGTGTTCGATGCCGCACCGTTTGGCATCATTGGACTCGAAACAGCGTTCCCGTTGCTCTATACACGATTTGTGGAAACCGGCATTTGGAGCCTGGATTTCCTGATTGAGCGGCTGACGGTGATCCCCGCGCGTGTGATGGGCAAAAAGTGGGGAACCCTGATGCCTGGAGCATCTGCCGACCTGACGGTGTTTGCGCTGGGGACGGAGTACACGCTCCTGGAGAAACATCTGCGTTCCAAGAGCAGCAATTGCCCTTGGCTGGGCCAAAAACTGAGTGCACGGATTCTTGCCACATACGTGAGCGGGGTTCCGGTTTTCCAAAACTCGGAAGCGTTCCCCAAAGGGGTTTACGCGCCGCACGAGGTCTCCGTCCCCGATGCTAAGGTGAAGGTGAAAAAAGCAAAACCGGAGAAGAACACGGCTGCAAAACCCGTTAATTCCACCAACGGGCGCAAAGCTACTCCCTCCAAGCCGAAACGCAAGCGCTCGACGGCGAAATCCTGACACACGAAAAAATTTACGGATAGCATTCTTATGACAATCACCCTGGAAAAACTTCGCGCCGCCCAGGCACGAACGGGCAGCTTGCTTTCCATCGGGTTGGAACCGTGTCCCGAGTATTTGGCACACGGAATGACGGCCGATGTTTCCGGCTACAAAGCGTTTATGCGCATGATCATTTCGGCGACGCACGATCTGACCTGTGCGTATAAATTGAACATCGCGTTTTTCGAGGCGTTGCAAAAAAAAGGTTGGGAACTGCTGTACGAAATTCGCGAAATGATTCCTGCGGATACCTTGATCATCGCCGATGCGAAGCGTAGCGACATTGGTTCGAGCGCCCAACGATATGCGTTCGCCTTTTACGACCAGTTGCAGGTGGATTCTATCACCGTCAATCCGCTGATGGGGCGCGATAGCGTTCAGCCATTTCTCGAATATCGGGATAAACTAAACTTCTTTTTGTGTCTCACATCGAATCCTGGCGCATCGGATTTTTTGATGCGAAACAACCTGTATCGCGACATTGCGCAATCGTTCGAAGAATGGAATGCAGCCGAAAATTGCGGTCTTGTCGTCGGAGCGACCAAGCCGGAATACGTCAGTGAAATCCGCGCGTTGGCTCCGTCCCTGCCGTTTTTGATTCCCGGCATTGGCGCGCAAGGCGGCGACATTGCTCGCGTGGCGGAAAACGGACGCATGTGCCCGGATTTCTCCGGCATGATTTTTCATGTGACGCGAGGCATTTTGCCCGCGCGCGACGAAGAAGGCCATCCCCGCGACATTATTCGTCGCAAGGCCATCGAATGGCGCGACCGCGTTAATACCGCCTATCAGGCATCCACATCCTAAGGTCCGAATAACATCATGATCGACTCCAAAGTTCTGGAAATTCTTGAACGCACAGACGCCCTGCGTTCTGGACATTTTTTGCTTAGCTCGGGTTTGCACAGCGACCGGTATTGCCAATGCGCGTCGTTGTTTCAACAACCTTTGCTCGGCGGTGAAATCGCTGCGATGATGGCCGAAAAGCTTGCAGGGACGGAGACGGTCGATGTGGTGCTTGCGCCTGCGATTGGTGGGATTTTATGGGGATATGAACTGGCGCGCGCTTTGGGTGTGCGTTCCATTTTCGCCGAACGCCCCACGGGAGAAGGCTTTGCGCTGCGTCGTGGTTTTGCGATTCAACCCGGCGAACGTGTGTTGATTGCCGAAGATGTGATCACCACCGGCAAGTCCGCTCTGGAAACGGTTCCGCTCGTTGAATCGGCGGGAGCGGTTGTTGCGGGGTTCGCATCGATCATCGACCGCAGTAATGGGAAATTTTCACCGGGGAAACCTTTCACGTATCTGACGCGTTTGGACTTTCACACATACGATCCCGGCGAATGTCCCATGTGCGCCGCAGGCGATCCCGTGGTCAAACCAGGAAGCCGCGCGAATCCAAAAGTGGCGTGAGCTATTCTGTGTCGCATGATATTCAGAGGGGCGGATGAAACTCCGTCCCTCTTTCCAATTTAAGATGGGTCGTGAAATGTTGATCGATATATTTTTTCGTGTCGTGCAATCAATTGCTCGATAGAGAATCGTTTTTCCACGATCTTTCGTCCTCGTTGACCGAATGCTGTTCGCTTTTCTTCGTCCCCGAGAAGTACCATCGCCGCTTCTGCAAGGGTGTTCGGCTGTTTTGGCGGAACGAGTAATCCGCTCCGTCCCTCGGCAATGGCTTCAGGAATTCCGCCGACGTTGGTGCTGACAATGGGAAGGATGGCTGACATGGCTTCGAGGATAACGTTTGGGAAGCCTTCTTCGTGCGAAGGGTGCACCAGCAAATCGGCGGATTTCATCAATCGTGGCACGTCGTCGCGCGCACCAATGAAATGCACGACGTTCTGTAATTTATATTTCGCGACCATTGCGTTCAACTCCGTCCCCATTCCTGCATCGCGTCCGACGCAAAACAATCGTGCATTGGGAAATCGAACGTGAACGGTTCGCCAGGCTTCGATCAAATCGCGATGGCCTTTGTAAGCAAACAAATTTGCGACGCAAATTGCGACGGGGCCTTCGATGGTGGGGACGGAGAACTCGTGCGCCCAATCGACAGGCGTTGCAGTGTCGAAGGGACGGAGATCGACGCCGTTATAAATCACGCGAATTTGACTGCGTTTTAAATTTTTTTCGCGCCGTGCCGCATCACGGGCCACCACGCGTGAATTCGCAATTACCAAACTTGTCAAACGGTTATATTGATTTTGAACGGTCTGTTTCCATGGAGCGGTGTCCTTATAATGACCCAGGTTCAACCGGCTCGTGATCAGTTTGCCCGGCGCGCCGAGTAGTTTCGCCATAGTGGCCCATGTTTCCGCTTCAAACAACATTGCGTGCAGCACATCGGGGCGGAAACGTCGCAAGTCGCTCACCGTGCGTTGCATCGAACGAATTGCGCCGAACTTTCCCGCTGGTTCGAACCACGGGCGGAGTTTCGGAAGAGCAATTGGCATGACGGCGATGCCGTCGCGTTTCAACGTTTGCAAATGGGGTCCACGCGAATGCAGCACATATAACCGAACAATGTGTCCACGCGCGCGCAAGCCACGCAGCAACTCGACGGCTTGCCCCTCGGCGCCGCCTGCTTCCATCGAGCCGATCATGATGGCCACGCGCAACGGTTTGGCGTTCATGGTGCGCTCCTTTTCGCAATGCGTTCTGATTCCAGCACGCGGCGGTGAAACGCAAACGAAACCCGAAGGCGGATTTTCCTTCCGGTTCGACGTACATCATGCTTAGGTTTTCCCAGGATTCCATCATACCGAGGTTCACACATGAAGCGATCGATGATTCGACTGATGTTGGGATGTGTTTTTTTGGCACTTGTTCTGGCGGCTTGTTCACGCGAATCCAACACCCCGCCACCTGCACCCGAAACCTCTGCCATCGAATGGGCAGCCCTCAGCCAGTTGGATGAATTGGCGCACGATGCCAAAGAAGCATTGGTGGAGAACGAGGTGGATGTGTTGGTTACCTTGATCGAACCATTGCGCGCCCAATCGCTCGCGGTGGCCGCCGAACCGGTGCCGCTCGATCTCCTCGATGCGCCAACAGCCGCCGTTTTACAGGAAGATTTGAAGGCTGCCGTCGAAAAACTGCCCGAGCCATTCGATTCCGCGCAATCGATTGCCGAGCTTGAAACGCTTCTTGAGATCATCGAAAAATTAGTCGAAGCTGCAGGTTTGCCACACCGCCATGGAGACGCCCACGAAGGACACCATCATCACGATCATTAAGATCCAGCGGACCAGGATTCGACTTCTGCTTTCCACAACGTCGGATCGAGCCGAACGGGTAGGAATAATTCGAACAATTCGTGGATCATGTTCGACAGAAGTTGCGTGGCTTGCACGCGCATGCTCATGAATTCGTCGAGATCGGGTACTTTGGGCACCGGTAACTTGATCGATTTCAAATCGAACGTTTCCGCATCCAGCGTAAAGACCCACGTGGAATCCTGGGCGGTGAAATCCACCTTCGAACGAATCAGGCGCTTGCCATTGGCGAGCGCGGAAACCAGTTCCGGCGCGGCGGCAGCTTCATCGCCCGCCAGCGTGATTTTTGTCGCTTCGCCCATTTCCGACGTCAGAACCATCGGACCGTGGAGCGTGACTTGCAGTCCGGGTTCGCTGGGTGGAGCGGGCAAATCGTCGCGGTTCGAGCGTACGCAAAGCCATGTGAGAAAATCCGGGCCAAGCGCGCCGTAACGATCCATCAATTCAAGAACGGAAACTTCTGCCATGATCAGTCCTCCATTCCCGCGGGCGTTTCGCCGCCGCTAGCCATGGCATTTGCCATGTCGAACTGATCTTCCAGTCCTTGCTCGGCCATGAAAGAGTACCCGAGCAGTGCCGGAAATTGTGGTGCCAACCGAATGTCGAACGTACCGGCGAATAAATCCGTGATGCGCTCGCACAACGCCTTGCCCGTCGCGCCGATGAAGACCTCGCCCGTGTTGCGGTCCCAGATCAGTTCGGTGAATGAAACGGACGGCGTGACTTCCTTCAGCATTTTGATCGTCAACTCTTCTTCGAGAGCGATGCGATGCTGGCGCGTCAGGCGCTCCAGGCTGCGCTCCTTGCGTACCGCGGCAAAGAGTTCATCGCGCCGCGCCTTGAAGAGCACCTTGCTGAAGCTCTTGCGGTCGCGCCGCACCGATAGAAACACCAGATTGCCATCGATCAGGTCTTCCCACACGAATTGCTCGTCCAGCGGGTGCCGCGGATTCACCCATCCAAACGATTCGCGCTCGCCGCGTTCGGCGTCGATGGGTCGCCACGCATAGCGACGCAGCGCCATCGTGGCCGTGCGGTCGAACGTGGCGGGGGGATCGGATTGCAGCACATAGCGCCGAACGGAAAGCGAACCGGAACGAAACGGCATGAAAACTCCACTCAATCGGGGGATCGAAAATCGTCACTGAGGAAAGTCCAACGACGCCGCGCGGTCAAGCCAGAGTACGATTTACCGCTTCTTCTTCGTCCTCGAATACCACCTGGTGCGATTCCAGATTCAACATTAGCCCCCAACCCGAACGGGTTCGGATTAATTGGCGACCCGACCCGTCGGGTAACAGTCGTTTCAGCAATTCCCGCCGATGATAGGGGATTTGCTGCTGCTCCACCGCGCCATCCGGCCACATTGCCGCATGCAAATCGGGATAAGAGACGGCACTCCCAGGCGAACGCGCCAACGCCTCCAACATGCGATACTGATTGGTAGTCAGCTCAACCACTTGCCCATTGAACTCCACGGCGCCTGGATTGGCGCGCGGGAAGAGCAGCCGCCAGAAGGGCTTTTCTTCCACCGCGCTTGTCTCTGGCAAAGGGTAATCGCTGACCGGTTCCAAGGTTTCAGCGCGTTCCAATGGCAGGGGAGGATTTTCATCCCCGACGAACATTTCCCAATCGTCGTCCGCTTGATCCAGCTTGGTTAAGCATTCGCCCAATTGCTCGAATTGCTCTATGAGTTCTACTGAAGCATGCGTGGAGCCCGCCACATCGGCGGCGGAAAACGCCAACCATGCTGCCTGGCCTGCTGTCCGCGCCATTACTCCCGAAGGCAGCCCATGTACCAATTCCAACTCACCCACTGATTCGCCCGCCAGCCAATCGTTCAGGAGTAACGCTCGTCGCGCTGCCCGGTGATGAAGGAAAGGAGCGCCGCCTTCCGCTTCAAATATCGCCGAAAGCGATGCCGCCAATTGATCCGAACGCCCCAACCGTTCGCTCAATCCATCGGGCCATTTATTGTGGCGAAGGTCCTGATGGCTGATTTGCAGTGGAAAATTGTCCCATTCTTCCGCGAGCATGATGAGGAACAGACAAGCGAGATTGCTTGACGATGATTTGGTAGATAGAAGGGTTTCACGCCACATTAAAGCGGTTCGAGGGGCGATTCCTGTTCGTGCCACCGCTTCGCCTAACGCCGATAAATCCACCCGGCCATCCGGGGCGACGTTCCACAATTCATACTGCACCCCAATCAAAAGATCGCGCTCGATCCGATCCTCCAATGCCATTGGTCCGCGTTGAAATCCTCCCAGCGATTTGCTCAAATGAGTGCAAATTTCCCGCCGTGTAATGGCTTCGGCGTTGAGGACAAGCTCGGCGATTCCCGATACCAACGAACCATGCCCGAGAGGGGATTCGACGTTTTCCAGCGGTGTGGAAATCAAGTTGTTCCAATAGTTTGTGGCCTCAAATTCTCCTTCAGCCAACAGAATCGACCGTCCTGTTCGGCTGCCTCGCCGACCAGCCCGCCCCCCTTGATTCAGTAACCGCGCGCGCGGAATTGGAACGAGAGCGCATTTACCGTCGGGGCGGGGGTTATCGATTACCACTGGGGAATGCACGACTGTTTCGGCGACGAGGTTTACACCCTGTTCGAGAGTGGGCGTAGCCACCAGAATCGGCAATTCGCCTCGCTCGAAGGCTTCCTCTACCAAATGCCGATGAGCGTTGGGCATGTCTGCCGTGTGCAGGCCAATTCCATTTGGGATCAGCTCTTCGAGCACCTCGCGCGATTTTTCCGTCGGCAAACTAGACAGCTCGCTCGACAGCCTTGTTTCGCGTGCAAATGCCTGACGTTCGGCTAACTCAAATGCCAAACGCGCGGCTTCGTTTTTCGTTGCACAAAACACGATCAGGGGACCTGCGTTTCGCGCCAAAGACTCGAAAACTTCGACTTGCGCGGAGTTTGAATCTTCTATTAATTCCTCCCGGCCTTCTTCGCCTGTTTGAACATCGCGCCAGCGAAAGATGCCCGACTGCGTGTTGAGTACGCCCTCGCGTAATGGCACGGGCCGCGTTTCGGATTCGTGAACTTGAACGCCGAGCCATTCGGCGATTTGTCCCGCATTACCCAAAACCGCCGAAAGTGCGAGCAATTGTGGTCGCACAAGGGCTCGCTTCCATCGTGTCAGAAACAAATCCACTGCTCCACCTCGGTTTGCATCCCCCAGAAGCTGGACCTCGTCGGCGATTACAACTCCGAGACGCGCAAGCATCATTGCTTGACGCGTAAGAAGCGAGAATGCCTTTTCGTAAACCACCACGGCGAGATGGATTTCACCTTTCAGAATCGCTTCGTCATCTTCTCGCCGGTCGCGTGTCGAGCAAGCGATTTGCACACCGGTATGGCGATAACGTTCCTTGAATTCACGGGCTTTTTGTTCGGCCAGGGCGCGAGTGGGCACAAGATACAGCGCCCAGCGTCCTCGGCTGATTTTGGATAGCGCCGCCAACTCTGCCAGAAGCGTTTTGCCACTCGCCGTCGGAGCGGAAACCAGCAAACTTTCACCTCTCAGAAGTCCGGTTTCGTCTAAAACTTCTTGTTGAAGGGGTAAAAATCGATCGCCGTATGCACGGCGTAATGCTTCGATCATCCGAGGGTCGAAACCCGCTGACGTGAGTTCCTGAAAGGTTTTCATGCCACGTCGCCTCCCGTGAATTGGGGTCCCTTGATTGGATTTTCAGGGTGCCTTAAGGAGAGAAATGGCGCAAGCGCAATATTCGCTTTTGTTTCGCTTTTTCTGTCGTATGGCGCGTATGGCGCTGGGCCTCGTCTGGTGGCGAGGAATTAAAAGTTGTCCCAGTTGTTGGCAATTATCTGGTAATTGACTTGTTCCCTCATTGGCAGTAGTGATAAGAATTGAATTCCAACTCGATTCCAAACCCGGGGATGCTTTCCATGTCCACACGGCAACCGCCCCAGCAAACGTTCTACGTTGTCTTGCCCGCACAACCGCCCGAGGCCGCCGACCGGGCGCGCCAGATTTCCAGATTGGTCAAGAAGGAAGAGGACGAGATTCGCAAGCGTCTGAAGGTGCCGACCTACCAGCTTTTTCGCCGGTATGCGCGCCGCGATAACGCAGAGGGATTTCGGAATCAGCTGCATGCGCTCGGGGTCGATAGTTTCGTGATTTCCGATACCCAGGTCAGCGGGCATTTGTTTTTGTGGGGCAAGCAAGCCAACCGTGGCTCGGGTGGCATGGCGTTTCAGGACTTTGGCGACCAACCGCTCTATTGCCCGTTCGACGATATTTTGCTCGTTTGTTCGGGGACGGTGAAGCTCGAGGATGGATCGACGACGCGCCTGATCGACTTGCATCGCAAATCGACGCCGATCACGCCGCGTATCGACGCGCGGCTGTTCGATTTCAGCGTGATGTTGGCAAAAAAAGGCGCCGACGTCGATGCGTTCTATGATGTGTTGCGCCAGGAAATACCCATCGATTTCGATGCGGAATTCGATCAGGTGCGCAGCCATTTGAATCCTGTCGTCGAAAAAGGTCTCGCTTCGTTTCCGGGAGAATTTTCACCCCCTGCCAACAGCCTGAAACTCTGGTACGACCATTACGATTTACGGCTGTTCGACGTGTATAGTTTTCTGCTGCGCGAGCATACAATCAGCACCAGCGAAGGCCAGACGAAGTGAGTCAAACTGCGTCCGATGTTCATCACGTTTCTGCTCGGTGCGGCGCGATTCCGTTGGTGCTCTGGTACGCAGACCGCGAGCGAGCACTCGACCAGGGGACGGTGCTTTTCTTCCACGGATTGGGTGCGTCCAAGGACGTGCAAGCCAAAGAGCTCGAAAGCCTTGCCGCGCGCGGATTTTTCGTGGTTGGCGTGGATAACGTCGGACATGGCGAGCGGCATTTTCCGGATTTCGATATGCGGTTTTCCCCCGATAATCCAAACATCGAGTTCGAGTTCGTGTTGGCGGTGCGCGACACGGCGCGCGAGGTACCTGCGCTGGTGGATTGGCTGGAACGCGAAGGACTGATCCGCGAGGGGCGGCTGGGTATTGGAGGCATTTCGATGGGTGCGATGATTTCGTACACGGCGATTGTGCTCGAACCGCGCATCCGGGCGGCGGCGTTGATGGTGGGGTCGCCGAAGTGGAAAATCGACCTGGCCGATAGCCCTCATCGCGCGCCTGAACGGTTCCGCGACGTGGCGTTGCTTTCATTGACGGGAGGCGCCGACACCATCGTACCGCCCCAAGATGCGCGAGCGTTTCACGATGTGTTAAATCGCCGGTTTCCCGACAGACGCGACCGTCATGTGTACGTTGAATATCCCGAATCGGATCACATGATGCGCGAGGAAGACTGGAATGTGGCGTGGGGGCAGGTGCTGGCGTGGTTCGAGCGGTTTTTAGTGTAACCGCTGGGTTATTGAGTCGCCAATCACCACAAAGATTAGATGCTCATACTTTCGGCAGGGTTTATTTTCCCGCCAAGTCTTTCAGGAGTACCGGTCGCACCGTGGCGGTCCAGATGGCATAGCCTTTCTCGTTCATGTGCAACAGATCGTCGCGAAATAAATCGTGCCCGGGTTTGCCTCCGTCGGTCAGCATCGGCGTGGCAATATCGATAAACGTCAATCGCGGATTTTCGGCGCAGGCTTTGGCCAGAAGTTCATTGGTCTTGGCAAACCGAGGCCAGAGTTCCCACCGTGATGGGCTGGGTTTGACGGCCAGTGTGTAAATGTGGGTTTCGGGCAGGCTTTCATTCACACGATCAACAAAGGCGTGGAATTGTTCGATAAACTCCTCGGGGGTGACACCGTTGGTCAGGTCGTTATCGCCTTCGTAAAGCAAGATCGCACGAGGCGCGTAGGGAAGCACGATGCGGTCGGTGAAATAAAGAACGTCGTTCAGGGTGCTGCCGCCGAATCCGCGGGGGATGATTGGCAGCGGCGCCAGATCGTTGGCGATGGTGTCGTGCCAATAGCGCATGCTGGAGGAGCCGATGGCGAGTACGGCGTCCGGTGGCGGTGGCGATTCGAGGTCGTGCTGTTCGAATTCGGCGATTTCCTTGGCGAAACGTTCGGGATCTTGCGCAGAGGAACCTTCGATTGCCGCGCGACTTCCAAAGGCAGGCACCAGGATGCTGTATTCGGTATTGCGAGTCATTTCGATGACGGTATTTTGAGGAATAGTCCCATCGGGCGCGAGGGCTTCGAGGTCCCAGCTACCGGCGGTCAGTTTGAATTCGATTGTCACGCCAGCTGGGACTTCAATGGTGGCTTCGCGGCGCGTGCCGGTGCCTTCCATCGCGAAATGGTTTGGCGACCAACCGCCCAAAACGGGTAAACTTCCCGCCACATAAACGGTGCCGGTGCCTTCGGGGACCGTGGCTGTCAGATGCAACAGATAGTGATTTTGTGGCGGAGTGGATACAGGCACGGAATCCACGACAGGGGCTTTGGCGCAGGCGCAGAATACCAACGCGAATAGTGCGAGCAGGAAAAATCGAGGCATGAGGGAACTCCCGTTAAAATCGATGACGCACAGATGGCGGTCCGCGCGTATGGAAAGTGTGAATTTAATACGTGCAACGGGCAAACTGAAAAATTGCGGACGGGGAAAATCTACTCCGGAATAAAAGGCGGGAAGAGGATTAAAATAGGACTGGCGCGCTTTCAAATTTGTGAGGTATAGATCCAGTCCTATTGAACAATGTACGAAAAGAAGAGAGTTTTTCGCATGGCCTTGGTGGATGCATGGGGGAGATAACAAGCCAAAAGCTTTGGTGGAACGATGCAAGTCGAAGCACAACAGGATAACATTAGCGGCACGGTAATTTCAAAACGCCAGGACCCGTTGCGTGCTCCTTTGACCAAGGCGCAAGAGCAACTGCTGTTTTTTGGTCACCTCGCGCCTGATAAACCGCTGTACAATCTTCCAAGCACTATTGAGGTTCTGGGAGCGCTCGACGAAGAAGCCTTCGAGCGGACCTTGAAGATCGTTGTGGAGGAGAATGAGTCGCTTCGCACAACGATTCAGAGGGACAGCCGCGGCGGTCTTTATCAGTTGATAGAAGATCACGATGCCATTGATTACCAATATATCGATTTGCAAAACGTGCAAGGCGAGCGGGCAGAATTAGATGCCTTGCGAATCGCTGAAGAAAATGCCTCGAAAATTTTCGATCTAAGTTTGGATGTTCCTGCGCGTTTCCGATTAATTAAAATACGCCAGGATAAATATATCATATCGTTTGTGTTCCATCATATATTTATGGATGGACCTTCGCTTTGCACGTTTTTCATTCGGATAAGCAAGATTTATTCTGATCTGGTATCCGATGGTGAAACAGAAAAGCTGGAAAAGCGCCTGCAATATGGCGACTACTCCGCATGGAGAGAGGAGCAGGTCAGCAGGACATCGTCTGAAAAACAGTTGGACTATTGGAAGAAAGCTTTGGAAAATTGTTCAACCAAGTTGGATTTTCCGCTAGATAAGCCACGGCCAGCCAAACAAACCTATTGTGGTGAATATTTTGATTTTACGATTGAAAAATCGATAGTTGATTCAATTCAACGATTGGTCAACGAATGCAAATCATCCATTTTCCAAGCGATGTTGACAGCATTCGAGTTATTATTGGTTCGATATAGTGGCCAACAAGATGTATTGGTGGGTGTACCCGTTTCGTCACGTCATCACCTGAACATTGACTATATCATCGGTATGTTTGCAGATACAGTAGTGATGAGATTGGAAGTCGATCATGACGCAACTTTTCCAGACCTATTAAAATATACGCGCCAATGGTTGTTGAACGGATTGGCAAACGGAGACTGCCCTTTTCAAGAAATCGTTCGGGAGTTTTGTCCTGAAAGAGACCTGTCCCGGACGCCGATGTTTCAAGTGATGTTTACGATGATGACCGAAGAGAACGTTATCTTTTTTCATCCGGAATTGGTGACGCGTGAGCTTTCGGTTTTTCCATCTTGCTCAAAATGCGACATGACGCTGACGATTACTTTTTTGGAAGATGTCTATACAGGTCGAATTGTTTATAATACGGATGTATTCGACAAGTCCACTATTGAACGGTTGTCTCAAAATTACATCAAATTATTAGAAAGTATAATCAATACACCCAACGTACCTGCGTCGATCTTACCGATACTAAATGAAGCTCAACGCTGTCAGCTATTGGAAGAATGGAATTGTACTGCTACTGATTACGGACGCGAAGTGACCGTTACTCAGTTATTCAAGGAAATGGTTGCGAAATTTCCCAATTCAATTGCCTTGGAGTATGGAGAAACGAAATGGACGTATCGTGAGATAGATCGGCAGTCGGATCGTATTGCGTCGTTTTTGCAACGGTGCGGAGAGATGACAAAACAATCTATTGGGGTTTGGATGCAGCCCTCGGCTTGGATGATTGCATCGATCATTGGTATATTAAAAACAGGTGCGGCATATGTACCAATAGATATGACGACCCCCGAAAAACGACTTCTATTTCTTGCAGAAGATGCAAGTTTGGCCTGTATTTTAACCGAAGACAGACATGAATATTGCGAGCTGACAAATAATATTAATTGTTACTCCAAGGATCATATTCTGGAGAAGTCGAAAACTAATTCGTATCAGCCAAACAGCAAAACTCGGCCAGACGATTGTGCGTATTTGATGTACACTTCGGGATCTACGGGCCAGCCAAAAGGTGTATTGGTACCTCATCGTGCGATTATTCGATTAGTTAAAAATACAAATTACGTCCATATCGAACCCGACACCGTCATTGCACAAATTTCAAATCCTGCATTCGATGCAGCGACATTTGAAATCTGGGGAGCGCTCTTAAACGGTGCGCGATTAGTTGGTATATGCCGTGAGCATACTTTGGCGCCGGAAAAACTATCGGCAAGTATTGCAATATCTAAAATCGATATAATGTTTATCACGACCGCTTTGTTTAATCAAATGGCATATTCATCTCCAGGAACGTTCAACACAGTTGGCACATTATTGTTTGGGGGCGAGACAGCAGATCCAGCGGCTGTTCGTGAAATATTGCATCATGGTGGGCCTGATCGATTGATAAATGTTTATGGCCCAACCGAAAATACAACATTTTCAACTTGGCACTTAATCGATGATATTTCAACCGATCAACAAACAATCCCCATTGGAAAACCGATTTCCAACACGACTGTTTATATACTTGATTCCAATCAACAACCTGTTCCTTTCGGTGTTTGTGGTGAATTGTATCTTGGTGGCGATGGTGTTGCCCTTGGCTATCACAGACGGCCTGAATTGAACGGAGAAAAGTTTGTACCCAACCCATTTGATAAAAAAGACGCCAGTTCCGTTTTGTATAGAACAGGCGATATTGTACGGTGGAAAAATAATGGTAGCATCGAGTTTGTCGGTCGCAAAGATTTCCAAATAAAAATTCGGGGTTTCCGAATTGAAATCGAAGAAATCGAATCCATTCTTCGTAAATATCCTGGAGTACAAAATGCGGCTATTGTGGTTGATCGCGACGTTTCGGGAAACAAGCGTTTGTTGGGTTTTGTCACTGGGGGATCGAACGGGTCTTTAGATGTTGCTCAAATTCGCGAGTATCTTAAATTGCATTTACCTGGATATATGATTCCAGCGCAAATTAATGTTCTGCCGAAATTTCCACTAAATCAGAATGGAAAAATCGATCGTCATGCATTGACTGTGATTGAATCTCAACCCGATGCGGAGAACAAAAAGGAAGATTTGACTGATCCGCTTGAGTCTCAATTAATATCAACATGGTGTCGTGTACTTAAATTATCCAGGATCGGTGTTCACGATAGTTTTTTCGATTTAGGTGGTCATTCGCTTTTATCGATTCGGTTGGTTGACGAAATCGAACGCGAGTTGAAAATACGCCTCCCTTTGTCGTTAGTATTCGAAATCCCGACAATTGCGCAAATGGCTTCGGCTATTCACAGCATGCGTTCCAAGGTCAATGACCCTCTTGTATCAAGTGACCATAATAATGAATTGGCTTTGAAAATTCCCGGTTTGGATGACGAAAGTACTCGCCATTTGATTATAATATTATCCGGGTGGCGTGGTTATCGTTGGTCGTCTGAAACATTATTAGTTGGTTCGCGTGTCGATACAGATTCTTTTCCTTTGTTTTGGTGCGTTCAAGATCATGACGAGTTTTCGGCCCTTGCAAAGGCGATGAGCACGCGACGATGCATTTATGGAATGACCTCCGGGTATTCTGTGATTAAAAGTAGCGCTTCAATGTGTGCTCTTGCGGCGCATTATGCACGCGAAATCAATTCGATTCAACCAACGGGTCCTATATTTATGAGTGGCTATTGTTTGGGGGGACTTGTAATATTGGAAGTTGCCAGGGAACTTCGTCGCATGGGGCGAACAATTGGTTTGTTGACGATTGTTGAACGTTCTGGCCCGAGTGAATCCTATCATAAATATCTACAATGGCGCGTAAAAATAATGCACCATTGGAACCATTTGTTTTCGACCTCTTTTTCTCACGCGATCAAGTATATTGGAAATGAACTTTATCGATTCGGCAGAAGTAAATTGAATAAGGGTAAAAGCGCGCAACCTAGTAAGAGAATCCAGGTATCCGTTATTCACCAGATGGATCACCGTGTTGCTCCTTACGATGGTAATACTCTCTTGTATTTTGTGCGAGATTGGAAAACCATGCGGGCGATTTTCCCCATGGTCGGCTGGGAGGGGTATCTGACCGGACGGGTTCGGATTCGCCGCTTACCAGGCGATCACGAATCCATTAAGCGGCCTTCCGTGGCGCGTTTATTTGCTCGCCAGATGGACACGGAAATTCGCGATTATTGCGCAAAGAATCAAATCAAAGACCTTCATTAAATATCCAATATTAATATTTGTTAATATTTCCATGCTCGGTTTGTTAATCAATCGAGAAATATTACTTATGGTGCGAGCGCAAAATGGTTTCGAGCGCTTGGAAAATATAATATCCAATAATTGGATCAGGAGGACAAAAATGGTTTCTCGGAGGATTACTCGTACAATCGCCGTGGGCTTGATCGCCTTGGCGCCCAATGTTTACGCTTCTTCAATGAAGATGCCACCACCCGACGAACAACGGAATGTCGATTCCACCGAAACGATGCGTCGCGCATTGCCACTTCGCTTGCATGAAATTCGCACAATCGACGGGTGGGCGAATAACCGCGACCAACCAAACTGGGGCCAGGCAAATAACCCCTTGGTGCGCCTTTGCTCAGTGGCATACGACGATGGCGCCGACGATCCTTCAGGCCTCGACCGCCCGAGTGCTCGCGAGGTAAGCAACGCCGTGTGTACGCAGACGGAATCGATGCCTAACGATCGCGGATTCAGCGATTTTATCTGGCAATGGGGACAATTTCTCGACCACGATATTACCGCTGTCGGTACGGCGGTTCCCATCGAAGCGTTCGATATCGCGGTTCCAACCGGCGATCTTTATTTCGACCCAACCGGTACGGGGAACGAAACGATTCCGCTGAATCGTTCCGCGTACGAAATGGTCGATGGCATTCGCCAGCAAATGAACTCGATTACGTCGTTTATCGATGCGTCGAACGTTTACGGTTGCGATGATGAGCGCGCTTACGCGTTGCGCACGTTGGATGGCACCGGTCGTCTCCGCACGAGTGAGGGAAATTTGCTGCCGTTCAACGACGCGGGGCTGGATAACGCACCGAGTGCTCTAGCGCCGAATTACTTTTTGGCGGGCGATGTTCGCGCTAACGAACAACTGGGCTTGATTGCCATGCACACGTTGTTCGTGCGCGAACATAATCATTGGGCGGCGCGCATGGTGGAAATGGACGAGCGCGCACGTCAGGCCTGGCCTGCGGACAGCGAAATGCCGCCCCCGCCTCCTCTGACGGGCGACGAGATTTACGAAATGGCTCGCGCAGTGGTGGCGGCGGAAATGCAAGTCATTACGTACCATGAATTTTTGCCGTTATTGCTTGGTCCACAGGCGTTACCGCCTTATCGCGGATACGATTCAACGATCGAGCCGGGCATTGCCAATGAATTCGCCGCCGCTTCCTATCGGCTTGGACACACGATGCTTTCGCCCACGCTGAAACGTGTGGGTGCGGATGGCAATACCATTGCCGAAGGCGATATTTCGCTCGCCGATTCGTTCTTCAATCCCGACGAAATCATCGCGACGGGTATCGAGCCCGTGTTGCGTGGCTTGGCGTCGCAACGAGCGCAATCGCTCGACCCGTACTTGATCGACGAAGTACGCAATTTCCTGTTCGGGCCTCCCGGGTCGGGTGGATTTGATCTCGCGGCGTTGAATATTCAGCGCGGACGCGACCATGGCTTGCCCGATTACAATCAATTGCGCGCCGATTATGGTCTGCCGCGCGTGACGGAATTCAGCGACATCAGCTCGGACCCGGAAATCCAGCAACGACTTGCCAGCGTGTACGCCAGCGTCGATGAAATCGATCCCTGGATCGGCATGCTGAGCGAGGACCTTGTGCCCGAAGCCTGGGTGGGTGAAACGCTCATGGTGGCGCTGTCCGAGCAATTCGGCGTCCTGCGCGATGGTGACCGGTTCTGGTATCAGAATTCTTTGCCACCTGCTTGGGTAAGAATTGTCGAGCGCCAACGTCTGGCCGACGTTATCCGGCGAAATACCGACATTGGCGACGAGTTGAGCGATCGTGTATTCAAGGTAGGCGAGGCCCCGTCGCCTCCGCCGCAAGATAACCCACCGCCACCGAATGAAGGCCCGCAACAGCCCCCGCAGGACGATCCGCAAGCGCCGCCTCCGCCACCGGATGACAATCAACAACCGCCCCCGCCTCCTGGCGACGGTGGCCCAGCGGATGGAAATCCTCAGCAACCACCCCAGGATGGCCCGCCGCCTCCGCCTTTGATGAGCCGTTGACGATCACGGGGAATTTCCCGCCCTAACTCCCCTCCCGCGAATCCCCCTGGTCGGATAGCACAGGCCAGGGGGATCAATCTATCTTCGCGCGCGATTTCAAGAACTCGAAGTACTTCTCGTCCTCATCCTCAAAGATTTCGTTCCCGGCTTCCATGTAGGCACGCATCAACTCGTCGGCGGCATCGTCTAGCTTTTCCGCATCGAATTTCAACTGGCCCAATCGTAAATGCACGAACGGATTTCCGATGCCTCCGGGGCATTTTTTCGCTTTTTCAAAGGCGTTCAATGCCTCAAGACTGCTTCCCAAGGCAAAATGCGCGTCGCCCATGGTTGCGTGCAGCCATGTGGCGGCTTCCCATTCCTCGTGCGGTTCGGGAATCAATTCCAGTCCCTCTTTCAAGACGGCGAGCGCTCCCTGGAAGTCTTCGCTATCCATCAGATCGTTCGCTTGATCGCAAAGAGATTCCAGCTTCTCATACACCTCATCGGGCAATTCGGGTTCAACGGTCATCGGGGTGTCCTCGTTCGCGGTAAATGGGGATGCGTCATCCGTTCAACGAAGCCCGCGAGCTGTCAATCGCTGTTCGCGGATTCAAAAGCGTCGCCAGCTCCGGATCGTCGCGCTTTTCACCTCGCGTATTCATTAATGTTTGTTAATGTGTCAGGTAATGGTGGCATTCCTGGTTGAAGTTTCTCACTATGCGAGGAGTAATCGAAGTCAATAGATATGCAGTCACCCAGTTTATGAAACGAAGGAAGTCCTCGAACAATGAAAATCCTGGTTGTCGAAGACGAAACCCGAATTGCCAGTTATGTGAAGCGTGGTCTGACCGAGCAAGGCTTCACGGTCGATGTTTGCCAGGACGGCGACGAGGGGCTGCATATGGCTACCACGCAGTCGTACGACGTGCTGGTGCTCGACATCATGTTGCCGGGGCGCGATGGGGTCAGCGTGTTGCAGGAAGTTCGCCGGGCGCAAAATAATGTGCCGGTGATTTTATTAACCGCACGCGATGGGCTCGAAGACCGTGTCCAGGGCTTGAATGCCGGCGCGGACGATTACCTGACCAAGCCGTTTTACGTCGAAGAACTCGTAGCACGTCTGCATGCTGTCAGCCGACGAGTCACGGGCGGCGCTCTCAGTGTCCTTGCTGCGTCGGGCGTAACACTCAATCGGATGTCGCGCGAGGCGACGGTGGGGGAGACCAAGGTTACGTTGACGGCGCGCGAGTTTAATCTTCTCGAATTCATGATGCGCAGTCCTGGCAACGTGTACACGCGGACCCAAATTCTGGAGAAAGTTTGGGAGTACCATTTCGATCCGCAAACGAATATCGTCGATGTATATATCCAGCGCTTGCGGTCGCGATTAGCTGAAGCGGGTGCCAAAGAAGTGATCGAAACCGTGCGAGGAGTTGGGTATCGGATTCGGTCGGAATCCGCCGAAGAGTGAGCCGATACTCGTGAATTTAAAAATCCGTTCATTTCGCCACCGCATTGCCCTGCTTTCCTGCATCAGCACAGCCCTTGTGTTATTCGTTTTTGGATTGGGAGCTTACAGTTGGCTGGCGCGCGACGTGCATCAGAAACTCGATGCTTCCATGGAGGCATGGGCGCGGCGGAACCTGCAATCGCCCAAGGGGATAATTCCCTGGCACGAGCGGGAAAGGGATATGCAGGAAAGCCACCCAGGAACGTCGATGGCGTTTTTTTTCTGGATGGCCGAGGACTCGACCGCCTATGCATCCCAGTTGTGGCCCCAGGCTCTTCAGCCCGATGAAATCCTTCCCGGATACAATATTCCCAGCGATTGGAAGCAGTATATCGATTCTTCCTGGTATCCGATTCCCATGCAGGGCAACGGAAGGCTGGATAATTATCAGAATTTTCAGGGGCGCGACCACCGATCCCCAACGACGAATCAAAGCGATTCATACGGCCAGCCTCCTTTGCAGAGTTGGGGGGGGACGGACCTGCCACATCATTTGCAGGACGGCCAGAACGATGGAAAAGGCGGTCACAAGTATCCACCGCCTTCTTCGAGCGATCGTGGCGGCCCGCCTCCGAATTATCACGAAAGCGGAAACTCCGGTTCGGATAGCGATTGGCATCAAGGACCCCCTCCGGATCGTGACCAGCGCCATCCACCGCCTTCGGGTTATGTGACGGGCGGCAGCGGCCAACGCGCCACCCAGCCGCCGTCAAATGCGATGCCTCCTCCCTCCAATTCACCCGTCAACCGACTGATGATCATGGAGCGCAACGGCGAAGAGGGCATGTTGCGCATTCATGCTTATGAATGCGAAGGCAACATCCTTATCATGATGGCCAGATTGAAGACCGTTGACGCGGAACTGGCGCGTTTTCGCAATGCGTGTTTTATCGCCTTTCCTTTTGCGTTGGTCTTTTCGTTTGCCTTGGCGTGGGTTGTTGCGGGTCGAGCAATTCAACCCATTGAAACCGTGGCCGACACCGTTGATCGTGTAACGGTCGAAGGGTTGAACCAACGGATCGACGGTAAGGAGTTGGATCAGGAATTCAAACGACTTGTGGAGGTGTTCAACAAAATGATGCAACGTCTGGAGTCCAGCTTTTCAAGCGTTTATCAATTTACCGGGAATGCTGCCCACGAGTTAAAAACGCCGTTGGCGATTTTGCAGGGCCGGATCGACGAGGCGTTGCGAGAGGAAGAACCGGGTTCCGAGCGTCAGCAGTTTTTTGCCGACTTGCTTGCGAACGTTTCACATCTGCGTGCAATTATCGATCGGTTGATGTTGATTTCAAAAGCCGATGCCGGGCGATTGGAACTTTACCCAGAGTCTGTCGATCTTTCCACCCTGGTGGAAAACATGGTCGAAGACGCAATCCTGATGGCGCCGGATTTGAACTTCAAATCTAAAATCGCGCCTCGCATCACGGTGGAATGCGACCGCGCTTTCGTGACGCAAATTTTGCACAATATGCTGTCGAACGCGATTAAGTACAACAAACTGAACGGCATGGTTTGGATCGAATTGCATAAAACAAAACGCCAATTTGCCGTTCGTGTGATGAACACGGGTCATCCGATTTCCGATGCCAAGCGCGACTTGATTTTCCAGCGTTTTTATCGTGGCGACGAATCGCACTCTCGCCGAGTCGAAGGCGTTGGGCTTGGCTTGAGTCTCGCGCGCGACCTTGCCCGTGCCCATGGCGGGGATTTAGTGCTCGAAGAAAGCGACCACAATCAGACGGTGTTCATGTTTACTTTGCCGCGTCCGGCTCCCGCAAACGGCCAGTTTTCCGACGATCGCGTGAGCATCGAACCGATCCCGAGAATGTTGGACGAGCCTGAATAAGAAATCGGTGATGCTTTCGATCAGCTGTTGAAGCTCGGTCGTTCGCTCCCGTGTGCAAAAAAAGCATACGGGATGCATTTTTTTGTGACAGTTGGGTTGATTGGCTCCATGCTTGTCCTGCAAACCTGAAACCAGCACTTGCAACAGGCCCTTCTGGAGAAAGGAGAACTACTTTTTTTCAAAATGCTGGACGGGCCGCCTATCAATGTACTACTGATGTATAATGTGCGAAACCCTCGCTCACGATAACTCGTGAGGCATAACGGTAATCATACAAATGAACAAGCCCAGCCCCCCTCGGTCCCGATACGGGATTGCATCTTGTATTTTTTCTAACTCTAAAATTATCAACGCTTCGTCATGCTTAGTTGCTGGCTTCTTTCTGGCGTGCTCTCCATTGGCGCATGCTCAGGGATTCCCCAACGTGGCGCGCACGGCGGGAGAACTGCTTGCCGGGCCGGTTGCGCCGGAGCAAGGTCGCACCGCCATTATCGCGTGGCACGGCGAGCGCATCGTGACGGTGCCCGAAGCGCCCGGCAGCCAACCCGGCGCCGATGTACTGATGCGAGTGGTCGATATTAACGATCCGACGAATCCCCAGGTAACGATTCTGCCCGCGCACACGACGGGTTTTCACGCGCACGGTTATTTCAAGTACGGCGATTTTCTCTATGTTGGGCCGCATTGTCTGGACGCGTCGCTCAATCCATGCAGCGGCACGGGCGACGTTTGGGCCGACAGCCTGCGCATTGGCGGTCCAGGAACGACCATCGGCACGTCGAGCCTGACGCGGGCGTCGCTCGAAGGCGCATCGGGCCTTGCCGTGGGCGGTATCAATAAATCCGGCACGCAATCGCCCTGGGGTGCCGAGGATTTTTGGAGTTACAGCCCCGTGGGTGGCGACTCGTTCCTGGCCGTGCGGCGGCCCGCTACGGAATGGATTTACGATTGGAGCGACGGCGGCGCGCGCACGGGTCCGGCGATTACGGCAACGTGGGATCACCTGGGCCAGACGGGCGTGATTGGCTTTCCGTTCATCATGGGCAACATTCTGGTCTATGCCGCGGATATGACGGGCACGGGCGTTTGCACGTATGATATTTCCGACCCGACAAATCCAGTGTTGCTCGACGTGTTGAAGGAAGAAAACCCCGGCGGTTACTGGCCCGAAGTTTACGGCCATTATGTGTTCTTTCCCCGGCGCGACGGCGAAGGCGGCGTCGGCAGCCAGGCGGGTTTCATGGTCGTGGATTTTTCCGACCCGAGCGACCTGCGCGTGGTGGCAGACCGCAATCTGCCTGGGTCGAACCAGTACGTCACGTTCCAGGACGAATACGCGTTCATGAACAACTACAAAATCGATATGCGGACGTACGACGTGGTGCTGGAACTGGCGACGAACGACGTGACGCTCGACGCCAGCCAGTTTGCGCTGCCCGTGGGAAATCTGGTCGTGACGGGTGGGTACGGAACGCTCGGGCCGGGGCTCGCGATATGGGCGCACCAGGACGATCCCGACACACGCTCGCCGTTTGTGCTCTATCATGTGCCGGAGCCTGACCAGACGAACTATTCCGTGCATTGTCCGATCACGCTCTCGATTCCCGAGACATTGAAAACGGAAACCATCGTCAATGGCGTGTCGTTGATCGTGCGTCCGTTGGGCGGCGATCCCATCGATACGTGGCATTCGTTCGGCCAGGGCAAACTCCTGACCGTGACGCCCCAGCAAGTGCTCGAACCCAATACGACGTACGAAGTCATCCTGACCAGCGGCATCGAGGACGCCGCGGGCAATGGGCTGGAGCCGTACACGTTCCGTTTTTCGACAGGCAGCAACCTCGGAGGCGGCAATCAACCGCCTAGCGTGGATTCCATCGCTTCAACGCCGACGGTGGCTGAGCCAGGCGTACCGGTGCAAATCGACTGGACGGGCTCGGACCCGGAGCTTGGCCCGATTGACTACCGCATCGATTTGGGCGACGGTACGCCGCGCACCGATTGGGACCCGGCGACGACGATCAATCACACATTCACCGATGCGGGGCATTATCGAATTACCGTACAGGCGCGCGACGATCAGGGCGCGATTTCGGCGCTTTCGTACACGATCACCGTCGTCAATTCGCCCACCGCTGGTCAGTCCACCGCCAGCAGCCAGTTAGCGCTCGACGCCGCCAACGAGCGATTGTTCGTTGCCAATCCCGACAACAACACCGTGACGGCGATCGATTCGGATACACTTGTTAAATTGTGGGAAACGCCCGTTGGTCGTCATCCGAGCAGCGTGGCTCTCGCCAGCGATGGCACCGTTTGGGCCGTTTGCCGCGATGCGGACCAAATTGACATACTCGACGGTGCGACGGGCGCGATACTGGAAACGATTCCGCTCGAATACGGCGAACGCCCCGTGGCGATTGCCGCCACGCCAGACGCGACGACGCTGCTGGTCAGTTGCGAAGCAAGCGGCATGTTGCGACGGTTCTCGGCAGCAACGCGCACCGAGACGGGAGCCCTCGCGGTCGGTCCTTCGCCACGCGCGATTGCCATCACACACGATGCAACGCGCGCACTCGTGACGCGGTTTGTCTCTGGCGAAGACAACGGCTCGGTTTATGACGTGGATTTGTCCGGTGGCATGTCATTGACGCGCACGATTTTGCTTCGGCGCGACCACACGAGTGACGGCAGCGCCTCGGGACGCGGCGTGCCGAATTATTTGGCGGGTATTCGCATTTCGCCCGACGGATTGTGGGTGTGGGTCGTCGGAAAAAAAGACAACACGACGCGTGGCACGTACTTTTCCGCGCTGCAACCGCTTGGCCAGGACAACACCGTGCGCGCGCAATTGATGCTGATCGACCTGACAAGCAACGTCGAAGACACGACGCGGCGGCTCGACATCGACAACAGCGATTCGCCCTCCGCCATCGCGTTCAGTCCGATGGGCGATTACGCGTTCATCGCATTGCAAGGCAACGCCCAGGTCGCCGTGATCGATGTGCTCGATTTTATGCCTCAAGAAAATCCCGGCACCGTCTATGCGCGTTGGGCGACGGGTCTCGCGCCGCAAGCATTGCTGCTGGACGACGCGACGGGCCGCATTTTTACACGTGATTTAATGGATCGCACGGTGACGGCGCTCGAAGCGGGCCCATTCATCACCGGTGGCGTGGTGAATATTGCGTCGAGTGCGATTCCCACGGTGGCGAGCGAGTTGATGCACCCCGAGGTATTGCTTGGGAAGCAGATTTTCTATCACGCGTCGGACCCGCGCATGAGCGCCGAGGGTTACATCAGTTGCGCGACGTGTCACGTGGATGGCGGGCACGATGGACGCACGTTCGATTTCACCAATCGCGGCGAAGGATTCCGCAACACCGTCGATTTGCGTGGCCGCTCGGGCACAGGGCACGGCGATGTGCACTGGAGCGCGAACTTTGACGAAATCCAGGACTTTGAAAACGACATTCGCAACGGTTTTGGCGGAACGGGTTTCCTGACCGATGGGCAATTTGCCAGCGTGAGCGATACGCTCGGCGCGCCGAAGGCTGGGTTGAACGCCGACCTCGACGCTTTGGCGGCTTACGTCACGTCGCTGGGGTCGGCGTCGGTTCCACGCAGCCCGCATCGCGCGTCGGATGGTTCGCTGACGGCGGCGGCGCTCGCGGGCGAAGCGCTATTTAACACACACAACTGCGCGTCGTGCCACGTGCCCGCGACAGATTACACGGATCGCATGCGGCACGATGTGGGAACGATGCGTCATTCGTCCGGACAACGATTGGGTGGAGTGCTCGACGGCATCGACACGCCGACGTTGCTTGGTGTGTATGATTCAGCGCCGTATTTCCACGATGGCAGTGCGGCGACGTTGGAGGAAGTCTTTACGCTGACCGGCGGGCGACTCGCGCAAGCAGAGGATGGTATCGTCAGCGGATCGGTCGCTCCGAACGATATTGGCTGGCTGGCGATGAAGGATTGGCATCAAACCGGGTTTGTCGAATTCGGCGGGGCGGGTACGTTGACGTTCGACGATGTGGAAACGACGCTCGCGGGCGACGGATACATCGAGATACGGTACAATGCCGCGTATGCGTTTGTGCCTATCGACGTATCGGTGAACGGTGACGTTACGGCGGACGTATTGCCGACCACGCCGAACGTTCCGAACTGGCAACCGAACGAATGGCGCCGCCGCCGCATTCCCGTGACGTATCAAGCAGGCACGAACACCGTGGAAATCAGCTTTGCCGGTGCGGGCGGGTATTTATTGATCGACGATATTTTGTTTTCCACGCCCGAAGACGCCGCCAATGCCAGCGCGCACGTGCGTGGATTCGATTCCACCGAATTGGCGAGCATCGTGGCGTATCTGGGATCGCTCGATGGCGCCGATGCCGTTGTGGGCGATGTTGTTGTGATGCGTGACACCGTCCCCATCGCACCCAGCAGCACCGACGCGGTGGAAGTCCCCGGGCCGGGTGACTTGGCGTTGATCTACACGATTGAAAACAACGGCGCAGGGCCGTTGAACTTGGGCACGTTTCATTTAGTCTCGAATCCCGAAGGCGACATCTGGATCGAAACGCAACCGGCGCCTCACGTCGAACCGGGGCAGAGTACCACGGTCGAAATCCGTGCCTCCGTCCCCACCGGAACTTCTACCGCAACCATCGAAGCCTGGACCGACGACCCCGATTCAGACACGTTGCAATGGATGATCGAAACGACGCCTGCGCCCAGCGATGTGAAGGATTATTATTTATATTAATATTTTAACCACAGAGGCACAGCGACACGGACAGATCACGGCGAATAATAATTTGTCGTGCCGAGATGCGAAGGTTTAAAATTAATAAATGGGGACGGAGATGATATTTTGCTCCATCCCCAAAATGGTTAATTTGAATTGTCTGAAAACCTTTCTTTTCTCCGTGGTCCCTCCGTGCCTCTGTGTCTCTGTGGTTTGTTTTTTACTCATTCAGCGCCGCCGCCGCGCGTCCGGCGAGGTATCCGCTCGCCCACGCCCACTGGAAATTAAATCCACCGATACGTCCATCCACGTCGAGCATTTCGCCACAGAAATAAAGCCCGGGCACGATGCGCGATTCCATGGTTGTTGGGTTGATTTCGCGCAAATTCACGCCGCCTGCCGTGGTTTCTGCGAACGCGTAACCTCGGTCGCCCGCCACGTCGAGCGGCAATGCGGCGATCTGCTGGGCAATGGCTTTACGTTGCATTTTCGAAAGCGTCGCCCAAGTCTCCGTCCCCGTCGCGAATTCGCTTGCGAGGCGATCGGGAAATAATTCGGCGAGCGAACGTTGCACGGTGCGCTTAGCGTGCGCTTGCGCTTGTTGCTGCATCCATGTTTCCGCGTGAGCAGGCGTTGGAAAATCCGGGTGCCCAAGTGTCACGCGAAACGTTTCTTCTGGTTCGTCGAGCCGTGCGCGCAAAATGTGGCGCGAGAGATTCAACGCTGCCGGACCGCTCAGGCCAAAATGAGTGAAAAGCGTCGAGTCGGTGAACGTGTGTAGAACTTTTCCGTTCGCGCGTGTTATTGTCAGGCGTGCGGGAATTGTCAAACCGCTGAACTCTGCGAATCTTCCACCGGTCTCCGTCCCCGAGCGCAAAACAAGTGGTGAAAGAGCTGGTGTTGTTGGCACAACCGAATGTCCCAAACGCCGCGCGACGTTCAATCCCCAACCGTCGCTGCCGGATTTGGGAAGCGCGAGCCCGCCCGTTGCCATCACGATGCGCCGCGCGCGCAGGTCTCCGTCCCCATCGCGTGTCTGCAGGACGAATTCTTCGCCGTCGCGTTCAATCGCCGCGATTCGCGCGCCTTTCATTAACGTGGCGCCTTTTTGTTCCACACCGTGTAATAATGCATCGAGCACCGTGCGCGCATTGTCGGTGACGGGAAAGTATTTACCGGTGGGTTCGAGTTTCAGCTCCACGCCAAGTGTGCGCATCCAATCGATTGTGTGTTGTTCATCGAACGCGCGCAGCACATTGCGAATCGTGGGGCGCGGTCCGCCGAAATAATCGTCCGGCGTAACGCGTTCGTTGGTCACGTTGCATCGTCCGCCGCCGCTGATCAAAATTTTCGCGCCGGGTTTGCGCGCTCCATCGACGACGGCGATACGCGCGCCGGTCCATCGAGCGGCTTCGCCCGCGAAGTACGCAGCCGCCAACCCGGCGGCTCCCGCGCCGATAATCAACACATCGAATGTGTCGGGGGACGGAGTCACAGGCCGTGCAACTTGCGCAACATTTCCTCGGCGCGTGGCACGTCGGATTCTACATCGACGCCAATGGAATCGAATTCGACTTCGGGGCAAACGATGGTCGCGCCGACTTCGAGGAAACGCAGTTGCTCGAGTTTTTCGATTTGTTCCAGTTTGCCCGGTTGCAATTTTACGAACGCTTCGAGGGATTCGCGCCGATACACATACAAACCAAGGTGTTTGTAACCATAGACGACTTTTTCTCCGCTCGATTCGTCGAGTTCACGACGAGCGAGGGACGGAATGGGCGCGCGGCTGAAGTAGAGTGCGCGATTGCCTTCGCCGCGCACCACTTTCACGGCGTGCGGCGCGTCGAATTCTTCGCGTGTGGTGATTGGGATGCACGCGGTGGCGACGTCGGCATTTTTATTTTCCAGCAACGCCCGCAATGCCCGTTGAATGGTCGTGTGTTGCATGCCGGGTTCGTCGCCTTGAATGTTGACAACAATATCGGCTTTGCGCCCGGAGAGCGCCGCGGCAATGCGGTCCGTCCCCGAAGGACATTCGGGCGGTGTCATCACGGCTTCGGCTCCGAACGCTTCGACCGCTTCGCGAATGCGGTCGTCATCGGTGGCAACAAGGACCTCGCCAATGCCTTCGGTTTTTTCCACGGCGCGCACCACCCATTCGATCATCGGTTTGCCGAGCAGCTTGATCAGCGGCTTGCCTGGCAGACGTTGCGAGGCGTAACGCGCTGGGATAACACAGACAATTTTTGGATTGGTCATGGTGTGAAGCCTTTACCGTTTAGACATTTTCGTTAAACACTGTGGGCATACTCCCCGATCGGGCACAGCGATCAGGCGTTCCATGGAAATTTCCTGCATGCAAACGCCGCACCGATCGAAATCCGAGTCGTCGATTTTCAATAATCGTTTTCTCAGCCGGGCAAGGCGTGATTGGGCGTCCTTCAACGCCAACCCGACGGTTCCGGCATTCATCATCGAATCCGTTCGACTCAATCGACCGATTGCGCTGTCGGGCGAAACGGGAGCCATGCGTTCCTGCAGTCGGGGAATGCTTTCCTCGATTTCCCGGATCGATTGCTCGATCAATTGCTTGATTTGCGCACGTTGTTCATCGGTCATCATCAATCGTTTTCCTGGCGGTGTTACCGAGGTGTTTTCCCTGGCTGATTCCTGGTGAATATCCTCCTAACGTGCGTGCACGGGGCGACGGTTGCCATCCAAATTTCGCTCAGGAATGCCGGCGAATGGGTTTTTCACGTTAAAACGCGGGGGAGATAGTATCCTGAGCGGTCGGTCTAAAAATCGACATTGGTGTGCGAATAACATTGACGTGGGGGGGCGGGGTGGGGGAGAGAACACCCGAGCATCGACAACAAAGTAGGTTTTTCTTCTGTTAGCAACACTTCTCGCAATAACGCCCTCAACAAGGCTGGATCAGAACGCACCGACGGAATCCGCAGGGATTGGGAGCCGTCATTTGTCGTTTAATCCGTGCGAAAGTACTGCTGATTAGAGATAGACGGTAATTTGTTTGATCGTGCAACACATCATAGAAATGACAGGAGTTTCACCATGTCACAGAACGGAACCGTCAAGTGGTTCAACGACGCAAAGGGCTACGGCTTCATCTCTCCCGACGACGAAGGTGCTGACCTTTTCGTTCACCACTCGGCCATCGACATGAATGGCTTCCGCACCCTGAAGGAAGGCCAGCGTGTTAAGTTCCAGGCCGTCCAGGGCCCGAAAGGCCTTCAGGCGGACAAAGTCAGCCTGGCTGACTAATTCTCCGTTCACGGAACGAGAATGCAAAACCACCCCGGGTTTCGACCCGGGGTGGTCTTTTTAACCAAGGCTGGAAAAGATAACGCCATGTCGCCATGTCGCTAGGTCGTAAAGAGGTGAACGAGTTGAAGGGTGGAAGAACATGCAATTTCTTTGCGACTTAGCGTCTTTGCGGCATTGCGTTTATTCTCTATCAAAGCCACCGCAGATTTGTTTCGCGTCAGTCCAGCACGTCAGGCAAAAATCTTTGAAGTCACACTCAGTAACCCATTGCTGGCAAGATGCGCCATCTAGTGCCAGATACTTTGCATCGCATTCTGCACACCAAGCAATGGGTTCATTTGGATCTTCGTCATCCCAATAAAAACCAACGCATTCACCTTTATCTACTGCATGGGCGATATGAGTGCATACTCGTCCTCTAATTTGTTTACCGTGGAGGGAACATTCGATCTTCTCCATGTCTTATCCCGTCCACCCGTAGTCTTTTTCCATTTTCTGGCGCAGTTGCTGAATGACTTCGCTGCAAATGCGTTGAAAGGCTTCTCGTGTTCCTTTGTCCTGGATCGCAACGGTTTCAAACACCCGCGACCCGCGATGGTTGAGAAGCGCGTCCAAT
>CAZOKZ010000023.1:0-59819 GCA_964580585.1 uncultured Candidatus Sumerlaeota bacterium | reverse complement strand
AATCACTGATTCTATTGAAATTGGTGAAGGCAACATAACGGTTACGTTGCTCTATCTCCATGATTCTCCTAAAATGATGGCAAAAAGGCAACAAAACCCCTATGTTTCGCCGCTTTCTTCGCGGCCTTTTTGCTACCCTCGGCGGTTTTACCTTGGAGTTTCTCCTCCTCGGTGCGTTCGGCGTTGCAAGCGAAGAGGCGGGCGAGGACTCCCAAACACGGAAATGATGGCTCGTGGAGTGTTTATCGTCTGACAGACACCCTCAAGATTTGATATCAATTACATCATCAGACTAAGGACATCAAGCGCCAGGCCGCAAGATGTAGGTGCAGATCTTTGTCGATTCGTTGGGTCTTATTATGCGTCTTTCGGGTATGAGAAGACTCTCCCAATATGTGTTACCTTGGATCTGAACAGATATAGTGGCGACGACATGATGGGTAGAAAGCGGCCAAGGTACGGAAACGATCAGCCCGTTCCGGATCGGATATAGCTGGTACGGAAGGCCGTGGCATGAAGTTCCACCAAATGCACCATAGAGACTTCCACCGGCTTGAGAAACGCAACGTGGATACCGTCGGCGTAACCGCTAAAGGCAACTGTCGTTACTTATGATTCATCTGGAGGATTCTTCCATATATGAAGACCTCAGGTTGGGGTCGAGATCAGGTGTCCAAAACAGCTTTCAATATTGTCTCCTCTCTTTCGTTGGCTAGGATTATCCACTTCGTGCTCCCCTTCGACATTACTAACGAATGGTAAGGTAGTCCTTTCACTCGAACAACGATTCGGGGGACTTCCAGATGTGTTTCCAGGATAATCTTGGAAACGATTTGGGATACGGCAACGCGGATTTTCGCCCGTGCCTCTGGATCATTGATCTTGGTGAACATTTCCACCAACAAATTCTGAACCTGACCGATTTCACGGGCAGCCGTTTGGGATCCGTTGCGTTGAGCAACAAGCCGCTCCTGTTGACCCTCAAGTTCTTCGATTCGACTATAGGTCTTGTTTATTTTTGCCATTATGTCCAATCGTGCTCGATCATGGAGGTCTGGCAATGCGTCAGTCCACGCGTCGATGCGGGACCGAAGAGTAGTCGTCTCTCCTTGTATTGACTCGATATCTTGAGCGATGGCTTTGGCCTCGGCTTCACCGCCGCCTTCGACCAAAAGTGGGTCCAAGTCTTTCATTAACATCGAAAGGACACGTTGTTCCAGATCGTCACGGTTCCAACTTCCTCGGTTCGCACACTTCTTGCCCTTCGATTCGATATTCGCCCTGCAACGATAGTACTTGTAGAGCCTGAGGGCTTCGCCGCTTCTCTTTAGGTTTCGGCGACGGGCATCGCGAAGGAGCATCTTTGCGCCGCACGCTCCACAATGTATAAGACCTGAGAACAAATTTGGAATGTTTTCCAACCGAGCACCTTGATCGTTGAAAGCCCGTTCATCCAGCTTGGCTTGCACCTGATACCAGAGCTTGTCGCTGATAATACGGGGGTAGTAATCGGGAATTGGATCGCCCATATTTTCAAATGATTTTCGCCCCCTCCTATCAAGAATGGCATAGCCGTCTTCGTCTGTGGCTTGGGCGCGAAAAGTATGTTCTCCAATTACAGCGCGGTCACGAAGAAGTTGTTTGATGTACGAATCATTCCAAGCACCAGAAATACCAAATGGTGGATGGTCTTTGGGGTTTTCCTGCAGGTGATACAGTATCGACATTGCGCCTTTTTTCAAGGCGAGGTTGAATATTTTCTTAATGGTCTTGGAGTGCTGGGGATTAGGTTTATAGTGCTGACGATCCTCATCCCATTCCAGATACGCTGGGCATCGGTGCTTAGTACGAATACCTTTTGCGGCAAGGTCGCGCTGTGTTCGCCAAGCTGAAGTGCGTAGCCTCTGCTTCCGCTTGCTTTCCCGATGAGCACGTTCGACCTCCCCCATCAAACGCCAATATGTGCCATCTCCCGAGTTCAGGTTGCGTTCAGTTATTTCGTAGTCGCCCTCAGTTACGGCGATTGTAATTCCTGCCTGCACGATGCGGAGGATCAATGTCTGGGCATCCGTGGGTTTCAGACGTGACAACCTATCAATATTTTCGATCAGCAGGATGTCACTGGGCAGGACTGTATTGTCTTCAATCTTTTGGATGAATTGGGCGAGTCCACCCCCATCTCGAAGATGGGCACCTGTGAAACCTGAAACACCGGAGTCAAAAAGCGTCGCCTGAACACGATCTTCTGAAACACCATTACGGGCTAGCCATCCTTTGATGGCGCTATCTTGGCGTGTACGAGAATCCCCTTCTTCCTGCGGTTTGCTGGAAAAGCGCCCATACGGCCAAATGCGAGGTTTATTTTCGGGTGATGACTTCTTCTTCATTGCCAATCTCTTTCAATAAGAGTTTGGCAGCATTTCGAATCGTTTGTCAAGACATTATAACATCATGATGTATCCCCCACTGGCGAAGGTAAAATACGAAGAACTGGGCGAAGCCTTCCGCGATGTTAAGGTGCTCGGCCTATCGCTCGTACAAAACTGGGTCATCGGTCCCGTTTTGATGTTTGCGTTAGCGATCATTTTCCTGCGCGACTATCCGGAATACATGGTCGGCCTGATCATGATCGGCCTGGCTCGGTGCATTGCGATGGTAATCGTGTGGAACGATCTTGCCAAAGGCGACACAGAATATTGCGCGGGCCTCGTTGCGTTCAATTCCGTTTTCCAGGTGCTTTTCTTCAGTGTGTACGCATGGTTTTTCGTCACCTGGCTGCCACCCAAACTCGGCCTCGAAGGCGCCATCGTCGATATTACCATCTGGCAAATCGCCAAAAGCGTTTTGATCTATCTGGGCATTCCGTTTTTTGGCGGCATGGCCACACGATTCGTGTTGCTCAAATCAAAAGGCAAAACCTGGTACGAAACAAAGTTCATCCCGCGCATCAGCCCCATCACGCTCATCGCCTTGCTCTTCACCATCGTCGTGATGTTCAGTTTCAAAGGAAACATGATCGTCGAACTTCCCTTCGACGTCTTGCGCATTGCCATCCCACTGCTCATCTACTTCGTCGCCATGTTCCTCGTCAGCTTCCTGATCGCGTGGAAAATGGGAGCCGATTACTCGAAAAGCGCCACGCTTTCCTTCACCGCCGCCAGCAACAATTTTGAACTCGCCATCGCCGTTGCCATTGCCGTGTTCGGAATCGGTTCCGGAGCCGCCTTTGCCGCCGTCATCGGCCCCCTGGTCGAAGTCCCGGTGCTCATCGGCCTCGTGAGCGTGTCGCTTTGGTTTCAGCGCAAGCTGTTCCGAGAACCCACGCCCCAAGTGACATAAGCGCGGCGGGATTCATTTACTTGACCACAAACACCTGCCACGGGCCGTCGGGCTTATGATGAAACCCCAGTTGCGCGTTGCGGGTGGGAGTAAGAAAGCCATCCGCGCCGTTCGAGCGAGCGGCCCAAACTTCGCCAGTGTCGGTGAGTTGAACTAGATCGTCCCTGCCGTCGCGGTCGATGTCGGCCACAAATACATACCAGCCGTCTCCGCGATTTGGATCGTCTTGAAACCCGAGCCAACCCCATCGCGTCGGTGCGTTGAACTTTGTGCCAGTCGAAAGCGCAACCCAAGCGTCCCCGAATTGTGTAATCTGGCAAATATCATCACGGCCATCGCCGTTGAAATCGCCAAAATGCACACCCCACTTGGTGTCAGGATCGTGTTTGAAATCGAACGCGCCCCAATATTGAATCACGTTAAAACCGGTGCCATTGGATAACTCAACGTTGTGTGCTCCCGTTACGTTATTAATATTAATAAGGTCGTCTATTTCGTCGCCGTTCAGATCGGCAACAAATACATGAAGGCCATTTTGCGGATCGTGGTGTAGATTCGTTGAAGCGAAAAAAGATGGTACGGGAGGAGTTCCAATGGTGGGAAGCACAGATTGAAATATACTTCCATCGGGAGTCAGTTGTATTAATGTTTGAGTCTCATCGCCATTGAAATCGCCGGATGATACAAGCCAGCCATTTTCGGGATCGCTGATCCAGTTTATGCCTTGGCGCTCGGGCGGTTCAAAGCCGAGCGTTGGCGTTGCAAACGCTGTCCACCATTCGCCCCACGGCGTGATTGTCGAAACATCATTAAGTCCATCGCCGTTGAAATCACCACTGAAAGATTTCCATCCTAATATACTTTGCTGGAAACCGGTGAAACCAATATTAGCGGGTTGAAAAAACCGTGCTCCGGGGCCGAGTGGCGAAAGCCAAAAGTCGGTGAATGGCGTTAATGTTAATAACGATGGCGTGGGGACGGAGGCGGTTTGTGTTGGCGTTCCTGAAATGGCAAAATATTGCGGTAGTAGGCCATTAACGCGGGCTTTGATTCGATTTTGCCCGGTGTTGAGAACTTGATTTTCCATCAATGTCCAAGGACCGGACGGGGACGGAGCTTGATAAAGCGCAAGCGAGTTTTCGTCCAGATGCCAAATATCGCCATCAATATATTTGACCATTATATCGACTTGCCCGGCAGTTACACCACCACGGCCTTCGATTATATAATCTTCTCGATCCGTTTCAAGATACCAATACACATTCGCCGGGTTGTTAATGTTGGAAAGATCGCTGCCTCGCCGAGTGATCGTGACAGTTTGCAGACTGGCGCCGTCTTTTCCAGGTCCGCTACCAAGTTCAAAATCCACCCACAACCGCGAAGAAGGCGCGGATTGGGCGCCTTTGTTTGCGTAACCTATTCCAGAAATCGGCGCATCGTCTGAACGGGCAAATGACTTGTACGTGGCTTGCTGGGATGTGCCGGAGCCGAAAATCGTACAGTAGTATCGAGTGTGCTCTGAATAATTTGGAATACCAAATATCATATCACTTAAACCATCACCGTTATGGTCGCCAATTAAATGAATATTCTCTCCCACTAGATTTGTTGGTTTTGTGCTGTAAATATTTATACCATTCTCACCATCAACAAGGTCTAATTCAAATGGATGTTGAATAGCACTATTTCCATAAATCAGAAAAGCTATACCAGTATCAAGAATTACGCTAGTTGCTAAATCTGACTTCCCATCCCCATTAAAATCTGATATCCCCGAAAGATGCCTTCCTAATCGGGGAGTAGAAATCCCATTTATCCTAAACCCATGAACAGAAACCCCAATATCGGAGACTGTAATTGTTGGGCGATCCAAATCACGATTACCAAATAATACGATATTTGCTCCAAAAGATGAATTCCCATCTAGGTCATATCCCGAAGCGCCAGCAAGAATATCACTAAAACCGTCGCCATTCATGTCGCCCAATGGTGCTATTATGGATCCAAATCCATCTCCTGAATTTGTTCCGTTTATTCTAAACCCGATAGTACCATCGAGCATGTTTATTTGTACATTTGAATGGATTCGATCAATGCTTCCAAATAGTATGTAACTGGAGCCCGCATTGGTTACATTACCGGGATCTGCAATCCATTCACTGATATGGATGTCATCAATACCGTCTCCATCAAAATCGCCCGCTTCAGAGATCGCTGCATAAGTATTATAGGCAAATCCGTTATTTTTTTCGACACCTCTTATAATATATCCATCTGATCCATCGAGATTACGAACGTCGATGGAAGTTTCTATTTCTGATTGGTCTCTACCAAAAATTACCCATGCGGCTCCATATTTATTGTAGGCCACACTGTTTCCCACAATAATATCATCAAAGCCATCACCGTTTACGTCACCCGCTGCCGACGCAGATATTATATCAGTTCCAGAAATAAGAAAACCATTCGTACCATCTGCTAAATCGATATTGATTCCATCTGGAAAACCATCTGGGCGACCAAATACAACTACTCCATTATACTCATTTCCTGCGCCTTCGATTAGCGAAGTAAATAATAAATCATTAATCATGTCCCCGTTAAAGTCACCGATACCTGTTACCGTATGCCCTGTCCGTGATCTCGAAGTTGGACCAGTTGTAATAACCCCATCTGGCAAGGCCAACTCTGAGAGATCGATTTGAGGTGTATGATGATCGGGGCGACCACGCACCCAGTAAACAATTCCGCGATAATCGCAGTAGTACCACCAGCACTGCCCACCAAAAAGATGATCCGATAGTAGAATGTCATCGTATCCGTCCGCATCGATATCACCGACTCCTGAAATTGAACTGGCCTGGCGGTTTATGAGCCGATAACCGTTCAATCCGTCGATTTTTGAGACATCGAATGGATGGGGGAGCTGTGCGGGCGCATTGCTCATCAGCAATCCGGCGGCCAGCAGGCCCGTGGCGGCAACCGTTCGACAGGCGCGCGCGAGGTTTCGTTTCCGCCACTCGGGAGAGTGGCGTTCCCAGGGGGGACGATTTTTGAGATGGCAATTTCGGTGCGGGCGTGCGGCGATGGACATGGCGATTTTCCTCCCCGGTGCAAACCTCATCTCTCAATTCCAAATGATCGTTCCACGCGGTGAAATCGTCAATGCCAACCGCTTGCGGGAGAGTGGCTTTGTCCGATTTCCCTTGTCGTGGAAGCCGGTTGCACCGTTGGGTGGGGGCCATCTTGCGGGCGACCGCGCGGAGTTTCTTTGGTGATCGACGTTCAAACGATAATATTTTTCATCCTTGGAATCGCATTGCTGGTTTCGGGCGCCGAATGGATGGTGCGCGGCGCGGCGCGTCTGGCCGTAACGTTTGGCGTGTCGCCGTTGGTGATCGGGTTGACGGTGGTGGCGTATGGAACAAGCGCCCCGGAGTTGGCCGTCGCCGTATCGTCGGCGTTCAAAGGCCAGCCCGATATTGCCATCGGCAACATTGTTGGCAGCAATTTGTTCAACGTGCTCTTTATCCTCGGCGTGTCGGCGATCATCGTGCCGCTTGTGGTGCACGCCCAACTGGTGCGCAAAGACGTGCCGGTGATGATCGCTGTTTCGGTGGCGACGTTGGTGATGGCGCTCGATGGCAGTTTCGGGCGGCTCGACGGCGTGCTTCTTTTCGGTTCGGGCCTTTGTTATACCACGTGGGTGGTTCGCAACAGTCGCCGCGAAACGCGCGAAGAGCAGGCAGCCATCGAACACGAAGTCGAGGACCTTGGTCTCGAAGGCCCGTTGCGTAGCAACCGCGCGTGGAACGTCTTTCTCGTGGTGATGGGCGTTGGGATGCTGGTGCTCGGTTCCAAGTGGTTGGTGGAAAGCGCGGTCACGATGGCGCGCGCGTTCGGGGTCAGCGAGATGGTCATCGGTTTGACGCTTGTGGCCGGAGGCACGTCGCTGCCCGAGGTGTTTACCTCCATCGTGGCGGCGCTCAAGGGCGAACGCGACATCGCCGTGGGCAACGTGGTAGGCAGCAACATTTTCAATATTGTTGTCGTGCTCGGCGCAACGGGCTTGGTATCTCCGTCCCCCATTCCCGTATCGCACGAAACGTTGATGTTGGAAATTCCACTCATCATCGCGGTGGCGGTAATTTGCCTGCCGATTTTTTTCACCGGTTATTTGATCAATCGCCTCGAAGGCCTGATTTTCGTGGGGCTTTACGCAATGTACGTCGGTTACCTGGCGCTTGAGGCAACGCAAAGCGCGGCGCTCGACACGTATGCACTCGCGGCCATGATCGTCGTACCGCTCGTGTTCGTGCTGCTGGGGGCGCATGCGATGTGGGAGTGGCGGAAAATGCGGGTGATTTGATAGATCGAGTAATACTACTTATAGAAGACTATCAAATTGAAATCAAAAGAAAAACTCCTCGTTCATCGAAATTCTCAACACTACAAAATTTAGTCGGTCAAAAAACAAGGAGGAAAAAACACATAACTTTTCGTCGCTCAGATAAACGACGTTCAGGAAACCCATCAAACGGTATTTGGAGGATACCAACAGGAATTGGAGTGGGAATGTACGATATCGGATTTACAAGAGAGATGAGGTCAAGGAATTTTACAGTTTAAAACTTCGATCCATCAAAGCTAATCATTAATATTCATTTTTGTTTCTTTTGTTTTGCATTATAATGCTGACGTTGCCGACGAAGTCCCGCCTCCAAAGTTTTCATCCTTTCCTTTCGATGCTCATATTTACTGGTCAAAATGGCATCTAATTCTGCCGATTCTATTATTTCCACTTCATTTTGTTCCTGATACTCAACTTCCATTTTTTGGAGGACAAACCAGAACTCGGCGCGATAGATAATCATACTGCAAATAGTCGTAAAAAATAATATTCGGACAGGTATTATCATGCAAAAACCAAAGAATCCCATCCCGCTACATAGCACCAGCATGATTGCTAATATTATTCGATCAACGATTCGGAGAACGAAAATAATCATACCAAATCCAATAATACTAGGTATGGGAATTCTCCGACTCACCAAAGAGATTATGACCAAGAGTAACCAACTTATTAATGACAAAAAAGAAGAAAACCTCCATGTAATTTCCACCACGAAAATCTTTATCCAATTATTAGCATGTGTAACATCGTAAAGTTTGTCGGACAACATAAAACTTTTTTTAATTGCAAGTAAATCGAATCCAGAAATTGACCAATCCAGTAAGCTGGTACTCAACCACATTAATATATATGCCCAGATCAAAATAAAACTAAAAAATACCAGCCCCCCATCAAACAACATGCGACGTTTGAGGGGTAGAAGATTGAGATCTTCGAGATAAAATTTCGATTGGAATGTTCGACGAACGGAAATCGCCAAGATAGTTCCTAATATGAAGGCGACAAACAACTCTCTATTATGGATAATATTCCAGAAGAATATGAGTTCAATCGGAACACTTAAACGCGAAATAAAATCAGTGTGATAATACAATAAACAGGCAATGGGTACCGAGCAAAGCATGAGAGCGACACTTCGCTCGACATTCATGATCGTCAGAAATAATGGACGAGCGAGGCTCGTATTCCACCCTGCCCAAGCGCGTTCAAGAATGTTGAATCCAGAAAGGAACTCCGGGAAACGTTTATACAGTTTGATTGGTTCGCGAGAAGGTGAACTATTGGCAAAACGATTGAAAATTTTTTGATCTTTGAGCATATTGCGACGATCAACTCGCCGCCTGCGGTTCCAGGACTTCATCCCCCAAATGCCCCCTCTACTCCCCAAACTGCCGCAGATGATGATCCATGTGAATGCCATGGATGCGGCGCCAGGCACGCAAGGTTTTCATCCCCAGCAGCGGGCTGAGTGTCTTGCGGTCGGGAGTGGATTCGCTGGCTTCGATGAAACGATCCATTGTTTCAAGAAGCCGGGCGCGTTCCTGCTCGATGGTGTCTTCGGTATCGATAAAAAAATAATCCGGCGCCTTCAGCTTACCTTTCGGCCAATCGGTCATCAAGTGAAACGCAAACCACCAGATAACCGTGCGGGAGAAAACCGTGCTTTCGTCTTTGATATCTTCGATCTCTCCGAGCGAGATTTCGATGGTCCGCCGTAAATGTGCCAGCATGGCGGGTGGCTCCAATTCTCCCCATTGGCGATGCGACAGCGGCGCGATGTGCTCCAGACGCTCGCGGAACTTGGGCATTGTCTGTCGCGTCAGGAAGGGTGCGCTCATCTGGAGAGGCCTTGAAAATCGGGATACCGATTCCTGCCATGGTTGTTCAGACGAATCAAGCAAAGTTCGTTCGGGAACCAGTGGCTAAGATTTGCGGTGTTTTGTGTGCAAATATTTCCTGGATTTTGCAGGTTTCTTCTTGGCGATGGTCATCTTGCTATTGTCTGCTTTTACCTTCTGGCCTTAGAAAAAGGTCGAAACCACTGAGTCGAGGCCCCCTCACCGCAAATCTCCGCCTTGAACGCCTTTTTTGCGCATTCAAGCGCATGCTGGATGTTCGGTCAGGTGGTTCGTTTCGTTCTTCCTTGATCCGGGCCGGGATTTGCGAGAGCGTTTGTGAGGAAATCCCCGATTGGGAGTAATCAGGTCCCTCGCAATGGCGACATTGCCCAAAAAAGAAATGTTCCGGCGGACGATCGAGTCCCTCGAGGCCTCGTGCGAGTCCCACCCCGGCAACCGCAAGCTGTTGCACCAGCTTGCTATTGCTTACTTTAAGGCCGGTCATTTCCACCCGCGCGCGCTCCAGGTCTATGAAGAAGCCAGCAACGCTTTTCCCACGGACGCAAAACTGCAACGCGCTGTGGCTATTGGGTTTATGACCAGCCAGGGCCGCGTTCTGGTCAGCGATGTACCCAGTATCGAGGACATCGATCCCGAAGGACTATCGGAAACCATCGAACAATTGGGCGCTCTGGCCCAGGAATACCCCGATTCACCCGACATCTATGCGGCGATCGCCGACATCCAACTGATCCGCGGCGAGTACCGCGAAGCGATCCAGCGCTATCGATCCGCACTCGCCCTGGGGCTCGATCACCTGGACGGCATTTGCTCGCATTTCGAGGCGATCCAGGAAATTTATGCGTTACCGCCGAATGTAGTGGCATTTTTCGCCGAAATTTACCAACGCCTGGGCCGAATGGACGAGGCCAACAAGCTGTACCGCGAGTTGGTGGACGAAGGCGAAGTGGACCAACAAACCCTCGATGCGTATTATTCGTTCCTGACCCGCCGCATCGAAAACTACCAGCACGATCCGACGGCACTCAACGACCTGATCCGCCAGATTTGCGAGGTCTCGCTGGTCATGGGCAACAACCAGGAAGCACTGAGTTGGGCGCGACAGCTCCAACCCGAGGCGCTGGCGAAAAGCCCTTCGTTGGTTAAGAAGCTGGGCCGTTTGCTGATCGACATGGAGGACTTCCGCCAGGCGTTCGATTACCTGTCGAAAATCGAAATCGATTCGGAAGCCAAAGCACTCCTGAACGAGATCGCAGTATTGCTTGAACAGCGTGGCGAACTCGATACAGCCGTCTATTTGCTGCAATTTATCAACGAACACGATTGGATTTCACGTGGCAGCAAGGCGTTGCTTTCGCGCGGCAAGGACGATGATACCGGCGCCGAATTGATCAAGAAGAAGGGCGAAGATTGGGAAATCGAGATCAACACGGAGTTGCAGTTGGCGGAATTGCACTGGAAAAATCGCCGTTGGCGCCAGGCATTCGACGCCTATCTGCATGTCTTGGAACTCGGATACGAGGACTACCGGTCGATTCTCGAACCCTTGGATTCGCTCCTCGAACGATTGCCGGACATCAGCGAAAAAAACCTGGCCTTTCTGGCGAATTTCTTCGCCGAACGACGCGATTGGCGACGCACATTATTTTATTCGGAACGCGCGCTGTTCCTGGACCCGACGCTCGATGACATCCGGGCGCGGTTAATCCAGGCATGCGAGCAGATTTTGCTCTCCAATCCAGACGCGTGCGAGGTCCGGCTCAAGCTGGGCGACGTGGCGTTGGAAAAAGGCAATATCGAACGCGCCTTGAAGGAATATCGCAAGGTCGCTACGTATCCTGAATTCGGAATGAAAGCCAACCGCCGCATGGCCGTAGCGCTTTTCCGCGCGCGCGATTACAAGGCGGCTTTTCAGAAGTTCCAGAACCTGCCGGTGCTTGAAACCGAGGATCTCGAGCACCTGTATGACCTGATGATTTCGTTCCAAAACACCGAGCAATGGAAACTTGCGCTCGAATCGGCGACGTTGATCCGGGATTACGACCCTGGTTTCCGGGATACCAAAGCGAAAATTGAATTCTACCAGCAACGTGTTTCGTCTGTGGCTGCCGAGTTCGCCGTCGATCCCAAAATGCGCGAACTGATCGGAGATCACTCGATCGGTCGCTACCGATACCTGCAAAAAATCGGCTCGGGCGGCATGGGCGTTGTGCACAAGGTCATCGACCTGAAAACGAACGTAGAAGTGGCGATGAAAATCCTGCGCGAGGGATTGAGCGGCAGCGACAAAGCCATTGATCGTTTCTTTCGCGAAGCGCGAATCGCCGCAACATTGCACCACAAAAACATCGTCAATATTCTCGACTACAACATTTCAAATTTCTACGGCCAATCCTACATCGCCATGGAATTTGTGGACGGGCCTTCGTTGCGCGACATCCTTGAGGACAAATTTGTCCAGACCGTCGATGTTGAATTGAACTATGTGCTCGAAGTCATGGACTGGATGATGCAGGTGTGCGATGCGCTCGACGCCACACACCGCAAAGGCATTATTCACCGCGACATCAAGCCCGATAACATCATGCTGGCTCCGAGCAACGTCATCAAATTGACGGACTTTGGCATCGTTCACATCGAGGAAGCCACGTTTACCCCGACAGGGGCATTGATCGGCACACCGCGCTACATGTCTCCCGAGCAAGTGCACGGCGGACGTATCGACGCGCGGTCGGACATTTACTCCGTCGGCATCATTATGTATGAAATGCTGACGGGTTCGCCGCCGTTTATTTCGGGCGATATTTCCTACCAGCAGGTAAACGTTCTGCCGACGAATCCGCGGGAAATTTGCGGAACGATCCCGGAATTGCTCGACGCCATCATCATGAAATGCCTGGAAAAAAATCCCGCCGACCGCTATCAATCGGCGTTGGAAATGCGCGCATCGCTGGAAGAAGCCTTCGTTCGCATCGGTGGCAATCCGGAACGCCTGCATCCATCCGCGCACGACGCCAATAAGCAATTGATGGCGCATAACGATTCCACCATGCCGGGCTCCGCCAGAGCCACCCGCCCGGAAACCCCCACAACGGTCATTAAGCAAAAGCGCCCTGCTGCTCCAGCACCAGCCCCGCAAAGCGGCGCCTGGAGGGCAGACGACGATTTCGATTTGGAAAACGACCTGGATTTGGACGTGGATTACGATGAGCAGGACCGCCACGACCGCATTATCCGCCCAGCGGGTTCAAACCCCGCCAACCCGATGGAGCCTCTGGTTTCCACACCGCAGCCACAAACGCCTTCCAAAATAGGCCCTGTGTTCCGAGGCAGTCCAAAGTTGGTAAATCGTCCCACTGAGACGGAATCCCCCACCCAGGATTCCGAACTCGAAGACGTCGATCTCGACATGGACGGTGGAAGCGAAGCCGCCCCCGAAGAATCCGTTCCCGCCGAAGACGAACTCGACGAACTCGACCTGGACATGGGATCCGCCGTGGAATCCAAAATTCCCATTCCCTTCAGTCCGTCCCCTACCGATTCGTTGCCCGACGAATTGGACCCCGAACTGGACCCCGACATCGATCCGGCGCCGCGCAAATTCCAAAACGTCGCCGATCTTTTTGGAGAAGAACTCGATTTAGGCGAAAACGCAGAAGAAGCCCCCACAATGCCCATCAAGCTGAACTCGGGAATTCTGCGCAAAATGAACATCACCCCCGCGGCTCAGTTTCCAAGCATGCCCAGCAAACCTCGGAAACCCGAAAACAAAGAACGTCCCGCCCCAGAACCCAGTGAAAAATCCATTCCGGATTCCTTTGACGAAGACTTTGACAGCCTGGACGAAGATTTCTAACCAACCGCCTGGAAAAAAACGCATCCTCCTCAAATCGGTGGTTGACCACTGGGGGCACCTTGGGGCATCCACAACGCTCCCTGGCGGCCACAAGAGCCACCAGACAAAGACGTTTCAACCGGTGGGGTGTCCGAGTGGTTGAAGGAGCTCGCCTCGAAAGCGAGTAGGCTGGTTTATCCCGGCCTCGTGGGTTCGAATCCCACCCCCACCGCCACAATTTCTAAAACATTGGTATTATTGGATTTGCCAATCGCGCCGTTGCGGTTTGTGCCAGAATTTGTGCCAGAATTATTTAAAAGTGGTGATTTGGGAGCAGCCTCGTGACGAAGTTGTTGCTTCAACACAGTTGCTAACGCGTCGGCTTCGAAGGTCGTCAGATCGAGATGAACGGGGTCATCTTCGTCGCTTTCGTCATCCGATTCGTCCTCCACGTACAAACCTAGAAGTTCTTCCATGGTACGCCTCTGATCGGCACCGTCGACTTGCAGGTAATGGTCGCGAGCGACTTCGACGGTTTGTCCCGTAACAGCAGTGACACGATCCATGCTGACGTTTGCGGCAACCAGGTTGGTGACGGCAGCGCGGCGCAGATTGTGGATGCCGCGTGGTTTGACGCGAGCGTCCTTGAGCAGTCGATACCAAGCACGGCATGGTGGTGGTTTTTCCAAGTTGTTGGGTTTGTCGAACATCTTTTCGTTCATTTGCCTTCCATCCCAGCATGTGAACAACCAGTCTTCGGCATCACGGCCTGCCGATACACGACGTAGTTCGTCCGCCACGAAATCTGGCAAGTAATAAGTCTGGCCTTTGTCCTGTTTCGAGATTTCGTCGCGAACGTGAAGAATACCGCGTGCAGCGTTGAAGTCTTTGATTTTGACAAAGGGAATCGGACCACGACGGCTTCCACTGACAGCAACAAACAACACGGCAGCATAAAACCACCGATGCTGATTTTTACAGGTGTTCAAAATCTGCATGGTTTCTTCGATGGTGAACGGTTCTTTTTCCCGAATTGGTTTTGCTTTGATTGGCTTAACTTTTTTGAAAGGGTTGCGATCGAGGTATTCCATATTAATCGCCCAATGAAACACACGCACAGCATGCTGGAAACGATTGTCCGCTGTGACTGAAGCCAATGGTTTGCCATTTCGACCGCCTTCGCGAAGCAACCATTGTTTATACTTTTCTGCGTTTCTGGCTGTGATATTTTGCGGGTTACAGTTTGCACCAAAAAATGTTTCCAGCGTTTTCATATAAAGCATCACGTCGTAGAACGTGCGCTCATCCCAGTCTTGAATATGTGCCTTGGCAAAATCGCGTTGAAGTATGCCCAATGTTAACTTTTCGGTTTCCTCATTTTGTCGAATTGCTCCTTCAGCCAATCGGCACCACTGATCGTAGGCTGCGGCAGCTGCCTGGTTCGCTTCGCGCGAGCTGACGTTCGATTCGAGCGTGTTTCCTTTGGCATCGGTAAGTCGTTGGCGGACTTTTCCTCCCGCTCCATCGGCCCACCAGACCCAAAGTGTTTTTCCTCTTCTGTATATTTTCCATCCCGTTGTTCTTCGTGCCATGATGCTTTCTTCTCCAATGCGCGCAGATGCCGAGCGGGGTTGAAACGAAGAAGTCGTGTCGAGTTGGCTTCGATCACCTGATACGTGTCCGGCGAAAACTGATGGGGATTTTCGAGAAGCGCACGTTTGAGTGTCTTCGCCGTCACCCCGGTTGCCCGGCGTACCGCATCGTGATGTAAGGGCAAGAAAGCGTCGGGAAATTCCCCGGCGTCATTGCTGTTTGACTCCCTAGACTTCAACCTTCTGCACCCTTGTTGATCTCAGACCCAGTGGTGTATTAAAGGTCTCAGATCATACTAGGGCACACGTTTGGAATAATCGATTGTGTCATCAATGATCGGATTTATACGCCGATCACTTGGAAATATAAAGATATAGTAGGAGTTTTTGGATTTCAAGAAATATTGTGTCGATACGCGTAAGTTCAGGGGGATATCAGCATTATTCCTAATGGAATAATGCAAAAAGTGAGAAGCGTAGACAATTTTCAGGCAAGAATCGCGATTTTCGGAGTGTTATTTCAAGTGCTTCACGACTAGTTCCAAGAGGCGGACGATGTTGTGATCGCGCCATGCGTTGAGTAATTGAACTTCCGTGCTATCAAGTTCCTGGCGCAGATCGTCAGGGTAAAATTCTTCGATCGGCACCTGAAGTCGACGGGCAAGCCGGGCCAATTCAAAAGCGGAAACATCGCGTTCACCACGTTCGTACTTTGAGACTTGGCCCTGGCTGCATCCCAGAAATTCGGCAAGTTCCTCCTGGGTGATATTTGCCTGTTTGCGATATTCGACGATCTTACTACCGATATGGGCGGGAAGTTTACGGTCTGGAATGATCATAACACGAGCTTCTCAAGAGAAATTGTACTCCATCTCTACCATTGCAAGCGCTCATGATCAGTACTCCAGCTTCTGAAGCGATTCAAGAGCCAGGTTACATAATTTACACCTGGTATTCGTTTGATTTCGATCTCTTGAAAAACAAACTTGCGGGCTTGGTTTCTACATTTTGGGGATGAGGTTTTCCATCTCGTCATCCAGTTCGTAAAGTGATTCTCCAAATTGAATGCGCTTCAAGCCCATTTCCCATCGATAGTCATAGTCCAAAGTGGCGATAAAATAATATCGCTGTGACGTCCATTCGCTACCAGAAGATTCAATATAAACCGACCATGCCATGGTTCCGAACCACTTGCCATTGATATCTTTGGTGGGGGTTGCTTTGACCAATTCGGGATCCGAAAATGTTAATCGGGTGGCTTCGACGGTCACCGTGTAGCCATCCAGTTTATCCATATACCGGTCTACTGCACGATGGAATTCGTCTGGAATCTGCTTCTGCCGTTCTTGCTCTTTTACTTGGGCTTGAACACCCGCCTGCGATTGCAAGAGCGATTCAGCCATTGTCGATTGAACGGGCAGCGAAACATTTTCGTCAAGTTCCAGTGCTTTAGCCGCAAGAGCGGATGCACCGGATCTATCTCCTTGAGCAAGTGCGGTGGCAGCCCTTCCGGCGATTGCCACGGCCCGTCGCTCTGCCCAGTCGTATTGGATGTAGGCCCCTAATGCCGCATCATCCGAGTCCGATTCCAATTTCAATGCGACTTGTTCGGCCTCGAAAAAATGGTTAGCAGCTGCATCATATTTCGCAGTGGCAAAGGCTGCTTTTCCCTCATTCATCAGTTCCTCGAATTGCGGTAGAAATCGATTATGGACGACCAGTTCAGCGGCTTCTTTACGCTTTTCTTCGCGGTCCCAACTGCTGTCGTCCAGTGAACCGAGTGCAAATTGGAAAAAAAACCATCCGAAACATGGACAGACGATCATACCAAATGTTCCCAGTATGATTCCGACCGTTCGTACGTTTGAATCGATGGTTTTCCAGTTCCTTGCTATGATTAATAGTCCCACCGGGGGAACCAGAAGACATAGTAAAATCGCTGTTGTTGAAAGCTTCCTGTTGGCGTTGGTCGATTCGTTGCGCTGCTCCATAGGAAACACCTCCCGACAAATTGTGATGAATGATCTGTGTGGGAATATCTGCATTCGATTCTGGAAAAGCAAGCATAACGTGACCTAGGTCTGTAGACAACTGGTCTCTATGGCTGGACCCTCTCGCCATGAAAAGAACCGTAAACCCCGTTTCAGTCCTGCTCGGAAAACGAATCCAACGTCTGCGCAAAGCGGCGGGATACAGCCAGGAAGCCTTTGCCAACGAAGTCGGTGTTCATCGCACGTACATGAGCCTCATCGAGCGCGGCCAAAGGAACATGACCGTGATGAGCTATATTCGAATTATTCGTAAACTGGGTATTGCGGAAGACGAACTGCTGAAGGGATTACCCACGCCCGATCCGAAGACTTCAGATTAGTAGTGTTTCAATATTCGGGCTTACCATGCGCGTAAGGTTTGTTATTGCGCGTAGTTTATACTGACCGTTTTTGGCTTGTCCAAAATGCGGTGGTCCTGGAGGCGATAGAATTACACAAATTAGGCCCCTATTTATTGTATCATGCTTTGAATAATTATTTATCGTCTCTTCATTCTCGAAACGATGTCCTTCAACAATAGATTGCTAGATTTTATTGTCCCGAATAGATCGCACCAGTTCGGAAAGACGAGCGAGCATTTGCTCTGGGCTTTCGATTAATGCAATTTCCTTTACTTGGCGTTCTAATTCTGATTCGGGCAATATTTCCAATTTATTATCGATTTCTATCACATTTTCAGGCACAAGATCAAGGGCGCCAAGGACAGCTAAGAACTTATCGAGTTGGAGTTTATATTTCCCTTGTTCAAGATTGTAGACGGTTGTTGGAGCCACGCCTGCCTTTTGCGCCAGCGCGCGGTGAGATAAGCCCAACCGTGTACGCTGCTCAATAATCACAGTCCGTAATTTTTCTGGATCGATCGCAATTCGCCCGAATCGTACATGTTTTGACATTGGTGAAATTTCTCCAAATCGCAATTATCAAATGTTCCTTCTGGAGGGCGTTGGCGGCAAGAGTGATTATTTTGGCGAACTTTGCGCTTGACTCGACCGCAAGAATAATCACTATATCAATCCATGCCCGCCGAGATGGTCGGCAAATCTAACTTGGAGAAATAGAAAATGCGTTCAGTTAAAAAGAAAACCGGTCCCAAGCCCCTTGGGTATATCCCGCCTCAGTTTCGGCACATCGAGGGAATTGAAAACGTCACGACGCGTCACCAATTGGTGCGGTTGCGCGAATATATGGCGACAGTGACATCGAAACGCGCGCCTTATATCCGGCTTGGTGCCAGCGTTCCGCCATTTAGTGATCCGAACAATGTGCGAATTCCCAGCGCCACCTACGCGGTGTGCGTGGATGGCGAGATCGAAGTTATTAAACGTAACCAAGATCCGCGCGCGGCTGAACGATGGTTTTCGTGTAACTTACGCCCATGGAACATTGCTCGGGAGTTTGCCGAAATCGAGGTGGGACGATGAACACAAATAATGGAACGCTATTAACAAGGAAAAATTCAGGACGACCAAAACGGTCGATAGAATGTTCTGATGCCAGGGTCGAAACGGAAACTTGCATTCGGCTTTCGAAAGGGATGGAATGGTTGGTTGATCGATTGGGAAATTTCCCGCGCGGCGCAAATATACTTTTGTCGGGCGACCCCGGAGTTGGCAAATCGACCCTTTCCCTGCAAATTGCTGCCGCCGCAGCGTCCGCCGGAGAAAAAACGCTCTACCTTGCAACCGAGCAAACGAGTGAGTCGGTTCGCAATCGCCTGGATCAACTTTGCAACATGAAACGTGCAATACGAAATCTAACCATCAAAGATGATTTGTACGACCTATCGCTGTTGCCTCAATTGCTTTGTCATCAATTGTTACGTCCAGGCTCTGCGCTTTTTGGAACACGACTTGTCGTTGTCGATTCACTTCAAGGCTGCGGTGGAATCAGCCCGCAGGACAAACGTGCTTGGGGAGCGATATTGGATTACTTGCGCCAAGCGGGTGGTGCGGGCATCACAACAATTGCATTGGCACACATGACAAAGGGCCGAGCCATAGCTGGACCGCGTACATTGGAACATGCTTGTGATGCTACGATTTTGTTACGATATGGGGCTTCATGCCGTGCGTTGATTATTCCTAAAAATAGATTTGGCCCAGCACAAATAGAACCAGTCGGTCTTAATATTAATAGTGAAACAACTCGTCTTGAACCTTCTCCATTGGGCGCTGCCGCCACAGCGCGTATAAAAACAGTCGCGCTCGGTGGTATTATTGAAATCGAAGTGGCGATCACACCCGTCCGAAACGATAGAGGGTTTATTAAAAGTCCGGGATTATGTGGAAAAGAAATAGAAACCACTGTCGATTTGGTTGAACGAACTTTTCCAGAAGCGCGTTTTTTATGGGCGATGGGCGTGACTGTGCGTGCGCCGGATGGTGTTAAACATCGCCGCGATTGTAACCTTGCTGTAGCGATGGCGTTGCTTGCAGCATTGCGTCAGGCAACCATCACAGAGAATTTATTATTTATTGGCGACATCAGTCTGGAAGGTGAAGTTCGCCCGCCATCAGCGCACACGATTGCTTCTTTGGAAGATGCTCAAGCAGCGGGCTCGATGATTGATATTGATGGAATTGTTACCTCGAACGCCGATCATCAAGAAGCTTATGATGATCTTGGACTGCCGATCCACCAAGTTAATTCCGTTCTAAACTTATTGCAATACGTCGAGGTGTGCCATGGTTGAAATAACTTATCAAGTATACATTGTCAGTCACGTAGCCAATCAAAGCGTTGGTCCATTTTACGATGATAATACAGATGAATTTAATATTAGTGCAACATTGCCTATGTTGGAATTTCAAGAATGGTTGGAGAAATCCATCGGACAGTATGGAGAAATAATTCATGGCCCATCACAGGATATTAATAATGGCAATATCACGGAAAGCATTATTTGCGTGCATCAATTGTGGCCAGAGTTAAGGAATGTTCCAAAAATTACAATCCGCCCGGCTAATGGTGAAATATTCGTCGGGGCCGACGGGATATTCTATGCTACAGAAAATAGTTTGATTAACTTACAAGGAGAAGTATTGGAAGAATATTATGGAAACGAGCATGGTGTGCTAATCCCTGATCTCGACAACGACATAGAAAGGCGCATTCGTCGGACTTGCCGCATCGAATGTAATAAACTCGGACTGGGCGGTACGGCGATTTCTGAAATCACACCGATTTGGATTAAATCGGTTAATGAAATTCAGCCTTGCAAATGGACGTGGAAATGGCTGAATGAGCAATTGATCAAAACAACTGGACAGTATTTGGGGCAAATTCAAAATCATCTTACATGGTTTGCTTACGAACAAATGACTGCGAGTGACAATCAGCCCAAATCACCACCAACTGTTGATGGTGAAATGATTCTGAAGATATATGAAGCCATTTTGATTGAAGAAGAAAATACATTACAGTGGCTAGTTTTTGCAAATCCCAAGTATCAACATTGGCAATTATTAAATCCAGAACTAGAATCGATCCGAATAATCGAAGAAGACGAAGTATTTTCCAGCACTAGCGGAGTTTTTTGGCTTCATGAAGGTGAAGGCATTTGGTTGGGAGAAATTGCAGGTCATCTGGTACACGAATATCACGGTATGGTTATTACCGATGTTGAGCAAATTGCCCGCGACGAAATCATCCGCCTCCTCCTCTCCCGCATGGAACAGGAATCATTAGTTGCTGCTGAACAATACGCTGCGATGGTGGATGCGTGTCATGAACTGGTAGCGGGGACGAATTCCCTGGAACTGTGGTATCGGGACCTCGACCCACTGTTTGTGGAATTGAAAGAAACCCTTATGAAATAAGGACTTTTGAGGGGTCCGAAGGTTTTTGAGTCTCCGCCGCATAGATACTCCAGGAAATCTAAATTAAATGGAGGTATCTACATGAACCAGACGAGTAGACTACTGACGACAACCGAAATCGCAGCGCTACTGCATCGCGCTGAACGCACGATCCAGACCTGGGGACTCAAATGGGAGCAAGCCGCACGCGAAATGGGAGATCCTTATATTCCATCTTCTCCCGCGAAGGGGCTGCGCCGTTCGGGCGCCTCTACGGGACGCGCGATGCATGATCAACGCGATGTTGACGAGTACGTCGAGAACGCAGTGAGAGAGGTGATTGGACAACCTCTCCAGAATTGGCGAAAGGAGGTGCGAGATGAAGTTGCATGACATGACCATAACAGCCCTCTTCGACGCATATCTTGAAACCGTGGAAGAGACGGAGCCCGGGCGCGTTGCTACGCGGCGCTCGCACTTGCGGAGCATCGCAAAGCACCTTGATTGCACCGAGAATATTAGCTGTTTCGTTGCAGCTCTCGACAATAGAATCTCTGTTTACAAAAATGCCGTTTCAAAAAGGACGTCCTATTCACCCGCCATCTCGACGCTCCGGATGGCGCTTCGTTGGGCGTATGGAGAGGGTTTGCTTGTTGTAAGTCCCGACCTCGCCGTCGGCCTCGGCATGCCGCCGGTGGCAATATTTTCGAACTGGCGCGAGTATAAAAAAGCCCCTTCAGTTTTCAAGATATTGCTGGCCGAAATGCTAGTCGCACAATTGACACCTGATGAATTAGACGAGTCGTTCTTCGAGAAGTTTCTTAGGGGCCTCCCTGAACAGATTGTTTCCTGGCGCGCAGGGTGGCGGGAGTTTCGGCTTTGTTGGATGACCGCTACCGAAGAAGGGCTCGTGCCGGAAGTTGATCTCCCCGAAGCGCCCTCAAAAAAGCGGAAAAACTACCGTGTCAACGAGGACGATTTGCCGTCGCATTTAGCCGAAGAACTTAAGATCATCCGCGAACGCCTGCGCGGCGAAAACCTCATGGAGCGTCGAGGTGTTCAGCCGTATGACGAAAGCACGGTTGAACTGCTTATAGGAAGCCTTCTTCGTCTCGCTGGTTTCGCTGTGAAGAATCTTGGAATAAACCTCCTTCAAGAAGATTCATTCGCCAGCGTGCTCGCTATTAGAAATGGTCTCGCGCTCATGCACCGCACGAATGATGAATGGCTTGATGAACATGAAATTCCTGAGGATCAACGTAAACACATCGGTATTGGCGAATATGAGATTGGGCTTCTCCGCCAGTTCGCGGCGCTGGCTCACGTTGGTATCCAAGACGAGGAGCTTCATCAATACTATTTAGATGAGATAAAGTACCGATCTCAGCAGGTGCGGATCAGAAGAGAAAAGGAAAAGAACCACGGGAAGCTAGACGATTACTTCAGGGTGAGTGTCGAGTTGACGAAGACGGCACTGGGGAAAGAAACATCCGGCCTTGGCAAAATCCGCCGCGCCACGTTGATTCGCGATGCGCTCGCATTTGCCCTCTTTGCAACATTCGGTTACCGCATCAGCATCCTGACAAACCTCAAGCTGAAAGAACACGTTCGCCGAAGCGAAGACGGCAATATAGTTATCTGTATCCGCAAAGAAACTACAAAACCCGGACGACGTGACCTTGTTCATGAAGTACCGACCGAATTAATCCCGCTATTCAACTATTATCTAAACAACGCCCGGAAAATACTCCTCAAAGGAAAACGTGACCACGACGTGCTGTTTGTTTCTTCCCACGATGGAAGTCCCATTGGTTCTGCTGCTATCTACGCGATGTTCGTTACGCGAACAGCAGAAATTCTCGGCGAAGTACACAATCCCCACCAAGTGCGTAAGGCTTGGGCCTCTGACTTCGCTCGCTGGACCAAAGGCGACTACATGACTGCATCTTCCATCCTCGACAACTCTCCTCTCACGTTGCAGCGGCACTATGCAAAGATTGTTCGCGAAGAGCAAATTGCCGACTTTGACGACGCCATATGCTACGGATGGACGATGTCAGAAAGAGGTGCAGCATGATCATCAACCTACACAACCTTTTGTCCAAAATCGATTTCTCTGCGACTTCAGTCTCACGCAGTCGTGTGGTAAATTTAATGGACAATCTCTCGGAGATGTTCGGTGAAAACAATCCGGAAATATCGCTACATGATATGCCCTCGTTGAAGGAACGGTTTCGCGAATTCCTAAAAACTACGGAGGCAAAGCCAGCGACCATTCGAAACAAAGTCTATTTTCTAAACTGCCTCATCGAATTGGCCACGAAACAAGGCTTGCTGCCAAAGCACGAAGGTATTCCCTTTCCTCCTCGTCCGAAGCGTGAAGGACCAGCCCGACGTCGATATAATGCCCTACGATCGTTCGACGATTGGCTACGCCTGAACAACATTGCCGTTAGCGCAGTATGTGACCAAACATTCCGAGTGTACCGCGACGAGATAAAGGCCAAGGGCAGTACTTTAGCTGAAGACCGGTACAACTGCACCGTCAAGTGCTGGCGTGAACTTGCTAACCAGGGAGTCGTTCATAACATTGATCTACCGCGCTGGAAAGATGAATCAAGAGAAGAATATGGCTTACCGCGCTCCATGTGGCCCGCACGCATCGCCGCCGATTTCGATAGGTTTTGTAAGGCAGCCACCGGACGGGCGCAGCCGGGTGAAAAGCGAAGGCGGCTCTTGCGAAGTGAATCCATACACGATATCGAACGCGAACTATGTCGCCTCCTTGGCTACCTGGTGAACATTCACAGGAAGAGTATCGAAAACTCAAACCTTGTACAGTTGATCGGCGACCGTGAAACGGTTATTGGCTATATCTCCTGGCACATTGAGAATCGTTGCGACGGATGCGAACGCAAGCACCATGCGGAATCGCTAAATTGGCTTGCCCGATTGCTAGAATGGTTTGAGGGAAACCGAGATGTCGCCACAGAATACCGCCTCATCGCCAAATCGATAAAGCCGATGCGAGCACGGGACCCCTTTCCGGAGCGCCCGATCACATACGAAGAGTTTTCTACGGCGGCGCAACGAGCGCTTGAAAAGGCTGAGCAAGAATGGAAAACGCACGCCCCGAAAATACGCCGCACTCAAGCGGCAATTTCAGCTGCCATCGCCTATCGCGACGCCATGTTGTTCGCGTTTCTGGTTTGTCGGCCCATGCGTAGCCGCAACATGCGCGAAATGAAGCTGGGTACCAACCTTTACAAGAGCGGTGGCGAATGGCGGTTGCGTTTCTCCGATGAAGAAATGAAATCGAGCGAATACAAATGCGCATTTCCAAAGGTGCTCATCCCACACCTGGAATTCTACCTCGCCGAGATTCGCCCATTCCTTGCTGGGAGCAAAGGTGAAAAAGTGATCTTCCTAACAAAATCCAGCAAGCGCATCGGACGTAGCGACTTCTGGAAGATCATGACAAAAGCTGGCAGTCGGATCATGAACCTGAAAACGAATCCACACCTTTTCCGTTACTTGATCCCCAGCGCATACCTGCTCCGCCATCCCGACCGTGCCCTGGAGATGCAAGCCCTTCTCGGACATGCTGTGTTAGAAACAACGCTACGATATTACGTCCACGTCTACAGCCGCGTCGCCTCTCAGCACGCCGCCGAAATCCTTCGTCAAAACTGTCCTTCGATGGTCGAACTCGGTGGCCTTTTCCCTCCTTCCGCAAAATCCTAAGAACAACAAATAGTGGCTCCCCGGCAGGTGATAAAAACTACCGGGGAGCCCACCTTCCATGTCGCCAGACGCCACCGAACGCAACCAGGCGCAACGGGACGCAGGCAATCCACCAGGTGATAATACAAAGGAGACAAAAGAATCGCTATTGATAAAGATAAATTGATAAATCACCATGAATAGTTGATTTTATTGGCCTTAGTAGGCATATTTCATTTCGAGTAATTCTGCTGGAACACTAGATCATTCCGCGACGATGTTTGATTGAAAAGACTGGATTTCGGCTCGATTGATTATTCTGCTAATTGGTTCTTGATTAACGGTTGATAAAGAATTCCTCTGCTGAGCTTGGAGCGGAGAGCATAAAACCGACCGTGAAACCTGAGCAAAAACAGGAGGTCGTTTTGCTAATTGAGCAGGCGGCTCATTGAACAGCAAAAGATAAAACAGGAAGATCATAGTGGGTGAGAAACCAGGACTAATCCTAACGAAGCTGAATTTGTTTGAAGATATCCCATTTACTGTTCGACGAATCGCCCGATAAACGTTTGGTACGGGCCGTGGGGCTTACTTTGAAAATCGGTCCCCCCCCCGAACACCGGTGTTTGAAAACCCGTGCCCGTTGAATAGGCAATCCAGACGCTTGAATACTCTGTGAGCTGTACCAAATCGTCCTTTCCATCACTGTTCATATCCGCCGCGAACACCGTCCAGTCGTTACCGCGATCCGGATTGGTTTGGAAATACAGATAAGACGGTGCCCAGTAGGGTTCCTGAAAACCACCTTCTGCTTTGGCGAAAAAAATATGGAGTTTGCCAATATGGGTTTCTTTCAAATACAAGATGTCGCCCAAGGTATCACCGTTGAAATCACCAACCATGGGATAGACGGATTTCTTGGTCGAAAAAACCAGGTTGATAATCAGAAATCTCTTTTCTAATGCGCCAAGTCTTTTAAGTTTCAGGAGAATCAAATTCTTTAAATAGAGTGATTGTTTGTGCTGCAAATCAATGAAGCAAGAAGTGAAAATTTATTTTTTGCAACAACACTTGGCATAAGTCCTTATTTGTCAAGGATTAATAAAATCGACGTGATCTGTTGGCGAGTGGACCAATGGTTGCCTAGAAGTAGTCTCTGAAAAGAGTTTCGACTCGGAAGGGGGCTTCCCATGGCAATCAACAAAATCACCGCAATCATCAGGGATTCGCGTCTCGAAGCGGTGGAAAATGCACTCAAAGCCGTAGGCGTTCCCGGTATTACCGTCAGTCGCGTGAAAGGCTATGGCCAGTATGCGGATTTCTGTCGCGCAGATTGGATGGCGCCACATGCTCGGATTGAAATCATCGAGGACGAATCCCGTTTACCCATCATCGTTAATGCCCTGTTGGATGCAGCTCAGACAGGCGAAGCGGGAGATGGTTTGGTCTATGTCGAGCAACTTGACGTCGTGTTGCGTATTCGAACCGGAGAATCACTGCCGGACTCCAAAACCTAATAAAGTTAAATGAATGTCAGAGGTGAAGAATATGGCGGGAAAAAGTCGTCTCAAAGGTCAATTACTGCTCCCTGGGCTGGTCGTTGCATCCTTGATTATTGGAGGGGTAGGTGGGGTTCTGATGAGTGGTGGTTCTGGGATGTCTATCCATGATCACAATAACTTGGCCCACAGCGAGAAGGAAAAAAATGACGGGACTAAACCAAAAACCTTGTATACCTGCGGAATGTGCCCGGAGGTGATTTCGGATGAGCCGGGCGATTGTCCGAAGTGCGGGATGAAGCTGGTTCCGATGGAACGCGACCGTCAGCAGATGATTCTGGCGGCGCGCGGCGAATCGACCGGCGATTCGAGTGCAAGCAATCAGGAGCGCAAAATCCTGTACTGGCGCGCACCAATGGACCCGACTTACATCCGCAACGAACCGGGCAAAAGCCCCATGGGAATGGATTTGGTGCCGGTGTACGAGGACCAGGTTTCCGGTGGCCCAACGATCACCATCGATCCCGTGACCGAGCAAAACATGGGGTTGCGCTATGACGTGGTGCGACAAGGACCGTTGGAAAAAGTCGTCCGCACGGTGGGTGAAGTGACGTACAACGAGGAAGGCCTCGGCACGGCGACGACCAAAATCGACGGTTGGGTGGAAAAAGTCTACGTCGATAAAACGGGCGAAAGTGTTAAGAAGGGCGATGTGCTGTTTGAGTTGTATTCGCCTGAGTTGTTCAGCGCCCAGCAGGAATACCTGACCGCGTTGCGCGATTGGAATAACGCCACGGCGAGTGGGCACGAACAAACGGCGCGGCTTGCCGAGTCACGAGTGAAAGCCGCCGAATCGCGGCTCTCGTATTTCGACATCGATGATAAGCAGATCGAACAATTACGCGCATCGAAAACGCCGAATAAAACGCTGACGATTTCCGCTCAGTTGGACGGTGTGGTGACGCATCGTAATGTAAAAGAAGGCGATTTTTTGAAAGCGGGCCAACCGGCTTATCAAATCGCTGACCTTTCGACGGTTTGGGTGATGGGCAAAGTCTACGAGTCGGACCTTGGCTTTATCAAAGAAGGTCAATCGGCGCGCATGACGTTGGATTTCCTGCCGTCGGAAGAATTCGTTGGTACGATCGCGACGGTTTATCCCTATTTGGAAAAAGGCACGCGCGAAGTTTCCATTCGCATGGAATTCGACAACCCGGATTTCCATTTGAAACCGGGTATGTATGCGACGGTTCGCATTGATTCGCGGATGAAAGACAAAGCAACACTGATTCCGTCCATGGCCGTCATTAAAACCGGCGAACGCGAGGTCGCTTTCGTGATGAGCGAACCGGGTAAGTTCACACCGCGTGCGATCAAGACGGGTTTACGAAATAAAACAAATGAACTGGAAGTTCTGAAGGGGCTTGCTCCAGGCGAGCGCATTGTCGTCAGCGGGCAATTCTTGCTCGATTCGGAAAGCCGATTGCGCGAAGCGACGTTGAAAATGCTGAACCCCGGCATGACGAATACAAATAATATATTAGACGAGGGGACGGAGTCGATGGATTCCATGGAAGACATGGAAGGCATGGATCACTCGGGTCATGAAATGTCCGCAACAAGCCAACCTACTTCGCGCTCCGCGTCTCAACCAGCGTCGAAACCGATGGCAATGGAAACCGAGCCCGACCTATTTACGTGCCCGATGCCTTCGCACGATTATATCGTGAGCGACCAAGCAAACGATTGCCCTGATTGCGGAATGAAACTGATTCCTACGACCGCCGTCGAACATGGCAAAATGGCCGAGCACGCTTGGAATAAAGAGCACGCAACAATGGATATGCCGATTTTGTACACCTGTCCGATGGAATCGCATTCCTATATCGTCAACGACGAACCAGGCCGTTGTCCCGACTGCAATATGAAGCTGGTTCCGACGTCCGAAGTCGAGCATGGTGACGTTTCCGAATCGCATTGGAAAGATAGCACTCAACATGAATCCATGATGGAGGGCGAACAACAATGATTCGTCGAATTATTGAATTCTCCATCAACAATAAATTTATCATCATTTTAATGATGGCCGTTATTACGGCGGGTGGCATTTTCGCGGCGAAAAATATTCGTCTCGATGCGATTCCCGATTTGTCCGACGTGCAGGTAATTATCTATACGGAATACCCTGGGCAAGCGCCACGCATTGTTGAAGACCAAATTACGTATCCCGTCACGACTAAAATGCTCGCAGTTCCTTATGCCAAAGTCGTGCGCGGATATTCGTTCTATAATTATTCCTTTGTGTATGTTATTTTCGAAGACGGTACCGATATGTATTGGGCGCGAAGTCGTGTTCTCGAATACTTATCCCAATTACAATCTCAATTACCGAAAGGCGTTTCGCCGCAACTCGGCCCCGATGCCACGGGTGTCGGTTGGGCGTATCAATATACATTAACAAGTGAAACGCGCGATTTGTCTCAACTGCGTTCGATTCAAGATTGGTACTTAAAGTATGAATTGACCGGAGTGCAAGGCGTTAGCGAAGTTGCCTCACTGGGCGGATTTGTGCGGCAATATCAAGTTACCGTTGAACCGGAAAAATTGCGTGCTTATGGAATCCCTATTCAGAAAATCCGCACGGCGATTCAACGGTCGAACAACGAAGTCGGCGGGCGTACGATCGAAATGGCCGAAACGGAATATATGTTACGCGGGATGGGGTATCTTGGAAGCCTGGACGCCGAAGAGCAGCAGGAAGCCACGGATCAAGGTATTTCTATCGACATCGCTCGTAGTAACAAAACCGTTAGCGAAATCGAAAATATCGCTGTTGGCGTACGCGAGGACGGGACACCAATATTAATAAGCGACTTGGGGCATGTGGACGCTGGGCCTGAAATGCGGCGTGGTATTTTAGATTGGAACGGCAAGGGCGAAGCTGTTGGCGGAATCGTCGTGGTGCGATACGGTGCGGACACGCTTGAAACAATCGAGCGTGTCGAGGAAAAATTAGCCGAGTTAAAAAAATCTCTCCCCGCAGACGTTGAACTTCACGTGGGTTACGATCGAACCAGTTTGATCGAGCGTGCCATCGAGACATTGCAACATACATTACTGGAAGAATCGCTTGCCGTTTCATTGGTTATCATTCTTTTCCTTCTTCACTTTCGAAGCGCATTAGTACCTATATTGACATTACCGTTAGCCGTCATGATGAGCTTTATTATCATGCACGCTCAAGGTCTTGGTGCCAATATTATGAGCCTTGGCGGCATCGCAATCGCCATTGGCGCCATGGTGGATGCTTCGATTGTTATATTGGAAAATGTTCATAAACATTTCGAGCACGACCATAAAGGCAAAGCGCATTGGGATATTATTAAAGACGCTTGCGTAGAAGTCGGTCCAACTCTCTTTTATGCCTTATTAATTATTACAGTCAGCTTCATGCCTGTGTTTACGTTGGAAGCTCAAGAAGGCCGCCTGTTCCGACCATTGGCGCTGACCAAAACATACGCCATGGGAGCGTCGGCATTCCTGGCAATCACCGTGTCGCCAGTGCTGGCAGGCTTTTTCATTCGCAAACGCATGATTCCCGAATCGTGGTCGCGGTTGCGTCAACGTTTGGCTTTAATTGGCTCGCCGATCGTCGTAGCGGGACTTACTGGAATCCTTGCAGATCGACTCGGTTTTTCGGGCACTACAAGCACACTGCTTGCAATCTTTGTTGGCGTTCTGGTTTTCGTTGCACTGTTACCTCAAACGCTGCATCCAGAAGACAAAAACCCCATCAATCGATGGTTGATTCGTTTATATCAACCTATACTTGAAGCATTAATTCATACACGTAAACGCGCATGGATTGTTATCAGCGTGGCAATAGTCATTGTGGTCACCGCAATTTATCCAATGCGTAAACTGGGAAGCGAATTCATGCCGCCGCTTTACGAAGGCGACCTGCTTTATATGCCAACAACGCTTCCTGGAATCAGTGTCACCAAAGCGAAAGAAATACTTCAGCAAACCGACAAAATCATCGCGTCGTTTCCCGAAGTAGAAAACGTCTATGGAAAAATAGGACGCGCGGAAACAGCAACGGACCCTGCACCGCTAACAATGATTGAAACCACCATTCAATTAAAACCAGAAGCAGAATGGCCCGAGGTTGATATACTAGACGATAATCGGAACGTCATTGCCCATCGCAAACGAACGCCAAACGATCTGATCGATGCACTAAACCGCGAAATCAAATTTCCGGGTCTTACTAATGCGTGGACCATGCCGATTAAAACGCGAATCGACATGTTATCTACGGGTATTAAAACACCCGTTGGAATTAAAGTCAGCGGTTCCGATTTACGAACGTTGCAAACAATCGGCGAACAAATCGAAGCCGTCGTTCGTGAAGTTCCAAATACTCTTAGTGTTTATTCAGAACGCGTGATGGGAGGGCGATATGTTAATTTCAGACCTGACCGAATGGCGATCCAGCGCTACGGTCTGACTGTTGGCGATGTGCAGGATGTGTTCATGTCTGCGATTGGGGGCATGAACGTTTCCACCACAGTCGAAGGACTTGAACGTTATCCGATCAATGTGCGTTACCCGCGCGAAATGCGCGACAATGTGGATGAATTAAAAAAAGTGCTCGTTCCAACGCCTCAGGGATTTCAAGTTCCGCTTGGTGATTTAGGAACGTTTACATTCGAAGAAGGTGCGCCGGGAATCAAGTCCGAACAAAGCCGTCCGAATGCCTGGGTATATGTTGATATTCAAAATATCGACGTGGGAACTTACGTCAAGCACGCTCAAACGGCTGTCGATTCGGCATTGCAAGATGGTAGAATTGTACTTCCCGCCGGATATTCAATCGGTTGGTCTGGTCAGTTCGAATACATGCAACGAGCGAAAGAAAAACTCTCCGTCGTCATTCCGCTGACATTATTGATTATTATCTTTATCATTTATCTGAGCACAAAGAGCTTGGCGAAAACTTGTATTATTCTTCTTGCCGTTCCCTTTAGTCTTGTCGGCGCGTTTTGGCTGCTGCATTGGCTCGATTACAACATGTCCGTCGCCGTCTGGGTCGGTATCATTGCCCTTGCGGGTCTTGATGCGGAAACGGGTCAAGTGATGTTATTATACTTGGATATCGCCTATGAGAAGTGGAAAAAAGAGGGGAAGTTGAATTCGTTAATACAACTGCGCGAAGCCATCTTCCACGGCGCTGTGCAACGTGTTCGTCCAAAAGTAATGACTGTTATGACAACATTAATAGGTCTGGTTCCCATTCTCTGGAGCACGGGATCGGGGGCCGACACCATGAAGCGCATTGCCGTCCCCATGATCGGCGGTATTCTCACCAGTTTCATTATGGAACTACTTGTTTATCCGGTGATCTTCTATATTTGGAGAGGATGGCGTATGAAAGAATCCGACGAAACAACGCCACAGGAGGTTGCTTCCACATGAATATTATTCCCCAAACGGTATTGACTATTTCGATGTTGCTCATGCTGGTTGGTTGCGCCGCACCGAATGTTAAGAAATGGGATTCACCCGATAAATGGCGCACGGAATATCAAAAGCCGCTTGAACCCAAAGTCGCCATGCAACTGGGAAATGAGCCAACGCTGCATCAGGCAATAACTTTAGCGATGGAACGCAATCCCATGTTGTTGGCAGAACGTCAACAATGGTTGGCGGCCATTCAACGCATTCCGCAGGCCCACACACCGCCCGACCCAATGCTTTCAGGCGGGTATCAATTTGAAAGCGTGGAAACGCGCGTCGGCCCGCAGGAAGGAAACATTGGTATTTCGCAACCCATTCCATGGCCGCAAAAACTTTGGGCGCGAGGAAAAACCGCAGAAAAACAAGCCGCTATTGCACAAATACGTTACGAAACCGCCATTCGCGACACGGTTATTGATATTAAGGATTCGTGGTACGAACTCTATTATCTCGATCAGGCAATCCCGATTACGGAGCAAATCACATCGCAACTTCACAACCAAGGTTTGCTGGCATACGGGGAACTCAATTCGGGCCGCACGCAGTTGGGCGAAGCGTTTCGCGCCGAAAGCCAGGCGGCTCAGTTGGAATACGACCTCATTCTGTTACATGAAAACCGCGCTGCTCAAGCCGAACGAATGAAATCCTTGTTAAACTTACCTCCTGACACAATAATTGGCCCGATCACTAATGCACCTATTTATCCTGTGTCGGACAATCTGAACGATTTCTATGAACGTGGAAGTGCTTATTCGCAAATGCTTAAGATACGCGGGTTGGAAATACAACGAGCGCAATACAACGAATTCCTAGCACGTCTCAGCCGAATCCCCGATGTTAGTTTGGGGGTTAACAAAATATTTACCGGTGACGCACTCATGCCGGGTGTTTTGGATAGTGGAAAGGATCCGTTGATTGGGATGGTTTCCATGAATCTGCCTATCTGGGAAAATCGTAACCGCGCTTTGATTAAAGAAAAGAAAGCACTCGAAGAAGCTTCCGTCGCAATGGCGCTCAACGAATTAAACACCACACGACGCGCCATTGCGACTGCTTATTTTCAATCGACTGTAACGGAGCGTCTTTTTGATTTGTATAATGATACACTAATTCCCCAGGCCGACTCCGTGATGCAGCAAGCTGAATTGGATTTTCGCGCAGACGCAGGTTCCTATTCCAATGTTCTGGAATCGACGCTCGCTTATCATAATTTTCTTCTCGCACGAAATCGCGCACTTGCCGATCATGGACAAGCGATTGGACGCTTGGAAAAAGCCATCGGGACAACAGCAGAACAAACGCTTCCTAAAACGGAGGTGAACAAATGAATCGAATCCCCTTGAATATCCGACGGTTTTTGCCTATCACGATGATGCTCCTCCTGCTGAGTGGTTGTGCGGGTTATCGCAAACAACTCGATGAGTATGAAACCAATCGCCCGCCGTCTTATCTCCAGCGAACGCTTGAATTAACAAATGATAATCCCGCTGAAGAAGTGGATAATATCCCGGATTCCAGTGCGGATGAAATGCGCTCGAAACTCGCCCCTAAAGATACATTCGTCGAACTCGCAGAAGAATTTTATGGAATTGAAGCAGCTCAGTTCAATGAAGCCCAACAGCGTTTCGCCGATTCGGAAATATTTGCTTCTGACATAGGAACTCAAGTCGTTGCGCACGATTTGTTGCTCGCGGTGGCGTTTCGCAATCCATCCGTTCGCGCTGCCCGTCATCGTTGGCAAGCGACTCTCGACCAATACAGTCAGGCAGAATACCTCGATTCACTCATCGCCGAATATCGTTCCTTTACAAAATATTTGAACGTCGAATCCGGCAAGCCGATGAATAAAGAGATGAGCAAAAAATTCACGCCTTGGCCTGGAATGATCGGTTTGAAAGGCGAGTTAGTACGCCAACAAGTTCATCTTGCGGAAGTCGATTGGCAAAAGACGTTGCGCGACGCGGTGGTGGAAACGGGCAACCTCTATTATCAATATCAATATTTGAATCGCGCGGAACAAACTACGCGAGAAAACGTTGAACTAACTCAAGGACTCCTCGATGTGGTGGAGCGTCGATATGAATCGGGCAAAGCCACACAAGCCGACTTAATTAAAGTACAAACAGAACTCGAACGCCAACGTAACATGCTAATGGATTTAGGTGCGCAAAAATTATCAATCGCCGCAAAGATCAACGCACAACTCGATCGATCCGCCGACGCCCCGCTTGGCGTACCTGCCGAAATGAACCTTCCCGACTCCGTCCCCACGTTCATGGAACTACGAGAGCTTGCCGAAAATTCGCGCCAGGAAGTATTAATGCAACAAACAAAAGTCAAACGCATGGAAACCGCGATTCGCCTTGGCGAAGTGATGAATCGCCCCATCGCCAGCCAAGGATACAGCACATTCGAACGCGGTATGAAACCCGATGCCTCGCCCGACAAATCCAACATGCCCTACGGTACGATGGCGAAAACGCGCGAGCTTCCTGCTTATGCGCAAGCCGAAGCTTATCTGGCGGAGATGCGCGACAAGCTCAATGCCGAGCGCGCTCAACTCGATCATGTGCTGGCGCAAACGCGCGCCATGGCGCAATCGACGGTTCAAGAACTTGATATTACGTTGCGCGAAAAACATCTGATCGATGAAATCGTTTTGCCGCAAAGTCAATCCGCCTACGAAGTCAGCCTGAGCGGTTACACCAGCGGTCGCGTAAATTTCCTAGATTTGCTCGATGCCGAGAGAGCACTACTCAAAGCCCGCTTGGAAGCGCACGCCGCTGCCCGCGATTGGAATCAAGCGAGTCTGGGAGTTACGCGCGTATCTGGTAGATTCGAAGGAGGTTGGGAAAATGGCTCGTAAAAATCGTACTCGTTCAACAAGGCCCAAAAATAAAGCCCCTATGGCGTCCGATGCGAGTGGGGTTTCTACTAAAGGGAATTCTAGCGTGACACGCGCCATTATCATCGCCGGAGCCCTAATTGCTGTGGGAATTGTTGCATCGTCACTCCTTCAAAAAAACGTAGACGATGATAGGATCATGTCAGTATCGTCCCCAGCGGTGCAGTCCACTTCGAGTTCCAACCCCAGCCTTGAGTCCAGCCCATTTTTCGAAACCAGCCAAGAAATCGCCTCTCTCTTTTACTGCGGTTGTGGGGAATGCGGCGACATGGTTTTATCTACATGTGTTTGTGAGAGTCCTAATGGAGGAATCGCCGAGCGTCGATTCATTAGCGATCAATTAAAAGCAGGCCTTAAAAAAGACGATGTTGTGGAAATGGTCAAGCTCCGCTTTGGTAGAATGATCGCAGAAGAAACATTGAGGACGGGGTTCGACCAGCAAGACGAATCATCCGTATTGGAGTAAAATTATGACAATGCTGTCACAAAATTCGATTAATAGCGTACTAAGTTTTTTGAGCCAGGCAGATATATTAAAACGTATTCGACGTTCGGGATATGTATCAAAAAGTCTTGAGCACGAATCGGTGTCTGCCCATTGCTGGCATCTTTGCCTGTTTGCAATAACCATTCATCCACTGCTGGAATTCGAGTGCGACCTTGGTCGGGTGCTTGAGTTGCTGACCGTTCAGGAACTTGCCACAATTGAGTTGGATGGAAACTTACCTCACGGTAAAGAGAATTCTCAGGCGACGAATACCAACAAGGTGCAGGATGCTTCTGAACTATTTTCTCATCTCCCCGACCCTGTGAGCAGTCGTTTGCTTCTGCGTTGGTTGGAAGTAGAAAACGGCACGACGCCAGAAGCCCGCTTCGCGCGGGCACTGGATCGTTTACAAACTCTCGCTCAGAACGTTGCGGCAGGAGGACGATTTTGGAAAGAAGCAAGATTATCAGAGAATCAAATTCGAGAAACATACGCTCCTATCATTGCTGAATGCCCAATATTGAAACCACTGTTTGATGCCCTCTATGAGACTGCTCGTAAAGAAAAGCTATGGGAGAATGAGTAAAAGCCAACAATTGCTTCATTTCCTCGATGGCATGCTTTCCATATGAAGAAAAACCTTCATGAAATCCGTCATATTCGTCGTAAACCATTGATACATAATGGTTTGGAGTTATTGCCCGATAGGCACAATGGATGCTTATCACTTTGGCATAACTCTCGTCGAGGTGTGACATGGAAACATCGGGTAACAATCCAATCGAAGCCGAAACACGCAGCCGCCCATGGTTCAAGTGGCTAGGCATCTGTGGAGCTTTTGGCCTTATCGCCTTTTACCTACTTACCCAGCATCTACAGCACACGCTTCAGTACTTGCCTTTTGCAATCTTTCTTCTCTGTCCATTGATGCACTTATTTATGCACCATGATCACGGGCACGGGGGTCATGGTGGACATGGGCAACACGCGGACAACTCCCAGGAAGATTCCTCTCATCACGCTCATCATTAAATTGATGCATGTGCCTTCCCAATCTTGATTCGCAGATTTGATTAGGAGCTATTGTCATGGACCACAGTAACGGATTTGCATATGGCCTCTGGCCACTTGTGATTATTAATTCAGCAGTCTTTATTATTTTCCTGTTCAGCTTTAGTAAGCCAAAAAGCAAACGGGACTGGCGTTCATTCGGAGCACTGTCCGCATTCATTATTGCCTTGTTTACAGAAATGTATGGTTTTCCGCTGACCATTTATCTCCTTTCTGGATGGATGCAGTCCAGATTTCCAGAAGCAAATCTGTTCTCGCATGACTCCGGGCACCTGTGGTGGACATTGTTTGGGTTCAAATCGAATGCCCATTTCAATCCGATCCATATTGCATCGAATCTATTTATCTTTGGAGGATTTTTGCTATTGGCTTCTGCCTGGAAAGTACTTCTTCACGCTCAACAGACGAAGACACTTGCAGCGACGGGACCATATGGCCGAATCCGGCATCCGCAATATGTTGGCTTCACGCTGATTATGTTTGGATTTTTACTGATGTGGCCGACCATTTTGACGCTTCTAATGTTCCCGATCCTTGTTTGGATGTATATCAAACTCGCTAAACGAGAAGAGGCTGAAGTCATGAAAGAAATGGGTTCCGAATATGAGGCGTATGTTGCGAAAACTCCACGCTTCATTCCAAAATTATCGTAAAATTTATCCTTGGTATTGTGAAGACTTAAAAATCTGAAAGTTTTCCCTCAAAAACCGGAGCGAAACTTGATTCCGGACCTAAGAAGTCGAGGTACTGCATCCAGAGGGGTTTTCGATCTCCCCAATCGAGAAACGGCAGTTTGTTAAATATTATGGGCGAATTGCCACGGGTGTAGTCACCTCGCGCCAATAGGGTTACAAAATGGATTTACCGTAGTTGTGTCGTTCCCAATGGCGAAAGGTCATATTGGTTGTGCTCTTTATCGTTTATCCAATTTCTGGTAGACACTTATGAGCGATCACACGGCGCGCTGCTTCAAATTCACCGCCGTCCTTGCTGCATTTCAATCAAAGGGTCGAGCAAGTCAACGTAATGCACACGTAAACAAATGAGATCATTACGTTTAGCTTGTTTGTCCACTTGGGCGCAATCATTGCGCACTGCACCATAGGGAGCAGTTTGTTGCCTCTGCAAATCAAAGCCAGGAGCCTCCGTCATGAAATCGAGTCTACAATATAGGGTGCCGCTTCCTTTTTGGTTTAGGAGATTTTTGGAAGAAATTGGCAGTTCCAAGTTTCGCATATTTACTTTAGCAGGTGTTGGGATATTAATTGGAATTGTTTTCCTTCATCCATTTTCCATGTTGGTATTTGGATATACACATGAAGCGGTCAAGGAAACGGGTGTGAGTGCGGTCGCTCACTCTTTCAAACTGGAAATGTGGCCGATGTGGATATGGTATGGTTCGCTTGGCGCTGTACTGGGAAGCGCTCTTGGGTTTTTACTCAATAGAATTACGTTGCTGGAGGGCATCGTCCCTATTTGCGCCTGGTGTGGCCGTATCAGAACGCAAGATGGCGATGGCGAAGAGCCTGCCGTGTGGGAACGGCTCGACAAGTATCTTCAAAAGCGTGGGGTGAAGGAAACTCATGGCATTTGTCCAGAATGTCGCGATAAAGTGCGCCAACGTATAGCACAAGCTCAGAAAAGTGGAAGAGATGAGCCTTCTTGAGACTGTATGATCGGATATGCTCAATAGTCTCATCAGGGAATGAAAGGAAGAAAAAGAATGCCCGGTATGAAGATGCTCTTCATTGATGACGATGACAATTTTCGCAGTGTGACTGCCTTTGCTCTGCGAAAAGACGGTTATGAAGTGGAAATGGCGAAAAACGGTAAAGAGGGGATTTCAAAACTAGGTGAGTTTTGCCCCGATGTTGTGCTTTGTGATTTGAAGATGCCGGTGATGGATGGTATCGCTTTCCTCAAAGCCAAGCAGGAAATCGGCAACGATATTCCCGTCATTGTCTTGACCGCTTTTGGTTCGGTGGAAACCGCCGTGGAAGCCATGCGCGCGGGTGCCGTCGATTATTTGACAAAGCCCGTCAACCGTGAGGAATTAAGACACGCACTTAAGCGTATCGAGAGTGAGGAGTTGTTAAAACGAGAAAATCGAAGCCTTCGCCTCCAACTAGCCTCTGGGCAAGCGGTCGATCGCTTAATAGGTACTTCTAACCATATACGCGATTTGAGAAACACGATTACGAAGTTAGCCGAATCCGAGGTTCCCGTGCTTCTGAGAGGGGAATCGGGGACGGGCAAGGAACTTGCCGCGCGAGCGCTTCACTTCGATGGGCCACGTTCGCTCTCTGGACAGTTTGTGGTGATGAACTGTGCGGCGATTCCCAGCGAACTTTTAGAATCCGAACTTTTTGGTCATCGCAAGGGATCATTCACTGGTGCCAATACAGATCACATTGGAAAATTTGAAGCGGCTAATAACGGGACACTGTTTCTCGATGAAATTGGCGACATGCCACAAGCGCTTCAGGCCAAACTGCTTCGTGCGTTACAAGAAGGCGAGGTCACACCGATTGGTGAAAATTCGCCGCGCAAAGTGAATGTGCGTGTCGTGGCCGCAACAAATCAACCGCTGGAGCAACGTGTTAAGGAAGGTTCATTTCGTCAGGATTTATTTTATCGTTTGGCCGTGGTGGTTGTCGATTTGCCGCCACTGCGGATTCGAGCAGAAGATATAGAAGTACTTTCGAAACATTTTCTGGCAAAGTATGGTTCGCCCGGTGCGGGAATCGATAGCGATGCAATGGAAAACCTTCGAACTCACGATTGGCCGGGTAACGTTCGCGAATTAGAAAATGTAATTGCAAGAGCGTGTGCGCTTCGCCCACGGTTGGAAAATTTAAATAAGTTGGACTTGCCGCCAATCATCAAGGAATCAGCGTGTGGATTTGAAGAAAATTTATGGGGCGACCGTCCGCTAAAGATACCCGAAACGGGGGTTTCTTTTGAGAGAATTGAAAAACGTTTGTTGGAAGCAGCATGGAGACAGTCAGGGGAAAATCAGACGAAAGGTGCTGAACTTCTTGGGCTTCATCGTCAGGCATTCATCTACCGGCTCCAGAAATTCAACCTGATTCCTACCTATGGTGAAAAAGAGAAGCGCAAAGTAAAATGAAAACAACTGCAAAAATATCCACCATAACTTTCATCGCTTTAGCGATCACGATTAGCCACTATGTGGTGGATCCTCACGCTGGAAGCGTGCACGATATTTTGCAACGCGTTTACTATGTTCCAATTGTTCTGGCCGGATTGTGGTTTGGAGTTCGTGGTGGTCTGATCACGGCATTTCTTGTGACACTTGCATACCTTCCCCATGCGCGACACGGCTGGTATGGACCCTATACTTTTGTCTTTCAAGCCAGCGAGATGACAATGTATCATGTTATTGGTGGTTTATGTGGATATCTGTCGAACAAAGAAAAAAAAGCATTCGAAGCGGAGCATAAAGCTCACGAAGAAAAGGAAGTTGCTTATGAGGCCGAACGAAAGTCTCGCGAGGAGAAAGAGGCTGCGCTTCAATCGTTAAGGGATAAAACGAGAGAGCTATTTAAGGTTGAAGAAGAAATGCGGCGGGCGGATAGACTTGCCGCCTTGGGAAGCCTCAGTGCTGGGCTTGCCCATGAGATTAGAAACCCTTTAGGGTCAATTAAAACATCGGCGGAAATGCTCGCGGATTGTGGATGCGAATCTTGCACGAACCCACAAGAGGGCGATTTGAATTTTGTCGAAATTATCCAGCAAGAGGTTGATCGCCTCGATCATATCCTTTCAGAATTTTTACGATTTGCGAGGGATTCGGAAAATGAAAAACTGAATGATGAATCCGAGCCAGCGGTTTGCAGCCCAAATGAGGTTTTGGCTCGCACAATCGATTTGCTCCACCCGCAGTTACTTCGACAGGTTATTGGTATCGATATGGGTGTAAAAAACGATGTGCGCAATAAGACAGTCGCTATGAGTACAACACATCTTCAGCAAGTTTTCCTAAACCTGCTGCTGAACGCCATGGAGGCAATTGGAATACACGGTTCGATTCAAATAGAAATGTCTGCCCATGAAGATATTCTTATTGTTTCCATCGAAGATTCTGGTCCGGGAATTCCAGCTGAACTTGCGGATCGAATATTCGATCCATTCTTTAGCTCCAAGGAAAAAGGCAGCGGTCTTGGATTATCGATCGTAGATAGAATTCTGACTGCAAATGGTGGGTCAATTATCCTCAACCGAGAGCACCAACCACTGAATCGTTTCGAGATAAAACTTCCGATCATAAATAACTGAAGCATTCGCATCAATACCGCCTGTTGTATTTGCAGCAAAAGACTTTACCAGCATCTTATTTGCCATCATCTTTTACATCAAAGACCTTTCTAAACATTGATCTTATTGCCCAATCGCTGAATGTCCTCATGACTGGCTTGCCTCTCGCTCTCTTCAAATAGCACTGGGAGACTTTTGTCTCACCAAAAGATTACATTCATGGAGCCATTCAGATGATTTTTCGTAAATATCCTATCCTTTCTACTTCCGTGGCCGTTACGGTATTTTCAGCCTCAATACTGCTAGCACCAACCGTTGGTCTTTCTCAGGGAGATAAAAAACATGACAATCACGCTTCCCATGCCGAGCAGCTTACGAGTAAACCCACAAACGCGACACGCATAGGCGATGTTTATCCTTTGGGTACATGTCCTATTTCGGGTGGAAAATTGGGCGAAATGGGCGATCCAATAATTAAAATATATGACGGTCGAGAAATTCGCTTTTGCTGTAAAGGTTGCGTTTCAAAGTTTGAAAGTAATCTTTCCAAATCAATGGAAAAAGTGGACGCGCAAATTGCAGAACAACAATTTGCTAACTACCCACTGGACTATGATATTGTTCAGCCCGACAAAAAGCTTCCTGTAGATCGATCTCAAGCTGTCAAAGCTGTAATCGCCAACCGACTCTTTCTTCTCTCAAGTGAAACCAGTATTGCCGCTCTCCAGAGTGATCCGAAAACCTACATCTCAAAGCTCGATCATGCTGTTATCGAAAATCAATCCGCATCGTATCCCATGGAAACCTGTGTTGTAAGCGCGGAGAAATTTGGTGGTGAAATGGGCGAAGCGATCAACTATGTTTACAATGGGGAATTGGTGAAGTTCTGCTGCAAGGGTTGCATCAAAATGTTCGAAAAAGAACCTCAACAGTTCATGTCCAAGCTTCATGATGCCAACCTTGATTCATCGAAATCTCATGGCGGCCATATGGGGATGATGGACAAAGACGCACACATGATGGGCGACGGGCATGAATCACATTCTGACAGCTCGAAAATGGAAGAAGAAGACCATAGTGGTCACAATCATTAATTAATTGGAAATTTGCGCCTCCCGATTTCATCTACGGGAGGCGTGTCCATAACATATAAGGAGTTCATCATGCCCCCGTTTATTAAATCAACTCCATTGATCGCGTTCTTAGTTCTTCTTAGTTCGTTATTCATTGGGAATTCTGCCGTAGCGGACGAAGAACACGATCATGCGGTACACGGGAACGCTTCGGCTCAGATGCAAGTGACGAACGAATATTGCCCCGTAATTCCAGACGAGAAAGTCGACCCTTCGATTTCAGTGGAATATAAGGGGCAAAAAGTTTATCTCTGCTGTAATATGTGCAGAAAAGATTTTTTGGAAAACCCGGAAGCATACATTGGGAATCTTCCCCAGTTTGCATCTCAGCAAAATAGCCTTCATGAAATGGAAGGCAACCACGAGGAAAGCGCATCAAAGAAAGATGGCAGCGCACACAATCACGCAACCGACCACGGGGACAGCGAATCCGGCGGGATTACCAAAATCGTCAATTATGCAAGCAAGTTTCACCCCGTGCTTGTTCACTTCCCAATAGCACTTGGCATTACGGCTTTGTTGGCAGAGTTATTATTTTATTTCACTAAGGGTGAATTGTTTCGTGCGGCAGGTAGGTTTAGCATCGTTGTTGCAGCGCTCGCTGCATTGGTGGCAGCTCCGTTGGGATGGGCAGCGGCAGCATTTTCAAACTATCCCACACTTGCTCAGACTTTGACGTTGCATCGGTGGGTTGGAACAACCGCGAGTATCCTTCTTATCGGTTGCGCCATTCTTAGTGAAATATCGGCACGCAAAAACAACGTTAAGTTCTATCAGATTTACATTGGTATACTTCTTGTTGCTGCATTACTCACAGGTTTGGCAGGCCACCTTGGCGCAACGCTAATCTATGGCCCAGATCATTTCGCCTTCTAAAATACGGTAAGAGGAGAAATTGATTCATGACACATGTTCACAATGATTCAAAACATACTTCCCACGCCAGCGACGGTGGTTGCTGCCATCATGGTGCCCATGCAGCAGCAGTTCCCGCCGATACAACAGTTAACGATCCCGTTTGCGGGATGACAGTGGACCCCGCGAAAACTAAGCACCATCATGTACACGAAGGGACGGAGTATTTTTTTTGCAGTGAAGGTTGTCTGACGAAGTTCAATGCCACGCCCGAAAAATATCTGAATCCTCCTGAAAAGTCCGAAGAAACGCAGGGCAATAAAGACCTTGTTTACACTTGCCCGATGCATCCAGAGGTTGAGCAATTCGGTCCTGGGAATTGCCCGAAGTGCGGCATGGCCCTGGAACCGAAAATGGTTACGGCGGAAGAGGACACCAGCGAATTGCGCGACATGACGCGTCGGTTTTGGGTGGGAACTCTATTATCATTACCCGTTTTGTTTCTCGCCATGAGCGAACACATTCCGGGTATGAATTTAGGTGAAATATTCCCTAGAACATATCAAATATTGGTCGAGTTCGCGTTCACCACACCGGTGATGCTTTGGTGTGGGTTGCCGATTTTGCGCCTAGCGTGGCAATCGGTTAAAACGTGGAACTTGAACATGTTTACATTGGTGGGGCTTGGAACCGGCGTGGCTTATATTTTCAGTATTATTGCCACGCTTGCTCCCGATCTTTTCCCCGATTCCTTCAAGGGCGAAGGCGGTGCCGTCGGCGTTTATTTCGAAGCTGCCGCCGTGATTATGACGCTGGTGTTGCTGGGGCAGGTGCTTGAACTGCGCGCGCGCAGCCAAACGAGTAGTGCGATAAAATCTTTGTTGGGGTTGGCGCCTAAAACCGCACGCTTGATTGAAAAAGACGGAACCGAACGCGATGTGGATCTCGCCGATGTCGAAGTCGGTTTTCATCTTCGCGTTCGCCCCGGCGAAAAAGTTCCCGTCGATGGCAAAGTCCTCGAAGGCGAAAGTTCCGTCGATGAATCTATGATTAGCGGCGAACCCATTCCCGTTTCAAAACGTGCGGACGATGTTGTCACCGGAGGAACGGTCAACGGCACAGGTGGACTTATTGTCGAAGCCACACGCGTGGGCCGCGATACGTTGCTCGCGCAGATCGTTCAAATGGTCAGCGAAGCACAACGCAGCCGCGCGCCGATTCAAAAACTCGCCGACGTGGTAGCGGGTTATTTTGTGCCGATTGTCATTTGCATTTCCATTGTCACGTTCGTCGTTTGGGGACTTTGGGGTCCAGCACCGGCGTTGGCTTACGCACTCATCAATGCAGTCGCGGTTTTGATTATCGCATGTCCGTGCGCGTTGGGATTGGCGACCCCCATGTCGATCATGGTTGGCACGGGTCGCGGCGCTCAAATGGGTGTACTTGTGAAAAATGCCGAAGTTCTCGAAATCATGGAAAAAGTCACCACGCTCGTTGTGGACAAAACGGGGACGCTGACTGTTGGCAAACCCAAGCTGACATCTATCGTCTCGGTTGGCGATACTTCAGAAGATGATCTTGTTTCGATTGCTGCTGCGCTGGAACGAGGAAGCGAGCATCCCTTGGCCGCAGCGATCATTGCCGCAGCAGAGGAAAAAGGATTGAAGATCGAAAAGATCGAAGACTTTCAATCGATTACCGGCAAAGGCGTTCGTGGCATTTACCATGGCAAGCTCGCGCACTTTGGAAACGCGCGATTGATGGAAGACGCGAACATCGTGTTGGGAGAAAGTACAACGAAAGCCGAAGAACTGCGCGCCGAAGGCCAAACCGTGATGTTCCTCGCGCTCGATGGTGCCTTGATCGGACTGCTTGGCGTTTCCGATCCGATCAAGGAAACCACCCCCGACGCGATTCGTGAACTGCATCGCGAAGGCATCGAAATCATCATGTTGACAGGCGACAGCAAAGGTACCGCGCAAGCTGTTGCCAAGCGATTGGGAATCGACCGCGTTGAAGCCGAAGTTTTACCCGAGCAAAAAAACAAAATTGTCAAGGAATTGCAGCAACAAGGCAAGATCGTGGCCATGGCGGGGGACGGAGTCAACGACGCTCCGGCGTTGGCACAAGCACACGTCGGCATCGCCATGGGAACGGGCACCGATGTGGCGATGCAAAGCGCGGGCGTCACATTGGTCAAAGGCGACCTGGGTGGAATTTTGAAAGCGCGCCGACTAAGCCGTTCCACCATGCGCAACATTCGGCAAAACTTGTTTTTCGCCTTCATCTACAATGCTCTCGGCGTGCCCATCGCGGCGGGTGTGCTCTATCCCGTGTTCGGAATTTTGCTCAGCCCCATCATCGCCGCCGCCGCGATGACCTTCAGCTCCGTCTCCGTCATCGGCAACGCGCTGCGATTGCGGTCGGTGGAACTTTAGTGCACAAACGCAAGCGCCGCAACGCCGGAGAGGATCACAAGCGTAGCGCTGATCATGGGAGCCTTGGCGGTCAGCGACGAAAAGCGCCCTCCGCTTGCGATCTTGGTCAAGCCGATCACCACAAGCAGGCCAACACCAACGAGCGCCACAGCAAGACCCAGGCTGAATCCTGCGAGTAAAAACGCACCTCGGGCGAACTCGCCAACGGACAGCGCCAGCAGCATCACTGTCACCGACGCCGGGCATGGAATCAGCCCGCCCGCCGCGCCAAACGCCACGATCTGGCGCGTCGATGGATGCGTGCCCGTGCCAATGTAATCGGGCAGATCAGCGGCATGAGCACGCGCGTGTTCTTCGTCTGTCATCAAATCGTGATCGTATTCGTGATCGTGTTCGTGATCGTGTTCATGGTCGTGATGGTGGTGATGATCGCAGTGGTCGTGGTCATGATGAGGATTGTTGTGTTCATGATGATGATCATGTTCGTGGTGCGCATGTTCACGGCGAAGTGCTTCGACGCGCCGCATGACGCGCCAACGTTTGGCGAGCAACCACGACCCAAGCAAAATGACAATCACGCCACTGGCAATTTGCAACCAATGCGTGGCTTGGTCGGTGAACGCTTCGCGCCCGAGAAACAACGCGGTCATCGCAATCGCCACGACGACGAGGCTGTGCGTCGCTGCCACCGATAAGCCAAGCACCACGGCGTCGCGTTTGGTGCCTTTGATACCGATCAAATACGCAGCAGTCAGCGTTTTCGCATGCCCGGGTTCCAGCGCGTGCAGCGCGCCAAGCGCCACCGCGAGTGGGAAATACATCATCGAAAGAGAATCGGGAAAATTCATGAAAGACCTCTGGATTATTTAAGATATGAGCGTAGGATTTTCACCAAATCGTCGGCGGCTTCGAGCTGCTCGGAGGTGGCTGCGTCGTGGTCTTCGATCACGTGCTCGCGCACATGGCCCTCCAGGACTTCAAGCATCAACCCGCCCAACGCACCGCGACACGCAGCGATGCGGTGCAGGACCACCGAGCAATCCTCGGATTTTTCCAACGCGCGTTCGACGGATTCCACCTGGCCTTTCAGACGACGCACACGGGCCAGGAGTTTTTCTTTATCGCGAATTGTATGAGACATAGAATCCTCCACATGATAGGTATACCCCCTATTGGTATAAGTATGGTAGTGCAAGAGGAAATTCGCCTCGCCTTTCGAGTAGATAAATTTTGCCTGAATTCCAGTATAGCCTCCACTTCAAATTGGACAATTCGGATACCACATGCCTTGCCGGTGAATGTAACTCGTTTATTATCAGGTCTGTAAAAATGTGAGATTGCTGGTCCAACTGTTGCGCATGAAATGCATGCCCGATGGGCGATCATATCACACAGGAGAAAAACAATGAAATCGCGACTCTCTTTCAAATCGCTGGGCGTTCCCGTCATGGTCGTGGCGGTTCTGGCGGCAAGCAGCGTTTGGGCGCAAAGCCCCACCAAAATGCCGAAACCGTCCGCTCCGGTAACGCATTCCCAACAAATGCATCAAATTGTCTCCGATTTTTCGATTGATTCCGAACCCATGCGATTTCTGAGCGACCTGCGCGCGCTCGATTCGGTCGTTATCATCACACGTAATCATTTGGCCAATCTGACGGCTGTGTTGGTGATGGATTCCTCCACTGAAATCGAAGCGGAAAAGAACGAGTATGCGGCACTGTTCTATGAACTCAAAAATGCTCGGACGGCACTGGCATCAGTGCAGGTCGCCATTGAAACCTGCCAACTCGACTGCGCCAAAGTCGAATTGCTGGCATCAAAGGATCAAGTCCCGCCCGCCAATCACATGAAGACCATGGCGGAGAACGTGAAGGCAATTCATGCAAGCGCCACGGATTTTCGCACGGCTCTTGAGGCGATTGAAAAATCGTCCACCTTGTTGAGCAAAGACCCCAACCTCGGGCATCTCGTCGACCGGCTGAAAGAAGCCCAGCAAGCCATCGATCAAACGCTCGCGCTTTGCACCAGCGTGGTTGGCCCACAAACGCTGGAAACCGGCGACACCGCAACGGACGCGGCTCCGATGCCCGCACACAACATGCATCATGAATAAATCCGTATCAACTTGGTCCACCCGGATGGAGTAACCCGCCCCCGTGCTCCATCCGGAACCGATCACATTACTATTATGAAAGCGAAGGATAAGTCGTGATGGGAAATCCTTCTGGCGTGCGATAAAATATCGTGAACGAGGGTTTTGCTTCCAACCATTCGTGTTCCGCGTTTAGCCCTCCTGGAGGGAAAAGAGCAAGAAGGTGGTCATAGTTAGGATAAAAATTGTCATTCATTTTCTGCGACGATGGATGGTGTCTTCGATGAGGTGTATGGAAGAATTGGAAAAAACAATCGTATCGGATGATTTGAAAAGCGTCCATGAATTATCTATAGACACCTGCGAGATGCTACGTTGCGAGAAAAAAAACACGATTTGTTGCCGGAAATTGCCAAAGCTCTTGCCACTAGGTTTAATTAAATTTCGCAATAAGCCTGACTGCTTAATCGTTTTGGCGGCACCGCATAAACGCAGGCAGTGCTTGGCATATTCAAAGCATAATTAAAAACGATCAAGAAGCCCGTTGAAGTGGGCGATCACTAAGAGTCGCGGCGCATCCCCCAGTTGCCATGCTGCCGCGAAGTCCCAGGTCAGTAGCTCTGTGCACACTGCTGGCCTGGGCACCATTGAACGAAATTCTTTTCGTCATACCCAATTGAGAGCCGCAAGTGGCATCCCGTTATTTAGGCAACTCCAAAGTTATTGAGAATCATCACCGTTGTGCCAGAATTTGTGCCAGAATTCGCTCCAAAGTATCTGAAATAGCCGATTCTTCCCGATTGTCCAAATTCGTAACTCCAGGCTTATCAATGATTTCAGTGTTCTGCGAGGATTCCGAACTGAATCCCACCCCCACCGCCACTATTTCCCAAACATTGATATTGCTGGATTTGCCAATCGCCCCGTTGCGATTTGTGCCAGAATTTTTTGCAATACGTGAAATCCAAGATATTTCTATATCAAGGTAAATTCTTTATTCTCAAAGTACGATGTGTGTCCCATATTTTAGCTTTGGATCGTGCCACCACCGTCATGGAATATACAATAAAACCTCTACGGTAAATTGAAGACTGGCTAAAAGCCAGGCAGGTTGTTTTGAATTTGAAGTTATTGGGGAAGTCACTTCACTCTCCTGCACCAATAGACAGTAGAAATCGACGGTTTATCCGGCAAGTATTTGCCGTATTTTCGATGAGCACGGATTTTACATCATGCTGATTCGTGTGGCTACTCCATCCCCCTCTGGCATATTCAAAAGTGGGATGGAGTATTTAGATATTCGGAGTCCGAATTTTGCGGAACAAATCAGCGCTTGATCACTGCGTCTGAAGTACGTCTGCTCCAGTAGCGGACTGGCAGGTCTTAAACGTTACATCCATAAGTTGGTCGGATTCGTCGCAAAGATGGCAGTCGAATCGCTATTGCCATGCGCGTTTGGGCTAAACACCGCTGTGGGGCATGAACAGAGACGCCCGAAAACCCGGTATTTGAGAATTCTGGCACAAATCGCAACGGGGCGATTGGCAAATCCAGCAATATCAATGTTCGGGAAATAATGGCGGTGGGGGTGGGATTCGAACCCACGAAGGGGGACACCCTTGCCGGTTTTCAAGACCGGTGCCTTAAACCGCTCGGCCACCCCACCACGATGGAGGACGCAGTTGGCGTCGCTCGAAGGGAATCGGGTTCTCCCCCAGTCGCTTGGAGCCGTCAATGTCAAATCGTACACATTTGCACTGGCGAAAGCGGATTCTCTCAGGGAAGACTTTCGCCAAGGAGATTATCCGAACCTCTCATGCCCCTGATTCACGTTTTTGGAAACCTGCTCGTCTGCATTTTGGCCACCCTCATCGGCTGGGCATTGGCTCGGAACCGCAAAACACTTGGAATCGGGATTGGAACGGGCGTGGCAGTAGGTTTCAGCCAGTTTCTGATCAGCTTGTACCCTCACCTGTTCATTAATTTGTTTCCGTTTACGAATGTGATTTATTATACGAACCTGTTTCCCAATGCGGCGTTGCTTGCGCTGCCTGGATTAATCGCGCTTGGGAAAACAACGCGCGAGAAACAACACATCGCGATTCTCGGCGCCATGCTGGCGGGCGTGGCATTGATCCCCTACCTGGATTTCACTCGCAAGCAGGCCCATTCCAACGGTTCCGTCATTGATTCAGACGGTGTTGCCCGCCAAACCAGCAGCGATACGTGCGCGGCGGCTTCCGCCGTAACGTTGCTGCGACTGTACGACATCGAAACCAACGAAGCGGAAATGGTCCGGCTGGCGCTGACCAAAGACGGCGCCGGTACCACGGCGTTTGGCCTTTATCGCGGTTTGCGGATGAAAACGAACGACCATCCGGATTTACATGTTCGCGTCGATTTTCTGAAGTTGGACGAGTTGCTCGCTCGCAACCAACCAGCCATTATCACCGTGGGTTTGCCGCGCTTTCCCTCGCGCGAGGCGCTTGAATTTGGACAGCAGTTTCAATGGGATCCGGGCGTCATCCACGATTGTGTTTTTCTGGGCCGCGATCCGGATCACCCGGGACACGCGCTGATCGGAGAACCTGAATTTGGCCTGGAATCCTGGCCGACCGAACACTTGCGATTTTTATTTTGGGGTCATACGATGTGGATTGAGAAGCGAAATAGAACAAAATGGGATTAATTATCGAATCGCATTGATAGCCAAAAACAATTTTCCTCCAACGACTTTATATTCATCCAAAGGAAATTCCAATCCGCCAAATGATGAAAAGAACACTCGGGAAATCACGTCCGCTGCATCATGTGGACTATGAATACGATCCACTTGTTTCACAATCGCGTGGATTTCCGAGTCCATTTCCTCATAGGGACAACCCATTTTGAAAAACCCATAGGGATCCCACTCGCAGATGACTTTTCTTACCGCAGCATCCACATTTTTCCATTGTCGCTTGTTGTTCATTGAAACGGTTGCGGAATTAACCTTCCGCTACGTGGTCAGAATGCTCGTGCAGGCATTCCAGCTCGCAATGATTGTCCTCGCACAGTTCGCATTTGCCTGCGCCGGGACAGGTGAAATCGAAACTCCTAAACGCCTTCATGAATTCCTTAGCTGCCTGGTTATCGCCACGGACGAACTGAAGAAAAACCATCATTTTTTCGCGCGTTTCGGAACTGACCAGGTGCTCGATTTTACACGAGTCGATGTTCGCCTGTTCGGCAGAAACACCCAGCACGTCCATCATGAAAACCTGAAACGATTTGTGCGCCATGTGCACGTCGTGAGCGATTTTTTCACCTTCGTCGGTCAGACCCAGAAAACGATTATGGTCCTCGGAAACATAGCCCTTGGCCTTGAGCGCGCGGATGCTGACCGACGCGGAACCGGGCGTGATTTCCAACTCGCGCGCCACGTCCGTCACACGGGCGTACCCCTGGCGTTTCAGCAATTCCTGAATCGCCATCAGATAGTGCGCCATGCTATGCGTCACTTCATTATCGTCGAATTCTTTCCAAACCTGCATGAGCGAGCTCCCGCGTTGCGCGCGCCGAAATATCGGCTCTTTCAGAGACGACACTGACCAAAATGGCAAGCGGTTCGTCCTCGAAGAAAGCAGAGCAAGTATTTGGCCAGCGAACCGATAAAGTCAATCCTCACTTGCCAAACCAGAGTACCCTTTCTGGACCTCTCATTCTCCCTCCGTCCAGAATCCCGATTGAATTTTTCCACCCGAAAAAAAACGACCCGAGGGAAAATACTCACTCCCCCGGGCCGTTGAATGGCAGCAAAAGGCGCGAAAACTCCGCGCCTTAGAACTCCCGCGCTTTTTCCTTGTTGATGCGCCCCAGGAACGCCTCGAGCGCCACACTGCCTTCGTCGCCTTTTTCGCGGCTGCGAACAGCTACGGCGCGGCCTTCGACTTCTTTTTCGCCAATGACGAGCATGTACGGCACTTTCTCAAGCTGTGCCTCGCGGATTTTCGCACCGATTTTGTCGTCGCGAATGTCAAGCTGCGCCCGCACACCGGCCTTCAGCAACGCGGCATGCACTTCCTTGGCGTAATCGATGAACTTCTCGCTGATGGTCAGCACACGCACTTGCTCGGGCGACAGCCAAACGGGGAACGCGCCTGCAAAGTGCTCGATAATTATCGCGATGAATCGCTCGAACGAGCCGTAAAGCGCCCGGTGGATGACGATGGGCGTTTGCGCCGATCCATCCGCCGCCGTGTACTCCAGGCCGAAACGCTGCGGCAGCAGGTAATCGAGCTGAATCGTTGCCACCTGGTGCTCGCGGCCCAGGCAATCCTTCACCTTGAAATCGATCTTCGGACCGTAGAACGCACCGTCGCCTGCATTGATGGCAAACTCAAGGCCGTTGAACTTGATCGCCGCTTCAAGGGCTGCTTCCGCACGATCCCATTGTTCCTTGGTTCCCATGGCTTTGGCCGGGCGGGTCGAAAGGTGCACCGCCGCGAACTCCATGTCGAAAGCGCCGTAAATGCGCTGGATCATGCTGATAATGCGCGCAACTTCTTCGCTGATGATATCTTCCGTAACGAAAATGTGCGAATCGTCCTGGCAGAATTGCCGCACACGCGTCAGACCCGCCAAGGTACCCGAGGGCTCGTTGCGATGCAGCACGCCGGTTTCGAGCAACCGCAACGGCAGCTCGCGGTAACTGCGGCGGCGTTGGCGGAAGATCAGCATGTGTGCCGGACAATTCATTGGCTTGATGGCGTAAACGTCGTCGTCCCCGCCATGCAAATGCACAAACTCGCCGGGGCGCTTCTCGAATACCTGCCAGCAACAGGAGCAAAACGGCGAATCGCCTCCCAGCAGGGTCGAAAGCCGCTCGCTGGGCGTCGTAGCCGTAGCCAGTTGTTCCTTGATCGGGTCCGCCACGCGTTCGGGCATGTCGTAAAGCTGCGCCGTCAACTGATCGGCCCACGACGCGATTCCCTCGTCGTCGAGCATCGTCGCTTCCTGACCCGGCACGATAAACATGTCGTCGCGGTAGTGCTTCCAATGGCCCGACGTCTCGAACAGATCCTTCTTATAAAGTAATGGCGTGAAGACCTCGTTGTAGCCTTCGGCACGGTGAAGCTTCATGCTCATGTCTTTGAGAATATCGTAAAGCACCTTGCCCTTGGGCAGCCAAAACGCCGCGCCTGGAGCCCACTCATGGAACATCAACAGATCCAGGTCGCGCCCCAGCTTGCGGTGATTGCGTTTCTTGGCCTCTTCTTGAAACTTAAGCCATTCCTTCAGCGCTTTTTTATCTGCGAAGACGGTACCGCGAATACGGGTCAACTGGTCGTTGCGCGCGTCGCCCTTCCAGTATGCACCCGCTACCGACAGCAGCTTGAAAGCCTTGAAAACGCCCGTGTTCGGTACGTGTGGCCCACGGCACAAGTCGATGAACTCGCCCTGCTCGTAGGCGGAAATCGTATCGCCTTCGGGAATGCGCTCGATCAGATCCACTTTGTATTTTTCGCCGCGTTCCGCGAATAATTTCAACGCCTCGTCGCGCGAAAAGACATGACGTTTAATCTCGAGCTTTTCGTCCACAATCTTTTGCATCTCGGCTTCGATGCGGTCGAAATCCTCGGGCGAAATCGGCGGTTCCGTCTTGATATCGTACCAGTAACCATCTTCGGTCGGAGGACCGTCTTCAAGCATCGCGTTTCCGTACAGGCGTTTGATTGCCTGGGCCATCAGGTGCGTACACGAGTGGCGCAGGACCTCCATGCCTTCGGGCTGACGCGCAGTCAGGATGCTGATATTCGCGTTGGAATCGACCGTCGTGGCGAGATCGACTGTCTGGCCGTCGATCACACCGGCCAGCGCAGCTTTCGCCAGGCCTGGCCCGATCGATTCGGCAATTTCCAGCACCGACACCGGTCCATCAAACTGTTTTTGGGACCCATCGGGCAGTGTCACCGTAATGGGTAAAGAAGCGGAAGAGGAACTCATGGATTTTTCTTTTTTGCCTCGTGTCAGTAAGTCTTGCTAAAGGGAAAAAATGTCAGGTTTCATGTTTGGAATGCATCGCCATGGAAAGGTCGATAAGTCGCAAGGTCAAGGCGCGCGAGGCGAGAACGACCAAGGCGTAGCAACGCTACGTTGCGGGAGTTCGAGTCCGATGCGCAACGCCGAGATTGCGGCTTTGCGACCTTTCCAACGCCTGGGCTGCATCGACAGCCCCATACGTGAAGATAATATCGGCGCCTGCACGGCGCAGGCACGTCAACGCTTCGAGCAAACACGCTTCATAATCCAACCAGCCGTTCGCCGCAGCGGCTTTGAGCATCGCGAATTCGCCGCTGACGTGGTACGCCGCCACCGGCAACGCCGTCGCTTCGCGCGTCATGCGAATCACATCGAGATACGGCAACCCTGGTTTGACCATCAGCCAATCGGCACCCTCGGCTTCGTCGAGCATGATCTCGCGCAAGCCCTCGCGCACGTTGCGCGGGTCCATCTGGTAGGTTTTCTTGTCGCCTGCGCGCGGCGCCGAATCCAGCGCGTCGCGGAACGGCCCGTAAAAGGCCGACGCGTACTTGATACAATAGCTGCAAATCGCCACATCTGTAAATCCCGCCGCATCGAGTGCCGTGCGGATAGCTCCCACGCGTCCGTCCATCATGTCCGACGGCGCCACCACGTCGGCGCCCGCCTGGGCCTGGGCCACGGCCATCTGAGCCAGCACTTCGACGGATTCGTCGTTCACTATCTGCCCGTCGCGCACAATACCGTCGTGCCCGTCGCACGAATAGGGGTCCAGCGCCACGTCGGTGATTACCAGCGTTTCAGGCAATTTCGCTTTCAGCGCCCGCACCGCACGCTGGAGCAACCCATCTGGATTCAAGCTCTCGCGTCCGACCGAGTCCTTCAACTCGTCATCGATCTTGGGAAACAACGCCACTGCAGAAACGCCCACTTCGGCAGCGCGTTCGGCTTCGGCGACCAACTCGTCGATGCTCAGGCGGTTGATGCCCGGCATCGAAACGATCGGCGTGCGTTGGCGTTCGCCTTCCTGAACGAACATTGGCCACACCAGATTGGAGGACGCGAGCGTCGTCTCGGCGGCAAAACCGCGCATCGCACGATTGACGCGATTGCGTCGAGGGCGAACAGGCAAATCGAAAGCTTCCACGGCGTCGGGTTTCCTGAAGTTGGGCATCCGGCGGGACAAAAAAGCACATGACCCCACCAATAGCCGCCTGACATACGCTGGCAGGCCGCCTGAACGCAACCCCGGGTTTTAGATTTCATCAGGAGTTCCAGGATGTTCTCAAAGTAGCAGGACGCCCTGGCATTTTCATTCCACATCATGCTTGCCCTCGATTCCGCTCGCCGATTCAAGTTTCGTTCATGAAACCCAATCAAAAATCGAACACGATCAAAAGCGAATCGCCCGTCCCCAACTGGACAACAGCGTTAAATCTGCCCGGGAAAATCGAGTGGATTCTGATCGCATTGGGTGGATTGGTGGCATTTTTTGCATTCCTCCCCCATGCGGCTGGCCCTCTGGCGTGGGACGATCTCCTATACCTGCATACGGCAATTTCCCCCCAGAAGCAGGGATGGATTCTCAACCGATACGCCCATATTTACCTGTTACGTTTTTTCTTCCTGATAACCGGCGATGGATTAATGACCGCCAAAGTGTATTGGTGTTTTGTCAACGCGATGCTGATGGTTTCAACCTACTTGTTCGCCCGTTTAATGACCCGGCGAATCGGCGTTCTGGCAGGAATCATCGCCTTGATATTTTATTTAGGCCAATACCGCATTTATTACAGCGCTGGCGCAACGTTAGCCGACTACACCAACGCTTTCTTTATGGCTCTGGCATGTCTCGCGTTTTTGTTTTCCGTTCAACTGGTCGGGAAACGTCGTTTCGCAGGTCTGGCAATTTTCGGTTTTCTGATCTTTCTAGCACTCAAGTCGAAAGAAAACGCCCTGATCATTCCCTTGTTGTTTTTAGGGCTGGGACGCGATGAAAACGGCTCGTTTCAAAAACAAGCCATATTTGCCGATTTCAAACCGCTCGTTTTGGGAGGACTTGCAGGTGGTCTGCTGCTGAGTTTGCTCGACCTCATAAACCTCCACGATCCGATCTACTGGTTACGATTCAATTCTATGAAAGAAGTCGTTAATTTTAATTTATTCCAAGAATACGATGCCAAAGATTCCCGCTCCTGGTTCAGTCACGGCATGATGGCTGGCAGCCTGTTCCCCTTCTATCTATATTTACTCGCTGCTTTCAAACCGCGTCAGGAAATGAAACGACACGAAAAATTATTATGGGCAATTCCCATAGCATTGTTGGGATTCTTAACGCTTTCGATGATTCCTGGAATGTGGACAGTGGTGGATCGATATTTTGCGCCAGGCGTGCCGCTCATGTGCGCCTTTGCGGGCATTGCAATTTGTAATATCATCCAAGGATATTATCCCGAGGATCAACAAGCGTCCAGGAACAGCTTGCTGAATCATCCCCTCACCATCGTTGCCGCCACGTTTTTATTGGGACTCGTCATCTACCTGTCGTTTCAACATTCTGGCCTTCGGGAACGATTCAGATGGAATGCCAACGATTTTATGATGGCCATGTATTATCCATTTGTCCTCATTGTTTTCCTGGGCATTTTCGGGACTGTACGCATTTGGAAACTGTGGTGCGCCTACGCGTTAGTCACATGCTTCTGGATGGCATCGATTCCGGCCATCTCCAGTATGTGGACTTTTTTCGCCGAACGTACCAATATTAATAAAGCCGAACAACGTTTTTACCCCTACGCGCTATTCGAGAATCATCTAAGGGATATTCCCGATGGAGAACCGTTGTACGTATCGGTCAATCTCTTCACCGAATCCGGTATGCTTGGCCGTAGCCGAAATTCCACGGCGAGCACTTATGCTGTTTACTTTAATCGCATTAAACCTAATGAGGATTTTGAATACGATAAGAATTTCGAATCCGCTCTTCTACGCAAAATCCCGACTCTGATCATCACACATCATGACCTTCAGGATTATTATATCGCAGACAAAAACAAATTCGCTCAATTGGAACAGCGATATCAAATCGAACTGGACGACACCAACCGTGTCGTCTTACTGACACTGAAATAATACCTTATTTATTTTTCCCAACACGCGCCTGGCTTAAGGCATTCCCACGCGTCAGAAGTGTCATCTGGCGTTCCAACATTAATATCCGATTGTAAAATAATAGAAGCAAAAACAGAAAAAAACAGAACATGATATAAATAATTAAATCAACACCGCGACCAACCCCGAAGGCGGAAGCAATGACATTGCTGACTCCGGGAAACAGAATGAGAAAAACCGCCGCCAGCAAAAATAATGTCCCCAACATCCGATGGAGCAATTGGCTTCGGACGCGCAAAAAATAAAACAGGTAAGTTATTAATATCAGAGAAACCAGAATAATCTTAATGGGTGATAAAACAAACATGGGTTATCTCCTGAATCGCGCAAACATGTCTTCCCACAATATGTTCAAAGCATTCCACATGCTTTGACCTTTTGCCATGCTGTAGTCCGTATAACGAATCGTTACGGGAACTTCGACATAGCGCAATTTCTCTCTCGCAATCATCGAAAGAATTTCCGACGCATGCGCCATCCGATTTTGTGTGATTTCCATCCGACTGGCCGCCCGCGCTGTCAAAGCACGAAACCCATTGTGTGTATCCGTGATCGCCAATCCCGTTGCGACACGCGTGTACCACGTGGCCGGACGCAACAAAAGACGTTTGCCCAACGGCACCGACTCCGTCCCTCGTGCGCGCGATTTGAACCGCGAACCCAAAGCAACGTCGATCCGTCCTGAAATCAACGGCCGTAACAACCGTTCAACCTGCTCAACCGGATGCTGGCCGTCGCTGTCGAAATGAACCAAATATCGCGCGCCGTGCGACAAAGCATACTCCGTCCCCGTTTGCAACGACGCCCCTTGCCCCAAATTCACCCGATGACGCAACACATGCACCCACGCATGGCGACAGGCTTGCTCATACGTGTCGTCCGCCGAACAATCGTCCACCACCACCAACCGATAGCCAAACGGTTCGATGCCCGCGATCACTTCGCCGATAGCCCGCCCTTCGTTGTACGCAGGCATGATCAACCACACATCGGCGGGATTTATCCGAACCCGACGGCGAGCGCGCGGCGTTTTTTCAGAAGTCCCTTTATTCACAATTCACGGAACCAGGCAGCACAAATGGGGATAATCACCAGAACGCGCCGATCCTGATCCATCGAAATCGCGAAACGCAATCCGTATCCTTCTCGCTTACACCGTCTGATTGCAACTCAGCAACGACCCGCGTTCGCCGCGTTCGACGTGCGCGTACGCGTCGTGATTGTGGATGCTTTCATAATTTTGCGACGACACAAAGAACCACTTGATGCGCCCAACCTTCAGCATTTCGCCCAAATCCACCGCCACATCGCGCACGATGTCCTCGACGAATTTCGGATTTTCGTACGCACGCTCAGTCACGTGCTTTTCATCTTCGCGCTTCAAAATCGGGTAAAGCTGACAGCTCGCGTTACGTTCGGCAATGTCGATCAAATCCTCGAACCAAACAAACTCCTCGGTCTCGCGAATTTTGATCGTAATCAGCGACCGCTGGTTGTGCGCGCCGTACGAGCTGATCTTCTTGCTGCACGGGCAAAGGCTCGCCGCGTTTACCTTCACGCCGACCTCCTTGTCATACGCTCCATCGCGCGTCATGACGCCGCGAAACACACAGTCGAAATCCAGCAACCCCGCAATCCCCGTCACCGGCGCGGGCCGCGACAGGAAAATCGGAAACGTCATGTCGAGGTACGCGTTTTCGGCCTCGAGCAGTTCCAGCAAATGCCGCAACACCGCGTCCACGTTGCCCGGGCGCAGGTCCTTGACTTTGTCTTCGAGCGCGATCATGAACCGCGACATGTGCGTGCCCTTCTCGTAGTGAGGCAGACTGACGCGCATCGAGAGCGTCGCCACCGTGTGGAACGTGCCGCCATCGCGCAGGGGAAAACTGATCGGATAGCGGATGTTCGACACCCCCACCTCGTCGATATCGATCCCGCGCGTATCGCGCGAGCGCTGGATATCGGGCAGCGTTTGTTTCGTCGTCGTCATGATTGCCTCGGTTCGAGAAGTGGCAGAAAGGGTGCCGCAGCTTCGGCCCCCCGTCCAGCAAATCCGGCCCGAAAAGGCCGGGAAAACCGCACCGAGTGAGAGAAAAGCGAATTTTGGGCCGGGGGCCTTCGCCCAACACATTAAGTGCAACCCGCCAAACACTTGCAAGAATAAACCTTATCCCTGGGAGCGCCGAGCCCCAGCTCGGCTCGAATAATCTGCGACACCTTCAACGAAACGTTAAGTCCCTGGGACGTTAGGGAACCTTGTACGACGCGAAAATCAATTGAAAGGCCAACGATGCCGAGCTGGGGCTCGGCGGTCCCAGAGTGAAGGCATTATTCTGATTGTGAAACTCAAAGCCGAAATCGAACGTCTCAAATGGCAGAAGGGATTGGAAATCCACGTCGAACTTCCGGGCTTCGAGGAATACCTTAAAGACACCGAACGTCCACGCGAATTGCCCAACGATCAGGATGAACCATCGGCAATCTCAGAATGACGTGCACGCATTAAACTAAGAACTGTAAACTGTTCACTGTGAACTAAAAACTACTTCCCCTTTAACTCTTTCAGCGCCTTGCCATACGGCGCCCTCAGCACTCCGTGTTCCGTGATGATCGCGGCGATCAGGCGCGCGGGCACAACATCGAACGCGGGGTTGAACGTGCGCGTGCCTTTCGGAGCCGTCGGCACGCCGCCGAAACACGCGATTTCTTCGTCACCGCGTTCTTCGATCGGAATATCGCGGCCCGTGCGCGTGGCAAAATCCACCGTCGAAAGCGGCGCAGCAATGTAGAACGGCACCTTGAAATGCCGCGCAACAATCGCCAGCGGCATCGTGCCGATTTTATTCGCCGAATCGCCGTTGGCGGCAATGCGGTCGGCGCCGGTAACAATGGCTTGCACATGGCCACGCTGCATCGCGCTCGCCGCCATGCTGTCGGTAATCAGGCGATAATCGATGCCCGCGTTTTTCATCTCCCACGCGGTCAGGCGCGCGCCTTGCAGCAACGGCCGCGTTTCATCGACATACACCGTAAAGGCGCCACCGCGCCGGGCGGCTTCGGTAATCACGCCAACGGCCGTTCCGATGCCCGCCGTGGCCAGCGCCCCCGCGTTGCAATGCGTCAGCACCCCGCTCGCGCCCTTGAGCAGCGGCGCTCCGTGGCGACCAATGGCGGCGCAGCGTTCTTCGTCGTCGCGGTGAATATCGATGGCCGTTTCGAGCAACCGCGCCAGCGCTTCCTTGGCTTTCGTATCGGGCGGCAACGCGGCGATGACGGCTTCACATTTTTGAAGCGCCCAGAACAAATTCACCGCCGTGGGGCGCGACGTGGCCAAATACGCGGCAACATCGCGCGTGACTTCGCGCACGTCATCGAGCGTCCGCGGTTTGCGTTCAGCCACGCCGAGGTACACACCGTACGCCGCCGCCACGCCAATGGCGGGCGCACCGCGAATGCGCAGCTTCTTGATCGCCTCCCACATGGCTTCGGCGGTGCGGATGGTCAGGATTTTCACCTGTGCAGGCAGAAGTGTTTGATCAACCAGCCGCACGGCGCGGCCCGACCATTCGATGGTTTTCACGGGTTTGGTCACGGGGGAAACTCTCGCTTGGGGTAGATTCAAATGCGCACCTCGTTTGCCACACGCAATTCGCCGGACGCGAGCAAAACCCGCCCACCTTAGCATGAACGCGCGCGAGGGCGCAGCTTCTGGCGCGCGGGTTGCTCCGCAAGCCGCGTG
>CAZOKZ010000022.1:0-61458 GCA_964580585.1 uncultured Candidatus Sumerlaeota bacterium | reverse complement strand
CGTAATTTTCGTAAAAAAGTAGCTGTTTTTTTCAAGATCAATCTTATTTTCGAAGACATGTCTTGAAGCAAAGGTCAAATCCTTGTTGATAGAATCGTACCATGCTTCGTTGTACTCATTTTCACCCGAACGCATTGGACTTCCATCACTATGTTGTCCAGTAGATGTTAAACCTAACTCCAAACCATCAGGTGCCCCATCCCCATCTGTGTCGGGATCATTTGGCTTCGTGTAATATTTATAGATTTCATCGTAATCATTTATCCCATCATGATCAGTATCGGGAAGCAGATAATTTAATTCTTTAGCAATCTCGAAATTGTCAAATAACCCATCGCCATCCGAGTCAAGAACCTCCACTGCCGGTTCTTCTGGGTGGGATTCCGGGTCGTTGGGATCTGTTTCCTCGGTGTCGATTTTTCCATCGCCGCTGGCGTCTTCACCTCGCCAAAGGATCGACGGACTGCTGGGCTGCGCCACGGCGAGGCCAGGAAGCATGACTGCCTGGAAAAATAATGCCAGGATGACAGCATAAACTACTGGATGATCAAAATATCGTTGAACTCGACACATTTTTGCTCTCCACTTAATTAGGTTTTCCAATTAAATTCAGCATTGCCAATCTTGCATTTCCCAAACATAGACGTAATTCAACTATGCTAGCATTTGAGTGCTCAATAGCCTTCCCAAAAAAAAATCATAAAGAAAGATCAGAGAGCAAAACATTGTAACCGCTATCAATGCGCTCGTTGAACTGAGTAAAAGCACGATTTGCCCCAATCCCAAAATTAGAAGTAGTGAAAAAACTATCACAACGCAATAAATACCAATAAAAATGCGCTGCGCCCAAACTCTTCGCCGCATCTGAACATAATATACTATTGTAGATTCAGTAAAAATAACAATTGCAATGCCCGAAATAAGTAAGTGCAAAAATCTAATCAAGCCAATGCGATTCAATGGATGAACATCGTAATAATTATTCGGCTGAAAAAACAAGAGTGCAAAACAATACATTGCCGCCTGTACAATAACATAAAAGCGGATAATATTTTTTTTTGCATTCCCTAAACTTTCTCCAAACTCCTCTACGCACGATTTTCCATTCAATGGTGTGATCTCGATCTGCTCATAGTTCTCTTCTTTCTTCAAGACGTCCACATATTTCTTTTTCTTGAAATAAAGGACTATTGGCGCTAAAAATACGCAGGCAATTGCAACAAGCGTATTTAATATAGGAATATACCCATCAGGAGGAGAAACGATGAAATCATTTTGATAATCCAATTAATCCACCTCCCATCCATGCAACTGCCAGCGATAAAGATATTTATTGATCGCCACAGCTTCACTTACCTGCAAATTAATTCCACCATAATTCGGTTCCCTAGTTGGATACATTAATGAATTTCGAGTCTTGCTATGATGGGTATCAACATTTTCTTTTTTACCCTCTTTGAATTTGAAGTAAGGTATTGCTGCCCGATATTGGAGTGAGTGAACTACTTCATGCGCAATTATTGCTGCAGCCATCTCATAATCAGCCGTACCTTGCATTTGCTGAGAAATCGGTACTGTCAAATTTGTTGGTGGGATATCCGGTTGCGGGTTAGTATTTGCATACAAAACATTATTATTATTAAACGTTGAATCTGCTATAACTATAGCGCGCGTATAATCCTTATTAAATGAATAAGGATCGACTAGAGTCCATGCGTGAGTCTTCCACCATTGTGGGACAAACGCTATGTGCAGACCCAGAGCTTTTTTTCTCAAACTTTCATTGCTACTTATATCTGCATCGATATAGCTATTTTTAAACTTAAAGGCATTTGCTGTGATACTAATAAACGGATCATCATGATAATGTACATTTTTCCCATTGTGCAACGTACTCAACTTCCACTTCGCTAGTGGGTAATTGGCCCCAGATTTAGGCCTCATGAGTGGAGCAGGAGGATCAATATTTGAATTGATATAGTCTGGGTAAAATCCCTGGTTGGCATCTTCGAATCCAGAACAGACTTCCACTCTTGCCTGTCTAAGTATATCGTTTACCGTATTGAAGCCTCCGGTAGATTGAAAAGGATTCGTAGATTTACCGTCCAGGAGTAGGTCGAACACCCATTCAATGTCAGAATCTTTGTAGTACACAGGCATTTTCCCCCCAGGGTATGCTCGTGTAGAACTATCCTTTAAAACTGTAAATGATGCGATTCCGTCCAATACCCATCGCCCATTAAACAAAGGTATAGTTATTCCATTTGATGACGTTTGTTTCTGGTATTTATCCGTCGTCCAATCACAGAACAATTCTCCTAGCATCGTCTCATCGGTTCTTGAAACTAACTCTACCTCTGTTTTTTCGCCAACTCCGTTTATAGTCAATAAGCTGGGAGTAACTTCTATTTGAGCATCTCCATTCGATTTTATCGAAACGCTACTCCCAACTTCTGGGCCAGATATAAAATAATAATGAGGTGTCAATCCTCTCCAGTTTCTCGGATTATCATCTTCATTATAGGCAGTTATAGTTAGATGGTCGGTATACTGCTCATAATACGGTGAATCGGGCGACACTTCATAGAAGCCCGACATGGCGTCGGCTTCGACAATGGTGCCATTGTTAATATAACTACCATCATAGTTGGTGGATTTGTTATAATCCACATCCCATGTGTAATCGGTGTTTTCATCGTAATCTTGGAAACCATCGAACCAACCGTCGTGGTTGCTGTCAGGCAATTCCGGATTTGTTTTATACAATGGATCGGCGTCGGCTCGATACGTATAACGATTTTGAACGAGCTTGTTAGAATAATCCGGCGGCGGACCGTATGAAAGCGCCGCGATGGTATTATAATTAACTTCGTCCGCGCAATAATTCGCATGCATCGCGATCTCACGGCAATGCGAACACGTCATTGCGGCATAAGATGGCGCGTTGAACGTCCAAGCGGGTGCTAGCGCTAACGCCATAACAGAGGCGGGCGGGTTGGGCACGTCTTCGAGGTCGAAGTAGAACGCGAAGGTGGCGTTGGTGTCGGTGCCGCCGATTGTGTCGCCTCCGCCAGGCGGTTCGATGGAGGCGATGGGTTCGTCCACGCCAAGCTCGGTGCCGTCGGGGATGCCGTCGGCGTCGGTGTCGGGGTTGTTGGGGTCGGTCAGCACGGGGCGCTCCCAATATTCGGCGGCATCGGTCAGCAGGCCAGTTCCGTTTACTTCGTCGGCGTCGGAGAGACCGTCGTCGTCGGTGTCGCGGTCGTACGGGTCAGTATAATGTACGAGATATTCGTCAATGTCTAGCAATCCGTCTGAGTCGCTGTCAATGTCGCTGGGTGAACCTTCCGGGTGGTCGTCATTGTCATTCGGGTCGGTTTCTAGGTCGTCCACGAAACCGTTGGCAAGCTGATCCTCGCCTTTGAAGAGTAGGAACGCGCCGGAGTACGGGATGGGACGAAGCAGGTCCGGTCCATCGCTGAAGCCATCGCCGTCGGTGTCGCGGCGTTGAGGATCGGTGGTAGTTTGAGGAACTCCTTCGGGATCTGGGAAGTCGTAAACGAAGCGGTTACCCTCTGGGATATAGTCGTATGTGGCACCACCGTAGCATTCGGCGGTAAAGTCGAAGGTTGCAAGTCGGGTGGGATCGGTACCTAAAACAAACCTACAGCTAGGCGATAACCAGGAACCGGTGTAGTACCAATCCTTCGAAATATTCAACAGTTCAACACCACCAGCATCAACAAGTCGCCCATGATCCAAATGAACACCAGCTTCGAGACTATCGAGCAAACCGTCATGGTCGGAATCGTAGTCGATGGCGTTGGGGATACCGTCGTAGTCAGCATCATCGAGACCTTCTTCTCCGTCAAGCAGCCCGTCGTCATCCATGTCGCGATCAAGCGCGGCGTAACCCAGGAAATCGTAGTAATTTCCATTTGTTGTAAGAGGATCATCCATTACGATGCCAATGAAGGTTTCAAAGATGGCGTGATTTTCGTCCATAAATGCGACTTCCTCAAAGTCACCCAAGCCGTCTTCGTCGGTGTCGTATTCTAGCGGGTTCGTAAATATCCGTTGTTCGAGCGAATCGAGTAAACCGTCTTCGTCGCTATCGATGTCGTTGAACGCCACGACAACCCATTGAAGAGCGGTTGTGTTGCTGTAGGCGGTGTCGCCAGCAACCACTTGCATCGTGCTCCGCAACTGGTTGAAGGGCGCGACAGTCCAATCACCACGATCGGTCCGCCAACGATCAGCTCCCTCGGTTCTAACATACCCAAGGTCAGCAAAAATCGATACCAAGGGATCATCGTCCTGCTTCAAGTCAACAGTATGAAGACTACCGGTGCTCGGATTACCTACTCCCGCCCAAACGCGGTGGTTACCGGTACGTAGGTTGAGGTTCAGCGTTGCCTGAAGGTTGGAACCTACTCGCAAGAATGTGTTACGTGCCACGTGGCCTAAATTGCTGGAGGCAACGTACTCGGTATCCAAATGGCTCGGATCGAACGAATCTCCGACCTCGTTGCAATACTCACTGTCCCAACCATATATGCCACTATTGTAAGACTGGCAAATATCGATGGGCGTCATGCCTGCAGGCGGACGCAGCACGTAGCCCTGCTCGTCGGCGGCGGGCTGCATATTGAGTGCGTACGTGATTTCTGGTCGGATTTGCACCCAGTAAATACGGGCCTGGGGTGCGAGTTTGATGGAGAGCAAGCCGGTTGAGGCGCCCACATTATTTAGGATTTTGTGCGGTTCGATACGTATTTGTGCGCTGCCGGTTACGACCGGGCCCCAGTTCTCATTAATGTATTCGGAATCGGTGAGTTTCAATACCTCGGCTGAGGAAGTGCCGCTTCGCACTTCGACAAGTGTTCCCGTGTCGCTTGCGCTACGGCCTACAACCCAATGTGTTTGGGCTTTCACGGTGACGTTGTATACGCCTTCAGGAAGCCGGATATTCCAGCCGCGACCCGTTGTCCCCGTATTTTCAATCCAGGTATTGTCGATTGATGGATTATTGGAATCCTCTATGTCGCCGTCAAGGTAGGCGGAATAGTCCCAGCCATACCAGCGATAGGGTCTCTCATTATGTTGAGAGAAAATATCCTGGCTATTCAATGGTTCCGTGGACGCAACGTAGCCAGACGGCACTTTTTGAACACCATCAACATCCGTCAGATCGCTGGGTTGGAAGTTGACGGAAACGGAGACCTGCTCGCTGAGCGAAAGCGCGTGCACGCGGCGTTTGCCCATCATTGAAAGCAGAGGTGTGTCATTACTTGGAGAGGCCATGATGATCCAGCCGGTGACTTCCCAAAGCGACTCAAAATTGTTGGGCGTTGTCTCGACCAGTCCTAACTCTCTCACTTGCGGTTGTTTGAGTACACTATAAATACTATTCCCATTGAATAGTATTTTCTCTTGAACTTCTGTTTCGTTGGCAAACCCGCTGACAACGGCGCGCAGGAGGTAGCGTTTGGGGAGGAGGACGGTGGAGCCTTTGTCGGTGCGCACTTCTTCCTGCGCCGACAGGATGCCGGGTTGCAGGCTCAGTGTGGTGGTTTGCGAAGCGGTTTGATTGAGTTCAATCCACGTGCCTTTGACGGGGCGGAGCGGGAAGCTTTCGTCGCAGTTTTCCTGGCCGGTGATTAGATTATCGCTTTGTGACCACACGAGCGCAGCGCTATCTGCCAGCGTTACAGGAATAAATCCGTCGGGCGCGAGCGGTCGGTCATGCGTCGCTTGGATCTGGTTCGCGGCAAAAATGCCGTCCGCGTGGAAGTTGAATCGAACTTCTTGGTTGATCAAATCTTCGACAACATCGGTGATGCCGTTGCCGTCCACGTCGGTGGAGAGCGTAACTTCAGGATTTTCGCCATCGGGGTCTTCGTACGAGTCGGAAAGTCCGTCATTGTCGTCGTCGCTGTCGAGCCCGTCTTCAATGCCGTCGCCGTCGCTGTCGCGAACGCCGGTTCCCGTCACTGTGATGGATGGGGAGAGCGGCACGGGCGAAACGCTGCTGGTAAACGACACCCATTCCGCCGCGCTGCCCGTGTCCTGCGGAGTGAAGCTGACGTAAACCGTGTGCGCTTGATCGAGCTCGCTCATGTCGAGCGTCAGGTTGTTGAGCGCGCGTCCATTCGGATCGAGAGAAAGCCCGAACGGCTCTTCAACGCTCACCGTCACGCTGTAGGGCAGGAACTGATGGCCCGATTGCAGGTTGGTGGAATCGGTGACGGTAAACGACACTGAACCTTTCTTCGAATCGTTGTCCACATAACGCGAGGTCTGACCAATCAATACTTCGCCCATATCGGTGCTCGTCGTATCGAGCACCGTGGCGTATTGCATGTCCTGATCCTGGCCTTGGTGAACGGTCAGGTTGAGGAATCCGTTGTCGGGCACCGGCACGTTTTCGATCTTCTGATAACTGCTTGTGCCGACCGACGGCCAATAGATTTCAATCTTATCGATGGTATCGATTGTTCCGAGACCAAACTCGAGCGCGCGGCTGTGCTGATTGTGTCCTTCGGCGCTTGCCGATACTTCGCGCGTTATGATTTCACCGTTGGGATCGATCGCGCCGTCGTGGTTGAGATCGGCGTACACAAACACGCGCGCGCCCACGGCCGAGCGGTTCGCGAGGCTGCCGTTCGACGGCGACTCCTTCGTCATGCCGCCAATCAAATTCAAGCGCAACGCGCCGTTGACCGATTCGCCGAACGTCGAAGTCAGGTTGTTCGGATCGGAAGCGTCGAGTTGACGCGCGCGGTTGCGCAGGAGCTGATTTTTCGCTACGGAAGAATCGCCGTTGCCCGTAATGTAAAGATCCACGTCGCCATCCATGTCGTAATCGGCCCAGGCCGCGCCGTAAACGAGCACGTCATTACGGTTTACAGGCGAATCCGAATCGAGAATCGCGTCCTCGGCGCCGCTTTGCATGGGAACCTTGCTCAGGAAACGCCGCAATACAACGTCCTGCGAGCTGATGTCGGTTCCGTTCTTGATAATTTGCGGTGTGCCGCCTCGATTGCGCAGCAGATGGTTTTCACCGGTCGCCACGCCGACAAACAAATCGAGCCAGCCGTCGTTGTCGTAATCCACCCAGCTCACGCTGAACGCACGTTCCCACTTGGGAATCAAACGCTCGTACCCCGTACCCAAAACCCTGTCCGTCACGTTGACAAACAGCGAAGGCGAGGACGATTCGAGGTCTTGTGTCGTCAGCAGCGAAGTACCGCCGTACAGCACGCGGTCCTGTTCGTCGTCGTAATAATTTGCGCGTTCATTGAGCGTGTTCAGATATATCGCCGGAGGCGCCGTGATCGTGGAATCGAGCGTCCAATCGAAGTTATTGATCACCACGAGGTCCAGATCGCCGTCGTTGTCGAAGTCGCCCCAACTGGCCGCGCGCGACAAGTAGCCTTGATTTACATTGTCGGGATAGCTGTTAGCGCCCAACGCAAATTGCGGACGAATGAAGTTCGCACGGCGGATGGTATTGGCGCCGTAGAGATCGCTTTCCGCATACGGCGCGGGATTGGGCGTCCCCATGATCGAGTTGAAGTGCTGGTTAATATAAAACAGGTTCTTGCTGGCATTTTGATCGGGCGTAAATTTCGGGAACCAGAAAACGCCCTGTTCGTCTTCATCCACATTCGCGTCGCTGTTGACCGCGTAATAATCCAGGTCGCCATCGTTATCGAAGTCGCCCCAAAGGCCTTGGCTGGAGCGATGATCCGGATTCAGACCATACGGGAACGGACTGCTTTTCCACTTCGATGTGTCACCCGTCGCCTGCGTTAAATCCAACAGCGAATGCCCAAACGCCTGTCCCTGGTTTTCGAACACGTAATCGGACATCGCATCCGGCGCATCTTCCACGTTGAAGTTACGTCGCGTGAACGGCACGAACAAATCCAGATCGCCGTCCAAATCCTGATCCACCCAAACGGGAACACGCGCCCCGTAACCGTATTGCAGCAGCAGATCGAAGTTCGAAAGCTCGAACTCCTGCGTGACCGTTTGTAAATTATTTCCAGCCGGATTCAGTTGAACGTCATTGTCGTTGTCCGCAGCGAACTGCACGCCGCCCGATGTTTCCGGAACGTACTTGATGTATCCCTCGACGCCACCTGATACAAAAGACGAATCGTTTGCCCACATAATATAATTCAACGAAGTGTTGGGCTTTTTGGACAGATCAATACTAAATTCCCAATTACCGTTTCGGATCGCTTTTTGATCTCCAATAAAGGCAACACCATTCGGATAGTTCATATATTCGATATAAAACTCAAAGTATTCGATTGGATCGTTGTCGTAATCGACGTTGTAACCTTTGAAAGTTACAATCGGATCATGGACGATCAACGTCTCGCCCTGGATCAGTATTGGTTCCGTTACTACGACCACGGGGGGATGATTGTTTCCACTCGAAACGATATCTGGGGGAGCCAGTTTACCACCTGGCCATTTCCAATCGTCATAGAACGGATGGATCAACGCGTGTCCCTCGGCCAGTTTGAACTTGCTGCTGAGCGAATCGAACGTACTTACCGTTGAAGGAATGTAGAAGTCCGTCAGCGCCAGATCGTCCCGTCCGTCGTTATTCACATCGCCCCAGGCTGCCCCCTGCATCAAGGAACCAAATTGTCCCTTGATTTGATCGATCGCGGCTTGCTCTTCCTCGCTCAAGCCCAGCTTTCCATCCCACGCATCGACGTATTGCATGAACGGATTGCGATGCAGATTCATCGCGGTCGATTGCTTGGTAAACGTAAACCCAGCAGCCGGTCCATCGTTGATGAGCAGCACGCCCATGTTGCGTTCGCGCGTCAGATAAATATCATCGTAACCGTCGCCGTTCGCATCGCCCCACGCCACGCCAAAGCTATCGTTATAGTCTTCACCGTAGATCGAAGGATCGTCATCGGACTGCGGCCATGCGAGAAGCGTTTCCGTCTCCGCCACGTCCTCGAAACTCACGCCGCCCTGGCGATCGATGGTAACATAAGAAGCAAACACCGAACGCGCGGCAATCGCGTCGAGCAGCGTTACGTTCGCATTTTGCACGTAGAGGCCGACTTTGCCTCGCCCGTTTTGCTGATAGGATTTTCCACGGCCATAATTGAGCGCCACGGCCCAACCGCTACTCGTTTTGTACTCGAATACGATCGAGTTCCCAATGCTGCGCAGGCGCAACGCCGTCACGCTGCCCTCCACGCTACCCGATTGCTCGTAATATTCACCGCTGCCAGGATGATTAAAAACACGCTTGGTCGAAGACATCGCGACCTGGGTCAGTCCGCTGCCCGACACGCTATCTTCAAACACAAAGCCCACATAGGAATTCGCATTCAGGGCAATATCATCCACGTAAACCGTCGCTTCAAAATCCTGCGTGTCTTCATCATACGCTTGAAGCCACAGCTTTCGCGTGCCCGCGCTCGCGTTGACTTGCACAAAGCCGGATGTGTCGTAACTCAAATCGGGGATTTCCTGCCAATCGGTGCCGAATGAAAATTCGCGGTAGTCCTTGGCACTGCTTCGCTTGCTCGATGGACTCGGCAGCGGCACGGAAACAAACTCACCACCCGACAAACATGTCATTTTTCCGCTTTCGTCAAAAAGATTCAACCGGTTCCCGTCCGTCGTCCGAAGCAACGACGGATCGAGCAGCAATCGGTAAGTTCCATTCGGAAGCGGGCTCAGCGGCGTATAGATAATATCCGCCGTCGGCTTGTCTGTCCTGATATTGTCGTACGTTACCGTCGCGCCCACGTAATCGGCCACGTCAACCGTGCGTCCGCCCGAAAGCACGCGTTCCAGTTTAATCGCGTTCGGATTGTTCGTCGTCACCGGGTCCAGATCGATCGAACCGATTTCAATCGCGTACGAATCGAGTTGCTCAAGCACGCTCGAATGCGCGGGCGAAACCGAAAGAAGAGACGTTTTTTGCCGAGGCAACGCACCAAAGCTCGCCAAAACGTCGTCGCGATACAGAAAGAACGGACGTTCGTGATAAAGATTACTTGCTGTGATGCTCTTTGGATCATTTCCCTCGATCGCCAAACGATTCAAATTTTGCGGTGAGATGTATTCCAAGGTTCCATCGTAATGATTATCTGGTGTATATTCTTTGGTAAGAAGCAACCCGCCGTTACCCAGAACGGCCACGTTCTTCAGGTTGTAGTGTCCATTGTTGGACCCCAAGTGCGGGAACTGATAATAAGTTTGGACGCGATCAAGTTCATTGTCCGTATAACGATCGCTGATGTTGTCGTATTCGTCAAAAGCGCTTTGAGCCGTTTCTTCTTCATTGTAATCAGGGAAGGTGTTCAAATTTCCCAAGCCGTTGATTCGCCGAATCAGGCCAAACTCGCCGGTCGAATCAGGATGTTCGAAGTCTCCCATTTCGCCTCGGAAGCCGGTTCCGATGGACAAGAGTGACGTCCCGGAATACGGCCCGGTTTCTGGTGAAAGCAAAACGGTTCGCGTGCTAATCAGTTGGTGGAACGGACCGGAAAGCCCGGTGCCAAATAGCTTTCCACTTATTCTAAAATTGGAACCGGATCCATTGTTCCCGCAGTCGTTTGCACTATAACAGGGAGTTGAATAATCTTTAATAATCAACGGGGAATAGTTATATACATTGTTGGATACATGACTGTTAATCTCTATCCAATAGTTTTGATTCGTGTTTTCCGCAACATCGTTCACACCGTAATAAAGATGGTACTGATAACTGGAAACAACGTCTCCATCTGTTTCGCGTACTTTGCGTTGCAATTGTGCTTTATTTGCAAAAAGGAACTCAAAATCCAGGAGGGTAAGATAGGCGCCCGTATTAAACGATTGTCCATTTCCAGGGAAACCATCTTCGATCACATTGCCAGTGATGTAAACTTTCTTCCCTTTCTCTACGGGGTCGAAAATAATGTCATGAATCATGCGCGGCATATATCCGCTGTCATAAATAAAGCTGCCATTCGGATTGAACCTTTTGCGGAAAACATATTCGCGAAGCGCAAATCCGGTCATCTTGTCGCTTCGGGTCATTTCCGTATCCGAAACCCAATCGGGATTCAAGATGTCCTCGATCAGATAAAATGCCCGTGAGTTCCCGTCGTTACGATCAAAATACGGTTGGAAAATCAGGCGGTCGTAAACACCCGAAGATTCGGTTTTTTCGGGATAGAACTGTAATTTACCCAAATAATTAAAGTGATTCATGGCTGCTTGCGAAGAGTAGATGGAACCGACGTAACCAAATTCACCGATCGGTATGATTTGCTTCAAAACAAACTGCTCGGTTCCTCCAACCGATTCCTGCTTGAAGACGGCGATTTGCACGGTTTCAGTCGTCGTACCCTCTGAGAAGTCATCGCAAAGCACGGCCACCATCTTGCCGTCCGGCGAGATGGCCAAGTCGGATGGATCGGGATAGCCAGCGTCATGAATAACCTCATCCCTATCCAAGTGGCTACGCCTTGGAAGAGATAGGAACTCATACGTTGGAGTTCCAAAAGGATTCGTCACGATACAGATCTGATGGCTCACCACGTTGAGGTAATAACCCCAAATGGGATAAGCCGGTGAACGGGTGTAATTGATTTGTGTATTTGTATTATTCCTCTTCTGTGGGCGTGCAATTACCGCGATGCGCGAGCGATCCGGGAACGGATGAACGCTCTTGACTGCAAAACGGTCGAAAGAGCTATCAACCCAGACATCATCGAGTTCTGGATCGATATCCACAAAGTCCTGAGGCAGACCCTGAGTGCCGTATGCCGCGTCGATATTCAGCCGAATGCGACTCAAATCATCATAGTCAGTCGCCAATCGATCGATGTCTTCCTGCACGTCGATCAGGATATCCAGGAATCCACTCTGGGTTGGATCGGGAGTGAAGTCATCACCCTCGAAATAGGTAACGTCATCTTTATCTTGAGGGACAATTGAGTTGGAGTTGGCCACAAAGACGGAGTTTGCGCCCGCTTGGGGGATAGTGGGCGTGAAGTACAGGCCGTCGAGACCGAAGTGTTCGCTGGAGCTCAAGACGCCGGTGGAATGCACGATGAACCGGTGGATCAGCGGCGAACCTTCTGCGACGGTAATACCCACCGCGTCGTATTCATTCGATCCGCGGGCGACTTGCAACACGTTGCCATCGACGTCGTAGGCGATCATTTGCACGTCGTCGGGCACGGTTTGCGTGTCGAGCGCGAGGAAGACCGTTTCGACGCCGCCTTTGTTTTTACGAGGCTCATTCAATGCGCCGTCCCACACCATGCGGTAGAACGTGGCTTCGAGCGCCGGATCGACGGTCTCTCCGTCAGTGGCGATGATGCTGAGAGAGCGGTTGTCGCTCACGCTATTCGAATCGATTCGAAGTTCGGCCGTTCCGCCTTCAGCAGCAATGGCACGCAGCGAAGCGTGGAATAAATCCTCGTGTGCTTTTACGCATGTCAGTGCAAATTGCTTACTCTCATATGGATCGTTCGGTATAACGACTTTGGTATCGGAACTGAAGTAAAAGCCGCGGTCGGTGTTGTCGATGGTCTGGTCGACAACCGTGGGCACGGGGTTGCTTGTGCAATCGGTCTGGCTGAACTCGTCGAACTCGATGCGGCAGTGGTCGGGGTCTTGTTGCGTTACCGAAAACTGCGCGGATTGATCCGAGTTACCCGCTTGCATCAATGCGCTGGGAGCGGTATAGAACGGATTTTCGTACACGACGGTGTATTGGTAGTTTTCGTTGGTGCGATTGTCGAGCGCGTCGGCCACGCCGTCGCCGTCCACGTCGGCGGTGTTGGATTCGAGCGCGTCGATGATGCCGTCGCCGTCGCTGTCGATCGGTTTGTAAGGATTGGAACCGACTTCGTCGCCGTCACTGATGCCGTCGCCGTCGGTGTCGGCATTGGTAGGATCGAGCTCAAGACGGTGTTCATGCACGTTGGCCAGCCCGTCGCTGTCCGCATCGCTCCACGCGTCGGCAGCGTTAGTAGGATCGAGCGACATGGCGTTTTCGTAGTAGTCCGACATGCCGTCGCCATCGGTGTCCAGCACCAGCGGATTGGTACCGAGCGTGACGGCTTCGACATAGTCATCCAGTCCGTCTCCGTCGGTGTCCTTCGAGCGCGGATTGGTTGCGTATTGTAAAATTTCGTCGCCGTCGAGGACTCCGTCCCCGTCCGAGTCGTCGTTGGTCGGATCGGTGCCAAACTCTTGCTCGAGCAGGTTGCTTGCATCGTCATCATCATAGTCTTCGTCACCGTCCAAGACGGGGAGGAGATCACCATCGCTATTATCGTCGTTTGGATCGAGAGGCGCCTCTACCAGCCCGTACGCCAACTCGAAACGAAGCGTCAGGCCGTCGCCGTCGTCGTCCACGCCAGCCGAAAGCACGCTTTTATCGACTTCTGTCCAATCGTCAATGCCGTCGCCGTCCGTGTCGCGCAGGCGCGGGTCCGTACCGTGCGTGGTGACTTCATCGTAGTCGCTCAGACCGTCGCCGTCGGTGTCTTCGCGATACGGATCGGTTCCATTGACCTGCTCCTGATAGTTACTCAGACCATCTTCATCGAAGTCCTCGGCATCGTCGGTCGTCGCGTTGTCGTCGGTGTCCGTATCCGTGGACAAAAGCTGCGTGGTGGGATTGTCGTAGGAATAAACGTACTGGATTTCAAACTGGTCGCTGAGTCCGTCCCCATCGGTGTCTTCCGCTACCAGCGGGTCGGTGCTGTTGGTGATTTCTTCGCCGTCGGAGAACCCGTCGTCGTCCGAATCCCAGTCGGTGGGATCGGTCGGCGAAGCAAAGTTCAGTTCCGTGTCGTCGTCCAACCCGTCGCCATCGCTGTCGGCCAGGTAAGGATTCGTTCCCGCCGTTTCCTCCTCGTCGTTCGTTAGGCTGTCGGCGTCGAAGTCTTCCAGATCGTCGGTCGTGCTATTGGTGTCCGTGTCCGATTCCAACAGATCGAGCGCTAGTTCTCCGTTCAAATCGTAACGGAACAGTTGCTCGAAGCTGTCGCTCAGACCGTCTCCGTCGCTGTCGGCTAGCGTGCGGTCCGAAAGCAAAATTTCCCACTCTTCGTAATCGCTTAAACCGTCGCCGTCCGTGTCGATGAACTGCCAGTCGCACAGTTCAACCGTGTTTTCGTCTTCGTTGCCCTGAGCGTTCGCCGCGCGAACCACGTAATAGGTGGGCACCGTGTCAACGGCGACCGTGTACGTGCGGTTGCTCGTCGTCGCGGTAGCCGAGGCGAAGTTCTGCCCACCGCTAGTTGAAGCGGCATAAATCCGGTACGTAATGGAAGTGTTGAAAGCGCGCGCGCGACTCCAGATCAAATTCACGTTCGATCCGTTGGGGACAATCTTACTCAGACCCGCAAAGATCGGACGCTCGGCGATAACGCTGAACGATCTCGTATCGCTGGTTCCCGCAACTCCGCCCTGAACCGGCGTGATGCGCACCTGGATGCTGCCGTGACGGCCTTCGCCCAGACTGGCGAGCGCGTCCCACGCGTACGAATGGACGGATCCTACCGCGCTACTCGTTAGACCCGTGACTCCGTCCCCGTTGCCCGAACGTTCAATCGCCGGAATCCATGAGGTACCGCCATTGCGCGAGTACTGCACGACGATATCGCAATCGTCGCTCTCCGCGTCGGTCAGCGTGTACACTAAGGAGGGGTATATGCCCAGCGAACCGACCACGCCGTCCATCGAAACGGCCGGTGCGCTGTTGTTGGTAATTTCAAACGGCCCATACGGTACACCGTAAGCCACCGCGCTGCTGAGCGGACGGGCGCGCAAATACACGCCGCTGATATTCACATCGAGTAGATCGGATGCCGATTCCCACGTCAGCGTGTGCGGCGTACCCGTGTCGGAAGTCGTCAAGCCCGTCAACGACTCCGTGATCGTGGCCGCTTCATAATGGGTTCCGTCGGTCGAGTATTCCATCGCCACGTCGGTCGTGGTTTCACCCTTGCCCGAGGTCAGTTCGATCAGCACGTCCAGATCGCCGGAAAGATACTCGCCTTCGTCCGGATCGGTCAGCGAAACGATGCGTCCTAACGGCGCCTCGTCCAAAATGATGCTCGTTTCCAGCACCGGGCTCAGGTTGCCTTCGCCGTCGCGCAGCTGAACGGTGATGTCTTTTACTCCGTCCCCGCTTGTCAGTTCTTCATACGATTCGGGGAAGTAATCCACCCACGTGCGAACGTTGTCGCTGTCTTCCAGATCGCCGTCCAGATACATCTCGGCACCATGGATGTCGGCGATATCCGTGCGAATCACCACCAGCAGGCGGGTCGCCGTGGTTGTGCCGTCGTTGACCTCAACCATGCCGCGATGCACGCGGCCATAGATCTGATTGTAACCTTCGCTCGCTTCGGTCTTCCAAATCAGCGGAAGCGTTTGCGTCGTCGGTCCTTCGGCAACGGCAACGCCGCTGACCGCATGCGGGGTCAAAGCGTGAACCGTCTCCGTCCCCCAGGCGCCGTCCGTCGTTGCCCAGGACGCTTCTTTCCAGAACGCGTCGATTTCACTGCCGTAAAGCGGCAAGAGCGCGCCCGCGTCGAGCGCCGTGCTTGTCGCCACCGACGCTTCGGTCTCCCACGCGCCGGAAACCAGGCGGCGCGTTCTCAGGCTCGTGCCCGACGTCGCGTCGTCCGCATAATAAAGCGCCCAAAGCGTGCTCTCGTCGTCCTCGCGCAAGTCGAGCACCACGCGCGCGCCGCCCGAAGGAGCCGTCGAAAGCGTCTCAACGTCCGCCAGCGTATTGGTCGCCGCGTCGTAACGCGCTGCCTTGAGTTCGGCAGGCGTGCTCTGCGCATAAAGCACATGCCACTGGCCGTTCGAGGTCAGCGTCAGCTGAGGCGCAAGACCCAGCGTATCGCTTGTCATCACAACCGAAGAGGCGAGCGTCAGCGTCGTCGCGTCGTCCATGTCCCAAGCGGTTAGAATCAGATCGTCGTTTGTCTTTTCGTACGCGAGGAGCAGCGTCTGGCTCGTGCAAGAGACCGCCGCCGCCACCGTGTCCTGAACGGCGTCACCGAGGCTTCCGCCCACGAGCGCCATCTCGGCCCAGTCCGTCCCCGCCTTCGTTGCCGAGAGCGCATGCAACGCTCCGTCGCCGTCGTCATACGCGATGGTCATAAAATGATCGCCGCACGCTGCCGCGGCCTGCAGCCACTGGCTGCCTGAAACGTTCGCCAGCCCCGAGGTTGTCACACCGTTGGAGGTGAAGACGAAGTTCACTTCTCCGTCCCCAATCGCGCTTTCTTCGGTCCAGAAGAACCCAAGCGTGTCAGCCGTGCGCGTTGCCGCATGCGGCCCCACGCGGCCGGTCTGATCCATGGCGGACAGCGCGAACGCTTCACCGTAGGTCGGATCGAGGATATCGCTTACATGCACCGTGATGTCCTGCGTTGCCACGGTGTGATCGTCTTGCGCGGCCACGCGAACCACCACGTCGCCTTCAACATGATGACGCGCGGTGAACAAAATCTTCGAATCGCTCGCGCTCGTCAGCACCACAAGATCGCCCGCCGGGTCCACCGTCGGCGAAACGATCGCCCACGAGTACGTGTAATCGCCTGTCACAAGACCACCCGCCGCCGAAGCGCTCAAAATGGCCGAAGCGCCCGGCTCCAGATCGATCGACGTCGATACCGGCGTCACCGTCAGCGGCGTTCCCGCATATTCGTAATAAATGGAATCTTCGTAACGGAAACTCTGGTTTCCGTCCGCGTCCCGCACCACCACGCTCAGCGTGCGGGTCGTCGGCGCGCTCGAATCCGCAAGCGTCACCGCCACTGGGTTTTCAAAGTCGATCCACGTGTCCTTGAACGCATCGACCAGGTCGCCCTGAACGAGCATCGCGTCCGCGTCCGTCTCATTGGCCAGATCCATCGCCAACAAAACGCTCGTCTGCGTGGTCACCGCGTCGCCGGCGTTGATCAACGCCGCACCCAGGTGACGCCGCACGGCAAGCTGCGAAAGACCCTCGTAGGATTCCTGCCAAAGCACCGCACCCTCGGGGTCGAACGCGTTGGAAGCAGCCACATAATTCGCCTCCATTGTCGAAACCGTCAGACGAACCGGCGGCGTCCAGTAATTATCGCCCGTTTCGGCGGCGTATTTCTGCTTCCACCAAACCAGAACGTTATAATCGATCGGACCGCCCGCAAGCGCACTCGCCAGCGCGTTATCCTCGGCCACTTCTTCAAGCACCGTCACCGCGCCGTCCTGCTCAACGCTCACCAGCGCGTGCCCAATCTCGGTCACCTGCTGGTCGATCACGCTCACAAAAGTGCGGCGGAGCGCCACGAACACGCCTCCGTCCCCATCGATGAACAAATCCACCGGCTCGGCCGATTCATAGAGACCTTCGCCAATCTTCGAGCCCGCCAGTGAGATCGACGCACTCCACGTAAGCGTGCTCGTCGTCGTATCGACCGACGTCAGAACCGCTTCCTTGTAACCTTCCGCGTGCTCAACCGCATACGCCGCCCAAAGCACATTGTTGGCATCGATCGCAAGCCTTGGCGAACGCGCCAGCGTCGAAGTCGTTGCCGCCGGACCCGACGTCCACGAAACGCCCTGATGATAGGCAAGGTTTAGCCCGCCGTTGATTTCCGGATACACGCAATACAGATCGTCCGCGCTCGAAACCGCGAGATCCGCACCGGTCGTCTCCACATTTTCCGCCACCGTTTCCGGCGCGCTCCAGCTTGTTCCATTGAAACGGCGCAAGGCGAGCGCCTGCGTCGTGGAGTTGTCCTCGAGAAGCGCATAAAGCTCCTCCGTCCCCACGCGAAGCGCACGAAGTCGCCCGGGCATCGTCGAACTGGTCAGTTCTTCCGACTGCCAGGTCGATGTCGATTCATTGTAATTGGCCGTCCACGTCTGCCACACGCCGCCCACTTCGACCGACCACGCCGTCCACGCCGCCCCGTCAAGCATCTCCGTCCCCATCACGGGATGAAGCGTCTGCTCGCCGAGATCCGACAGGTACGCAACCTCGCTAAAGTCCGGCGGAACCACGTCGCGCACGTCGATCGTCACCGTCTTGGAGGCCGAACCCGAAGGATCGGTTACTTCAAACTGCACCACGGCCGTTCCCGTCGTGCCCGAATCGGCCAGGTAAACTGCCGTCGATTGATCCGCATCATCCAGCGAGCCCGGACCGCTGAGAATCGACCACGCATACGTGATCGAACTCTCGGCGTTCGTGCTGCCGATCAGCGGCAAACGCCCACCCGGTTCGATTTCCATTTCCGCGCTGGTCACATACACGCCCAGCAAATCGAGCTCGATCGAATCGGAGTACACAATGCTCGTATGGCCGCTGCTGTCGCGCAGCTGAACCTGAACAACCTTGGTGCCCGGGTCGCCGGTAAGCGCGACCGAAGCCGACGTGCTGAACGAAACCCATTCGAACGTCTGCGCATCGTCTTCCACGTCGCCGCTGATGTACATCTCCGTCCCCGACGTGCGAAGGCACGCCAGCGCCAGATCGACATCGCGATCCGAGGTCGAAAGCGCGCCGCCATCGATCGACACACCGCCGCGATGAAGCCGTGCCAGCGCCTGCTGCTTGCCCTGCGCTCCCTGCGTCCAAACGATCGTGCCCGTTGTCAGTTGATCGTCCGCCAGCGTCACCGCGCCGATGCCCATCGAGGTGTTGGTAGCTTGAACGTGCGCCCAGCCAGAGGCGTCCGGCGAGAACCCGCCATGGAAGCCGCGCTCGGCTGTCACAAAGTGATGCGCCTCGCCGCCGCCCGCCGCGCCGTTGCGCGTCGTGGTAAACGCCGTGCGGCTCGCGCCCTCGATCCAGTCCGGATCGTCCCACGTATGAAGACGCAGTTTCTGAGACGGAAGCGTCCAGACGCCGAGCGTATAAACGTCGCGCGTCAGCGCCGCCAGCGTGCGATTCTCGCTCACCGCCAGCCCGTCCAGATAACGATTCCACGTATAAAGACCCCAGTACTGGCTGCCGCCCGCAAGCGTCGAAACCGCACCCCACTGCGAGCCGCCGTACGAGCGCACTTCACCCTGAATCACGCCGTTGCCATTCGGCACCGACCAACCCACGTAAAGCGTGTCGCCCACCGCCGCCAAAACCGGCGTCGCCGCAAGCGTCGAAGTCGTCGCTTCGTCCAAATCGGCAAGCGTCGCGGAAACATACGTCTGCACGGCCACGCCGCCGCCCGTTTCCGCGTACGCCATCGCCAAACCACCGCCCGGCAGCGCGATCATGTCCGCGCTCGTCCGAAGCGAAGTCGTCGTCAGCGTGTCGGCAAGCTGCAACGCCGAGCCGTCCCACGCGTAAAGTTTCAGCGAAGGCGAGGTGCCCTCTTCATTCACAAGCGCGTAAAGCGTTCCGCCATCCGAGGCCAGCGCTTGTAATTCACCGGTCGCCAGCGGACCGGAGGTCGTGCCGTCGTCCTGCTTGATGTACACTTCCCAATCCGAGCCGCTCCACGCCGACCAACCCGAAACAGCCGAGTCGTTCCACTGCGCTGCCGCCGTGCGCTCGCCGCTGTCATCGTCCGCCAGATCCGTCAGCGTTTGAACCTTCGATAGCGTTGGAGGTAAAATGTCGTCGATCGACACCATCATCGTATCCGTCGATGTTTGATCGCTGTCCGTCACCGTGAGCATCAGCGTTAGCGTTCCCGCCTCGTCGTCCGGCGCCGTGTAAACCGCCAGGTTTTCGTCGGAAAGCTCCAGCGAGCCCGGACCCGAATCCAAAATGCTCCACTGATAAGCGTAAACGCCCGTACCGCCGGTTGCGCTGCCGTAAACCGCAAGCTGCCCATCCGGCTCGGTCACCAAATCAAGCCCCGCGTCGGCCACCAGCAGCGGCGTGTACAAAATCGAATCCGCATAAACGCCGCTCACGTTGCCATACGGATCGCGAAGCTGCAGCGTAATCGTCTGCTCGGCTTCCGACGGAATCTCCGCCAGTTCGACCGCCACGCTCGACGCGAACGGAATCCAGTCGTGCCCCGTGCCGTCCGCCAGGATATCGCCCGCCAGATACATCTCCGTCCCCGGCGTCGTCAGCGCGCAATCCACCGCCACCGTCACCCAGGCGTCGCCCGTTTCCGCGTCCCCATTGTTGATATCGATCCACGCGCCGTACTGGCGCGCCACAATCTGCGTAAAGCCGTCCTGCGAGGACTGCCACGCCAAAACGCCGCGCCCTTGACTGTCGCTTGCCACATCGTGACCGCTTAATTCACCCTCTACGTAAATCAATGTCGCCATCGAAACCGCGTCGCTGTCGCCAACGGTCTCGCGCCACACGTCGCCCGCCAGCAAGTGCGCCGAAAGCGCCCGCGCAGGCGAGGAAACCGCGCCCGACACATACCCGTCGCCCAAATCCTCGGACGCCGCGCTCCAGCCGCTGGTTTCCAGCATGCTGTGGTAAATTTTCTCCGCGCCACTGTCGAAGGCGCGCACCTCGAGAAGCGCCTCGCCCGACGGCGCCGCTCCCAGCGCCAGCACCATCGTGTTCGTCGAAAGCGCGTCCCAACTCGACGCCGACTCCCAACCGGTCGAGGGATCGTAAACGCGCGCAAACGCCGCGCTCGCTTCGCTGATCGATGGATTCTCACCCGTCCAGGCTGCAACCACGTTGCCCGCGCCGTCGATCGCCAGCTTCACGTCCTGCGCTGCGGCGTCCGTCCCCGCCTCGCCCAGACTCGTCCAGCCGCCGCCCACGTTTTCCGTATCGAGCGAGTGAAGCGTCAGCGTGCCCGTCGTATTTTTTGCCAGCGCGTAAAGAGTCGTGCCCTCCAGCGCCAGCGCCGTGCCGAACTCCTGATCGGTCGGCAGCGCTCCCGCGCTGGAAAGCGTCGTCAAATCGTAACGCGTCACTTCGGTCCGCGTCGAAGTGTTGCTGTAAACGGCAACCCACAAGGCTCCGTCCCCCGAGGCCAGATCCTCGAAACGCCCCGCAATCGGACCCGTGGTCGCGCCGTCCACCGCCGCCACATACGCGTTCCACTGCGCCTCGTCATCCTGCGCTGAGTAACCCACAAAACCGCCACCGCCCAGCACCGCCACGCCCACGCGCTCCGAGGCCACGCGCTCGGCAAGTTCCAGCACGCCCTTATCCAGCGAGTACACCGGCGAAGACGCATCGCGTACATAAACAATCAACTGATCGGTTGTCGTCGTGTAACCGTCCGACGCCGAAACTTGAAGCACCGAGCTTCCTACAAAATTCGCAGGCGGCGTAAAGCCCACCGTCGCAAGCGTCGTCGTGGTAAACGCGCCCTCGCCGCTCACAAGTTCCCACACGTACGTATATTCATCCGACAAACCTTCGCTCGCCTGCGCCGAAACCACGACGCTCAGACCGCCTTCGGTCTGCAAATCGGTCCCCGCATACACCGCCAATGGACGCTTGTACTCGATCGTGTCAGCCAGATACGTCCACGTTGGGTTTCCGTACATGTCACGGAATTTCACGCGCGCGGTCTTCGTTCCCTCCGACGCCGTGTCCAGATAAACCGAGATTTCCGGCTGGAACGTCATCCACTTGTCCACGTTCGGGCCGAACACGTCGCCCGATTGAATATACACTTGCCCATTCTGATAATCATCAAAACCCAGATTGAGCGTTACCAGCGAACGCGTCGTGATCGCATCGCCATTTTGAATTGCAAGCGACGCCTTCGACGCGTCGTAAATCTTGCGCACAGCCGTATTGGATTCCGTGTTTGCGCACGCCAGGCTATCTTTCGCACGCACGGCGTACGTCCATGTTTTTGACGTATCCTGAAGCGTTACCTGATACGTGGTTGTCGCCCCATCCAGATCCGCCACGTACGGCGTTTCGTAGTCCAGTGTGCAACTTGCACCTTCGCAGCGGAAAATGTCGTAGGTCAAACTCCCGCTGCCGTCACTCGCCGCGCTCCAGACCAAATCCGCTGACGCCGACGTGACGTCTTCCAGGTAATCGGCCGAGGGTAGCGCCGTTTGCACTCCATCAAAGGCTGGCGGCTCGTTATCGACCACAAACGCGCCCGTCACGTCCGAAAGCGTGCTCGCTTCCGTCGTCGAGATACGCACCTCGACACTCGTCTCGCGCACGCCCGCAAGGTCCACCGCCGTATCCCACGAAAACGCGTACGCAAGACCCGAACGCGAGGTCGCAAATCCCTGCGTTAGCGTCCCCGACGTCGGCGTCGCTGCCTGCCAGGGATCTTCGGACGATAAACGATACTCTGCCACGATGTCGGCCAGCTTGCCGTTCGGATGCGCGAGCGTAAATTCGATCTCCACCGCCTCGCCGCACTGCGTGCCCGAAGGTGTTTCGACCGAAACCTCGGTCAGTTTCGCAAACGTCAGCGACAAATTGTACGCGGGAGACATTCGGTTGGTTAGAACCAATGCGTTAACATCGTTGCCCGACGTGTTCGTCCAAACAATCGTCGCCTCGCCCGCTCCGCAATCCTCTGCCACGTGCGAACTCACGCAATCTTCGTAAACGCGAAGCCCCACGTCGTTACTGTCGCCATCGGTCAAACTCACAAAAAGCGTCTCCCCGTCGCGCACGAGCATCTCGTGCCAACCGCCCCGATCAAGCGAGTTGCAAAAACCTGTCACCGAATTATTCCAAATCCCATTACTCCAATCCCCTGAAAACACATCACCGTATTGCGGGACCGAAATGGGATTTGAATAATAATAGCCGCTCCCTTCAGCAAGGTAAGCAGGAGACGAGGACGGTGAACCGATCGCTGCAGTTGTAGTTGCCGGATCGATCTCGATCGTTCCTGTCTCATAACCGTTATCGTCGAAAATCTTGTCTTCCAACCATGTCAGTGTCTGCACGCTTGACGTTCCGCCGCCCGGGTTGAACGTAATCACCGAACCCACCGAAAGCACATAATCGCCCGGCGATTCGAACGGCGTCGCCACCGTCCCCAATTCCAATTGAACGCCGTCGATAAAGATCTCCTGATCGTCGCCGATCGGCCCAAACACGAACTCGAGCTCGGGACTCGAGCCCGCCGCACTTGCTGCCGCGGTCTTTTCCACCCGGGTCCAATAATCGCCCGCCGTAAACGAACCCAAGTCCAGCAGCGGCGGTGTGCTGCTCACGTCGCCATCCTTCACATAAAGCGCGATCTCGATCGGTGGATTCGCCCGGATATCGAAAGAAAGTGCGTAATCCGCGCTCGCTGTCAGCGCCGCCAGATCCTGCGCCAAATCGTACGCAATCACCGTCGCGCCATCCACGTCCGAAGCCGTGTAACGAAGGCCGTAATCGCCCAACGACGAGTCCTCGCCCGAACGCGACAGAACTCCGTTCCCCGTCACGCCCGCGGCGTCGTACGTAGTCCAGTTCGTCGCCGTCGTTTCCAGATCGCCGTTTGTAACATAGTTGATCGTCGCACCTTCAATACTGCCGCCCGAGGTAATTCCCACCGTCACCGCTTCCGCTGGCGCCTGATCCAGCGTCAACGTCACGGTTGCCGTTTGATCCTCCACTTGTGTATTGGTAGGGGTCTTGGTCAACGTCGCCGTCGGAACATCGTTATCATTAATCGTCACCGTCGTCGAACTGGGCGAACCGATCTCGCCGCCATTGTTCACGCTCTGAATCGAAACCTGAAACGTCTCCGCCAACTCGTCGGTCGTATCGTTGGTAATCGGAACCGAAATCGACTTGCTGCCCGACTCGCCGTTGCTCCACGTCACCGTACTCGGACTCGGAACCGTATAATCGCTCCCGCCCGTCGCCGTGCCATTCGTAAACTGAAGCGTCGCTACAATTTCCCCGTCATCTCCCCCGCTACGCGTCAGCCCCACCGACAGCGAACCCGCATCCTCGTCCACCGAAAATGTCGAACTACTGAACGCAACACTGCCCGCTTCGTCGATATCCATCAGCGAAAAGTCTTTCACATTGGGCGATCCAAGCGACAGGCCTGATGTGGGATTGGAAAGCGTTACGCGGAATGTTTCGGTGGGTTCGTCCAAATAATCGTGAATGATCGGAATCGTAATGGTTTTATCTGCCGTATCGCCATGGGACCATGAAAGCGTATGCGGTGTTGCCGGAAGTGTATAATCCGAGCCCACCGTTGTATCGATATCTGTAATCGCATAATCGACGGTTACCGCGCCATCCGAACCGTTCTGACGTTTGACGCTAACATTAAATGAACTGGTATATTCATAGACGCAATAAACCCACGGAGGATAAAGAATAACCTCTCCCGCTTCGTCGTTGTCATTAAGAGTAACATAGCACTCGGAAGGAGATCCTAATTGGATTCCACCTGTTGGATTCGAGAGCGTTACTTTAAAATATTCGGTCGACTCTTCGGTGTGGTCATTAATGATGGTAATGATAATTGATTTGTCCGTGGCGTCGCTTCCCGTCCAGGTAATCGTTCCCGATTTCTGTACGTAATCCGATCCCGCCGTCGTCGATAGATCCGATGTAGCATAATTTACAGAAACGGTACTCGTTCCTGCGTTAATCCGCCGCACCGTCAAGGTGATGGTGCTCATGTATTCGCCTGTCGAGCCATTGGAGGAAGTGAACGCTGCCAACTCCGGCGGTGGATCGCCCGCCCGCCCTGTGTTTGCAAGAAGCAAAGTCAGCATGACGAACAGCAACCGCCTGGCCATTACCGTCATCGCTTTAGTCAGATCCACCACCCGAAGTGAACTCGCGTTTCGCATCATGCAAACCTCTCCTGAACAAATAAAAAAAGATCCGTTCTCTTCCCCCGTGAGAAAGAGAACGGTCGCCGCATATATTCAAGTTTTTCAATCATCCCCGCAAACACCCCATTGAATCTACCAACCCGGCAATCTGCCGTTTCAGCTACCCGGATCGCTCTCCACTATTTCAGTATCGGGATACAGCGTAATAAACTCGCTCCACTGCTGCGCCAGTTGCACGACCTGCGATTTTGGCCAGGGTGTCATCTGCTCGATTTGCTCGAAACAATCGAGCGCTGCCGGTAAATTGCGCGCGTACCAATAACATTCGCCCTGCGCGAGCAAGATTTCCATCTGCAAATGAATCGCCTCGGTGTCGGGTTCCGTTACCGCTTTTGTGACGGCTTGCGTTTGCGTCGAAACGCGCTCGAGCGCCGTGTTGAGATGAAGCTGCGCCGTCCCCCGGTCCTTCTCTTTCATATAACTCAGCGCGACATCGTATTCCAACCGGGCCTTGTCCACGACCGGCAAATCGCTTTGTAAAAGTTCCTGGTAAATCGAGCGCGCTTTTGCATAATCCTTCTCGCCATAAATCGCGTGCTTGGCGATTTTGTACCGGCTTTCAAGCGTGCGAGTCGTTGGGAAATCAGAAAGCGTTGTCACACGCTCCAGAATGCCTGCCGCGCGGTCGTTCTTTCCATACAAACGATGAATGTCCGCTTCCGTTTCCAGGGATTTCAAAGCCAGTTCCTTATTTGAACCCGCCATCCCGCGCGCCTCGCGGCATTTCATCACCGCCCCCGAATAATCGCCTTGTTTTGCAAGCCCCATCGCATGCTCGAGCATTGGTTCCACTCGAAACGGAGAAGCCTTCTGACCGTCCAACGCCGCCATCATGGAACCTTGGCTTTCCGGTGGAGGATCGGTCACCGGACCGTCCGGCATTCGAATGTTATTATAGTTGTTAAAATCGTCGCCCACCAGTGCGATGCCGTCGTCCGATGGTTCCGATTTCCACAGATCGTCCACGACGTATTTATAAACCACTGGCCGTCCCACATCGAGCCACGCCTGCCAAACATTCGATCCATTTTTCAGCAAACGCACATTGCCCTGAAACCAGCCGTTGAAATCGCCCGCCACCACCACGTCTTCTGCTGACGCATCAGGCCATTCGAATAATTCCAAACCGGTGGGAATGGTGCGTGTGCCGTTTTCCAACACGAGCAAATTATGAACTTCGCCTTCCGGACTAAACGTATAAACGTTCGAGCGTTGGTCCTGAACCAGCACATCCTCCTGGCCCGTAAACGACATCCAGAATCCGTAGGAATACTCGCCGTCCGCCAGTGCCAGATCGATTACGAATCCATCGGTATTTTCCGACATCGGATTCGCCGATGAGTCCCAATTATTGAAAGATCCCACCAGCGCGCACGCCAGCGGGACCTTGTCGAAATCCACGTTATAAACCTGAAACGTTTCCGCCCAAACCGGCGAAACCGCCAAAACACCCAACGCAAGACACAACAATCCACCACGGATAGCCATCACCCCGGCCCTCCCGATAAAGATAAATCCAACACGTTTTCCTGCTAAAAGAACGCCCGAAAAGCGTATCCCGTTGCGCTACGGACGAAAATTTTTTGATTCGACGAAATAGTCCCCTTCCCTTGACGAATCCACTCCAAAGACAAATCAGATAATAAATGGCATCCTCCTGAGAAAGATTAAAAACGCAAGCATCTTTTGACATTAGGCATAAGACGAACAAATTCAACAGTGTATCGCCAAATAGCCGCGAGATACGTATTTGTCAAACGAGTGAGAAGCGAAATCTTTCTTTGAGGAGAATGGCATTTAATACAAAAATGTTTTTTGCCTGAATGGGAGATTGGGCACAGCTTCAGCGAAACAGAGTTTGAACCTGTGCTGAAAAACGGTCAAGGTAACTCCATTTATTTATAATTATCAAGAAAGAAAAATTCATCGTTCCGAAGCAAAAACCGCATTCACCTGCACGCACCAACACAAAAATATTTTTGACTGGGAACTTGGGGGTTTTCCTGGTCGCTTAGACTTCATCGATTACCAGACTGGAGCCCATTAGATAAGTCTGCTTTGAGTTTTTTGGATCGGGGGGCGGAGAGGTAATCTCCCTCCCCCGGTCCTTTTGAGCGGGAGGGCTCTTTCTTTAGTAGCGTCCGGTGAAGGTCTGCCATGCGCCTAGGGGATGGTGTTTGAAGCCGGTTTCGCCGTAGTTGACAGGCGTTCCGAAGGCGTCTTCGCGGTCGGCGGTTTGCGCGGTGGAGCGGGCGACCCAAATATTGTGGTTCGAGGTCAGACACAATAGATCGGCGCGTCCGTCGCGGTTGATGTCGGTGACAAAAACATTGTATCCGTCTTCGTCGTTGCCAGGAGCGTCGCGGAAAGCGAGATACCCCCAATCGTCAACGTCGTAGAAGCCGTCTTTGCCGTTTGACAGCGCTACGAGAACACCGACTTGCGGATCAAGATCGTACGGAGGGACGGAGATCAAATCGGCATAACCGTCGCCGTTTACGTCACCAAGATGCACGCCGTATTCGTTCGTGCGATCATAGATGATGGACTGGGTCGGGCTCCAATCTTCGAGGTCGGCATAGGTTCCGTTCGATTGTGCGAGCGCGACATAGGCGTCGCCGCTATCATCGATTTGCACCAGGTCGTCGCGTCCGTCACCATTAACATCGCCCGCGCCAATCCAAAAACCATCGGCGGGCAAATAGGAAGTTCCTGGATGATTAGTTTGCGAGGGCGAGTCGAACGAGCCGTCCGTGTCGGCCAGACTGATCCAAACGTAGTCGGTGTATTCGGTAAATTGCACCAGATCGTCGTGTCCGTCCCCATCGACATCGGCAACAACAACGCCCCAACCGTCTTCTTCGTCGTATGCCCAACCGGACGATTGGTTGGTGTTATTATCAAGCGTGCGTTCGCCATCGTTTTCCACGGTCCACACATCGCCGTATTGTGTGATACAGGCAAATTCACCGAGTCCGTCCCCGGTAAAGTCGCCGGACACGGTTTGCCAGCCGATGCTTTGATCGTGCTTGTACCCCACGGCATCGCCCCACATCGTTGGAGACGTAGGAAAATCCTCGTCCTCGTTATCGGGAATAATGCCCCAAATGTCGCCGTATTCGGAAAGACACAGGACGGTGAAATCGGGTCGCTGGTTGCAATTCGTCGTGGTTGTTGTCAGCGTCACGCGTACGCCGGACGTGGTGAGCGGCACGCGGGGGACGGTGACCGTGCCGTTCGTGTTATCGACACAAATGGTGCCAGAGGCGAGCGTCACCGGAGTCGTATCAAGCGTTTCGACTTCCCAATTTACTTCTTTACCTTGAATGGGATGGAACGCTTGCGTGCGTTTGGGCGTCACATCAACGTAGGCACCGTTAGTTTCCGAAATAACTTCAGTATCGTAAGCCCAAAGCGCCACAGACCACGTCGTCGATGTATCGGTGATGCTGCCTTGCGCATCGTAGTTGGAAATACCCAACTGCGTCCCCGTCCACCAATCTACATTCCAAACAACGTTCAAATTCCAACTTAAGGTTGAAGTGCTACATTCGACATCGACAGCTATAGGCGGAGTTTGAAATGCAAAATCGGGGTATGAAAGGGCCGGGTAACTCAAGTTCTTGGGATATTTAAAGTCGTCCCAGAATACTACTGGCGATGAGGATCCATTCGTCATCATCAGTGAATAGGGGACTGAAGGCGCTGAAACAGCATGAACCTCGCACGTGGCAGCACCGGTATATCCAACGTGCGCATTGTTAATTTGATTGAAGAACGGTTGCCCTTGAGTACTCCAGAGCAAAACTTCATCTTTCAATCCAGAGACAAATTGAATATAGGCGGTATCCTGGTCGCGTAATAATGTATTCATGACATGGCCAAGGTCGAGCCACTCCCAGACACTGATGTCAAGATTGTTAATCCATTCAAGATGCGAGGCAAGTTCAAGTGTGCTGTCATCATTATATACACCCAACCAAGGCGAACGAATTTCAACGGCAGTCTCCACACTTTGAGAGCCAGGTGAATTGAGTGGGCCATACAATGTCGTGACGCCATCGACAGGATCCAAAATCTCCTGTTCACTCAAGTCCTCAAGGCCAATGATGGCACGTCCATTTACAAAATCAACGACGGCTTCATCTTCTTCATCCAATCCTTGGGGCTGACGTGAAAAATTGGTCATCGGTTTCAAAGAATAAATTGTGCTAAATACTTGGGGATAGCGTATGCCAAGCGCCAAAGCGCCCGACGCTCCCATTGAAAAACCTGTTGCATAAACGTAATTCGAATCGGCATGGTTGAAAGAATCATCGAGCGTGTCCTGAACCATGCGCAGGAGGCTCATTTCGGTGTAATTGACGACCTTGCCATTTTGGTTGCTGGGAAGCGTACCACCTGCTAGGGCATAATTTTCACCTACACCGCTGCTGATGTAATGATGAAAACTATTCGAATAGTCGAACGATTCATGCCAGCCAAAATAAAATGTTGAATACCGGTCATGTGCTTGAATTAAAATGTAATTCCCGGAGTCGGTTCGATCAATAGGCTGGCCTTGGAAATCTTTATGATGCAGTTGGAGTTGGACGGGATAAGTATCGCTTTCTTCAGGATCAAAGTCCACAGGATATGAGACGATGTAGGGAATTCCATACCCCATGCCCTTAGCGTTCCAGCCATCAAGCGACATGTATTCGATATACAGCCTGTTTCTGACTTCATCCGATTCGTTTACGCGCTCCCAAGCAAGCACAGGTTTTACACGTGCATTCGTTTCAGTGATTGCACCGGTTGCGGAAAAATAGTCGGCGTCTGTTTCGCCCTCTACAAGCACAGCGTAATAAGCCTGTTCGTCTTCAACCTCCGAATTGTCACCTGTCCATTGCGCCGTGGCCGCTGGTGTCCAGACCAAAAAACCCTGGGAATCGTCCAGCATCGTGACTTGTTCCCCCGTGGACATCACTGGATAATGGGTAAGCTCAAATTCGTCAAAATCAACTCCAGAGTTAAACTTTGTAGGTTCGTACTGACGCCCATAGGGAACGCTGGAGGATCCCTCGACCTCGATGTAAAAAGGAGAGATTGGACTACCGTTGCTTTTCACCACTCCGCTATCAAGCGTAATGGCCGACGACGAGCGATACACTTCATAGCGATCCGTCGCTTGACGATCAATTTCGTCCCACGTTATGTAAGTTTGCCCGGAATAATGATAGGCAGTAAGATTTACAAGGTTATCAGCATAGCTTGCCATGGGAACAGAGAGCAAAACTAACATTCCCACAAGACACGAACCACCCAAACGAAAATACGACATGAGATTTCCTCCCACTGTAAATTGAACCACATGCAAAAGTCCGCAATTGTGCAACCATACCGCAGTCATCTCTTGAATGCGATGCCAGCATGAAGCAAAAATGCGCACCCGCATTAAATACGACTTACTAAACCGACAGCCGAAAACAGGATGTTTCCGGCTGTCGATGATACAACACAAGCAGGTGAAATCAATTGTTCGAGAAACTAATTTCGATCCATTGACTTAGCGCTGCTGAATAGACTAAAGTCAATGCGTCGCCTTTAGCGAGTGTACGAGTGCTAGACCCAAGGTTCAGGTTTGCCGTGCCTGGGCTTACTGATTCATAGAAAACAGCCGAACCCGTCCCCGTTCCGACGTTGATTAACGTAATTACCTGGCCATCTTCGCCATCATCCAGCGGTGAATAAGCATTATAGTGCGTTGTCGAATTCGGCGCCGCCAGATCAAACAGAACAACAGCACGGTTGATCGGCAAACATTTATCGCAACTAGACGCTGTAGAGGGGAGAGTCGTGGTATCTTTCGGATCAAGTACGACCGACCCGGCTAATTCGACCGTGCTTTCCGAACGAATACCAACGAAGTCACGGGTGTCTGTCGGCCCCGATTTTGCAGGTGCTTCATCGACTAATACACCATAGTAAGGTTCGCCAGCATCGGATTCGCCCAATGCGCCTGCAACAAAAACACCTGCAGATGTCCCCGAAAAGTCTTCCAGGTTTGGGTCCAATTCAGATGTTGAGTGGTTAAATTTCAACGGTGCATTTACACGAACACCATAGTAAGAATCCATTTGGGCGGTATCGTCTGAATCAGAGTCCGATGACAACATACCAACGTCAACACCGACAACATTGCCCGCGATGACAGCGTAATCGCCAGCCGTTCGCGTACCGTTGAGGATGGTTACATCGAGACCTTTCGTGTCACCGCTAATAACCGGAATATCAGTATCATTGGTGCTGACCGCATCCATTTCAACATAGGAAAGAGTGCCAGTCAATGTATTGAGAAGACCGCTATGGAAAACCAGATCACCGTAGGTAGATTCTTCAGGGCTGCAAAAACCCGAGTAGAAAACACCACCATATGCCGCCGATATTCGCGCGCTTGATTCCGAATCGCTATTGATCAAATCGTCCGATTGATTCAAAATCGCCCGGCCGGTGATACCAATTAATGTTCCGGTTTTACGACTGGAGCTACGCAAGATTGCGTCGAAAAGTCCAGAAATAATATTACGATCGTTACCCGCCGTTTTGTCAATAAGACAAGCTTCGATTCCGGTGCGATCGGTATAGGAGCTTTCTGTAATTCCTCCCGGTGCTCCCGGCTCACTTCCGCTGGTTGTTAATTCTTCAGCAAAGATGATTTTGGAACGATTTTTCCGTCCAGTTTCTGTTGCATGTGTGTTTAGGTCGCCTTGCTGCCATCCACCATTTGGTGCCCAAGCCGACACATGGATTGGGGCGATCGAAAACACACTCGCCACTGCCATAGTTGCTACGATAGACTTCCAACTCTTATTCATGCTCTTCATTAGAAGAACCTCCCACAGAATGTAATGTGATTTTGTAAAACTGTGTAACCTTTCCCTGACGCACTTCCCGCGCGCGCTTCGTTCAGTGAGCCATTGAACGTTACGACAATATCAGATTGATAAAAACGAATTGGAATGTCAATGTGCGGAGGCTCAATAACAAACAAAATATCATAAAACGATGTTATAACAATTTTTGGCATATTTGATAAAAAGTGAAACGATTTTGTCTCGGCTGACGTCTTATAATGTTTTGAATCGCGCATCTCTTTTTGAGACGCCTCGACGCGGGTGCTCTAAAACAGTGCATAATTTGAGGCCGATGATTAGGTTTGGCGATGCAATTCGAAAGTTTGTTTGTAGTCCATCTTGAAGTTTGGTATGTTTATGCGTGTGAAAAAGTAAAGTATCGTTGCATGGCGCTGATCTGTCCAAAAGAGCGCGTTAGAAATACCGAGTTACGATGTTACTTTTGTTGTTCAGAAAACAGTGTTTTCTCATAGCTATTTTCAAATGTCAGAAAAGACAGAATGCAAAATCGCGACGTTAGTCGTCTTCGCTTTCAAACCCCTGAAAAATTCCCCGCGCGTACAATTGCGGGTGGTCTTCGATCCAGAGCACGGTTTCGTAGGCTTCCAGCCGGTCGGCGATTTGCTGTACGCGCAGTCGGTCGAGCATGTTGGTTTCGCCCGACTGGCGGATGTGCTCGAGCGTGTCATACACGGTTTGCGGGATTTTGATTTTTTCGGAGGTGATTTCGAGGATATCGACAGTGCCTTCCAATTCGCTATCCCCCACCGGTGAGTTTTCCTCGGCGTCCCGATAAATCCAAAACGGGTTATCGTATTTGCCTATTACTGCATCGACGGCTTCGGGGCCTTCACGGTACGCGCGGGCGAGGTCTTGCAGAAAATGCAATCCGTGGATCGATTGCTCGGCGTTTCCGGTGTACACGCAATCGATGGGGCAGGCTCTTCCTCGATAAATCGCATCACACATAATGGGCACTTTCGTTTCGTTGTGCATTTTCGGGCTGCGGTGAATCACGACGCGGTACGTTGTCGCGCCTTCGACTTGATCGAACCAGGAGCGGTAAGGTTGCACATTGTTCGGCCCCGGTCCAACGACAATCGTTTCCAGAGGGATGGATTTCACAAAGTCTTCCTGATCATAGAAATCGTCTTCGCACAGCAGCGCGTCACGCATGATGGCGGTCGAAAGCCAGGAGACGTGGGCTTCCAAAGACGGAAAGTCGCTCACGAGTTGTTTGAGTCGTTCATCGAGTGTGCTGCCCGCCCAGTGCAAGAAATCGTGACCTTTCATAAAGCCCGCCGTCATCAAAAGGAAGTTTTCATTATCTTCGTATGCAATAGCCTTTACCATATTAAACTCCTCCTTATTTCCTGGTATATATAATATCGCCTGATTTGGTGGATGCCCTCGGTACATACTCTATTAATACGAATTAATCAGGCGTGTTTTCGCGCGTGGGATAATTTTCTTCCGTGTCGTTGTACACCCAATAGGGGTTATTATACTTTCCCACGATTTCATCGACGGCCTCCGCACTTTCATTGTATGCGCGCGACAGATCGCGCAAAAACGGAAGCGCCAGTAGCGATTGCAAAAAGTCCACTTCCACAACACAATCGATGGGACAATGTTCGGTGCCGTAAATGGCTCCACACGTGATCGCTTGATCGATTGCGCCCGTTCCGATGGGCGAGCGATGAATCGCAATGCGGTACGATGGCGCGTTTTCGATCCCTTCAAACCACATGGCATAATGCGGCGGATCGTTTGCACCGGGCGCGATAATGATGGTTTCAAGCGGAGCCGAAGCAACAAGGTCTTCACGTTCTTTCAATTGAGGAACCCGGTACAGTGCATCGCGCATCATCGCGGTGGAAATCCATGATACATGAGCTTCGAGAGACGGAAACTCGTTTACCGGCGGGTGCTTGATGCGCCTATCGATTGAACGCTCCATCCAGCGCAAATAATCTTCGCCCTTCATAAATCCGGCGGTCATCAGCAGAAAATTTCCTTCCTCGTTGATCATCACGCCTTTGGCGGTTCCAGTCAGTTCAACATACCACGGTTCCATGCGGGAAAAAGTGGTTCTGCTTGTATATAAGGTTTCACCCGATTAGGTGGATGTGGATGATTTATCCTTCTTATCCTGCCCATCCCGACCCAATTTGTTTTTCGCCAAAGCCCGTTCGATATTATCGCACTGCGCCAGCAAGGTATGTATCTTTTCCATGATTTGCTCCAATGTATATTTTCTTTGTTCGTTCATTAATAACTGGAATGAGACTCTCCTATAATATACTTCACCCGGTTTGTGGTATTTCCCTCACCACTCTTGTTTCTACTACTTTCAGGCGCGATTTTCAGCAGTTTCTATCATCGCGTAATCATGTCTCGCCATTGCCCCTGTGCTCACCGCCCTCTTTCTGCCTTCCCGTTGGTACGACCGCTTCGGGTGAAGCTGAACGCAGAAGGGGAGGTTCGCACGGTCGGGGCTGCTGGCGAGGTTGCATGAGTGACGCTTTCGCCGTGATGGAGAACATCGGCAAAAGCCGGTAGAGCCGGGAGGGCGGCGGAGGAAAAAAGAAAATGAAACAAACAACAAAAACCAATTATCGCAATCGCAGCTACGACCTTGTGACGGATAAAATCATCGCGCTGCTTGAGCGCGGCATCACGCCGTGGCATCAGACGTGGACAGCGGCAAACGCGCCGCGTAATCTGTCCAGCGGAAAACCTTATCGGTGTGTCAACGCGGTGCTGCTCGCAGCGGTCGCTATTGAAAAGGGCTACAAATCGCCGTATTGGCTGACGTTCCGCCAAGCAAAAGAGCGCGGCGGCAGCGTGCGTAAAGGCGAAGAAAGCACGCCCGTCGTGTTTTGGAAATTGTTTGAAGTACGGGAAAACGGTGACACATCGCAGGAGAGCGAAAGGAGCGATAACAAAGGCTGGAAACGCTTTCCGTACCTGAAATATTATCGCGTGTTCAATGTCGAACAGTGTGACGGTATCGACTAACGGTTGGCGCGAACCGCTTTCCACCGCGGGCCTTTCCAATGGCGACATTGCAATATTGGAAACGCCATGCCAGCAACCCATCGCGATCAGTTTTCGCAAGGGCGCGCCAAACTATACTAACCACCTTGCCGTGATCGGCCAGACGGGTATGGGCAAGTCGTGCCTGGCTTCCATCATTGCCAGCGGCGCGGCGGCGCACCACGGAACGCTCATCGTCGATCCGAACAAGGGGTTTCGCAACATCCAAAACGTTGCGTGCGCGCAAACAATATTACGCGTCGAATCCCTGCGTCTCAATCCGTGGGACGGCGTGGCGGGGGTTGCGCCCGCGCTTGTGGATCATTTGGTGAATCACCAAATCTGCGCGAGCTATAATTTGATTTTCGCCGAGTACGAACTGAGCGAGGCGACACGTCAACTTCGTGCGCGTGGCGAGGTTCCTAACCTGACGCTGCTCATCGACGAAATCAAACGGCAGAACACCAAGTATTTTTCGCGCAGAAACCAGTACCGCGAAAGCCTGCTGCTCATTTTGAGCGGCTAGCTGAATGCGACCGGCAACGTGTTTGCCTGCGCGAAGGGCATGGACATCGAGCGCCTGCTGACCAGCGGCAACCTTGTGCTCGAAGTGGACGCGCTGCTTGCCCGCGAGCAAGCGTTCTTCTCTGCGCTGCTCTTTGAGATGCTGCATTTGCTGGCGCTCACGAATCGGCGGCCAACGCGCGACCTGCTCTTCTTTATCGACGAAGGCCAGCTTCTCGCGCGCCAGGGCGAAGTTGCCTCCAAGCTGCTGCAACTGCGTCACTACGGCGTCCACCTGATCATCAATTTTCAGAACGCGTCTGAAATCCCTGTCGAAGTGCAGGGCAACGTGGACGGCCTGGTGTGTTTCCGCCAGACCGACGCCCGCGACCGCGCGGCCATTGGCAGAACGATGAGTCTGTCCCGCGATCAAGAGGCGCGTCTTGCCCGCCTCGACCCGGGCGAATGCGTGTGCCTGCTCCCCGCAACAGCGTGGAAGCACCCGTTTTTCGCGCGCACGCAACCCGTGGCATTTGCCTGAAAGGAGCCTCCGCCATGACGACCAAAGACCACGACATCGAAAAACGCACCGAAACCTTTCTGGACGATTTTGGCTGGGAGCCGCTCCCGGCAAACGAGCCGCAGCCGCGCGAAACAAGAAAGCGTCCGGCGGGCAAAAAGGCCAGCCCGCAAGGCGACCTGTTCGAGCAAACACCCGCCCCAGACGAAAAGGAAAAGACGGAATGCCGAGCACCGGCTGAAAAAAGTGAATTCGACGCCCTCGACGAAGACGCCCAGCGGTTCCTGCGCGACGTTGCCGACGAGCGCCACGAATTCGACGGACTTACCCAGCGCTTTGTGCGCGCGGACGTCCGTTCCGCGTCCAGGCAACAAGCGATCCTCGGCAAGCTGCAAGGAGCTGGCGGTTGGATTCGCCTCTGGCCGCTGGCCGTAGGCAAGGGGCGGCCCGTCAAGCTGGCCGATCCCACGGAAAAGACGCTCAAGGCGTTGGGGTTGGCAGGGCGAAAGAACCGGGGGCGCGGCGTGCTTCCCACCCGGGCTGCCACGCATCTGCTGACTGAAAAGCTGCGGGCGCTGCCGGGCTGGACGGTTCTGCCCGAGGGAGATTTGCATGGCAAGCAGGTCGATCTGCTTTGCCGCGACGAAGAGGGGAAACTGGTGACGGTGGAAGTGGCGCACACGGCGGCACACGAGCCGCACAACGCCCGCCATTGCCTGCGTCAGGGGGAAGTGAGGCGACACGCCATCGTCGCCACGAGCAAGGCCGTGGAGCGCGACGTTCGGCGGTTGCTGGAAAAGATCGAAGGCCTCGCGGACGACCCGAGACTCGAGGTGCTCGTGCTCTCGCAAGCCCTGTTGAAGAAGTGGAAACCGTGAAAACGGAAGGGGGAAAACGAATGCTGGAGAATGGATTATTTGATCCCGGCGTTCACGAAAGTCCCCCGCCTGCGGCGGGGGGTGAGGGCGACGTTCCTGGCGGAAGCAAGACGTTGGAAAAGGAATGTTTGAGAATGGATGGATTTGATTTTGGTGCTCATAGATGCCCCCGCCTGCGGCGGGGTGTGGAGACAAAGTTCCTGACGGAAGCGAAGGATTTTGAAGAGATGAATCGAAACGAAAACGATGTGAATAGGTGCTCCGAATGTCCCGCCTGCGGCGGGTTGTGGAAGCAAATTTCAACAACGAAAGGAGGTGATTTTGGAAGGTTTGAGGCAGTGCCGCCTACGGCGGGTAAGGTGTTGACGACGTCTGAAATGGAGGGTGGGGGGAGTATATATCCGCCCAGGAAATAACCCACGGAGAAAACCACACTCCGCAGCGTCGATGACTGAAACAGTTGAACTTGAAGCCGAAACAACGCCGGAAGTTATTTTCTGCCGGGAAAAAAACAGCTCTCGACTATTAATTAAGGAGAATCCTCATGTTGCATGTAGCCCAACCCGAAGAAGTTCGACCCCAACTTGGCAATCCTGAGTTTTCGGAAAACAACGAACAACGTACGTCGTGTGTTATTTTGAGCGACGTTTCATCCTCCATGAGCTGTGTCATGGCGGACCTTCAAACCGCCCTCGCACAATTCGTGAAAGACCTGCGTGATGACAATCAAGCCAGGCTTAGAGTCGAAACCGCGCTGGTGACCTTTGGCGGACAAGTCCAGGTCGCCCATGACTTCGCCCTGCCGGATAATCTCAACATTCCACGGCTTTATGCCACTGGCGATACGCCCATGGGCGAAGCCACCCTGCGCGCTCTCGATATGATCGACCGACGCCTTGCCGAATACAATGAGGCGGGCGTTCCCTACACCTGTCCGTGGATTTACAAGTTCACCGACGGTGGCCCAACCGACGACATTGAAGAAGCTGTTCGCCGCGTTCGGAAGGCCGAAGCCAAGAAGCGCATCTGTTATTTTTCGGTGGCGGTGGGACCGTATGCCGATATCGACACCCTCAAACGATTCTCCGCCGAACGTCCGCCGGTCGTGATGAGTAATACGACAAATTTCCAAAAGATGTTCGAATGGCTGCGCGTTTCCCTTTCGTCGGTTTCGCAAAGTTGCGGCGATGGCCAGCAGGTCACGCTGCCCCCGGTCAACGGCTGGGGAACGGTCGCCACGTGAACCCATCAACCCACGAAAAAGGAGACGCATCATGAACTGGATCACGCTTTCCAGCCGGGCCGCTGGCCCTTCGCACGACAAGCTCGGAACGCCCTGCCAGGACGCTGCCGCAAGCCTCGTTCTGTCCGATGGAACGGTGCTCGGAGCACTCGCCGACGGCGCGGGAAGTTGCAAAGCATCTGAGTTGGGCAGCCGACTCGCCACGCGGGTTGCCGTGCGGTACCTCGAGCGGCATTATCCCAAGCGCCGCCCGTATTCGCCGCGCCAGGTGCGTCTCCTGTTTCTTTCGACGCTCTTGGCAGTGCGCCACCACCTGAAGCGCGAAGCAAAAAAACGCGACCTCGCCTTCAAAGACCTTTCCTGCACCTTGCTGCTGTTCATCGTCGAACCGCGCAAGCGCCGGGTTCTTGCGGCCCAGTTGGGCGACGGTTTCATTGTCGCCCGCTGGCCGGGCCAGCCCTACGAGCTGTTGTTCCCGCCAACGCACGGTGAGTTCGTCAACACGACGCACTTTATCACGAGCCGATACGCCGCCCGGTATTTGCAAACGGGCGTCTGGCGCGACATCAACCCGCCGATGTTCGTGTGCGCGTCCAGCGACGGCCTCGAACGCCTCGCTCTCGATTGCAAAAACTGGCGGGCACACCCGCCGTTCTTTCAGCCGTTCGAGGATTACCTGCGCCTCGAAACCGACCGCCGGTGTGCGGAAACCCAGGTGACCGCGTTCCTGCAATCCGCCCGCGTGCGCGAAAAGTCGAGCGACGACACGAGCCTGCTGTTCGCGCTTTCGGGAAAGGGGGCATGACCATGACTGCCAAGTGTCGACTACGCTCCACGGGGGCGCCCATCCGGCTAAACACCAAACCCATCGCGAAGGGCGGCGAAGGCGCTATCCACCGCGTCCAGCGCGAGCCTGATGTTGTTGCCAAGATTTACACCAAGATGGATCCGGGGAAACGGGCCAAACTCGAAGTGATGCTTTGCGGGCGGCCTCAGCTTGCCTCGCAGTCCTCGCCTCACGTGGCGCTGACGTGGCCGATGGACCTGATCATCGACGTTAATAATAACGTCGTGGGCTACACGATGCCGCGCATCGAGCGGGGGCTATGCATCACCGATGTCTCCGTCCCCCTGGCGCGCAAAAAGTTGGCCCCGGAGTTCAACTGGCGCTACCTGCACGCGGTCGCGCGCAACGTGGCGTCCGTGCTCGAAGCCCTGCACGTCAAGGGGGTCTGCGTCGGCGACATCAACCCGAACAACATTTTGATCCAGCCCAGCGGTTTGGTCACCATCATCGACTGCGACAGTTTCCAGGTACGCGACACGCGCACGGGCGTGATTCATCCCACCCCGGTGGGTTATGCCGGTTACACCGCCCCCGAGCTGCTGACGGGGCAGAAATTTGGTTCGATCGTTCGCACGCCCGAGCAGGATTGTTTCGCCCTGGCGATTATGGCGTTCCAGCTTTTGTTTGGTGCCAGTCCCTTTGGCGGCAAATGGACGGGCCCGGGTGAAGCGCCCAAGTTCGCGGGCATGATCCGGCAGGGCGAGTGGGTGTTTCGTCGAGGCGGCAATCTTGAGCCTTCCACCGGGCTGCCAGAGTTCAACGTCCTGCATCCAGCGCTGCCGCCCCTGTTCGAGCGTTGTTTTACGCACGGGCACGCCAATCCAAAAGCTCGACCAACGGCCAGCGAATGGAAACGCACGCTCGACCGGGTGCTGCGCGAACTGACCGACTGCTCGAAAAACCCCAACCACGTGTACGCCCTGCCGCGCCGGTCGTGCTGCTGGTGTGCGCACGCCCAGGTGAACCCAACCGACCCGTTCGCCACGACAGCTTTGGTCAAACCCAAACCAGCCCCGCAACAAGCCTCCGTCATTCCAATTTACCCGGCGTCGAACAGTCCACCGGTGATGCCAACGCCTTTGCCGTGTCCGCAACCCGCGCCAGCGATGATGTATCAGCCACCGGCGCAACAAGCGCCCAACACCTCGAACGACGAACTCAAGGAACGCGTCAAAACCGTCTGCCAGATCATCTGCGCCGTGATGATTGTGCAGATTCTCTCCGGCGGCATGGTAACGACAGTCTTATGGTCACTGTTTCACCGATAATCCTCGATCCCCACGCGCTCTATCGCCCCGCCGACCTCGAAGCGCTCCTGGGCAGGCGGTGCATGGAAGCCCTGCGCGGTGCGGGATTGCGCGCCGTCGGAGGGTGGATTTCGGGTCGAAGCGCGCTTGACTTACTGGCCAAACTGAGCATCGATTCCAAGCGTCCAACAAAGCGTAAGTCCAAGGAAAAGAAGCATGAACGCCCAGCAAAACACCCCGAAAACCCCCTGGCGGAAAGCGGCGGCGACACCGGGATTTGTCCTGTACCGCCACGCGGAAACGCCCGGCCTCTGGCAAGCCAGATCGCTCGAATCCGGCGTTTACACCAGGAAGCGGCTGCGGGCGGCGACGATTGAGGAAGCCACCGCCCAGGCGGAGGCGATCCTGCGCGAAGCCCGCAAACCTGCCCTGAAAATCCCGGCCAGCCGTGAAGCCATCGCACTTGACGAGGCGTTCCAGCTTGCGCTGGACGATTCGGGCCGCCGGGCTGCTTCCCGCGCCCATTTTTTGGAGCACGCCGAAGCCTTTCTTCAGTGGCTGGCTGCCTGTTATCCCGGCTGCACCGCGTGGGGGCACCTGACGCGCACCGTTGCCCGCCAGTACGTCGCGTCGCTCATCGGGGCGCCCAACACCGTACGGCTCAAGTCCCAGGCGCTTCGCCAAACGGCAACGTTCATGGCACGCGAATACGGTTTCCCCAACATCATGGAAGGCCTGGGCACCAGCACCAAAATGGTCAAAACCCCGCCTGTCGTCCATCTGCTCGACGTCGCCGATTTCCTCGATTGGTTGCGGGATAATCTGCCCCACCTCGAAGCGGGCGCTGCCCTTCAAGGCTTGGCGGGACTTCAGTTACAGGAAGCCCTCCGCCTCGATTGGAGCAAAATCGACCTCGACAACGGGCTCGTCGAAATCTCCGGCGAGGTCAAAAACTCCTACCGCGAGCGCGTGATTCCCGTCCCCGTTCGCGTCGTCGATGCGTTGCGGCGCGTCGGGGCTTTGAATCTCAAATGGAAACAAAAAGAAAACGGTTATCACGGCGACTGCCTCATTATCGGCGAGCGCGGAAGGCCGTACAGCCATTGGCGACACTACTCGGGCGAACTGCGCAAAGCCCTCCGCCAGTGGCGTCCCGGCATCGATTGGGCACCCAAAGACCTGCGCAACGCCGTGCCGACTTATGCCGTGCTGAACAGCTTGGACGGAGCCCTTGTCGAGCAATACATCGGCCACGCCCCAACCACCACCAGCGCCCGCCACTACATCGGCCGCTTCACCGTCCTCACGTTAGCCCAAGCCCACGCCCTGCCCAGCCAACTGGGCGTCTTCCGCGACCGCATTGTCGGCCCCATCGATGATGCCCTCGCCTCCCGCAAGAAAAAACGGGGGAAGGCCCGGCGCGCCAAACAGGCAGCGTCCAAGAACTTCCGATCCGGCGTGTTCAGTTCCATGATCACTGCACGGTAGAGTTCTTTCGCTTCCGGGTGGCGGTTGAGAATATCGACATCCAGGCCCCGGTCGTAGTTGTACACGACCTCGACGGTGCCACGTCCCGAAAGCAGCCGTTCGAACACACACGACGAATGAAATTTATGCAAGTCTGGAAAGTGTGAAGTAACGGACGAATCGTTTTCACTGTGAGATAACGGACCGAAGGATTTCTTTTTTCTGTAAATGATGTTCCCAAACACGCATGTTATCCTGGTTGGGAGCTTTCCATAATGAAGAAACCGTTTGGTTTTCTATTAATTTCCGGTTTGTTGATATCGCAAACCACGTGGGCGGGACTCGACGATCTGAAAATTACCGAAGTCGATCCGGTCGGCGACAAGGTGGAGGTGACAAATTTTTCCACCGAGCCCTACACCACGTCGATCAACTTGATTTTCTGTCATTTGTTCAATTACAGCAGCATCATCCCGGCGGGCACGACGTTCAATCCCGGGCAATCGCTCAGTTTCACCGTCAATGGTCTGGCGGATGTTCAGGGCGATGTTCAAATATACAGTTCATCGAATTTCACCGACCCCAACAGCATGGTAACCGGAATTCAATACGGTTCGGGGGGCAATTGGGGACGCACGTCGGTGGCGGTCGCGGCGGGCATCTGGCCTTCGACATCGGCGTTTGTGCCCACGCCCGCCCCGGGCGAAACGATGCAACTCAACGGGATGATTTCGACAACGCCTGACGAATGGGTGAGCCGTCCGGCAACGGTGAACGCGTTTTTCGGCACGGGCACGGCGATCGATAACCCAATCCCCGATCCGATTCAAACGGGGTCGCTTCCCATTGGTTTGGAAGTTGTCGCCAACGGATTGATTTCGCCGCTCGGTGTGGTCGATCCCGACGATGGAACGAACCGTTTATTCATTTACGATCAGGCGGGTTTCGTTTTCATCTCGCAAAACGATACAACGCTGCCGACTCCGTTTCTGGATTTGTCGAGTCGCCTGGTTCCACTCGGTGTGTTCGGCCCGGGGTCGTATGACGAGCGCGGTTTCCTGGGCTTCGCCTTGCATCCGCAGTTCGCGACTAACGGAAAAGTGTACACATACACGTCCGAACCGATCGATGGCCCGGCGGACTTCACCGTGCCGCTGACGGGGGGCGGCTCGTTCGACCATCAATCCGTCGTGGCGGAATGGACTGTCGATTCGCTAGATGCAAATCTAATCGATCCCGCAAGCCGCCGTGAATTACTACGTGTGGACCAGCCCCAGTTCAATCACAACGGCGGAGCGATTCGTTTTGGTCCCGACGGTCTTTTGTACATTACGTTCGGCGATGGTGGCGGTGCGGACGATGAGGACGGTCAACCGTTTTTCGGTGGCAACGTTGATGGTCACGGTACCGATGGCAATGGTCAAAATCCAGGGACGATTCTCGGGTCCGTGATTCGCATCGACGTGGACGGCAACAACTCTGCCAACGGTCAATATGGCATTCCAGGCACGAACCCGTTCGTTGGCGACGGCAGCAAACTGGACGAAATTTTCGCTTACGGCTTTCGCAATCCGTATTCGTTCAGTTTTGATTCACAAACCGGCGACCTTCTTTTGGGCGACGTCGGACAAAACGACATCGAGGAAGTGGACATCGTTACCAGCGGCGGAAATTACGCTTGGCGATTGAAGGAAGGTTCGTTCTTCTTCGATCCCAATGGAACGGGGAACGGCTTTGTCACCACCATTCCAGTCGAACCAATTCCTGCGGGCGCAATCGATCCGATTGCCGAATACGATCACGACGAAGGTCTCGCCATCGTGGGCGGTTTCATGTATCGCGGGGCGGCGATTCCGCAACTTCAAGGTATGTATGTCACGGGTGACTTTTCACGCGATTTCAGCGCACGAACAGGACGTTTGTTCCAAGTGAATCCGGCAAACGGCGATGTGACCGAGTTCCCTATCGATATGGGCGAGCAGTCGCTTGGCCTTGCGCTCAAAGGCTTCGGCGAAGACCGCAACGGCGAACTCTACGTGTGCGCGTCGGGCGATGTTGCACCCTCGGGAACTTCCGGCACCGTGTTTCGCATCATCCCGCAAAACGTATCGGGATGCGATATCAACGGCGGCGATATTTTTGTGCTGACAGAATTCCAGGACGCCTGGGGCAGCCGCAATGTGGGCAATATCCTTCAGCCCGCCATTAAAGGCGCAGACCTGGGCTTTCAGCACAACACCGCAACGGGATGGCAAACGGTCTCGGGCGATTTTTCGAATGATGGCATCGACGATTTGCTCACCGTCACCGACATTGGGCAAGCCTGGATGGCGCGTTCGACAGGCACCGGTTCATTCTTCAATCCTGTCTTTCAAGCCAGCGGATTCAAGTTTGACGAAGACAACGGTTGGGCGGTGTTCCCGGGCAATTTCGATGGCAGCGGCGGTGACGACCTCGTGCAACTCAACAGCGCGGGCGAAATCTGGCTCAGTCTCAACAACGCGGGCACGCTGCCGGGTCCGTCGCTTATGTCGCAAACGGGCACGATCAAGTATGATCCAAATAATGGCTACTGGGTCGGCATTGGCGACATGAATGGCGATGGGAATGACGACTTGATCGAAATCGATCCGGCAGGCAACGTGTACGTTCATCTATCCAACGGTGCCGCGTTCCAGCAGGAGCAATTTTGGGGCGCGTTCGGGTTCCAATATTATCGCGGCACGCAGGGCGATCCGCTCTCTGGCTATGGTTTGGCAATTGGCGATTTCGATGGGGACGGACTCGACGACCTTTGCACCGTCACTCCGTTCACCGACGCGTGGGTAGCGCTTTCGACCGGTGCTGGTTTCGCCGCACCAACGCGTTGGAATTTCCTCGGGTTTCGATTCGCCCCGTTCCAGGTCAACGGCTGGGCGATCTTCGCCGAGGACATGAACGGCGATTGCCTCGACGACCTCGTGCAACTCACCGAATACGGCGATGTGTGGACGGCTTATTCAAATTCAGCAACGTTCGATCAACCTATCAAGAATGGCAATGCGCTTGGCTTTCGCCACAAACCCGACGGCCCGTGGCAATCGTACCTGAGCAAAATTTATCCGTAATAATTTCCTCATGGAGCAAACGGCGTGGCGGTGCTTTTCTGGCATCGCCGCGCCAAACGGGCTGCATCCAAGAAATAATCCCTACTTCCGATCCGGCGTGTTCAGTTCCCTGATCACCGCGCGGTAGAGTTCCTTCGCCTCTGGGTGGTGGTCGAATTTGTCGATGTCCAATCCCCGGTCGTAGTTGTAGACGACCTCGACGGTGCCGCGCCCTGAGAGTAGCCTTTCGAGCGAGCTTTCGTACCGGCGAATCATCAGTTTGGACACCGACCCGCCGTCGATCCCGTACTTTGACCCCTTGAGATAGAAGTTTGCCGCCGCAACATACCCCGACCAGCCCGCCGCGCTGTTGGGCGGGCGGAAAACGTCAATCCAGTTGCTCGCGTCCGGCCGCCAGCCCACCGACCAGCCTTGCAGCACCAGCGAGACCGCTTTCGTACGCTTGTATTCCACCCAGTAGTCGTACTCGTCGCGCGTCCCCTTCCAAAACATCCCGTCAATAGAAAACCCCTGCTGTTCGTCGTCTGCCATGAAGAGAGGGGAAGACGCGCTGCTTAATATACAATCACCCGATTTGGTGGAAGCGGCGGATCGGTCCAACACGGATTCTCATTGCTATCGGCGAACATTTGAAGTCGGGTAGAATCATCGATGAGCAAGCGCGGCGGTTGGCAATCAGCCCCCCTGGTTTCACCAGCCGCTTCGTTGCTCGTAGCGAATCGCCCTCTGGAATTTCCACACATGGCCGCCAGAGGGCGGTTGCATTTAATGAATTCAAGAACAATCGCCCACAACGGTAACGAGCTTGAGCCTGCGTCCGTCGGCATCGACAACTTCGCGCGTGACGGCAATCTGCCCGTCGCAGCCAATGTTCGCGGGAATGTCGTCGCCCTTGAGTTTCGGCTCCGATTCGCACGCGGCTACTTCATAAAGCTGCGCGTCGTACGTGAACGTCACCACGCTGCCCACGGGCGTGCCGTTCAGGAACGTGGACATGGGGACGGACTCATTCGGATGCGAACCGAAAAGGCAGCCGTTCACGCCGTCGCACCGTGCATCGCACGTCACGCCGTTATCGTAGGTGCAGTCGGCATTGCACAGCGAGCGGCCAAGGCGCACGGTGACATTCTTGGTTTGCTGGTAAGGTACGTCAATTTCCACGTTCTTCGATTCGTAGTTGGGAGAGGATGCCACCAGCGTGTAATTGCTGGCGGGCACACTATTAAACATTGCAACGCCATTTGCGTCGGTTGTTGCGGAGCGGTATTCGACGAATGCTTTTTGTGGATTGTCAAAATACAAACGTAAGTCCGCCACGAGTGGCTGCTGCGTGTCGATGTCTTCAACTGTGATATTAATATTGGCGGCGCATTGCGGATCGAAGGCGTCGGGGTCTTCATATACGGTGTAGGTAATGCCGCCTTCGACGTATTGGCTGTAATTAATGACGCTGCCGTCGTAGGCAAAGTAATTGATCGCGTCGCAGTTGTTGTCGATATTGTTGCCGCACGATTCGTCGGGATATTGCTGCGCGAAATCGGCGAGGCTTTCCGCTTCGTGCCAATCGTATTGCGTATCGCCCGCGATAATGCCGCAAAACAGATCGACGCTGCCGTACTCGCTGTAATTGATGGCGGGCGAGTAAAGATAACTATATTGCGAGCAGTGCGAGTGATTGTCCTCGTTGCATTGCGGATAACCCACGACAATGGTAACGATGTTCGAGACAAGGCCGTTGAGTATCGCTGAAATATCCGCTTGCCCAAAATTGGAAACGCCTAATGTTTCGCCTACGATTACGGTGTCCGGGTTGCTTGAAAACACATTCGCTGCATTCGTCACGTCGTACGTTTGGTTGTTGCTGTCGGTGCCGTTAACTTGATAACAGAGCGCATCGTTGACCCGCGCGGCGAGCGGTGTTTGTGTGCTGAAATTGGCGCATTCGCTGGAAACATAGAGCGTGATGTTTTCGATGTTGGTGGTGTACACTTGTAGCGTCGAGGAATTGACAGTTTCGATTTCGCGACTGTATGCGGGAGAGAAGATACTGTCCAAATAGAAATCGATAAATCCACTGTAACTGGACTGCCGTCCGAAGGTGATGGTGAACGTATTATTCGCGCCCGATTGTACGATAGGCGAAAGCGCGCTGCCCAGCGACATGAAGTTATATTCGAGTTCGCCGCATTCGTTTTTTGAACAGCGTAGTTCATACGTGACGTTCTTCTCCACGTCCTGCGGCAGACTTTGGGCAAAGCGAATGTAGCGCTCCTGCGTAAAGCCACCAAACTGCGTGACGGTTGGCTCGACCTGTCCGAAAGGTATAAACCAAGTCAATTCCACGACGTTGGAATCTTCGGCGGCGGTCGGTTCCACGGCGGTGACGTCTTCCTGAAACGAGGTTGTAGTTCCCGCATCGTCGGCAGGATACACGCGGCATTTATAGTAGCCTTCGCGCGGCTTGACGTTCACGGGGAATCCGACTTTCAAGGGAAAGAATCTGTCTCTTGTTGCGTTACCAATGAATTGCCAATCTTCGTTTGCCGTCGATTTGTAATACCACGCGTACTGTGGTGCGGGTTTGATAATTTGCCCTGTTGCCGCATAATCTACGTCGGAAGCTCCGCTTCCATCCAATACACATTCGGGTAAACCACCATTGTCGATATAATAGAACGACGGCGGGGCATCGATTGAATCAGGCACACCCAAAGCATTGCTAATGTTCACAGAGAACATTGATGTCACCCCGTTGATGGTGCAGGTTAAATTGTCACCACGAGTGCAAAGCGCTCCATTTGGAGTCGATATATCGCCCAAACAGCTAAAATGCAACCCCGCAACCTTGTGCGTTTCCGCCCACTGTCCATCGGGAACCCAGTTGTAATATGCAGTGGTTCCGTTTCCCAGATCGACACTTCCGTCCAGCGTCCTATTGATAATCGTGATTTTTTCGCCGTTGCGATACCGGTCGATTTGAATGTTCAGCGGGCTGATATTTTGATAATCGAGTGTATTGCTATACGGTTGCTCGCAGTAAATCTGTTCGCCCACGTTGGCATCGTGCGGCATGAACCACACTAGCGAACTAGATGCGTTGTCAGAATAGGCAATGGGTAGTAATAGGCACAATAGTAGGAAGAGAGATACGACTTTCATGGTTCACGCTCTTTATACTTTTTCCAGAATTGCTCGTTTATAAAGTTTGTTTTACGTGACGATTTTCTGGACGAATGAAAGAATTCGCTGCAAAATGTTTCTGTTTTCTGTGCTTGCGGCAGCGGCCACGCAGGCTCCTTCCGAGCAAAAGCCACGTCTGCATTCGATAAGCTGGCTTTGAACGTTATCGTTCAGCCCGCAATAATACTCGCGGACGGTGAATTGATCTTCGCACGAATCAATATTGCCGGAAAGGTTTCCCTGCAAATAGGGATTTGCTCCGTTTAGGTATTCTGCATCTACGTCGGTGTCTGTGCAGGTGAAAACTGGAACGGTGATCGAAACGATACTGGTGGGCGTGGACTCGACTCCATCTGCAATGGACGTCGCATAATACCGATATTCCTGCCCGGAGATATTTGCTTGGTCGTCCACAACCGTCGTACCCCATTTGAAAACGGGATATTCACCGTAAAGCGAAAACGCACTTTGTCCAATTGCTTTATACAGACGTGTTTTGGTTTCCACGGGATCAACAAAGCTATGCCCCCAACCAATGATCGTGTAAAGGTCGCTTGGCGTTCCACCTGCCACGCCGACAATATAATCCGGTTTCCGTGGCACATACACGCAGCCGCAATTTTGCGTACATCGATCTTCTGTCACCGTGTTGCCATCCGAGCAGTCTTTGTTTGAAACGCATGACGCCCCGCAGGTCAAATCGCACGTATGCACCGGATCGGGTGTTGCCTGCGTACATTGATTATCCCCTTCATCACACGACGAAATGAATTCATAGACATCTTTCGTTTTGGGATTGTTGTCGGGGTCGTAATTACACGTATCGATAATCACATTGTTGGCGGAACAATCTATTGCTCCCTCTTGCTGGCATTGAAAGTTCACGCATCGCTCTTGTCCATCGCAGTAAAGTCCATTGTCGCAGTCCGCATCGTGTTCGCATTCGGCAATAAGATTGAGTGGATAAAGATCAACACCCGATCCTGGACCAGGAATTTGGTATTCCATTGGATAGCCTGCATTGGATTCAAAATCCGACCAATAGTTTCCCACCCCGTTAACATACCAACGCATGAACGCAGCCGATTCGTAAGCACTCGCCGAATTATTCAATAGAATATTACTGGAAACATTTCCATTCGCTGAACTTCCGGTGATTGTGATTCCCGTTGCATTCAAGTTTTTCAACCTATTGTTAATAATGTTAGAGCGAACCGATCCGCTCAAATAGATACCGGCAAATCCAAGTGCTCCCGAACCGCTATTGGTGATGATATTATTGCTGGCATTCAAGGTATCGACACCCTGGAATACTATCGCGGTCGCCGTCACATTTGTCAGGTTGTTGTAAATTACTTGGATGTTGTTGCTGCCAAACCCAGCACCAATGCCGCCCGTTACGTTTTGGATGTTACAATTTTTCACCACGACGTTACTGACGCCCGTCATGTCCACGCCGTAGCGCAGGTTGCCAATTGTGTGCCCGTTGCAATTGAGCGTCACGTCGTTTGCGCCAATATAGAGTCCATCCTGCGGGCAATCGAACAGGTCTTCGGTGAGTATGGTGTTTTCGAATAACGTCTGACCGCAACTGACCGTGCTTTCCGCTGGAACCTCGTCGGCGATGGCGGCGTTTACGATGTACCGGTCGGGATAACCAGCGTTCGATTCAAAATCGCTCCAATCATTTCCCCGCCAGGAATAGTTCAATTTCACCAGCGATTCGTCGGATTCTATATTATTTACATTGTTGAACGTGTTGCCATAAAACGTCACATTCCGAGAATTGGTAACTTCCACGCCCTTGGCAAAATTGTGAATCCCGCAGTTGGCAACCGTCACGTTTTCCGCGTTAGTGATGGTGATTCCAGTGCCTTGATTGTTGCCGTGAAGCGAAAAGCCATGGCAATCCAGAATAATATTACTTCCCGTGATCGTTACCCCCTGACCCGCGCACCACAGGTCTTGATACAGCATCCCGTTCCCCGTCGTGACTGTTTGGCCGCAAACGGGGCTGGGCACAAATGACGTTTCGCTTTGTTTTTCAAGCATTTCGTGGGGAAACACCAAAATCCCGCTTCGGTTGAGCGAAACCATCGCATCGCTAAACGGCTGATCGCTCGCCCAATGATCGAACACCGAAGCCGCCAGCGTAACGGTGGAAATCAATACCAAAGCCACTATCCAGAAGAAACCCCGGTTCATGCCAAGACAAAAGGGGACGGGTTTTATATGCTTTGCGATTACCCCCATTATGGTTTCCCACGTCAAAATCCGAAAGATTTTCGGAAAATGGAAGCGAACCTTTATTAATAATTGCTCGGTTTCCAATATCAGCATGAAATCGAACAGTAATGAACATGATCATATACAATCGGCAGGTGGGATGTAGTGCTGCTCGAAAACTCGGTATTGCAATGCCTGTTCAGCGAGAATGAGTTTGCGCTGTTTGAAGACATGGTGCGCGATGTGTGTGTCGATTTCCCCGATATCCAAGGCGTTCTGATCACCGGCAGTTTGACACAACGCACCCGCCTTGCCGATCCCGTCGATTTCACTCCCGAAACACCGCTGCAAAAAGCCTACGCGCAAATTGTTTGCCGCTCGCGCAGAAATTTGTTCCCTCATCCGCAAAGCGATCTGGACATTTGGCTCGCCATCGCGGATCGCGAACCCGCTAATAATAATGAAAGCGTGCTTGATGAGCGCGGACTCGACGCGCTGCAATGGCACGCGGAAAACCAACCGGACGAACACGACTGGATCGAATATAAAAGCAACCAGTTCGGGATGCATTACAAACAAACGATTCTTTATCCCGAGTCGTGGCTGAGGCATAACCCGATTCCGCATTATGGTTGGGGATTCAAGGAAGCGCTGGTTGATCGGATCGGTTCCGACCTGGGCGGCGTGCGCAAGCGCATCAAACATTATTTTGCCAAGCCGTACCCGCGCGAGTTTTTGGAGGTGCGCGCGTTTCCGCAATCCACATTCAATTTGCGCCCCGAGAAAATCGAAATTGCCAAGGGCGTTGTCGACCGCACGCCGTTTCCTTATTATATGAAGGATTGGCTGGATGTAGAAAGTAACTGCTTTGTGCTCTACACAAAAGAGGATGAAGGTAATTTGATTTATCCGTTCAACCCCGAAGGCAGAGTACTGGGCGAAAAGATTGCCAAAGAAATCAAGTGGACGCCGCGCCATGTGGATCACGCGGTATGTTATCGAAGCAGTGGTGATTACTATGATTAGCCTGCCATCCAATAGTATCGTGCTGGAAGGAATTACCGGCTGCGGAAAATCCACATTGATTCGCTCACTACTTGAAAACAAAGAGTATGAATATTGTGTAATAAATTGCAACGCTCCCATTTATGAAACGACAAAGGATGTCCGAGACGCACTCCGTCAATCGGGATATCCTTTCTTTCCTGAAGCTTATTTGCATTTATTCACTCGGTGGATGAAACTAAGCCAGCAAAAAAACAATGCAGATATGATGTTGATCGATCGGTTTTCATTTTCAAACCTCGTGTATTTACTGGCGCGAGCCGAAGAGGCTGAGGTCAGCGTGGACGTACAAAAAGTTCGGGATCAAATGTTGTATCCTTTTGGAATGTCCGTGCTGGATAAAAGCACAACAGTGTACCTGGATTGCCCGGCACAAATTGCACAGGAGAGAACAAAGCAGCGCAGTGGCCGTTCATACTTTGATTATAATTTTCAAGCAAGAGCCCGTGATGTGTATCTCAGGGAGTGGGAGTTGTATCCCTATCGTAAAATGATGATCGATGCAAGCGGAACCCCTGAATACACATTGAAGCAATTTATGCCTTGCATCGAAAAAGTAAAAGAGTTGAAGGAACATGGAATATGACACATCAATTGGATATATTTTGGTGCGACAAAAGAAAAAGCTGGAAGTTTTGATCTTGAGAAAATCCATCGACAACATTTGGGATTTTCCAAAAGGGCATTTCAACGATGACGAAACCGACGAACAGGAAGTGGCAAAGCGGGAACTGGAAGAAGAAACCGGGATCACGACTATTGAGCAAATACCTGGTTTCCGTCACGAGCACACATTCACGAATCCCGATGGAGTGCGCCGGAAAATCGTTCTATTCCTGGCACGCACAACCGCCACGCCCGTGCTTTCGACGGAACACAATGGGTATCTTTGGTGCGAGTTCGAAGAAGCCAAAAAGCTGATGAAATTCCCCGAAAAACAGCATGCGATAAAAGAGGTGGAAGAATATTTGCAAAGGGTTTCATCTACAAAATAATTCGATGGCATATAAGGTTACAAGCGCGGCGCTGCATCCACAGCGAAACCTTTATATACCAAGAAATTATTACAAATACAATTTCTACTATGGTAGATAAAAACATCGCAGGGGAAACTCTACTTTTGTAGATTCCCTGCTCCTTTTCTTTGAAGAATCCTACAGTATTGTTGGTTTATAGAAGATTCGGTTTCCAGTTTCCATTCTCGTCGAAAACTTTCTTGGGGTCTTCCCGCCAGCGTGACAACGCATTCACGATTGGTGTGATGGCGACTTCATTCTTTTGAAACTCGGGTCTGCGGACAACCATCCAAAATCGCTCACGTCTGCCATTTTCTTGTGGTTCGCGTGTCATTTTATGGATGGATTCATTCCAATCGTATTCGTCCGACCAATTCACACCAAGTGGGTTATTTCGAGGTTCATGCCAAAACTCGTGCATCCATGTATGTCCTGTGATGCACACGACTACGTCGGGATCGAGAGTATCGATCTCTAGTCGAAGGATTTGCTGGACAAGTTCACCTGTTAGTTGCGCATTTTTCAGCCACGGATCTGGATTGCCACTCTCTCCTTTTTTTGGTGCTTGAGGAGCAATTTTGTATAAATTGGACCATGCTATTTCAGTCCACCAACTGGATCCATTTCTTGCAGGATTAAGTGCATCAAAAGCTTTCTTCACGAATTGCCAGAAATACGTACTTCGCACCTCGCTTCCTTCTGCGCCCATCCATAGTACCCAACCATGATCTCCTGAAGTAGGCTGACCGTCCGAGCGATGTTCCTCAAACATCGCGTCTAGTGATTTAGGACTGCTTGGAATGGAACACAGTCCAGTTCCATTCGGTGCTCTCCCAACAATCATTAGCTTGATCCGTGCGCCCGCATAGCGATTCCCAACATGGGGCCAGAAGATTGCCAAATCTTTGTCAGGGAACTGACTCTGGCATCGCACGTTATTTACCAACAACGTCATCAGTTCCATGTATTTATTGGGAAATTTAAAACTCGTCATGGTTAAATCCTCCGAACCCAACTCTGGGTTTTTGTGTTTTTCCAATACTTTTCAGACCAGCGCAAAGATCATCCTGCGTAAGGTTCAATTGGTTTTTTGTTCCCACTGACTTCTTGTGCCGTTCCAACGACTTGTGAGGACATTTGAGATGTTTCAATCCACGTTCCCCGTGTGGGGAACGACGAGTTGGAGACGGCAACGGAGGAGGAGTTGGGGGTTTCAATCCACGTTCCCCGTGTGGGGAACGACTATACAATCATTAGAATTCCTCCCGACTATCTATGTTTCAATCCACGTTCCCCGTGTGGGGAACGACACGGAGTGGAATACGCGCTCGCGCTTGGATTCGTGTTTCAATCCACGTTCCCCGTGTGGGGAACGACTTGGAGCCATGCAGAGGGCATTAGGGCGCCGTGAGTTTCAATCCACGTTCCCCGTGTGGGGAACGACCGAATCGCAAGCGGGATTGAGCACAGGCGAAGTGTTTCAATCCACGTTCCCCGTGTGGGGAACGACTGGGCGGCGCGGCGCTGTCGGCGTGGGCGGTGAAGTTTCAATCCACGTTCCCCGTGTGGGGAACGACCACAGGCGGTACCGGCCATGATCGCACGAGTCGGGTTTCAATCCACGTTCCCCGTGTGGGGAACGACCAATGGGGTACGCCGTTGCTTGCCTGGGCGGCCTGTTTCAATCCACGTTCCCCGTGTGGGGAACGACTCGCTTGATCGTTTCATCTTTCCAACCGGCAAGAGTTTCAATCCACGTTCCCCGTGTGGGGAACGACTTTGAATAGCTTGCGTCGATAAATACCTTTTTGGTTTCAATCCACGTTCCCCGTGTGGGGAACGACAAGATTCACCTGCGACAGATGTTTCGCCTGCACGCGTTTCAATCCACGTTCCCCGTGTGGGGAACGACCATTGCTGGATTGCGCTTTCAAGACTTGGACGGTGTTTCAATCCACGTTCCCCGTGTGGGGAACGACCAACGCGCACGCCTTTCTTTGAGTACGCAAAAAGTTTCAATCCACGTTCCCCGTGTGGGGAACGACACCATCGGTCTTCACAGTTACTTCGCCGAATGCTGGTTTCAATCCACGTTCCCCGTGTGGGGAACGACGATTTCCCCCGAGTTCTATAAATTCTGGGCGGAAGTTTCAATCCACGTTCCCCGTGTGGGGAACGACCATCGTGGAGTTTGGTCAAACGCCTGGCGCTGGGGTTTCAATCCACGTTCCCCGTGTGGGGAACGACTGGATCGACGCCTACCAAAACAGGATTCCCAGTCGTTTCAATCCACGTTCCCCGTGTGGGGAACGACAGTGTCGTGGTCATGTTGCGTTGTATCAACAAGCGTTTCAATCCACGTTCCCCGTGTGGGGAACGACTGCGATCCGTGGCGACGTTGGTGGAAGACCTGGTGTTTCAATCCACGTTCCCCGTGTGGGGAACGACACCATCGTGGCGGGGACCGTGGTGACCGAGTTGCGTTTCAATCCACGTTCCCCGTGTGGGGAACGACTTGTGAAGAGCACGATATGATTTTTGAATCGTGGGTTTCAATCCACGTTCCCCGTGTGGGGAACGACTACTCCTCCTCCATTGTTGCCGCCTTGGCTCGATGTTTCAATCCACGTTCCCCGTGTGGGGAACGACGTGTCGGGCTTTGCCGCAAAATCGTGATGTCAGAAGTTTCAATCCACGTTCCCCGTGTGGGGAACGACTTCGACGATCCAGAAACCCGAGCCGGTGATTATTGTTTCAATCCACGTTCCCCGTGTGGGGAACGACTCGTGCTCGCAAATGTCGTAAACCGGAACGACGTGTTTCAATCCACGTTCCCCGTGTGGGGAACGACGTTATCCGCGGTTACGCCCACCAGTACAGAGCAGTTTCAATCCACGTTCCCCGTGTGGGGAACGACAATATGAACTCACGGCTGGCGCTGGTGGACTGAGCGTTTCAATCCACGTTCCCCGTGTGGGGAACGACGATCGATGACGTCAGTATCGGTTCACCGTCTAACGTTTCAATCCACGTTCCCCGTGTGGGGAACGACGAGCACCGCTTTTGCCATTATACAGTTGACGATGAGTTTCAATCCACGTTCCCCGTGTGGGGAACGACAAAATTCCATCATGACCGACACGGGATGGAATGTGTTTCAATCCACGTTCCCCGTGTGGGGAACGACTCGGATATCCGCAAGCCCATGAAGCAGCCGAGTCGTTTCAATCCACGTTCCCCGTGTGGGGAACGACCCATCGCCGCAGGAACACCGTTCCCGAGGAGGTGTTTCAATCCACGTTCCCCGTGTGGGGAACGACGACTACGTCAGAGGCGACTGGCTCAATCTGGCAGTGTTTCAATCCACGTTCCCCGTGTGGGGAACGACCGCGGTGGCGACAGGGGCGAATCGAGGTGGACGCGGTTTCAATCCACGTTCCCCGTGTGGGGAACGACCGCCGGAGAGCGTTGGGCTGACCGCGCTGGAGCTGTTTCAATCCACGTTCCCCGTGTGGGGAACGACTTGTGGTGGTTGGAGTTTTCGGAGGCAGAGCAATGTTTCAATCCACGTTCCCCGTGTGGGGAACGACTTCATCAGCTTGGACGCCACCCCCGCCCTGCAATAGTTTCAATCCACGTTCCCCGTGTGGGGAACGACGCGGAATACCAGACGATTACCGATCCGAACGCGGGGTTTCAATCCACGTTCCCCGTGTGGGGAACGACCCGAATTTCCCCCAGGGACGCCCAACACAAGCGTTTCAATCCACGTTCCCCGTGTGGGGAACGACGTCGATCATGCACACGATAGAGCGCACCCACCGTGTTTCAATCCACGTTCCCCGTGTGGGGAACGACCATATTCTGGGCTATCCAGAACGGCCATGATCATGTTTCAATCCACGTTCCCCGTGTGGGGAACGACCGTGATACCAGCCAAGAGCACGCGCCCCCTCCCCTGTTTCAATCCACGTTCCCCGTGTGGGGAACGACGGCGAAACGGGAAATTTTGTTCCTCATGAAATTGTTTCAATCCACGTTCCCCGTGTGGGGAACGACAAGAAAGATTTCGATGGCTGAGCCAAGCAAAACGTTTCAATCCACGTTCCCCGTGTGGGGAACGACTTCTCGCATCGATTGCGGGAATCAGCCCGGCAGTGTTTCAATCCACGTTCCCCGTGTGGGGAACGACAACATCAGGTCGCCCTGAGCCGCCGCCTTGCCTCGGTTTCAATCCACGTTCCCCGTGTGGGGAACGACCGCTCATGATGTTGGTGGACCAACTGGCGAGCGGTGTTTCAATCCACGTTCCCCGTGTGGGGAACGACAAGCCGAAGGCGGCGGGCCGCAAAAAGCCGGTAGCGTTTCAATCCACGTTCCCCGTGTGGGGAACGACAGTCCTCTTTTGTCCACCAACCACCACAAGGCGTGTTTCAATCCACGTTCCCCGTGTGGGGAACGACTCCTCGACCGCCGCGATTATCTACGCGACCAGCGAGTTTCAATCCACGTTCCCCGTGTGGGGAACGACTTATAGTTTTGCCGATACAGGAGCGGTTGCGATGGTTTCAATCCACGTTCCCCGTGTGGGGAACGACACCCAAAGCCCAACCCATCGAAGGCATCGTATCCGTTTCAATCCACGTTCCCCGTGTGGGGAACGACTATTCCGTGGTATTCGCCCACGTATCGGGCGATTGTTTCAATCCACGTTCCCCGTGTGGGGAACGACGTAGATCGCTGGTTTTGCTGGCGTTGGGTGGGGTGTTTCAATCCACGTTCCCCGTGTGGGGAACGACCGCCTGCGTCGCTTGCTCGACTTCGTCGAGATGGTGTTTCAATCCACGTTCCCCGTGTGGGGAACGACCCAATGGTGGGCGACGAGACGAGTTGACGGGCGCAAGTTTCAATCCACGTTCCCCGTGTGGGGAACGACATCTAGCCGTCGATCTTTCTGTGGTGGTGAAATTGTTTCAATCCACGTTCCCCGTGTGGGGAACGACGTTTTCTCATGTTCTGTCCTCTAACAGTAAGCAGGTTTCAATCCACGTTCCCCGTGTGGGGAACGACGGCTTTGTTTTGGTGGAGGAATTCAATTTTTCATGTTTCAATCCACGTTCCCCGTGTGGGGAACGACGCCGCCTCTTGCGTATCGATAACACCGTCCCAGTGTTTCAATCCACGTTCCCCGTGTGGGGAACGACCAAGCCTGGGCGATGACGATCCATAAATCGCAGGGTTTCAATCCACGTTCCCCGTGTGGGGAACGACCTCTCCGGCGGCGATGATCGGTTGCGCGAAGTTTTGTTTCAATCCACGTTCCCCGTGTGGGGAACGACTCAAAGACGACGTTGTCGCGGCGTTTGACCGATTGTTTCAATCCACGTTCCCCGTGTGGGGAACGACATTTTCACTGACATTAAAAAACACGTTTTGCGAAGTTTCAATCCACGTTCCCCGTGTGGGGAACGACATCAACCGCAACTGGTACACAGTCGTAAGGCACGTTTCAATCCACGTTCCCCGTGTGGGGAACGACTTATTCCGTTGCGCTCAGCCAGCGCGATCTCTGTGTTTCAATCCACGTTCCCCGTGTGGGGAACGACGCATCTCGCCACGCCGCGAAGCTGGCCGGGTCAAGTTTCAATCCACGTTCCCCGTGTGGGGAACGACCGCATATTGCGAAATATCGAACGTGGTCGCCGAACGTTTCAATCCACGTTCCCCGTGTGGGGAACGACCGACATGATCGATTTGCCGGTGAATGGCGAAATGGTTTCAATCCACGTTCCCCGTGTGGGGAACGACGTAAATCCACCCGCGAGAATAGTTGCAACAGCAGGTTTCAATCCACGTTCCCCGTGTGGGGAACGACCGCCGGTGACGGTTTTCTCTCCGTCCCCTTCGGCGTTTCAATCCACGTTCCCCGTGTGGGGAACGACTCAATCGTGTTTTTGATTCGTGCCTGAAGCCCGGAGTTTCAATCCACGTTCCCCGTGTGGGGAACGACCGATGCGTTTTGCTTTTGGCCCCTCTGAATCTTTGTTTCAATCCACGTTCCCCGTGTGGGGAACGACGGTGGTCGTTGGGCAGGAGGTTTGGATGATGCCGTTTCAATCCACGTTCCCCGTGTGGGGAACGACCCCGCTCCGCGTCCTCGGCGCGCTGGGTGGCCTCGGTTTCAATCCACGTTCCCCGTGTGGGGAACGACTTCGCCGAGTTGTAGATTGATTCAAAACTGTTGAAGTTTCAATCCACGTTCCCCGTGTGGGGAACGACTAATTCCCCATGCGTCCGCAACCTCCACGAGCGGTTTCAATCCACGTTCCCCGTGTGGGGAACGACGTTATCGCATCGTGGCAGTTCCAGGGCGCGATTGTTTCAATCCACGTTCCCCGTGTGGGGAACGACCAAAACTTTATACAAAAGGGTTGACGACAAAAGGTTTCAATCCACGTTCCCCGTGTGGGGAACGACGCCATGCGATTCACGGTGTTCGTGCGCACACCAAGTTTCAATCCACGTTCCCCGTGTGGGGAACGACTAATCCTCAATGTCCTTATTTGTTGGTTCGTCGATGTTTCAATCCACGTTCCCCGTGTGGGGAACGACATTTTCGCTGAGTTGGCCGCCGAGTGCGGCGTTGGTTTCAATCCACGTTCCCCGTGTGGAGAACGACTGACGACGCAACGGTCATCCCCGATTATCCAATGTTTCAATCCACGTTCCCCGTGTGGGGAACGACAATCCGCCCACGACGGACGCGAGGGCTCGACACATGTTTCAATCCACGTTCCCCGTGTGGGGAACGACTGGAGTTGGAGTTGGTGTTGGAGTTGGTGTTGGAGTTTCAATCCACGTTCCCCGTGTGGGGAACGACCCCCGAAGGCGCTCGGGCGTGCTGAGGGTTGCTTTGTTTCAATCCACGTTCCCCGTGTGGGGAACGACGAAAACAAAACAGGGACACACGGACTTGTTGTTGTTTCAATCCACGTTCCCCGTGTGGGGAACGACCCACCTGCGCACCTGGCGCGGCGGGCTGCAATGGTTTCAATCCACGTTCCCCGTGTGGGGAACGACAAACCCGAACCCCTCGCCAACTGCTCACCGACGCTGTTTCAATCCACGTTCCCCGTGTGGGGAACGACTATCATACGCCGACCAGCGCGACCCGCCGCGCTCGTTTCAATCCACGTTCCCCGTGTGGGGAACGACGCGAGGCGTTGGGGGACACGGTTCGCAAGTGGCACGTTTCAATCCACGTTCCCCGTGTGGGGAACGACCCAACGCCCACACCTGTGCCGCCCGCGCCTCTGATGTTTCAATCCACGTTCCCCGTGTGGGGAACGACCGGCTCGCCAGAGCGACGCGCTTCAGAGACCCGCGTTTCAATCCACGTTCCCCGTGTGGGGAACGACAATTTTATTTCATCACCAATCGCCGTGCCTTCTGTTTCAATCCACGTTCCCCGTGTGGGGAACGACGATAGGCCGGTGCACGTTGCGGTTGGGGACGGAGGTTTCAATCCACGTTCCCCGTGTGGGGAACGACCGGAGCACGAGCAAAACGCGGAAATTTTGAAAGAGTTTCAATCCACGTTCCCCGTGTGGGGAACGACATCCGTACAATTACGATAGCGATAGCGTGGTGGGTTTCAATCCACGTTCCCCGTGTGGGGAACGACGCTCGCCCCAATAAACCCCATCGACAAACACGCGGTTTCAATCCACGTTCCCCGTGTGGGGAACGACGCGAAATCCTCGACGATGTTGATGGGTGAAAGGTGTTTCAATCCACGTTCCCCGTGTGGGGAACGACGGGCGGTTGGGTTGGAGCCGGAATGGTTGGTCGATGTTTCAATCCACGTTCCCCGTGTGGGGAACGACTGTCGCCACCCAACACCGCGTTTGCAAACTCATCGTTTCAATCCACGTTCCCCGTGTGGGGAACGACACACCACGTATCCAAGCCCGACCGTGACAATCTCGTTTCAATCCACGTTCCCCGTGTGGGGAACGACAAGCGGAGCACTACAAGCGCGCGTGCATACAACAGTTTCAATCCACGTTCCCCGTGTGGGGAACGACTCGAAAATCGAGAGGGCAGTCTTCGGACTCTAAGTTTCAATCCACGTTCCCCGTGTGGGGAACGACTACCTCTTTAAAATCAAAGACCGCTGATTTTTGGGTTTCAATCCACGTTCCCCGTGTGGGGAACGACTCACGGGCGTGCGGGCGTTCTGGCCTTTGAGGCGTTTCAATCCACGTTCCCCGTGTGGGGAACGACCCAAACCGCACATGGCACGCCCAATCGCTCATGAGTTTCAATCCACGTTCCCCGTGTGGGGAACGACAACCCCGCCCCTTCTTCCACTATACACGCGAGAGGTTTCAATCCACGTTCCCCGTGTGGGGAACGACATCAAACGCCGCGCCGCGAACAAGCGCGCCAGGGTTTCAATCCACGTTCCCCGTGTGGGGAACGACACAGACCTAACAATCGTCTTTCCGTAGTTGACACGTTTCAATCCACGTTCCCCGTGTGGGGAACGACTTAAACGGCAACGTCGCGCTCGTTGCCACCGGCGCCGTTTCAATCCACGTTCCCCGTGTGGGGAACGACATGTTTAACACAAAAAAATCATTCCAGGATTACTGCGTTTCAATCCACGTTCCCCGTGTGGGGAACGACTCGCCGACCTGGAACGGGAGCTTGCCGAAATCCGCGTTTCAATCCACGTTCCCCGTGTGGGGAACGACCGAATCGCAACCATCTGTGTGGGAGACCGTCAAAGTTTCAATCCACGTTCCCCGTGTGGGGAACGACTCGTCCAGCCAAGCAACGCACGAGTCGTGACGCGGGGTTTCAATCCACGTTCCCCGTGTGGGGAACGACTGCCCATGGGAGGCGGCCATTTTCGAGGCACGGCGTTTCAATCCACGTTCCCCGTGTGGGGAACGACTTGCGGCCCATTAGAACGCGCTCAAAACGTTGGTGTTTCAATCCACGTTCCCCGTGTGGGGAACGACACAATGGTGCCTTACATGCGGTTATATCTTGCGAGTTTCAATCCACGTTCCCCGTGTGGGGAACGACGGATGTACGTTTCTTATTCCTGAAAGATCGCCATCGTTTCAATCCACGTTCCCCGTGTGGGGAACGACAGTTGGATTTTTCCCACCATATTCCCATTGGCCTGTTTCAATCCACGTTCCCCGTGTGGGGAACGACGCGCAAATACGGTCAGATCGGCCCCGTCCAGGTGGTTTCAATCCACGTTCCCCGTGTGGGGAACGACTGTTCGCAACTCCGAGTTTGCCGCGCAGTTTGTTGTTTCAATCCACGTTCCCCGTGTGGGGAACGACTGGCATTTCTTTCATACCTAAAGACAGTAGTGTCCGGTTATAAGTCGAACAGTGTCAATTGTCCACCTGCACCCTCTT
>CAZOKZ010000021.1:0-61724 GCA_964580585.1 uncultured Candidatus Sumerlaeota bacterium | reverse complement strand
AAACCTTCCTAAGCCTGATGCGGTAAACATCAGAAAACGGAAAGATCCTGGGTGTCCTGGCGGGATAATTCGGTTCCAACTTGACACCTGTACTCGATATTTCCATTAGTGTTAAAAATTCCGCCAACGAGGTCCGTTACACTTTCATGCGCGTTCGATTTCTCTCCATGGCTTTTGCGCTTTGCACGGGTTTAATTTGGTGTCCCTTACCTGGCTTCTCTGAGCAAGAGACACCGGTTTTCAAAATTGAGGTTCGTGAAGGATTTGAAGAAGATTCGATCCAATATTCGCACGAAGATCAGATTAAAATGATCGAGGACGATGAGAATAAACCCACAGGTTTTTCTCAATTGGACGCCAAAGTCATCGGTTACCCTAAGGACCTTGATATCCATTTAGCGTTTCCGCTCCAGGGCACGGATGATGACATTCTGGCGACATGGATTTGCCCTCAATTTAAAGGCGGCGCTTTTGGCCGAATGAATCTGCCCGGGGGGCGATATTATGTGCTTTTCAGCGATCCTCAAAATCGCATTCCAACGACTGAATTTCAATTCTTGATGTTCTTTCAGGACCCAACGATGGTAGAGTTCGATTTGACCGACCGGGTTTTGGTCAAAGCCAATTTGAAGATCAATGGACAAGAGGCGTCGCCCTACGATTTGAAACTCGGATTAGTTGATCCAGAGCATGGCTGGGTTATTCCACGATTTGTACCGGTCGGCGATCATCAGGCCCAAGTGTACGTTAAGCCGGGTACGTATAAGTTGGCGGTTTTTAACGATTATTTCGGACTGCGTTATGCACCGGATGATTTTGTCGTCACAAGCGACATGGACAATAAGGAAACGACAATCGACGTGGGGTTGGTGGACGCGGAAGTGCTGTTGACGTTGCCATCGGAAAACACACTCTCAACCGGCAAGCTGGTATTCGAGTTCCAAAGCTATAAATATGTGGAGGAAAAAGAAATCCCTCTTAAGGGAAATGCGCCGATATTGTTCAAAGTTCCCAATGTTCTGCCGGGCGAATACATGGCGTCTTATCGATCGGAGGATGGGTTGTTTGGCCAATCGCCGATGACGGAAATTTCAACGACTGGCAACCACCAGATTGTGGTGAATGCCGGTGAGTTACGACCACGCGACTATGAAGTTACGGTGAAAATTCCAAAAGGCGAATGGGAATACAAATTCCTGATTCAACCAGACAATTGGTTTGTCGATCCGTTGAATGCGGAAACGGCCGGCGAAGCCAATCTGACGAATTCAGTTTTACACATCCCAGGCGGAGCTTTGGATAAAGCGGGAAACCGTACAGCTTGGCCTCGCGTGAAAGATGATACCGGTGAAGTAACATTTACGTTAGAAGACGTCACCACCTCGTCGGCGATTTACGTGATGGGAACTTTCAATGGCTGGAGCTGTTTGCCCGAGTTTCGGATGTTTCCCAAGGGGGAATAAACTTCAGGCCCCACCCAGTTTTTGCACGACGCCCGCGTCCACTCGACGCGGGCGTCCGTCGTTGTCCATGAATGCGTGCCGGGTAGTTCCCGTAGCGAGAAGCTCGTCGCGTTCGTCGCAATGAATTTCGTACGCGAATTCGATTCGCAGACGATTGACAAGCGTGAGCGTCGTACGAACACGCACCAGATCGTCGTAGCGTGCAGGGCGTTGGAAATCGCAATCCGCATGCAGCACGGGAATGCGAATGCCCGCTTCTTCCATTTCGCGATAAGTCCATCCGCGTGCGCGTAGCAGCTCAACGCGGCCAATTTCCATAAAAACAAAGTAGTTGGCGTAGTAAACAAAACCCATCTGATCCGTGTCGCGATAAACAACGCGGATCAGATGGTCGTGGGTTACAAGTTGGTGGTTGGACATGGGTCGAGTCGCCGAAGCGTAGCGCGCTGTCAGCCTTTCGAGATGTCGTCGCTGATTTGGCTGAGCAACGTGGGGTCGGCCATGTCGCCGATGGTGAGGCTGTCTTTGAAACGGCGCAGATCCATGTGCATCAGCGCCCATTTCTCGTGTGTGCGATGGGCAATGATGGTACCCAGATCATCCACGCCCCAGTACACTGCCTGCCATTCCTGTTTTTCGCCGAACTTGATGGTAACATAGCGCCCCATGATGAGCTTCTTTTCCTTGCCGGGCTCATCTGCTGCGGGCTCTTTGGCTACCACGCCGCTGGGCCGTGTAGAGGCAGCAGGCGCCGGGCGTTCGGGTTTCCGAATCGGGTGTGGAATGTATTCGCAGTAATCGAAGGTGGTCAGGTGATAGATGATTTCATCCCGATCCCATGTCTGGCGGCGTTGAATACGCAGCATGAATTCGGGGGGGAGTTTGCCAATCACACGCAGGTCGTACATATCGAGCGCAATGCCTTGGGCTTTGACGGTCCCGTTTGCCTGCAAAATATAAACGACTTCGTAGTCTTTTTCGGAGCGTTGGTCTTTGTAGATGCCAATGCTGTTGTCCTCGAACCGCAGGACAGTACCGACAGCGAACGTTCCATCGTGCCCCAACACCGGCGAATCGGTGTAGGAGGGCGAGAGATGGGAAAAATCGCGTGACGGTGGGTCCGCAAGCGGTCCACGACCATAGCCGCGAGACGGTGGATCGGGCGACACGCGGCCTCCGAAACCACGCGAAGGTGGATCGGGCATGACTTCGCCGCTCTGACGGCCGTAGCCTCGCGATGGCGGGTCGGGCATGACTTCGCCGCTTTGACGGCCATAGCCACGGGACGGAGGATCGGGCGTCACGCGCCCATATCCACGGGACGGCGAGTCCGGAGCGACGCGTCCATACCCTCGCGACGGCGGATCAGGCATGACATTTCCACGACCGTAACCACGCGAAGGCGGGTCGGGTGCAACATCGGCGTAACCCTGCGCAGGAGGATCGGGTTCAACCATGCGTTGATTGGCTGGATTTGAGTAAGACTTGAGGATTTTTTTCGACTGGCGTTGTTGTTCCACCATCTTCGACACATTCGTATCGGGCGTGGTCGGCGGATCGCCTGGAACGACTTTTTCACGTTCTGTGCCGCGTACGCGTTGTTTATAGGGAAACCCGGTTTTTTTCAGAACGGAATTCGCCAGTTTGCTCAGGTAGGCCTCTTCCTTTGCCTGCTCCTCGGGCGAGGCGCTGGCCCCTCCATCATCCTCCGGGCGATACTTCCAACAAAGTAGCTGGTCGTGAAAACCCACTTTCATACCATTCAACCCTTAGTTGCACAAATCGATAGGTGTGCCTGATATCAGACGGCTTGATCTATTGTGGTCCTTTTCCAAGGTATCGTCAATCGCATCCCAACAAGCCGCGAACTAAAGACTAACACCCGGGGGCACTGAACTGGCAAGGCAAACTATACCCAAATGGATTCTGAATATCATTAGATACTTGTTATCGCATATGGGCTTCAAAACAGTTGACGGATTGACCCTTTTTCGCCCAAACTTTCCTACAGTGCAAAGGACTTTTCCAGGAGGTTATCATGAGCGCCCTCCCGCCAAAAAAATATCTCAACTGGATGGACCCCCACGGAGCGGCAGAAATCCATTCGACCGCCGTCATTCAAGCCGCCAGCGAAGTGCATCGTTTGCTCGGGCCCGGGTATGGCGAGCAGGTGTATGCGGAGGCGCTTTGCGACGAGATGGCGATGTGCGGGGTGCCGTTTACGCGCAATCCGGTGTTGGCAGTGCATTATAAAGGCCGTTTTGTTGGCGAACAAAAGTTGGATTTGCTGATTGGGCAAGACGTTCTCGTCGATCTGATGGCGTGTGACGCATTGAACAATTTGCACTCGGCCAAAATGATGTCTTATCTGAAAGCCACCAAGTTGATCATGGGTCTTCTGATCAATTTCAATGTGCATCAAATGATCTACGGAATTAAGCGAATTCAGGTTGCCTGAAGAAAGCATCGCGGCTACCTTGAATGTACACGGAAAGGGAGAAAACGTCGTCACGCTGGGTAACATTGGCGCAAGAGTTCCGCCTTTTTGGTGGGACCAGACACATTAAAAACAACTCTTGGCGGGCGACGCCCTTTCCGCTCCAACAAACAGCTGCATCCCCCGGCGATTCCAAAAGGTTGCCGGGGGTTATTGTTGAATCCTCCTTGCCCGAAACCACATGCAAGGCATGAATCGCCGGGTCAACTTTTGCGCGGCAAGGAACCTCTCCCATCGAACCGTCCAACGACAACGCCCGGCTGATCCGGCAAAATATCGTCTGCTTTTCGACAGCAGACTGGGATACGTTGCTGCCAACAAACAAACATCAGTTGATGAAGCGTCTGGCACGCCGTAACCGGGTTCTTTACCTGGAAACGCTGGGAACACGCACGCCGCGTTTGGGTTCTGGAACCGACGTGCGGCGCATTGCACGACGTGTACGGCGTGGATTCGAGGGGCCTCGGCGCCGCGAAAGTCATCTGTGGACGCTCTCGCCATTGGTGCGCCCCGCGTGGGACACTCCTCTGGCACGCGCAGCCAATCGAGCAGCGTTTCGCGCCCAAACGGGTGCGACGTTAGCGCGTTTCCCCAACCCCATCGCATGGGTGTATTCACCCTACGCCGTGTATTTGCTGGATTTGATTCAACCACGCGCGGTTGTTTATCACATGGTGGACGATTTATCGGCCGTGCCGGGTGCGAATGCGCGCGCCATCGCGGAAGCCGAACGACGTTTGCTGGCACGGGCGGATTGCGTGTTTTGCACCGAACGCAGTTTGCACGACCGCGCCAAGGCCATCAATCCGCGAGCCCTTTATTTGCACAATGTTGCGGATTTCCGGCATTTTTCGAAAGCCACGCCAAACGTCTCGGACAAACGTTTCGAGAGCCTGCGAACAATGCGTCCTCCGCGTGTTGTCTTCAGCGGCAATCTGGCGCCACACAAGGTGGATCTCGGGCTGATCGTTACGCTGGCGGCGGAACGCCGCGACTGGTCGTTTGTGCTGATCGGACCACCGTGGGAAGGCGCGGATTCGGGCGCGTTGATGCGGCGACTGAACGCCTTGCCCAACGTGGAAGTACTTGGGCATGTGGCGTACGAACAATTGCCCGCGTACTTGCACGAAGCCGACGTGTTGATCATCCCCTACGTGCGCAACAAGGCCACGCGAGCGGTCTTTCCGTTGAAATTCTTCGAATACCTCGCCACCGGCAAACCCGTGGTGGCGTCTCCGTTGCCGTCGTTGCTGCCTTACGAACCCGCGGTGTACCTGGCGGAAAAACCAAAGCAGTGGATCGCAGCCATTGAACGAGCGCTGGCCGATAACGGCGTAATGCGCGAACAACGGATCGCTCTCGCCCGCCGGCAAACGTGGGGCGTGCGCTTGCGCGAGATGGAACGCGAAATTTGCGCGATGTTGTGATTAGACGTTGGATGCCTGCCCGGCTTTTTCTTCCAACCGCGCAAGAGTTTCTTTTTTCATTTTGTTCAGTTTTCCCGCCATCATCCGACGCGCAATTGCCCCGATGTGATCGATGAACAGAACACCGTCGAGGTGATCGATTTCGTGTTGGAGCACGCGGGCGCGCAGATCGTCGAATTCGGCCTCGTGCGTCTGGCCCTCTAAATCCATCCAGCGCATTTTGATCCGCACGGGACGATACACTTCGCCTTCGAGCACCGGGATGGACAGGCAGCCTTCGTTGTAAGGCGCGTCCTCGTCGCTGGCGCTGAGAATTTCCGCGTTCAGGTAAACTTCCAGGTTCTTCTGGCGGGGTGGTTGGCGTTTACCGGATTCGCGGCGCTCGTCGGAATCGGTGATATCAATCACCAGGATGCGCTGAAGCACGCCGACTTGATTTCCGGCAAGACCGATGCCGCCCGCGCTGTACATGGTGTCTCCCATGTCGGCAGCCAATTGGCGCAGTTCGTCGGTAATTTCCCGAATGGGTTGGGCTTTCTCCCGCAAAACCGGGTCGCCATATTTACAGATTTCCAGCACCGTCATGGAAACAAAATCCTTGGAGAAGAGTCGATTTCAGTCGCTGAATGGCAGCGCGGCGACGACATCGCGCATCGTGTAAAGCTTGCCGTTTTGGTTCTCCTGCAAACACCGCACCAAAAATTCAGCCGCCGTCAATGCGCCCTCGGCATAAACGGTCACGCCGTGTACGCGCTGGCCAAATTCAAACCGCACATCGCCATTGGTCGATGCGACCTCGAGAAACCGGTACGCATGGTTGGTCAGGTGAACAGACGGCACGCTGAGTTGGCGATGTTGCACGTCGGCGTCGCGGATTTGCTTAATCGATGTGGGTTTGACGGGCAAGCCCAGTCGGGAAAAACAGGACAATTGCGGACGGCTGGAGTACGCTTCGTCCACCAACGGGCCGTGGAAGGACTCCAACAGGCCAAATTGATAGCCCGCGAAAATGCCCGGATAACGCTCGGCGGCTTCGTTTAAAATCAAGTCGATAAGCACGGTGGGAACAGCGAGATTCGGGGCAAGAACCCCGCAAACCGCAGATTTCCGGATCAGTTTTTCAATTTCCGGAGCAGTCTCAAACGCCGTGGACAAAACAAAGGAAATACCCCTTCCAGCCAGAAATTCAACCAGGGGCGGCGCGGCGTCCGGTGTGCAAATTCCAACGGCAATCGTTCCGGGAACAACAGTCAATTGGGCGCGTTCTTCCTCGCCCAGCAAGGTCAGCGTCTGGTGCGTGATTTCCAACGAAGGCTGGACAGCATGAGCCCCCGCCAGCGCCTGGTCGAGCAGACGAAAACGGTCCTGATAAGCGGGCGATAAAACGACATTGGCGACTTCCATTGGCAAGTCGCCCGGCATATCGGTAAGTAAGATACTGATCCGGTCCATTTTCTTCCCTGAGATGTGAAAAACAAAGGCAGGAGCCCCCAGCGCTCGAGCGCCGATAGTATGCGAGAGCTAACGAGCTATTCTCAACACGGATTTGGTTCAAGGCACAAAAAAACCCGCCGCATCATGCGATGGGAAATTTCTGAAAAGTTTAATGGAACATCGGTCGAGTCGGGAGAAAAACTTTCAAGGCATCCAAGATCGAGGCGCGCAAGGCGAGGACGACAAAGCGTAGTTTCGCACCGTTGCGGGCTTGTCCGCCGTAGCCGCCAGGCGAAGGTGGAAGTCCGAAGCGTAACGAAGAGATTGGGTGTCTTAGAAGTTTTATGGAGCCACCATTCGGATTCGAACCGAAGACCCCTTCCTTACCATGGAAGTGCTCTACCGACTGAGCTATGGCGGCCCTTTTTCAAGCGTCCGTCCGGCGGGTGCCGTACAGGGGAAGGAACGTTGCCTAAATCGCGGAGTGTCGCGCAACCAGAAACTGAAAGGTGGGGGTTTTTTTTTCGTCGTTTACCAAGGCACAAAAAAAGGAGAGAGCGAAAACGCTCTCTCCTCGTGATAAGCAAGGGGAATACAGCGAACGATTAGATTTCGTTCAACAGCATCCAGTCGTCAACTTCCGCAACGCCGCTGGGAACTACGGCGATAGAGTTAATGTTGGTGTCAACGTAGAAGTTGACAAGCTCATTCACGACAGTCGTGTCAAAAAATATGGTCGAGGCGTTGTTGTGGAAGCCATCAGCACCGAACTGGAAGTCGTTCCAGGTACCTTCCGTGGCAATCTTGTACTCGTAATTCGTGCCGATCGTGTCGATCATAACTTCAATCGAGTAGATACCGTCAGCGGCGGAGACGTCGGGAGCAACGCCGTCGTCGGCCAGATTGAAATTGGTATCGCCAGGGGTCCAATCGCTGCCGCCGGCTTCACTTGTGAAGGATCCCACAGCGGTGTAGGAAGTACGCGTCAAGATTGGAGAGGTGTAAGCGAGGCTTTGGACTGTGTCATAGTAGAAAGTGACATTGCCGGCGGGGTAATGGGTGTTTGCTGTGCCAGACGCTGGATATTGGACCGTCCAGCTAGCGTCAGCCGCTTTCCATGTTCCGGCGGAACCGATGCCAGCGACGTCCACTGTATAGATACCGTCAGCAGCAGCGGCATCGGGCGGAACACCGTCATCCAGCAGTTGATCGGTGGTTCCGTAACCGTTAAAATCGCCACGGACATAGAATGGTTGAGCAATTGCAAAAGTGCTCAAACCAACAACGCCAATTGCAAGTACTGCCTTGCAAAATTGCTTTTTCATATGCTTTGACTCCTTTTTCTTACTAAGGTGAATCGAAATTTACCCTCGTTCTCGACGTACTTTGGGCTGAAAGCATCGCGAAATTCCGAGGTACATTTTCCACAGGCTGTGATGCGCTACCAAGCACGCGCACGGATTGTCAACGCCAAACTCACCGAATTCTCACTCCGTTTTGGAACGGTTTCCCTTGTTAGTTTCTCGTTGCCTTGCAGTAGCCGGTTGAAACGGGTTTCGCAACACGCCTTGGAGCGCTTGCGAAGCGGTTTAACGCGGGATTTACCGTTTACCAGGCAAGAATAATTGTCCGGTGAAGTTCTATTTCCGTGTTTTTTGGACCTCTTGCGTGAAATTTACATCATGGTAGCGTTCAGCTTACGTTCAGTCTTCCTTAAAAGGAGGCAACCCCGCAAGCGATTAAACAGGTTTAGGGACCGATTTGGGGCATTTTTAAGTTCTGTCGTCCCGATTTTTGACCGATCGGACCGTTTTTTCGGTTTTGGGGCTTAGTTCAACGATTGGAAATTTAAAAGAAAAGCCGGAAAGTTAGAAACCTTCCGGCAAGAAATCACAGCGGATTGGGAAATGACAGGGGTTATTGGAGCGCGACGGGAACGATGGACTGGAAGCGGTCTCGCTGCACCACTCCGGTGGAATTTCCCAGATCGACCGACAGTTTGGTGCCTAGTTTTTGGAGCCGCGAGGCAGAGCTCGGGTGCGTGCGAAGCCAACCGCCGGTTTCGCCCGTGACATACTGAAGCTTCTGGAGAAATGTGATGATCCCGCGTGGGTCGTAACCGGTCAGAGCGGCGATTTCCATCCCAACGGAATCGGCTTCGTATTCAAAGCGTTGATCGAGTCCCCGGTCGAACAAGGTGTCCGTGGCCTGATCAACCATATCGAAATATTTGGTTTTTTCTTCGTCTTTGGCTTCGGCGACGGCTTTGCCGAAATTGATCCACTGCCCCTGCTTGTAGGTTTTCAGCATGTGTTTTTCGCTGACGTGGGCAATTTCATGCGCCAGCACACCGGCCAGCTCGGATTCGTTTTCCATCAACTTGAGCGCGCCCGTGGTAACGAAGATGTATCCACCCGGCCCGGCAAAGGCGTTTGGGGCGTCGCTGTCAATGACGGCAAAGGAGTACAGCAGGTCGGGGCGTGGGCTCTGGCGAACGAGACTTCGCCCAACGAGATTGACGTAGCGTTGGAGTTGTTCGTTTTGGTGACGTTGGCCAATTTGCGCAAAAGCCTGCAAGGCGACGCCTTCGCCGAGTTTGGCTTCGGTTTCGGGCGTAATGGCGCTGGCGGCTCCGCTGAATTCCGAGGCCACATTGCTGTAGCGCTGGGCTTTTTCCTCGTCTTCGGTGGCGAGAAGCACCCCGGTGTGTACGGCCTGGGTAAAGTCGGTGCCGCTGATCCCGCTTCCTTGGCAACCAAGATGAAAAACCGAGATCGAAGCAAGTCCGGTGGCGGCGAGCAGGTTCATCCAATAACGCGTTTTCATGGGTTGAGCCCTCCCTGGAGCATGAAGCGATCGACTTCGGCGTCGCTGATATGGACGGCGAGGTCTTCCATCGCCTGGACGGATTCGACAACGGCGGGATTGAGGCCTTCGGATTCAGCCATGGATTTGGCTTCGTCGCCAACCAGTCCTCGGTTCGTGGCTGCCGTGCGCATTTCCGCCACATCGCGGTCGTCTTTAATTAAGCCGCCCAGCCCCTTTTTTTGTTCGGGCGGGGCTTCCTGAACCTGGCGGGCGGTGATATAGCCCTCTTTTCCGTCGGGCGTGCGCACCAGATAGCGCAGGCGGGACGCTTCGACCACGGTAAGCGCCGTGCCGCGCGTCACGGTGGCGACTGTTGGCCCGCCCAGGCCCGTGCCGCCGCGAATGTCGGCTTCGGACGGGATGACGTAAACAACGCTTTGGGCGGCTGCGCCGACGGTCAAGACCGCCGCCAGACCCATTGCGCCTAAAGATATTCGAATGGTGGATTTCATTGTTCGTCCTCTTAGAGTTCCCGATTTTCCACACGGCTTTATTGGCTCGCTGGCAACCGGGGGCGTCAAGACTACTGAGTATATAGACAAAAAGCGGACCAGATTTGTTCAGGGGTCGATTTTCTCCACCGCCGCGGCGACGAGGTGCCCACCAAAGCCGAACGACCATTTGAGCACGCGGCGTACGGTTGCCAGGCGCGATTCGCGAAGCACGGTTATTCCCCCACATTCGGGAGCGGGGGTTTCAAATCCAACGGTGGCGGGAACGAACTGGCCCTCGATGGCGGCGAGGCAGGCGGCCAACTCGACAGCGCCTGCCGCTCCCATCAGGTGACCGGTGGCGCCTTTGATCCCATGAACGGGCGGGCATTGGGGGAAAAGTTGGCGCAACGCCGCGCTCTCGGCGGTGTCGTTTGCCACGGTAGCCGTGCCATGGGCGCTGACAAGGTCAATGGTTTCAGGCTTCCACCCGGCTCGTTCGAGCGCCAGCCGTCCGACGCGCGCAATGTTGCCCCCGGAAGTATCGATCCCGACGGGATGGTAGGCGTCGGCTCCGAGCGCGGACCCGGCAAGGCACGCAATCGGGCTCAATCCGGCGCGTTCGGCCACGTCGCGCCGCGCCAAAAGGAACAACGCGGCTCCCTCGCCCGCAACAAAGCCGTGGTGTCGGGCGTCGAAGGGATAGGATCCCGTTCGGGCGAGAGCCTTAAGGTTCAGAAAACTCCCCAGATAAAGCGAGTGCAGTGTGGCTTCGCTGCTACCGGCGATTGCCACGTCGCACCAGCTGTCTTCGATGGCTTGGGCTGCTTGAAGAATGTTCATCAGCCCGGTAGCGCAAGCTCCGACGTAGGCCTGGGCTGGTCCGCTGGCGTTCCATCGCCGCGCCAGATGAAGCGCCGGGTCATTTGCCCCAAGGCGCATCCAGTGCCGAGCGACGTCCGACGGATTTTGCAGGTAGAGCATCAATGCGCCTTTGCTGGTGGCGGCGCAAACGCCCCGACGGTCGGGTGGGATGAGGCTATCGAGGGTTTCAAGCGCAGGGGCGAGTTGATCGAAGCACGGATCGAGCAGTGTAATCGCGCGATCTTCGCCCGGGCGGTCGGCGATGTTGGTGATGGCACCGACAGGCAGGGGGCCAATGCCCTCGAACTCGCACGGCGAAATGGCTCCCCGACCGGCGCGAAAGGCATCGGTGAACGCAACGCGCCCGTGCCCAATCGGCGAGACAACGGACCAATCGACGATGACGGGTTGGTTGGGGGAAGTCATGAGCGGAGGCGTGACCTGGGGCGTCGAGGTGCGGCATTCGAGCGGTGAAACGGAGGAGATGGCAAGCCCGTTTCGAGAATGAAGCCTGGATGGAGAATTTTGGTTCAACGCGAAATTGTCTTGGACCCCGTGGAGGGTAGGTGCCATTAAGATTCCATGGTTTAAGGAAAGAAAGGGGACTGCCTTTTGATCAGCTCCATGATACGCAGCCTTATCAGCGGGATTACCAATTTGTTCGGCGACACAGGCCGTGCCCTCATTTACCTGGTCGCGGGAGTGTTGTTGTTCGTGTGTGTGCTGGGCGGTTTCCGCGAGACGTGGATTCTGGCGCGTCAACCACGCACACCCCACGCGGCAGCAGCCAAGCCAATGGAAAAACCGGAACGATATGTGCCGCCAGCCGAAGTGGTTTACCCGTTTTTTTAGTCGGAAATTTTTCCAACCGAAGGAGACCGTGACTTATGCCAACCGCACTGGTGCCCCTGGTGGATGGATTTGAAGAAACCGAAGCGATTACGGTGATCGATTTGCTGCGCCGTTCGGGTGTTGAGGTAACAACGGCGGGCGCGGGAAAAACGCAAGCGTGCGGCTCGCACGAAATCGTCGTGAAAGCCGATGTGGAAATTTCCACGGTAATCGCCAAACATTTCGATGCGATTGTGCTTCCCGGCGGACCGGGTACGCCTCATCTGAACGACATCCCCGGCCTGCACGACCGGCTGCGCTTGCAAGTTTCGCAAGGCTTGCTGGTGGCGGCGATTTGCGCGGCGCCGACGGTGCTGGCAGCGGCGGGATTGCTTGGTGGAAAACGCGCGGCATGCTTTCCTTCGGTCGAAGGTAAATTGACAGATGCGGGAGCCACGGTATTGTCCCAGCCCGTCGTTCAAGACGGTAACGTCATCACGAGTCGCGGTGTTGGCACGGCGATCGATTTCGCGCTGGCGGTTGCCGCCCGGTTGGTGGGCGATGCGAAAGCCGATCAAGTGGCTCGCGCGATTGTTTACCGCGTCTGACAAACGATTTCGCACCACAAGCGAGCCACCATGACGCCGTCCCCGGACCGACCCAAGCAACTCACCCGATGGATTTTATTTTTTGAAGTGCTGGTGGTCGCTGTCGGAATCGTGTTGTTTTACGAGCCGCTTCTTCACTCTGACAGGATGCATAGCGGTGGCGATTTCGCCAATTTGTTCTGGCCATTGAAGGAATTCCGTCTGCAAGTGCTGCGCGATGCAGGTGCCATGACGTTGTGGAACCCATACGTCTTCATGGGTTCTCCCATGGCCGCAACGATGCAACACGCGGTGTTTTATCCACTCGATTATTTGTTTTTCTGGAAGAGCCCCCTGATCGGCGCGCTGAATCTGTATGTTTTGTTCCACGGCGTTCTTTGCGGTGTGGGTACTTGGTGGTGGATGCGTAAATGTTGGTGCACGGGCGGGCTTGGCGCTGTCGTGGCCGGTCTGGCATTTCCGTGTACGGCATGGTTTTGGGGGGCGCAAGAACACATCAACCAAACGGGCACGGTGGCTTGGATGCCATGGATGCTGGGAACGGCGCTGCTGTTTGCGCGCGAGCAAATCAAGACGCGCGGTTTCGTACTGGCATACGCGGCGCTTGGCGCGATGCAATTTCTCGTCGGTCATCCCCAGGCGGCGTTTTACACGCATTTGATGGCGGGTGTTTTAATTGCGGCAATCGGCATAACGCGGGCGCGGGGACGCAAATATGCAACGTTCTGGCGATGCCTGGTTGGATTCGTTGGCGCGGGACTTCTAACCGGTCTTCTGGTCGCAGTCCAGTTGCTTCCAGCATTGGAACTGAGCAAACTTTCGTATCGTCAATTCCAGAACACGGACCCGGCGTATGCTCTCAGCTTCAGCATGCCGCCGGATCTTTTGAAAACATATATTTTTCCCCAGGGTTTTGGGAATTTTGAAACCGGGTATCCTGACCGTCGAGCCTATAACGAATACGGTCTGTACGTGGGTTGGACAATCTTGCTCCTGGCAGCAACAGGGATGGTTAGCTTGATACGGGGACGGAGACGACGACTGGCGTTGTTTTTCGCTGCCAGTATAGTCTTGCCTTTATTGCTAGCGATGGGGGGCAATATGAGTATCGGGCGTATATTGCATGGCAATTTCACGGAATTCCCCATGCCAGCGCTCGCACCGCAAAAATACTTTGAAGGCGTTCACACCGTCGCTGAAGAGGAGACGCGTGGTATTGCCTACTTATCGTTGGAAGAAATTTTCACTTTCCTGGTTCCGCCTGCACGCGGATTTCGCGTCCCTGCCCGCATTGCTATTCTGGCGACACTGATGTGGGTGACGTTAGCAGGATTCGGAACACACGCAATTATGCTCTGGTCGCAAAAATGCTTCTCGCAACAACGAGCGGTACTTATCTCCCTGTGGATTTTGCTGCCTATTTCAACATGGCTGGCGCTTTATCTGCCCTCGCGTCATGAAAAGTTTCATTTTACCGAGAGCACCCCGCAGCTTCAGCTGGAATGGGCCGACGATCGGAATCTGAGGGACGGAGCCAGTTTGGATGGGCGATTATTCCGACTAACAATCCGCGACGACGACTTTATCGTCGCCGAACGGCAAGCTTCAGCGAAACAAGCGCTCGCCAAGGAAATGGGGGGCAACGGCATTTGGCAACGATGGATGCGTTTACAGGAAAACAACAACGTCGTCTTGCAAATCCCCTCGGTCGAAGGCTACGAAGAGGGCCTTGCGCCAACGGTGCGCACCAAAGATTTCCTTTTTCGTTTCAATCGTCATTTACGTTCCTATCAACCGGATGATCAATTTCTCGCACTGCTTGGAATCGGACAAATCTTCACCGATTTACCAATCGACGAAACGGCTTTCCCTCCCGTCCCCAATGAATCGCGGTCGATTCGCAAAATCGTCTCCGTCCCCACTTGCAAAGGCGCCGCGTTCTGGGCCGCACAAGCACAAGGCATCGATTTTTCGCAGTTAGAAGGGCCTTTTCACCTCGGGGAGAATCCCCTTGGCAGGCGGCACGACAAGTTGATCGATTACGGAACGGCGCCGCATTGGAACGACGATTTCCCGGTTCTAAAAACCGACGTAACGAATCCCAATCGCGTCGAAATCATCGCGGGGGACGGAGTCGCAGGCGATGCGATTTTATCCATGGGCTATGCGCCGGGTTGGCAAATCGATGGCGAAAAAGCGCAGTGGCTCGGCGCAGTGCATGTGCGTATTCCAGAATCCGCGTTTCATGACGGCCAGGCATTGTTGGAATACCAACCGGAAAGTTATCGCGTGGGATTATTTTTGACCGCGCTGGGAGTGTTGCTTTGGGTTCTTATTTGGCGGCTTCCCGCGGATCGTAACTCCGTCCCTCCAACGCAACTGACTCCGTCCCCGTGAGCAATGGCAGCAATTCACCGATGTGGCGAATGACATAAACGCGTTCCAGGGGCTCGGGCATCGGCTCGTTGTTTTCATTGATCCATACACACCACCAACCGCGCGGTTGAGCCGGGGCGATATCGTCACGCCATGAATCGCCCACGTACAAAACACGGTCGGGGGACGGAGAACCCGCCATTTGTTCCGCAATGACATAAAAATCGGGATCGGTCTTCACGCACTTCGCACGATCCGTGGTTAAAACAAAATCGAGCCGTTCCGCTTCGTCGAGTAAACCAATCTTAACGGACTGCGTATCGGAAGGCGCATTGGTCAAAATCGCCAATCTTGCCCGTTGGGCCGCAGCACGCATTACTTCGGCTGTTGCTTCATATTCGCCGCGATAATGGCGGTAAATAAAGAGATACCGCTCGCTCAATTCTCGCACACGTTCCGGATCGGTCTCCGTCCCCATCGCACGCAAAACGTTTTCGATCCGTCGCAAACGCATCGTGGGAATATCAATCTCGCCTCGAACTACCGCATCCCACAATTCGCTTCCCTGCTTGCGAAAACTATCGAGAAATGGTTCGTATTCAAATCCCATTTCGGCACACAACTGGCGCAACGAGGCACGCAACGCTGCGGGATGATCCCAAAGCGTACCGTCGAAATCGAAAAATATCCAGTCGAGTTGTGCGGGGTCGGGAAACTTCATCATCAACCTTTGGGGACGGAGAATTCACTTCGCGAACTTAAAAGCACTCGGGCAAAGGGTCGCCAGGCGGCACGCGCCGCAGGCGGGCTTGCGCGCTTTGCATGTTTTACGTCCGTGCAAAATAATCGAATGGCAAAAATGCGCCCAACGCTCTGGCGGCAACAGGTTCGCAATGTCGGCTTCGATTTTTTCCGGGTCGGCATTTTTCGTCAGGCCAAGTAAATTGGTGATGCGCTTGAAATGCGTATCGACCGTCAAGCCCGGATAGGCAAAACAATTGGTGCGAACCACGTTCGCCGTTTTACGCGCCACGCCATGCAACGTCAGCAGATCCTCCATCGCTTCGGGCACTTCGCCGTCAAAACGCTCATGGATATCGGCACAAGTGGCGCGAACGGCTTTGGCCTTCGCGTTGTAGAAACCGGTCGAGTGAATGTCTTTCTCCAGTTCGCCTTCGGGCGCGTTGGCAAAATCGAGTGCGGTCGGATATTTTTTGAAGAGCGCAGGCGTGACTTTATTCACGCGTTCATCAGTGCATTGCGCGGACAGAATCGTGGCGACGAGCAATTGCAACGGGGTTTCGTGGTGCAGCGCACACCCGGCGTCGGGAAATTCGACAGCGAGTTCGTCCGCTATTTTCAGCGCGGCTTCCGAGAGTTTGGCGTTTTTGCGCAACTTGCCAATGCGCAGTTTCAGACCGTCGTCCACCCGGTCCCAAACGGGGCTGGACGTGTGGTAATCGGCGTAGTTGAGTTTGGGCGTTTTGGGCATGGAAACCTCGGTTTTAGTTCACAGTTTTCAGTGTACAGTTTTTAGTTTTTGGGGTAACGTTGCATGTACTCGATGGCGCATCGTTTGTTGTTTTTTGTAGCTTTTGTTCTTAGATCATCCCCGTCGTTTGCGCGCAAACGCGATAAATTCTTCTGCGGTCCAGCAATTCGCGAGCCGGTCTTTCGAGACCCAACCTTTGCGGGCGATGCCAAGGCCATAGCGCGTGTCTTCGAGCATTTTCAAATCGTGCGCGTCGGGGCTCAGGCACAGGTAGCATCCCTGGTCCAGCGCGTAATGCACGAGCCGCCAATCGAGGTCGAGCCGCAACGGATTGGCGTTGATTTCAATGATCACTCCGAGCGCCGCGCATCGGTTAATGACGTCTTTCTGGCGCACGGAATAGCCCTCGCGTTTAAGCAACAGCCGCCCGGTCATGTGGCCGAGAATCGTCGTGTACGGGTTTTCCACCGCGCGAATCATGCGCTCGGTTTGTACTTCTTCCGACAGGTTGAACTGGCTATGAATCGACGCGACGATGAACTCGAATTGTTCGAGCAAATCGTCCTCGTAATCGAGCCTGCCATTGCCCAGAATATCGGACTCGACGCCGCGCAGCAGCCGCACCCCCCGGTCGCGCCATTCCTTATTGATGCGGTTGATTTCCGCCCATTGCACACGCACACGGTCGGGCTTCATGCCACCGGCGTACGCCGCCGTCTGGCTATGGTCGGCAATGCCCATCCATTCCATCCCGTTTGCGTGCGCCCACCGCGCGTAATCTTCGAGCGATGGGCGGCCATCGCTGTATGTGGTGTGCATGTGAGGCAGGCCGCGCAAATCGTTGGCTTCGACCAATACGGGCAATTCGTCTTTTTCCGCGACGGTGATTTCGCCCATGTCTTCGCGCAATTCCGGCGGGATGTATTGCAATCCGAGCCAGCGATAGATGTCCTCTTCGGTTTCGGCGGGCAGCGACTCTTCCTCGCTTTCGCGGTAAAGACCGTATTCGTTGCTTTTCATGCCCATGGCGCGGGCCCGTGCGCGCAGCACCGTGTTGTGCTCCTTCGAGCCGGTGAAATGCTGAAGCGTGAAGGGGAACTCCTCGGGCGTTACACAACGCAAATCGGCCTGGATGCCGGATTCGAGCAACACGCTGGCCTTCGTGCCACCTTTGCCGATCACTTGATCGACTTCATCCATCTCGACGAAAAAATCCATCACGGCGTCGGCGTCGTTGGTGGCGCAAATGAAGTCGATGTCCTTGGCCGTTTCACGCCAACGGCGTAAACTGCCGCCTACTTCGACTCGTTCGGCGGCGGGCAGCGCTCGCAGGGCTTCGAGGATCGGCATCGCGGCGTTGTAAGCGGTGTCGATGCGGAATCGCCCCTGGTGGCGGCGCAGTTGCTCGATGCCTTGCAGGATTTTTTCAGCGGTTTTTTTGCCAAAGCCCTTCAGGTCGGCCACGCGCCCGTTGCGGCAGGCGTTTTCGAGTTCGCCAATGCTCGCGACGCTCAGTTGATCGTACACCGCCCGGGTTTTTTTGGCACCGAAACCCGGAATCGTAGTCATCTCAATGACGCCCGGGGGATATTTCGCGGCCAAAACGTCGTGTTCCTCAATCCGCCCCGTGTTCCAGAATTCGGTGATTTTCTCGGCAATGCCAGTGCCAACGCCTTCGATAGTTGTCAACGACCCGGTACGAACGTGCATATCGAGGTCGGGATCCTCGGCGGCCAAAGCGCGAATGGCTTTCGTGTACGCGCCAACCTTGAAGGTATTGGCGCCGTCAAGCTCGAGCAATGTGGCGAAATGCTGGAGCTGAGCCAGTAATTGAGACTTGGTGGGCACGGCAAGGCGTCCTGACATTGAGGGGTCTTTATCGAATGGCGCATGGCAACGCCCATGAACGTGCTCAATAAACGCATCACCCAACGCGGAATCAATCAGGAAGGCACTGCAGGTCGAAGGAGGTAAATCTCAACTTTGTTGCCAAAGATTAAAAGATTCACCACAAAGCCACGAAGTTCACAAAGGAACACGAAGAAAAATGTATTCACTTATTATCAACTAAAGCTTCCTGAAAAGTTGAAAACTTTTTTTTCATGGCTTTTTTTCGCTCGCTCGCCATTAAAGAGCGAGAAACTTGGTGGCTGGTAAAAAGGTCCTTCGTGTTTTCTTTGTGTCTCCCAGCTTGTCCGCCATAGCCTTGGCGCAGGCGGGTGCCTTTGCGGTTTGGGTTTCCCTTCGTTTCGGGTACAAACTCAAGATGCGCCCGCCCGAAGGCTCGATCCAGGATTTCGATTGTCCATCCTCCCCCATTCCGTCAATTTTTGCTGCGTGACGAGGGATCGTATGGAGCAACAGCGCACAATCTTGCGCGTCGAATCGGCCAGCCGCATCTACCAGATGGGCGAGGTCAAGGTGGCGGCTTTACGCGAAGCGACACTGGATATTTTCGAGGGCGAATTCCTGGTCATCGTCGGCCCAAGCGGTTCGGGAAAAAGCACCTTGCTGAACTTGATTGGCGGAATGGATCGCGCCACCGAGGGGCGCGTTCAGTTTCGCGACAATGATCTTGCCACGATGAACGAACGTGAAATGACGCTGTTCCGCCGCGAGCAAGTCGGATTTATTTTTCAATTCTACAACCTGGTGCCGACACTGACGGCGTTCGAGAACGTGGAGGTTGCGGTGGAAATTGCCGACGACCCCATGGACCCGATGGAGGCGTTGCGACTGGTTCATCTGGAGGATCGAGCCAATCACTTTCCATCGCAATTGAGCGGCGGGCAGCAACAGCGCGTCGCCATCGCGCGAGCGCTGGCGAAAAATCCAACATTGATGCTGTGCGACGAGCCAACCGGAGCGCTCGACTTGGTGACCAGCCGCCAGATTCTTGGGCTGCTCGTCGATCTGCAAAAGCAACTCGGTAAGACTATTGTGCTGATCACGCACAACAGTGCCATCGCTGGCATTGCCAACCGCGTGGCGCATATTCGCGACGGTGGGATTCAGGCAATCGACACGAACGAAGTCCGCAAACCGGCAGAAAGCGTGGAGTGGTGAACCGGGTGCTCTGGCGCAAGTTGCGGCGCGATTTGTTCGAGCGCAAAGGCAGCATGTTGTCATTGCTGATGATTGTGGTCGTTGGCGTGGGATGTTTCGTGGCGCTCGGATCGGTTTGGTGCGACTTGGACGGAGCGCGCGCCCGATATTATGCTGCACAACGGCTTGCGGATTTTTCCATCGATTTGAAACGCATGCCGGTGTCGGAAGTCATGAACGCGCTGGCATCGCCCAACGTGCGTTCCTTGACGCATCGGGTTCGCGTGCCCGCACTTCTGGATCTGGAAAACGTAGAGGAACCCATTTCGGGTACTGCGATTTCGCTGCCGACAGAACCGACACCCGTATTGAACGACGTGTTGCTGCGGTCGGGGCGCCGTTTTTCAAGTCCCCGCGCGCGAGAAGCGATTTTGAATGAATCGTTTGCCCGAGCCAATGGTCTTCGGCCAGGTGACCGTCTGAAGGTATTGCTCGCCGATCAGCAACACGACGTACTGATTGTGGGAACGGCCATGTCGCCCGAGTTTGTGTACTTATTGCCGCCGGGCGGAGCCATCGCGCCTGACCCGGCGCGATTCGGTGTGCTTTACATGCCCACCGAGTTTCTGCAGGAGGCCGCCGATCAAAACGGCGCCTGCAACGAGGTGCTTGGGTTGGTGCACGATGATTCGGACACGGCGGTCGATAATACGCTGGCGATGCTTTCGCGCCGTTTCGACAGCTATGGCGTAATCAACACAACGCCCCGCCGACAACAGCCTTCGTTTCGATTTCTGGCCGATGAATTACAAGGCCTGAAAGTCACATCCGAACTGATTCCCGGATTATTTCTCGCCGTGGCGGCATTAATTTTGAACGTCATTTTGGGACGGATCATCACACAACAACGCGTCGTAATCGGAACATTGAAAGCCATCGGTTACGGACGTGGCACAATTATGCGGCATTACGCCGGGTATGGACTTTTCGTCGGAGCCATTGGTGGTTTAGCCGGACTGGGACTGGGATACTGGATGCAGGGCGGGATGATTAATATATATCACGAGTTTTTTGCTCTGCCCGATTTACGCCGACACTTTTATCCCAATATTAATTTCACCGCGATGGGTTTATGTTTAGTGTTTGCGCTGGGCGGTACGATGCTGGCCGTGAAGAAAGCCGTGGCGCTTGAACCAGCGGAGGCAATGCACCCGCCTCCACCGGAAAAAGGTGGACGTGTCCTTCCCGAACGACTGCCATTCCTCTGGAAAATTTTGTCCTTCCGATGGAAGATGATTTTACGCGCGGTTTTTCGTAATCCGTTCCGTAGCAGCGTCAGTATCTTCGCAAGCGCCATTTCCACGGGGCTGGTTCTTGCAACGTTATCCTTGAATGACGCAATGAACTATATGATGGAATTCGAGTTCATTCATGTTTCCCATCAGGACATAACAATCCAATTGCGTCAGCCAGTGGATCGAGAAGTCGTTACCGAAATCAACCATCAACCCAGTGTGATGCGCGCAGAACCGCAATTGATTCTTACCTGCGATTTATCAAACGGCGCATGGAGCCGCCGAACGGCAGTTATTGCACAAAACCATGGAACCACACTTTATACGCCACTCGATAACGAAAATAATCGCGTCAGCATTCCTTCTCAGGGCTTGGTGCTTTCACGTGAGTTGGCAAACATCTTACACGTACATCCAGGAGACACGATTCGACTCCGTCCCCTTTCGGGAGAAAGGCGTGAAGTCACGGCTCCGGTTATTTCCATCGTGGAAACATTTTTAGGGCTGAACGCCTATGCCAATCTGGACTACCTGAATCGCCTGACAGGTGAACAAGCCACGGTGAACGTGCTTTTAAGTCAATTATATCCAGGGGCTCTTTGGGATGATTTTCTGACCAAAGTAAAAACATATCGACCCGTAGTTGGAATGAACGAACGTCTGCGTGGATTCGAGCAATTGCAAGGTTCCTTTGGCGAAACGAACCGGACGATGATTTCAATCGTTATCCTATTCGCCGGTCTGATTGCTTTTGGAAGCGTTTTCAACGCAGCACTTGTTTCGTTGAGCGAACGCCAGCGAGAAGTCGGAACACTGCGCGTGCTCGGGTACGAACCAATCCAGGTCACGCGACTGTTCGCAGGCGAAAGTTTTTTACTGAACGGCGTTGGAATGCTCTTTGGCCTCGGAATTGGAATCGGACTCGCGCATTTGTTTGCGTCCGGATACAGTAGCGAACTTTTTCGCTTTCCCGTTCGTATTCTGCCTTCGCAATTTCTCATCACCAGCGCCATCATGGCATGTTATATTATCCTGGCGCAATTAATCATTTATCGACTTGTTATTCGATTCCCCTGGCTGGAAGTTTTAAACGTAAAAGAATAAGTGATAATATGCCGCCCACCCAATGGAGTTCATCATGAAGCTTACACTTCACACCATTTCAATTCCCATTTTGACACTGCTTGCATTATGTGCATTTTGCGGATGCCAAAAAGCCCGCGAAGTCGAAGTGGGGAAAGCGCGGATTGGTGAAATACACGAATCCTTTTCTGAACCCGCCAGAACCCGGTTGGCGACTGTTTATCACATCGCGACACCCATCGAAGGCCGCATTGAACGCATTGAATACGATCCCGGCGATATCGTCAAAAAAGGTCAGCAACTGATCAAGTACGATACCGTCCCCCTGGAGCAAGCGGTCGTGGAAGCGCGTGCGGCTGTCGATGAAATCCAGGCAGCGCTTGCAGTTCTCGACGACAATCGCCTGGAAGATACCGCTCTGGAAGAAACACGCGCTGTCGTGCAAGCCACGAATGAAGCGCTGAACGCAGCGGACAAACAAGTCGAAGCGCAACAGATTCTGGCCGATCATCTGGAGAAGCGGTTAGCGGAAAACGAAGAGCTCTTCACCAACGATGCGTTGCCGAAACAACAATTGGACGATTCGCGTTTAAGCGCGGAAACGGCGACCATTCAATTGCGCGAAAAAGAGTTCGATCGCGCGGCATTAAAAGCAATGATGGTGGCCGTCAAAACAGGCCCCGAATTTGTTTTACGCTGGTTGGAACGTGAGCAACTGCAACGTGTGGAACATGTCAATCAATCGGCGCAGGCACAAGCGCGCTTGGCGTTGGCAGAACATCGGCTTGCGCTGGCAAACGTACAATCGCCCATCGATGGTATTATTCTGGAGCGATTGGATGATGGTGATCGCGCCTTGCCAGCCGGACAAGTTGTATTACGCATTGGAAATTTCGCCGACCTGGAAGTTATTTCGGACGTCCTGACCGCCGATGCAATGCGTCTCGTTCCAGGCGCCAAAGTCGAATTATCCCCCAACACCCAAACCACGCCAATCAAATGTCACGTGAAACGAATCGAACCGCAGGGGTTTACGAAGCTTTCCTCTCTGGGCGTTGAACAACAACGTGTTAATATTATTGTTTCGTTGGATGAACAGCCCGAAAATCTAGGCGTCGGATATCGACTTCAAGCGCGCTTTTTTGTTGGGAGTAAGGAAAACGCCGTAATTATCCCTCGTTATTCTGTTATGCAAAATCCGGATGGGTCATTTTATGTTTATCGAATCGTCAACGGACGGTGCGTAAAATCGCCGGTTGAAATTGGCCTTGAAAGCGATTTGGAACTAGAAATAATAAAAGGGATCGATGCGAGTGACACGTTTATTTTACAACCCGACGCAACAATGCAAGATGGGGAAAAAATAACTCCACGCACCTAGATAACGGATCATGTCCACTGACCATACCCCTCTACTTTCGTTAAACTCTCTTCGTGTTACCGTTGCGGGTAAACACTTGCTGGAAAATTTTAATCTAAATCTTTTCTCCGGTGATCGACTCGCCATTCTTGGTCCGTCCGGGTGTGGGAAAACAACTTTGTTGCGCTGCATCGCCGGTCTAACCAGCCCATCTTCTGGCAATGTTTTGTTAAAGGGGCTAACTCCGGACAAATACGGTTGGCCATCATTCAGACGCCGCGTTGTTCTCGTCACACAAAAGCCAACATTATTAGATGCCAGTGTTGAAATCAATCTAACGTTGCCATTTACATTTAACGCCGCGAATGGAGCCAAGTTTCCTAGCGAACGTGCACAACAGTTGTTGCAAAATATCGGAATGGGGACGGAGCAATGGAAACAACAGGCAACAAGCCTCTCTATTGGTCAACAACAACGCGTTTGTATTATTCGAACATTATTGCTTGAGCCCGACATTTTCCTTTTCGATGAACCAACAAGCGCACTCGATCAAGAAAACGTGCATCTGGTCGAAGAATTATTTGTGGAAGAAACGAAACGCCGCCCTTGTGCAATGATGATTGTCACGCACAACGAAGCACAAGCATCCAGCCTTTGCACACAACAAATATACTTATCTTCCCATGGTGCATCCTCTTCTTCGCCTGGAGGTAACGATGCCGACTAATACATCCGTTGTCGAACTTAGTATGTTTGATGTTGGCTTAGCTGCGTTTTTCGTGCTCGTTGCAGGCATTGTCAGTATTGGTTTGCGACTTGGGTTGGAAAAACGACTCTTTATCGCCGCTTGCCGTACAATACTTCAGTTAATCATCATTGGATATATATTAAAATGGGTTTTTGCGGCCGATCATTTAATCATTATTATGGGAATCGTTCTTGTCATGGTTGGGACCGCCAGCCATGAAGCTATCCGCCGAGCGCAACGAACGATACGTGGTGTGCAATGGCAGTCATTTGTCACCCTGACACTCAGCAGTTTGCTGACATGCTTTCTTGTAACCCGTTGTATTATTAACGTCGAACCATGGTTTCGCCCACAATATTTCATCCCGCTGCTTGGAATGATTCTCGGCAATGGTTTGACGGGAATTTCTTTGTGCCTTGACCATTTGTTAGAATCGCTTGCCGTGCGCAAAGACGAAGTGGAAATGAAACTATCGCTCGGCGCAACTCGATGGGAAGCCGCGCGTGAACCAATTGCCGATGCGGTACGACGCGGAATGATTCCTATTATTAATTCGATGATGGTAGTGGGAGTTGTCTCGTTGCCCGGGATGATGACAGGCCAGATCCTTGCGGGCTCTGACCCTTTACAGGCGGTGCGGTATCAAATCGTCGTCATGTTTATGATAGCTGCAGCGACATCGATCGCTTGCATCTTACTAGCATTGTTTGTTTTTCAGCGATTGTTTAATAACAAACATCAATTGTTGGCAGATTACATTGAAAAACGTGGCTGAGATTTTCTAAAGTAACATGACTCTCGACGCTTCATAATAATCACCAGCATCATCAACTATCCATTTCGGCCAATTGCTCTCCTAACGTCTCCACCTCTAACTCCAGCTCCGTCCATTCGCTCTCGGCTTCCGCCATTCTTTTCTGTGTTTGCTCAAGTTGTTCCGCAAATTTTGCAAGCTTCTCCGCGTCAGTTGCATTCGCTGGATCACCCATCGCATTTTCGATTTCACGGCAAGCATCGTCTAAATCGGCAACATCGTTTTCTTTTTGTTCGAGCGCTTTTTGCACGCGCGCCAACTCTTTGGCGACTTTAGAACGTTCAGCCTGGAGTCGTTTTTTCTCCTCGCGACTTAGTTCTTTTTTCTCCGTCCCCACATTTTTGCCATTCTGTTTTTCTTCGACAACAACGGGCACAACTTTCTTGTTTTTTCCTATATTTGCCTTCGATTCCTGCAATGCTTTCAACTGCAAATAATCTTCATAGTTGCCTGGATAAGAATGCGCTTGTCCATCGACAATTTCCACCACGCGCGTAACAACATTATCGAGGAAATATCGATCGTGCGAAACCAGCACAACAGCGCCGTCGTACTGGCGAAGGGCTTCTTCCAACGTCAAGCGCGAGCCGATATCCAAGTGGTTGGTCGGTTCGTCCAATAAAAGCAAATTCGCCGATCCACACAACATACGCGCTAAACGAAGTCGTGTTTTCTCACCACCGCTCAAAACGGAAACGGGTTTTTCCACGTCGTCGTTCCGAAACAAAAACGCGCCCAAAATGTTACGTGCCACGTTAGAAACCGACAGCGGAGCTTTCGACAAAAACTCGCCTAGCACGGTGTTTTTCGGGTGCAAATCTTCGTAATCATACTGAGCGAAATATTCCATCTCGACGTTGCTACCGTAAGATATTTTTCCTTCATCCGCGGGCATCTTATCCGCTAACAAACGCATCAATGTTGTTTTTCCCGCGCCGTTGACGCCGACAAGCGCCACTTTTTCGCCACGATATAATGTAAAATCCACATCATGGAAAACGTTTTTGTTGTTGTAACTTTTCGCCAGGCCTTCACCCACGAGCACTTCTTTACCGCAACGCGGCGCGGGCGGAAATTTGAAGTTAATCGTCGCCGAGTCGTCCTCGGGTGCTTCGATAATTTCGATACGTTCGAGTTGCTTGACGCGCGATTGCACCAGCGACGCTTTGCTGGCTTGATAACGAAAGCGATCGATGAATTTTTGAATGTGCCCGATTTCCAATTGTTGATTTTCGTAGGCACGGCGTTGGTTTTCGCGGCGCTCAGCGCGTTTTTGCAACGAGTCGGTATAGTTGCCGCGGTAAATAATCACGCGACCACGATCGATTTCGACAACTTTGTTTACAATTTTGTCCATGAACGAACGCTCGTGACTGACCATCAAGACACTGCCATCGTGCTGGCTTAACCATTGGCCGAGCCATTCGATGCTTTCGATATCGAGGTGGTTGGTCGGTTCGTCGAGCAGTAAAATATCGGGATTCGCCAGCAGCAGTTTTCCCAGCGCGATACGCATTTGCCAGCCACCGGAAAACTGGTTGCAGGGCTTTTTCAAATCGGCGGCCTTGAACCCGAGACCGTTGAGGACCTTGCCAATATTCGCGTCCATCGAATAAATATCGCGGCGTATCGTTTCATGCAGCAGATAATCGTAACGATCCGCCATCTGGTGGTATTCGTCCGTATCGTGGTTCGTCATTTCGTGCATGCGATGTTCGATGTCGCGCATTTCCTGCTCGTGATCCAACACTTCCTGAAACACCGTGCGGCATTCTTCCTCGACGGTCAGTTGCGTATTCAGGATCACGTCCTGGGGCAAGTACCCGATCTCGGTGTCTTTCGGGTACGAGACGCTGCCGTTTTCCGGTGACAAAATCCCGGCAATGATTTTCAGCAGCGTGGATTTTCCGGCGCCATTGGGGCCAATGATCGCGGCGCGTTCGCCGTCTTCAACTTTGAACGTGGCATCGCGCAGCACATGGCGTTCGCCGAAATGCAGGTTTACGTTGGTTACATCGAACATACGAATCCGAACTCCAAAGGCAGGTCAGCCCGGCGCAAATACGTCCCCGGGCGGCGCGCATGGTGCGGGGAGGCGTGCCGTCCAGGCAATGGACAAATCGATAAAATGAAGAGAATCTGTTTACGGGAACTCCAGCGCCCGGAAAAATGCCCGCATTTTGTCGTGCGACTTGATGCGCGGTTCGGCTTCCAGGCCACTCGATACGTCGAACACGTATGGCAACGCGTCCTCCTCGCGAAAGCGCGCCGCGATTCCCGCGATGTTCTCGGGATTCAGCCCACCCGCAATGAACATCGGTCCGCGCCGCACGTGCGGGAACGCTAATTCGTGATCGAACACACGACCGGTGCCGCCGTGCTGTCCTTCGACAAAGGCATCGAGCAACACCGGCCCGTCGATCAACGCGCGATCGATTTCCGCAGCCGATTCGGGGCCGCGCATGCGAATGGCCTGGATGACCGGAACCCCCAGCGACAGGCGATCTTCGAGCGAATGCGTCGTATGAAGTTGAACCGCCGCCAACTCCAGGTCATGGACACAAGAGTGGATAAATTCGATGGGCTCGTGAACGAAAACCCCAACCGGCCGCACCGGTTCTCCGCACGCGGCCATGCGAACATCGGCCAGAAGCGCGCGCGCCTGGTTTTGCGACAACAGACGCGGAGTATTTTCGGCAAATATCAGCCCGAGAAACGATGCGCCAAGCTCCAGCGCCAGCAACGCGTCCTCGGCACGGGTCAACCCGCAGACCTTGACGAATGGCCTGTCGTTGTAAGACGGAAATTCGGACGGCAGGACGAATCGTCTGCCGGATTCGGGCGCGTCGGTCATGGCGAAATGCTACACGAATGATGGAATCGGCGGGCAAAGCCTGGGGATAGGTTGCAAAGATTGGGCAAGCGCGGCAATGAAACTTTTAAAAGCGATTTGCCAACCTCACGATCGGAGTTTATTTCACCTTGTTTTCCAACTCGCGCAAACGTCGTTTGATCTGAGCCGCCCGACGGAAATTTTCGCTGTTTGCCGCCTCAATCATCATTTTTCGCAATTCCACCGGATCGTTCACGGTATCGGGATCGACGGGTGGGGTGAATTCAATCACCTTGGCCGGACCCGAATGTTTTTTAGGCTTGGATTTGGCCTTTGTTTTAGACGCTGTCCCACTTTTCCGAAATGTAAACAATGCACCAACCTGCTCGCGGGCGCGGGTATTGGCACGTTCCATGATTTGCTGGTCGTAATACACGGGACCTTTCCCCCAATCGTCGGCTTGGGCGTAAACCCCCATGTACTGGACACGCTCCATCTCTGCATGGCACGCCTGAACACCTAAAATCCCGATGATCATCAACCACGGACCGACTTCGCCGATGAACGGCAAATTGATCCGAAACAGACCAAACATAATAACAACGAAGGCGAGCATAATCCCGGCTTTGCAAACAATAAACGTCACGCGCTCGGGGTTGTGCTTCAGCGAAAATCCCGCGCGAATCAACCGTGCGCAATCCATTGGAAATAGCGGGAACAACAGGTTAAACGCCGCCAGCATGGTGTTCAACCCCGCCAGCATGTGCACGGCAGTCAGAAAAATCCACCACGACGTGGAAGACCCGGGAACTTTTTCCAGAAAATAGTATCCGACATGCCCAACGATAGCGAGCACGACACTGACCGCCGGGCCCAGCGCCACCACGAGCAGTTCGCTACGCGGCGACAGGTCGGCTCCCGACCCCACAGCAAGCCCCCCGATCGGCGTCAGGATAATTTGCTCGGTGTGCCCCCCCACCAAATGATGACCCCACGCGTGGCCGAACTCGTGCGCCAACACGGACAGGTACAGGATCGTTACGAAAATCAGCCCAAGCAACAATCCGATTTTCCAGCCCAGAATTTCCATCGGGAACGAAAAAATAAACACCGGCATGATCAGCACCATCAGCAAATGCACGCGCAACGGAATGCCCATCAACCGTCCGGCAGGAAGCGTTTTGAAAAACAACCACTTGAACCAGTAAATAATCGACTGCACAGCCTGGAGGTCCTTGGAAAGTCAACGTCGGCTGGGATTATCACGCAACCGACCGGGTTCCAGCAACCAAATCCTTCGGCGAGAACAGCGAAACGCCCGTTTCCGGCGGAAAACCGCGCAGAAACGGGCGACGATCAACCATGAGCAAAGCGTGCGGGGTTATTCTTCCAGCGCCATCCAATCCTCGACCGCGGAAATGCCCTCCGGCGCGGGGTCTTTTTCCGAGCGGCCCATGAGCGGCACGGCCAGCGCGGGCGTGTCCGGGTCGTTCGACTCGATCACAAGCTGCGCCGAGCGTTCGTGGAAGGGCACCTCGCCAAGCGAGGCGGTTGGCGCAAACGCCACGCGATAAGTCGTCGTTTCGCCCGGTGCAAGTGTGAGTATGGATTTATCGTCCCTCGGCAGAAGCACGAATTCATCCGCGTCGGAGCCAGAAATGTAAGCGTCGGTAATTTCAAGCGGCAACTCGCCGATGTTTTCAATCGCGATGGATTGCGGAGAACTTTCAAGGCCAAGTTGCAGGTTCCCGAAATCGAGCGCGGTGGGAGTAGGGTGAATGTTGGGCGGTGCGAGTTCGGAATACCAGACGTCATTTCGAGAAACAAAATCGAAGCCCCCAAGAACCCAGATTTTATTTTGATGCACGATGCAACTCTGACCTTGACGCCCAGGGAAAGGAGCGTTCGGTGTACTGATGGTCCAATCGGAGCCATTTGGGGAATACCAAACATCACTTTTTCCCTGGTTTCCCGTTCCCGTAATTACCCACATCTTTCCATCGAAAACAGCGCTCGAATGGTTTTGCCGGGCCGAAAATGCAGCGTTGTCGGTAGCCTGCGTCCAGTCAATACCATTGGTTGAAAACCAAACATCATTCTTCGATCCTCCACCAAAACCGGTAGTGCCATCGGAACCGCCTATAACCCACATTTTATTTTTAAAAACGACGCTGGTATGCTTTTCATGCGGTAAGAACGCCGCGCTATCGGTAGCTTGAATCCAGTTTATCCCATCTGTGGTATACCACACGTCATTTCTTGCGTGAGTATAAGCTCCTAAAACTGTCCCTCCAATAACCCACAATTTATTGTCGTAAACCAAGCTGGTGTGGTCTAATCGAGGCAAAAATGGCGCATGATTTGTGACCTGTGTCCAACTGATGCCATCTGAGGAACACCAAACGTCGTTTTTGTACGCTCCGTCAAAACCTCCGATTACCCATATTTTGTCCTCAAAGACGACACTGGAATGACCCATACGTGCACTAAAACCCGCGTTTGCCGTTATCTGCGCCCATTCGGTCCCGTCGTTCGAATGCCACACATCGTTAAGATAAGTGCTTTGAACACCAGAAGTCTGAACATTATATTGTTTACCCCCGATAACCCACATTTCTCCTTTGTAACTAACACACGAGAACTCGGTTCGATTCATGAACGCCTTATTATTTTGGCTCCAAGAAATCCCATCGTCCGAATACCAGCTGTCATTGCGAGCAAATCGCCAAGGGGAATCAAAACCTCGGAGACTCCCCGTCACGGCTCCTCCAACTACCCAAATTTTATCATCTATTACGAACGAAGAATGATTATAACGTTGGTCAAAATCCGGCGCATCCGTTGCTTGCAACCAAGTAATTCCGTCTTCCGAATACCATGTATCATTTGTGAAAAATTCAACTTCCACAAAGCGAGTTGTATAAAAGGGAAAGCCGAAAGTATTTACAGCATGAGGGGTTTGATCGCAGCCACCAATCACCCACAACTTTCCATCTTTCACGACGGTCGAGTGTCCTCGCCGGGGAAAAAACGGTGCGGTGCAGGCTTTGGTCCAGTTTATCCCATCGGAAGAATACCAAACGTCGCTAGTTGTCTCACGAAGGGTAAATGGTCCAACCGAAGTATCCACGGTTTTGGTTCCAATGAACCCGCCAATCACCCAAATTTTCCCATCATAGACGATGCAGGTGTGATCCGAGCGACCTCCAAAAGGGGCATGCCGGGTCGCCTCAGTCCAAGTCTTCCCATCGGTAGAATACCAAATGTCCTCGTTATAAGAATATCTGTCGAAACCACCGATCACCCAAAGCTTGCCAGCAAACGACACACAAGCATGTGCGCTTTTATTATAAAACGTTGCGTGCTCTGTCACCAGCGTCCAATCGACCCCGTTTTCTGAACACCAAACGTCATTTAGATAAACGGGATTGTAATAATCAGGTCTATACCCGCCAATAAGCCAAAGTTTTCCATCGTAAACGGTAAGCGAGTGTTCGCTCCGCGCGCCAAAGGGGGCTTCCAGTAACTCTAAATTCCAACTTTCACCATCGATGGAAGACCAAATATCACTACTATTCGAGCCACCGATTAACCAAAACTTCCCTTTGAATTCAATGATCGGGGTATCATCGTATCTGTTCCAAGGTATCCCAGCGGCAGATTGCCAGTCCTTCCCCAATTCTGCCTGTGCGGCGTTGGGCGCCAAAATCCCCCACACCAGAATGAGTAGCAAAGCGACTTTCAACAAAGGCCATGCTGTGTTGCCCGTTGATTTCCATACCATTTTCCTACCTCCCCAATAAACGACAGAATTATTGATTGTTAACATCGCTCGAAATCCGATATCGGACTCTCCCTTCGAAGCGATGGTTAAGACATATCAAGAATGAAATAGTTGCTGGAAAACGTCAACTGTTTCACACCTTTATCTCATTTCAATACTCGAAGATTTTCCAATCCTCGACCACGGAAATGCCCTCCGGCGCGAGGTCTTTTTCCGAGCGGCCCATGAGCGGCACGGCCAGCGCAGTCAACTCCAGGGTCGAACCCTCGCACATTCCGCGCGGCATTTTCAGGGGTTTCGATGAAAGATCGGCGAAAATGGACAAATGGAATAAACTTCTGAGGGATTTACGCGAAAAGCCGGGGAATACGCTCCGCAGGCAGCCTGCAAGAACTCCTCTTCAACAACTGATTTTATTGGTGTTACAAAATGACTGCCGGTAAGATATCCCACCGTATAGGAGGGAGCAGGTACGGTTAAAGTACGGATAACGTTCGGTGATGGAAGGACGACACGGGACTTATTTATTTTCTGAAGAAAAGATGGCGTCAAGTAATGGGACTTTTCCAGCTTAGAATGGAATCGTCCCGTGACGATTTCCACATCCTTTCGCCCCCACTTTCGGCTAGACACTGCGCCCGGGGGGCGGGCCAACTGTGGCGGCTTTTGCAGCGCGGTTTTGGGCCGCCAGGGGGTTGGGCCCGTCGAGCCGCGCCGCTGCTCCCCCGCTAAATATCCCGCCGGGCGCCTCGAACGCGCGCCGGATAATATGGCCAATGGCACCGTTTTCGCCGCAAAGCCCGGGATGGAACCTGATTCAACGGAGTACAACGAACCCATGAACGTTTGCGTGATCGGAACGGGATACGTCGGTCTGGTAACTGGCGCCGTTTTCGCCGACCTCGGCAACGACGTGATTTGCGTCGATAACAACGAAAAAAAAGTGGAAATGCTCAAGCGCAACGAGATGCCCATCTATGAACCGGGCCTCGAAGAAATGGTGCGCAAAAACCAGGCGGACGGACGTATCACGTTCACCCAGAACACCGCCGAGGCCGTGAAAAAATCCAAGGTGATTTTTATTGCTGTCGGCACTCCGCCCGCGCCCGACGGCTCGACGGACCTGTCGTTCGTCGCCGCCGTTGCCAAGGAAATCGCCCTCGCGATGGATGACTATAAAATCGTGGTCAACAAATCCACGGTTCCGGTCGGCACAGGCGGATTCGTTCGCCGGATTATCGAAGAAAACAAGCCCGACGGCCTGAATTTCGACGTGGTCTCGAATCCGGAATTCCTGAAGGAAGGCGAGGCAATCAAGGACAGCTTCGAGCCGGACCGCATTGTGATCGGCGCGCCGACCCAGGACGTGGCAATGGCGCTGCTGGAATTGTACGCCCCGCTCGAACGTCCGATGCTGATTACCGACGTGGCCAGCGCCGAGCTGATCAAGTATGCCAGCAACGCGTTCCTGGCGACGAAGATTTCGTTCATCAACGCCATTGCAAACATCTGCGAGCGCGTCGGTGCCGACGTGACGCTGGTGGCCAAGGGCATGGGATACGATCACCGCATCGGTCGCGAATTCCTGCACGCGGGTCTCGGTTACGGCGGTTCCTGCTTCCCGAAGGACGTGGATTCGCTGAACCACAAAGCGAAAGAACTCGGCGAGGACACGCTGATTCTGGACGCGGTCACAAAAGTCAACGAACTGCGCACACCGCGCTTTATCAGCCGTATCCTGGAAGAAATGGGCGATCTGAGCGGCAAACGCGTCGGGGTGCTTGGTCTGGCGTTCAAACCCAACACCGACGACATGCGCGAAGCCAAGAGCGTGGAAGTAATCCATGCGCTGCATAAAGCGGGGGCGAAAATTTCCGCCTACGATCCGATCGCCATGGAAAAGGCGAAAACGGAAGCCAAACCGGCTCTGCCATCGGATATCGAATACTCGGCAAGCGCCTACGACGCCGCCAAGGACGCAGACGCTATCGTCATCATGACGGAATGGAACGAATTCAAGCTGTTGAACCTGGATCGCTTGAAGTCGCTGATGAAAAATCCGGTGATTTTCGACGGACGAAACATCCATACAACCGACCGCATGAAACGTGCGGGTTTCCATTATTTCAGTGTGGGCCGCGGAGCAATCGAACCGAATGGCAATTGATCGACAAATCGTTAAAAAGAAAATCGGAAGGACGAGACTTCGGTTTCGTCCTTCCGTTTTTTTATCTCACAATCTACCGCGTTATTTACTGCGTAATTGCATCAGCCACTCTTCGGCTTCTCCGCGGCGTTCTCCATCCAGGCGCAGGTAATCTTTCAAGTGTTCGATAACCTTGCCCACATCGTCGCCGGATGAATCGTAGGCAAATGCCAGGTTCAAATGCGCAGGGGCAAAGTCCGGATGCATCCGAAGCGCTTCTTCAAGCTCGCGAATGCTGTCCTGGTAACGATGCACGTTCAAGTACAAGGCGCCAAGGTTGTTGCGCGCCTTGACATTGGAAGCATCGAGTTCAATCGCCGTCAAATAATGCACTTCGGCTTCGTCCGTTTCGTTGATCTCTACGAGCGAATTGCCCCAATGCAAATGAACATTGGCGTCGATGGGAGCCAGATCGGCGGCCTTGGCGTATTCTTCCATGGAACGGCGAACCCGGCCGCTCTTGAGCAATGCCTTGGCAAGTTGCAGACGCGCGCCAGTGTCGCCGGGCTGGAAATTGACAATCCGCGACCAGGAAAGTACCGCGTCGGACCAACGAGCGTTTGCCACAGCCGTCTCGGCTCGTTGGCGTTCTTGCGCAATTTCTTCGGGTTCGTATTCCTCGAACTCGGGGAATAGCAAATCGCGCACTTCTTCGGCCTTTACGCGCTCGAATGACGTCGCGGCTGTTTTGGTTTTTGTGACCGTGGAAGTTTTTTCCGGTTTAACGGGCGTTTCTTTGGCCGCTTCCGCCACAATCACCGGTACACGGTGTGGGCGTTCGGATTCCAGTTGATCGACCTCGTCCCCGTCCACATTGACGACATAATCCACTTCGTCTTCATCCTCGGAAATCGCCGTAAAAGGCAATTCATCATCCGATCCTTCCCCGTCGTCCCCCATTTTGGGCTCAGGAACGAGCTCCTCATCGTAATGTTCGATGGGTTCCTCGTACGGCGAGGGTACATCTTCCTCGACGATCAGTTCGCCGGTGTCCGTTCCCTCGAAGGGCGAAGAAACATAGTCTTCTTCGGTCACCGCCGGGGGTTGCTTGATGGGCTCGTCATACGGCGAGGGCACCTCGGCATGAAGTTCCTCTTCCGACTCGACCTGCTGGATATTGATACGACCTTCGCGATTCAGCAAATCGGATTCGTTGAGTCGCAAACGGACAAGTTCACGCCGGGCGGCAGCCAGTTCATAATCGGGCGAAATTTCCAACGAACGATCATAGAAAAACAATGCCCGGTCGAAATTGCCAAGCTCTTCGTGCATCAGGCCAGCCTTATACAGAAAAGCGGGCCGTTCGTTCAACTCCAACGCGGCGGTGAATTTATCGAGCGCTTGTTGATATTCGCCTTTTTCTTCCAGGCGTTCGCCCGAAGTAAACAAATCGAACGCTTCAGTGCGCTGTTCTTCCTTGAGACGTTGCTGGTCAACGGCACAGCCGGAAAAAACCAACGGAGCGAGCGCCGCTGTGGCAGCCAAGCCGACGATTTTCAACAACGCCTTTCGCGATGTCTTCATGGCTATTTTATAACTCCTGCTGGGATAACGACAGTAGAAACCTAGCAAATAAAATTCAACGAATCAACAGATTGTTATTTTTTTTCTGGATTTCCACCCGCCACAGAAAACAACGCCTGCCACACAACAATCAGCGGGCAGGCGCAGGGTTTACAGATTTCAAGAGGTCATCCAAAAGGCGATCAGTTGATGGAATCCAAAACCAATTTGCCGTCGCTGAAGGAAACCGTGCGCGATCCCGCTTCGAGAACGTGTTCGTAAATCCAGATTTCGCGAACCGGACCTTCTTCATACTGCTGGAAATAGGCCGTGCTGGGATATCCCAGGTTCACCAGATATTTGTCGCTGTCCAGCAAGGGACCCTCGTAAACGAGTTGGCCCTGGATAAACTGGCACAACACGTTGCGATCCCAATAAACCCATTCGTCGAAGATTTCATTACGGCGCGCCTTGACGTCTTCACGTTTGTAATCGGGGCGTCCGTGGCGATCCAGCACATCGAGCATGTCGGGGAAACGCACACCGTCGATATCCGAATCGACGCGGGCAAACGCCCGATCGTCCCAACGGAACAGTAAATCGGCCGCAGGACGGCCCGTATAACGGCGGAATTGCTGAACCTGGCCATCTTCGTTATTGAATCGAGGCTTTTTGTTCGTTGTGCACCCGGCAACCAGGCACACGAGCAGCAGGCTCATCAGAAACTTGAAGGCAACTTTCAAGGCGGTCTTCCTTCCGTTGATGCAATATTGTCACGAGCAGTTTGATCTTCAATGGCGGAAAGGGAAGCGGTGGTCAAGCCAGGAAGCGCACCTAAGTGTTCGCAAAGTGGCAACCGGATCAACGTCATCGAGCTTTCATGCCATGGACCAATCCCGTTTCATACTGGATTGCGCGGGCGTGCGCTTCGTTTGGCCCAATCGCAAAGAAAATCCGGCGAACGAATGTCCGCCGGAGGAAAAACATGGCTAAACTCAACAATATCAACCCAACGCTTCCCGAACCAGTTCGATCAATTCATCGGACAAATCGAGCGCCATCGCTTCCTCATGTCCACGATCGGACATCTTGCCCCAAGTGCGCTTTAGAATCTCGATCATCTTCTCGCGCGAGGTGCGTTCGGACAACTCCGCGAACTGGTGCTCGAGAAACACCAGACAAAGCGCGTCCTCCATGGTCTGGGCGTCAGGATTCGCGCGCAGGTTTTCTTTTCGCACAATCGACTGAACCTTACCGATCAGCTCATCGTCGTACCCTACGTCGCTCAGGATTTCACCCGCCCGCTTTGCATGGTAACCGTAAAGCTCCTTGCGCCATTTCAAATACCCGGCGCGGTCGTTCGGATAGGTGTCGCGTGGAATGTCCCAGCGACGCAAATGCTGGCACCGGGCCGCCAGCCGCAGCGCTTCGGAAGCTTCGGGGTTCAGGCGAACGACCCATGCGCTCAGCCACTTTGCATAAGCCAACTCGTGGGGAACATCTTGTCCTTTTACCGAAACGGTATTGGGGTCCTGGGCGTTTTCGGCGTCAAAGCGCACGATGGCTTGTTTGAAAATAGGCGAAAGCGAATGCGGCATCGGGGATCTGTTTTCCTATGACGTAGCGTTTCCGTCCTTTTGCGTGTTCACCCACGAGGGCGTCCATCCTTTTGGGGAAGCTAGCTCGGGAAATTCAATAAAGCCGTGTTTCTTTTTGTAACCGACTTCGTCTTCGTCGGTCAGTTTGATCCACGAGAGCCATTTGACGCTCTTGTACCCCTGGAGGAAAGGGACGACCAGCCGCAGCGGCCCGCCGTGCTTTTTCAGCATCGGCTGGCCGTCCATTCCAAACGCCAGCATCGTGCGTGGATCGAGCGCGTAGGCTGCCGGAAGTGTTTCAAAAAACCGTTCGCCCTCGTGCGTATCGTTTGTGTCCCACGAGTAGAACGATGCGAAGGGAAATTCCTCTTCGCCAAGTTTCGCCAACACGTCCTTGAATACATCGGCCAACCGAACGCCACGCCAAGCGACGGGGTGTGAAAATCCGAACATCAGACACGTCAAATGCGCGGGAACTTCTTCCACCGGATAACGGGTGGCAAGGTCCTCGAAGGACAATTCCACCTCTCCACCCTTGCGACCGGTGATTTTCAGAACAAAATCCTCGGTCGTCGCCGGGCTGGGATGATCCACCCCAAGGGCGGGCAACTCGCCCGAAAAATCGTACAAACGAAAGTCGGACTGCTGCGCGCGGCGGCGGCCCAGTTTCGGACGCTTATTGTCGGGATGAACGCCCGCCACGTCGGCCAAAGGGATCTCGCCTCCCGACTCGCAGGACAAATTCATGTACACATCGCCATCGCGCAGGCTGATCGGAAAACGCTTCACGCAGCCTTTATCCGGGGCACACGCTTCGCCCGTCAGCATGTTGATCTTCCAATTGTGCAGCGGACAGATCACCGAATGGTCGGTCACGATGCCTTCGGAGAGATTGCCGCCGCGATGCGGGCACTTGTTTTCAATCGCGAGCACCGCGCCACTACCGGTACGCACCACAGCGATGGACATCTCGCCGAATGTCACGCGGCGCGCGCCGCGTTTGGGCACATCCTCGATGGCGCAAAGACGAATCCATTGATTTACGGCTTCGGGCGAGTAGGAATTCATGACGGTCATGGCAAACCTCCTGGGAGAAAAGGGAACGGGCTCTCGGTTCAGGCGCTGATTGGAGCGGGCGTGGCGAGGCTGATAAATTCGCGCGAGTATTCGGGGTCGCCGGTCTTCAGGCGCTCGACGCGGTCGCGCCACGGATCGACGCGATTGGCAAGGGCCTGGTTCATGCGCTCGGCGAGCGACTTGCGATTTTCCACATCGTCGATTACCTGAGCCCGCACCCATTCGATGCCCATTTTTTCTACCCAGGCGCTCGTACGCTGGTTATAATCGCCTTGCTCGCGATACAGTTGCAGGAACGCCGCGATGATTTCGATCGCCTCGTCGTCGTCTTCGACGGTGGCGAGCAAATCGCCAGTGCGCACATGCACGCCACCGTTTCCGCCCACATAAATTTCCCAGGCTTTATCCACTGCGATGAGCCCCACATCTTTGATCAACGATTCCGCACAGTTGCGTGGACATCCGTTCACGGCCATCTTGACCTTCGCAGGCGTCCAAAGGTTCTCGAACGTGCGCTCGATGCGAATGCCCAAACCAATCGAATCGCGCGTGCCGAAACGGCAGAACGTGCTCCCCACGCACGTCTTTACTGTGCGAACCGCTTTCGCGTAAGCAAAGCCCGACGGCATATCGAGTTCTTCCCATACGGCGGGCAGGTCTTCTTTTTTTACGCCGAGCAAATCGATACGCTGACCACCGGTGACCTTCACCATCGGCACGTCGTAACGTTTGGCGACTTCGGCAATGCGAAGCAATTCGTCGGGTGTCGTCACGCCCCCGTACATGCGCGGAACGACAGAATACGTGCCGTCGCGTTGGATGTTGGCGTGCACGCGTTCGTTGATGAAACGCGAACGCGGATCGTCTTCGTTTTCGCCTGGCCAAACCATCGTCAGGAAATAATTAATCGCCGGGCGACACACGTTGCAGCCTTCGCCGGACCAATCGAGACGTTCCATGACTTCGTTTACCGAGGTCAGGTGGTGCTCGCGAATGGCAGCGACTACTTCGTCGCGCGAAAATTCCGTGCAATCGCAGAGGGGTTTCTTCGAGGAAGCCGCCGCAGCCGCGTCCCCCTGCACCAGCTTGATCAGATTCTCGACCTGACATCCGCAACCGCCACAGGAGCGCGACGCGTTCGTACAAGCAGCGACTTCTTTTTTCGTCATCAGATTTTGCGTCTGAATCGCATCGCAAATCGTGCCTTTCGTCACGCCGTTACAACCGCAAATGATTGCGTCGTCGGACATCGCTGCGAGCTCGGCCAATGGATCGGCGGCTTTTTCTTTGCCCGCTGCCGAGCCACCGAGAAGTGTCGCGCGTTCGCCGTTGAGGACCTTGCGCGTACGCACCAACTCATCGATTTTCGCTGCGTTTGCAATGTCGCCGACCAAAATCGCGCCGATCAACGACCCCTCTTTGACGACGAGTTTTTTGTAAATGCCTTCGACGGAATCTTCGCTCCGCATCACATCGCATGACTCGTCTTCGTTGAAATCGCCTGCCGAAAAAACATCGACGCCGGAAACTTTCAACTTTGTCGAGCACACCGTCCCTTCGTAAGGCGCGGTCTCCGTCCCCACAAGGTGCGCCGCGAGGACTTTGCCCTGCTCGTAAAGCGGCGCCACGAGGCCGTAACAAATGCCGCGGTGTTCGGCGCACTCGCCGACGGCGTAAATATCCGGGTCGCTCGTGCGCATGTAATCATCCACGAGAATTCCGCGATTCACATCGAGGTCGGCGACTTGGCCGACGGCACTGCTCGGACGAATTCCCGCCGCCATGACGATAAAATCGGCTTCGAGTTCGCTGCCGTCTTTGAAACGCAAACCTTGAACGCGGCCGTTGCCAAAAATTTCCGCCGTTTGGGCGTTCAACTTCACGTCGATGCCCTGGCGACGAATCGCTCGTGTCAAATACGCGCCACCGGTCGCGTCGAGTTGCCGCTCCATCAACCAATTGCTGATGTGCACGACGGTCACATCCATGCCGAGATTCTTGAGGCCCCGTGCAGCTTCCAGTCCAAGCAATCCCCCACCGATCACGGCGGCTTTTTTGTAATGCTCGGAAGCGGCGATCATTTCTTTGCAATCGTCGATCGTGCGAAAGACGACTACGCCCTCTTTATCGTGCCCGGGAATCGGAATCACAAACGCGTTCGAACCGGTTGCGATGATTAACTTGTCGTAAGGTTCCTCGATACCGTCCGCGCCAATGACAACTTTGCGTTCGCGGTCGATTTTTTCCGCACGCACGCCGAGGTGCAACTTCACGTCGTTTTCCGCATACCACGCTTCGGGGTTCAGCGTAATATCATCCCACGTCATATCGCCCGCCAGCACCGGCGACAGCAGGATGCGGTTGTAGTTTGGATATTTTTCCGCGCTGAAAACCGTGACGTCGAAACGGTCGGGCGCCAGGTCAAGCACGCGTTCCAGGCAGGCGATGCCCGCCATTCCATTACCAATAACAACTAGACGTTCGCGAGTCATGGGGGTCATTCTCCTGTGATGGGGGAATTGGCGTCGAAGATTTCACCGGTGCGCAGACGGACGGCTTTGTCGATGCTCGAAACAAAGAGGCGTCCATCGCCTGGGTAACCCGTGTAAGCAGCATGTGCGATGGTGGTGACGACGGAATCGACCTGGTCGTCGGGCACGGCAAGCATGAGCATGAGCTTCGACAACTCGGGATAGCTCATGATGCCGGCTTGCGCGCCGCCCTGGCGTCCACGACCCGTGACAGGCATTTTGGTCATGGCGTAAATGCCGATCTTTTCGAGCGCGCGCACGACGGCGGCGTCTTTTTCGTAACGGATGATAGCGCGGACCATTTTCATCGGAAATTCTCTCTTTCTACTCGGTTGAGCGATTCAGCGGTTCGGGGACGGAGTCACATTGTTACGCGGCATTTGAAGCGCGCATGCGAACGGGACCGGTGAAAGCGCCCGGGGCATCGAACACCACGGGTTCTTCGGCATGGCCTTTCGATTCATCGATTCTGAGGAAACACACGCAGCAAGCGGCGATGGCTCCCGCGACGGAAAGAATCAGGAATCCAGGAAGATAACTGCCGCTGAACCATGTCATGCCGTAACCGAACGCGAGCGGGAAGCACACGCCGCCGACATTGCCTGCAGCGCCCACGATACCTGCGATACGACCCGTGTTGGTTGGCGAAATCATGGGAACGATGGCGAACACGGCGCCTTCGCCAGCCTGGACGAAAAAGCTCGCCACGGCGACTGCTGCGACCGCCAACCACAGTGTCGGGGCCAAACCCAGCGCGGTGTAAAAAATCGCCATGCCAGCAATCAGCCCAACCAGGACATTCTTGCGGCCAAACTTGTCCGCCAGCCAACCGCCGCCCGGACGCGCAAAGACGTTCATCAATCCAAAGATCGAGGCGAAAATACCCGCTCCGATGGGCGCGATTTCAAACTTGTCGTAGAAATACTTGGGCAGGAACGACACGACGCACAGTTCCGAGCCGAACGTGGCCAGATACGCCACCGCGAGGATCATCGCACGCTTGTCTTTCCACGGCGAGTAGGTGCTTTCGCGCGGGGTGCGACGGAAGACCTTGCCCGCGGGCACGTCGCTGACCCCGAACCAGAAAATTACCGACCATACCAGCATCGGAACCGCTGCCAGCGATAATGCGAGTCGCCAACTGAACAACATGGCAAGCGCAGGAATCGAAAGCGCCGCCACCGCGGAACCGGCATTGCCCCAACCGCCGTAAATACCTTCGGCGAGGCCGACTTGCTTGGCAGGAAACCAATCCGCAATCAGCCGAATTCCGATTACGAATCCACAACCTACCAGTCCAATCATCAGGCGCAGGAAAAGGAGTTGCTCGAAGTTTTGAACAAGGCCCAAACACGCGACGGGGACGGAAAGCCCAGCGAGCAGGAACGAATACGTTTTACGCGGACCAAAACGATCGACCAACCGACCAATCAAAATACGTCCCGGGATCGTCAACAAGACACCCGCCGTGGCCAGCCAGCCGATCTGGATGTTGGAAAGAGCAAGGTCCTTCTGAATCAACATCGCCACGGGCGGAAATGCAAACCACGCGAAGAACGTACAGCAGAAGGCTATCCACGAAAAATGCAGGATTCTCCATTTATGCGAAGCAGGGAACGGTTTCATGCGGTTTGCTCCTTGTTATCGGTATTAAATCGAACGGGGGACGGAGGTTTAATCATCTCGGGGGAAGAGTTTTCGCTGGAACGCGAGGCGGGTATAATTCCATTGATCGGAATTTCGTCCTCGAGCGGGCAAACCATCGCGAATCCAAACCCGCAATGATCCGGTCCACCGTACATACGTAACGCCACGCCCACGGCGCGCAGCAGTTCGTCCACCAATTCCTCCGGAACAACGAGGTAATACATAAGTTTGGGGAGAAAGATGGACAGGGACTCTTTCTTCCAGGACCAACGCTTCTTTTTGGCTTCTTCCTCGTAACGCAACCCGCCTTCGCTACCGCGTCCCTGCACCTGCATGACGGTGTAAATGGGACCGACAACACTGAGCAGACCGGTTTCGACGGCGCTGCGTTCTTCGGGACGGATCAGCAGGAACAACTCGCGCATGATAGAAAAAATCCTCATCTGGAACGATTACCCGAGGCTGGTTATCATCAACTTCCGGCGCCCAATGTGAATGCGACGCCTGTTCCGCATCGCATTTGGACCAATTCAAACTATCGTATTAAGGATCAGGGCTCGAAATACATGTGAATAGACGAAGCGATAAAGTCATTGTTTTCAAAGCATTGAGGATTTCCTCAGCCTTCATAAACTTGCATTACGTATGTTTATTTTGAACCGTTCACTCTGGTGTTTGGAGCGTGGCGAAAAATCACCCCCTGCGTGATTCCTCACAGGCTGGATAAATAGTTGCAAACCATGGGCAACTTTTGCCAAGCGATCACACATTTTCACAAGCAATGAACAAATTGAACCACCGCTCGTTTTGGCGTTAAGTTTGCAAAGGAGAATACCCGGCTGGGGGAAAACGCTTGCCTGCTCGTGCGGTCGCGTTTCACCGTTTGCCTTCGTTTTTGACTAATCGAGGAGAGACTTATGTCTGAACCGAAGTACCTTTTCCGTGCAACTCTGACTCGCAGCCGCGCGTTGTGCCTGGTAGGCCTGCTTGCGCTGGGCGCGGTGGGTTGCCATAAAGCCACCCCCGAGGAGCGTATGGCCGAAGCGGTCCAGTTGCTCAACACCCAGCAAACGGCGCGCGGCGTTCTTAAACTTAAGGAAATCGTCCGCGAATATCCGCAAGATACCGAAACCGCCAATGCCCATATGTTGCTGGCACGCTATTATGTCAGCGAAGGCAACGGGATGAAAGCTCTCGAAGAGCTTGAAGCGATTTACAATGGTTTCGATTTCACGGACCCACGCGTTCAAAACGCGATCGAAGGCATTGTCTCGATTCGCAGCCAACTCAAAGACTATGAAAAGGCCATCGCCTTCCTGGACGAGGTCGCCGCCCGGTATCCAGAAACCGATGTGGCCAGTCGCGCCCAACGAATGATCGACAAAGCCGACGTTTTGATCTCCTGGGGCGATCAGGAAAAAGTCAACGATGCTGTCGAAATGCTCCAGGAAATGATGCTCGATAACGAAGAGCCCGTCGCCCGGGGACTGGCGCGCGAACACCTGGCGAATTATTATCGTCAGCAGGAAAACTTTGAAATGAGCAACCAGGTTTACCAACAATACCTGAGCAAATATCCCGACGATTCGATTCGACCACGCCTGGAAATGGCGATCGCAAACAACTTATATGCGATGGGAAAAATCGACGAATCGAACTCGTACTTCGATCCAGCGGCCAAAAAAATTCAGGAACAGGTGGACGAAGAACTCGATAAAAACAAACGCACGCAAATGCTGATGGATTTATCGTCAATGTATCAGTCGGTGGAACGCTACGACGATGCGGAAAAATTGCTGCGCCGCGTGATGGATGAAAACACGCACAGCAGCGCAGCCATTCAAGCCCAATTCTCCATCGCCCGCATGTACACGCTCGCCGGAATTACCAAGAACGACGAGGATAAATTCAATCGCGGCATTGAGCTGTACGAACAAATCAAGTCGGAGAATAAAGGCTCGAACATCGAAGACAATGCCCAACAATTAATCGACGAAGCCCAGGGGATTTACAAACAACTGAAGTCGGAAGTCGAACGCATCAAGAAAGAAGCCGAAGAAGGTGCTACCGAAGCCGCTGAGCAATTGATGGAAGATGCCACCGAGGCGATCAAAGACGCGGAAATCGCCATCGAGGAAGCCGGAAGTTGATGCCGGAAACCGAATCCGCACCTTCTGCAGAAAAATTGCGCATTGTGCGTGCGCGGTCCAAGCGGGCGGTTGAGGAGTTCGTCGAATTCCCCTACCGCTTGCATGCCGCCGAAGCCCACTGGGTGCCGCCACTTCGCCGCGATGTGCGCGTGTTGCTCGACCGCATGCGTCATCCATTTCATGAACACGCCCAGGTGGAATATTTTCTGGCGCGGCAAGGCGGAAAAACCGTTGGGCGCATTGCCGCCGTGGAAAACCACGCTCACAACATGGCACACGACGAACGCGTGGGCTTTTTCGGTTTTTTTGAAACAATCGACGACACCGAAGTCGTGCGCGCATTGCTGGGCGCTGCCGAGCGCTGGTGTCGCGAACGTGGGCTCGAGGCCATGCGCGGACCGTGCTCGTTCAGCACAAACGAGGAATGCGGGCTCCTGGTAGAAAACTACGATTCGATGCCGTGCCTGATGATGTGTTATCATCCGCCATATTACAAAGATCGCATCGAGGAAAACGGATACACGCGCGCGGAAGATTTGCTCTGCTTCTGGATTCGCGTGGATGGCTTTACCAATCGGGTCGAGCGTATCGCCGATGCCGCGACTCGTCGATTGGAGCGTGGCGGAAAAACGCTCACCATGCGAACACTCGACGTCCAACGCTGGGACGACGAACTCGCTCTCGTCAAACGCCTTTATAACAAGGCATGGGAAAAAAACTGGGGCTTCGTTCCGATGACGGAACGCGAGATGAACTTCGTCGCGAAAGAGCTTCGCCCGATTATCGAACCCGAACTCGTCTATTTCGCGGAACTGGACGGCGAACCGGTCGGATTTACGTTGGCGATGCCGGATTACAACGTCGTTCTCCAGCACATGAACGGCCGTCTTGGCCCGAAAGAAATCCTGCTCGCGTTGATGCTGCGAAAAAACATCAAGCACCTGCGGCTGCTGATGATGGGAATGCTACCCGAATACCGCAATCGCGGGATCGACCTGCTGATGTGCCGGGAAGCCGCCGCCCGCGCGCGGAAACTGAGTTTGGAAGGCGGGGAACTCGGATGGGTGCTCGACCGCAACGAACCCATGAAACACGCGATCGAGGCTTGCGGTGGACGAATGTATCGGAAGTACCGGATATATGAAAAAAGGATAAAGGATAAAGGATAAAGGCAAAGTTAATCAGCGGATTATTGAGTGCCGTTTTGGTGCCTCCCGTTTCATTTTTATTCCGAGAAAATCAAATCCCCTTCGCTCATCGTTCCATTGGTAGGATCGTAGCGAATGGCTCCCAGGTCGTTTTTCAGGTCGGGACCGGAGCTCCAGATTTTCACACCGCTCGTTTGCCATTCACAGTTCAGAGTTTTCCCCGTGAAATAATCCACCGGCAGTTCGGTCAAATAATCCGGGAGCAATTCATCTGATTGATTCGGGAACTGTCCATGATCCAATTGGTATCGCTTGGCAGCGGAAAATACGAGAATGGAATCCAAAGAATTTTGCAACTCCCCGAAGCGAGTATCGGCTGCAGGAATGTTAGGAACTTTGATTCCCTTAATAACGTATAGAATAGGATTTTCTTCAGCGCTGCTATATTCTTTCGATGGTATATATCCCGAATTCAACGGCGAATTGAATCGCTCGTAAAAAGGAAGACGGGAGAATGCAAGTTGCCAAGCAGTGAACTCCTCATTCATGTCCATAACTTCCTGCGTCGCTTCATCCACATCAAATGGAAGTGGAGTCTCAGGAGAGGAATTATTATCTCGTATATTTTTTGTTTTTTCCAATAAGTCTGAGCGTAGATTTTTCAAAGTGATGGTCATCATGTGTGATTCATACTCGAACGACTCGTCAATCGAACGATTTGATTCTATTGTTTCTTCGATGATCTTTGAAAGTCGTTCCAGGTCATCCTCGGATAATTCCTCCTCCTTCATATAACGCATCAGACAACGGGAAGCATCTTTCTGGATGGAGTTACCAACCAAATTTGAAATCAATGGCGCTTGAACTGAATTTAACGCACTTCCCAGTTTCAGAGCAGAAAGAAAACACTGCTCGGCTTCCTCAAGAACACCGTCCCTCCGACACTGCTCTCCCATAACGCAAAAAAGCTTAGCCGAATCTTGCAATGCTTTGTAATTCGGAGCAGGCTGCTTCATTCCCAACTCATCGCCAACCCAATGGGCTTCTTTTGCATTTCCCTCTTCAATCCGATTGAAAGTCGTCGCATTCAATTCGTTCAATGGGACGAGCGCCTCACCCTTCTCGTTCCACCCCTCGCGGATAATCTCGTCAGCAATATCATCTTGTTCGTCGAAAAGCATTCGCGACTGAAATGTCGAGAGTTGATAGTCGCGAAAGGCATTTTTTTCATAGGGAACCGCATCGACTTTTCTGAGTTCTTTCAAAAAAGGGTCAGTCGATTCGAATATTCCAAGAGTGATACTCGTGTCGATGGCTTCCGAGTTCGGGCGAGAGGAGTCGGCAGTTTTGTCCGAGCGAGAGTTCAGGGAATAAAAAAGAATCTCTCCGCCCGCCACGACAAGGATGGTTACTGCGAATAAAAGAAATAATCGCGTGTTTTTTTTTCATCGCACGCTTCCATGAAAGGAAAGTGACTTCGCGTAGAGTGGGACGCCTAGCGCGGGCGAGTTGAGTTCCCCTTTCCAGCGCCCCTTTCCGCTTTGCCCTTTGCCTTTTGCCTTCCCCTTAAATCAGCGCAAACACCAATGGATTGAAAGGCAATCCCAGGACTTCCTGTGCAAAGGCGTGTTGTCCGAGGTCGTCCACCCAGGGACGCGGTGGGCGGCCCATTTTTTCACCGAGCAATGCGTACGTCTCGCGTGCCAGTGCGATGCAGGCCATGTCGTCGAGCGTGAGCGGCAATGCCATGCCTGCATTTTTAACGGCGTCGAGTTGCGCCTGAACGGCAGCATCGACAATCAGGACGGCTTCGCGATCGGATTCGTACAACGCGGACATCGAAAGCGCCGCGTCGCTGGCACCCGTGGTTTCACGCACGGCGTCATAACCGAGTTGGTCGAGCGCTTCGGCTAAAAACTTCCAGGCAGCTTTTGCCTCCCAGCGGGCTTCCCATTCGCGGGCAGTTTTTAACCGGCGCAGGGGTTTGAGACCGGAATAGGCCAGGATTTTTTGCGCCCGTTGCTCAACGCGCTCGAGCACTTCGCCGGGCGAGACGAGTTCTGCCTGCTTGGCGGATGACTGGCGGTTGAACCAGCGTGTGATCAGATCGCGCGACGACTCGAACCAGATTTCCTGCGTGGCGATTGGTTTCATGTTTCAATTTCCTCGGAAGACGAACTGGAGCGGCTGATGCGTTCGAGACGCGCTTCGGGAACGCGCGAATCCAGCAGGCGGTCGAGAGCCGTGGCCCCCCCGCCCCAGGCAACGACAACGAGCGACGTTCCAATCAAGATCAAGTTGCGGAAAATACTGGTCCAGCCCACTTCTTCGGTGCCGAACAAGCCACCAAAACACCCGCAATCGACTGGTAGGTCGCGGAGGATCACCGACGCCAACCCAACAGTGAAAGCGGCATACATCAAGGTGGCGACCCCTGCCGCCGCACGTGACCAGATGCCGTACAGAAGAAGAAATCCGGCAATCAACTCGGTCCACGGCACCGCGTAGGCGAAAAACGGGATCAACACTTCGGGCAGCAGGTCGAAACTTTGGATCGAAAGCATCAGCTTCGTGGGATTTTGCAGCTTCATGATCGAGGCGATAAGCAACGCCCCCCCCGAAATAAAGCGACAGGTCGCCAAGCCAAACGCCGCCCAGCGCGATTCGTATAAATCATCGATGCGGTTCACTGCTCGGGCCCTCCCGTTGCGACTTCGTATCCCGCTTCTTCCCAAGCCGGGTAACCGGGCTCGAACACGAAAACATTTTCAAATCCCAATTGGCTCAACATCGACCCGACATGATGCGAGGAATGACAATCGCCTCCCGTGCAATAGACGAAATACATGACGGTTGGATCGAAGCCTTCGACTACCGGCGGCAAGCCATTGTCGAATGCTTCGAACGGCACCCAAAACGCGCCGGGAATATGACCCTCGGTGAAATCTTCGAGAGAACGGGCATCGACAAAAACTGCCTCCCCTCCAAGCCAGTGCTCGTGCAGGGTGGCGACCTCGGATTCCGCCTCCGAAGACTCGCCCGGCTGGCTTTCCGACTCGCTTTCACCGGGAACTTCTTTGTCCTGATCGGCCGGAACCGCGTCATTTTGGCTGGCCGGTCTGGGAGAAGGTTTTGCTTTGGGAATCTCGACTTTTGGCTTTTCGGGCATTTCTAATCCGGCAATCAACCCGTGTCCGGTAGCCAAAATAACGGAAACGCCTAAAATGATCGCAAAACGTTGGAGGTGCTGTTTCATGTTGAAGAGTTCTGCCTGTTGAACTTCCGTGCCCGGTTGTTGTGATGTGATCCTGCTGACCGCGCAAGCGTTTTGCATACCAAAGCGCGTTTTCGTCAAAAAGAATGCTCATCGTCCTTTCATCAACAGGGAACGGAAATTTAGCGGGAAATGCGGTTGCGTTTTGGCTCTGTTTTTCAAACGCTTGCGGTGGCTTCGGCGCGCCACAATTCGCGCCGAGTGATTGTTTTTTACCCGTCGATCAGCTCACGAGACCCTGGATGTTGAACGCCCAAAAACTACCCCTCCACAAAATGCGCCCTCCCGAAATCGTCACGCGCGAAATGGCTTATCCGCGCCGCGATGTGTGGATTTTGCTCGCTGTTGCCGTCGTGGTACGGCTGCTTTTAACGTGTTTCAACGGAGCGGAATATACCGACGGCGTTCTGCAAGCCACGCAATTTACCGATCCTATCGGTATTTGGCCGCCTCTCTATTCGGCGCTGATTTACCCGCTGCAATTTGTGATCGGATACGAATGGAGCGGTCGCCTGATCAGCGCCATCGCCAGCGGCGTCGCGCTATTACCTCTGTATTGGATGACGCGACGGGCGTTTGGCACTCGCGCGGCGCTGTATGCGGGCATTTTCTACATCACGGCACCGGTGGCGAACCGGTGGGGCGTTCGTGTCATGACCGACGCGACATTCAGCCTGTTTTTCTGGTGGGCATGCGAGCGCATGTATTTCGCCTCGGACGAACGCGACAAAAAATCCGCATTCCGCGCGCTCGGGCTGGCGAGTTTGTTCACCGTACTGGCCTCGTTGACCCGATATCAGGGCATGATGCTCATCGTACCGCTGGCGGTGGTGGTCGGCATCCTTGCCAAACGATTTAAACAATTTCCCATCAAGCCATTGCTTTGGCTGGTGGGATTCGCGATTCTCCCGGTTTGGGTTCGCCTGATCCCCGAAGGCTTTATTCACGACGAACAATTCGCCGATCGCGCGTTTTCGACAACGATCCCCCTATGGAAAGTCATGGCTCTGAATGGCGAGGCCTTCATCGCCTATATGCCGTACTTTCTGACTTACCCCGTGTTCGTAATTACGTTGGTGGGGATGTTCTGGACAAGGCAACGCCGAGGACCGTTCTTTGGCTGGATGACATTATACGTCGGGGTGGTGTTGTTGCTGGCTCAGTCGGCGTTTTCCAGCTTCCAGGAGCGGTATTTCCTGCCCTTGATGGGGATGTTCTGGTGCGTCGCGGGTTCAGGCATGTACGCGTTGCAGGAACGCTGGCACCGGACAGGTCGCACGATCAAGGCACGCATTTTCCCCTACGTCATGATTCTGACGTATGTTTTTTCCACGTTTGTCACGATAGCCGTGGTGATTGGACAACGCGAAGCATTCATGGACCTTGCCGAAGCATCGGAATTCGCCAGTAATCAAGCCGACGACAGCGCTCACATCTTTACAAATGAAATTTACCGCGACGAACCGGTGCTGATTGCCGGACGTAAAGTCGCATTCTACGCCAAGCGCAAGGTGCAGTTCCTCGGCCCAGGATACATTTCCGCCGATTTCACCAAGCCACCAGTCAAACAACTGCCCAAAGGCACGTTGCTGGTAATTTCCAGCGCCTACAACGGTCCGTATTACGAAGAATACCTGAACCGCTATTATCGCCTCAGCGTGGTTGTCGATCCGGAAGATGAAACCGCCAATCCCTTCCATGCGGCGATCCTGCCCTTGTTTCCCGACATTATGTCCACCCCCGGCACGGCACAAAATCCGTCCGCTTGGTTGTGGCGGTACAATTGGCAACAATTTACCACCACCGTGTATCGCGTCGAGGGACCCCGGTGACCCGCGCGGGCATGGCGAAGCAGCAGGAAGCAGCGGTCGGGCTGACAGCGCTGGCGATTTACGCACTGACAGCGGCTCGCTCTCCCCAATTCGGCGATGGCCTCGAGTTCATGGCAGCGGGAGCCTCCTTCGGCGTACCCCACCCGACCGGTTATCCCACGATCACCATGCTCTTACATTTCGCCGGTGGATCGTACTTTGCCGGAACGTTGATTTGCGCCCTGTTCGCAGCGGGCGCGGCAGCCCTGGCCTGCACCGTGGCTCGACAAATCCTGCCTGAAGATTCCGCTGGCTCAACGACCCCATTGCGCAAATGGATTCCACCTTTCGCAGGCCTGATGGTGGCGTTTTCCGCCAGTCTTTGGTCGTCGGCTACGGCAATCGAAGTGTACGGCATGAACGCGCTGCTACTGATGGCGTTGTTGACGGTTCTGCTACCGGGAGACGGTCAACCGCTCGCTCCCAGACGTCTCGTTTTCGGCGCATTTCTTCAAGGTCTCGCCCTTACCAACCACCTATCGTCGCTTTGCATGGCGCCGCTGCTCGGCTGGCAAGCGCTCCGGGCGCTGCCTCCCCTGCCAAACGCCAAACGAGCAGGGTTATTCGGGGCGTGCATCGCAGCAGGTCTGGGTGGATTGCTCCCCTACGTCTATATTCCAATTCGCGCAGCCACTCATCCTCCCATCAACTGGGGGGATGCCAGCACATGGGAGGGTTTTCGCTGGTTGGTTGGCGGCGGCGATTACAAGCTGACGCAATTTCTCCACGCGGCGCCCGGCGTACCGTTCACGCCTTCGCTTTACACGCAATTTTTCCAACAACGCCTTGGGCAATTGCTTTCGCAAGGCGGTGCCGAATGGCTCGGTGGATATTCGTTGTTCGATCCTGCATGGGGAAATGCCTACTGGATTGCAGGTGCGGCATCAGCCGGACTGATGAGCTGGGGCGTTTGGAAATTCTGGCACTTCAACCGGGGTATTTGCCTCGCGTTGCTCACCGCAACCGGCCTCCAATTGTTCTTCATTTTCACGTATAACATCATTGATATCAGCGATTATTTCCTCGGCATCTGGGTTACCGCATCGCCATTCCTGGTGCTTGGGTTCCACGCGCTTCTCAACGTGGCGGTACAGAAGTTCGGATACGCGAACAACCCTTTACATGCACGTCGAACACTATGGTTGATGACCGCGTTGGTGCTGATTGCGGTGGGGTCGAATTGGAAGACTGCCGACCGCTCGCACCGCGACATAGCAAGCACCTGGATCGACCGCGCGCTGGACGCATTGCCGCCAAACGCCATTTTTCTCGCTCAAGGCGACTACGATATTTACGCTCTCTGGTACGCGCAGCAGGTCGAAGGCCAACGACCGGACGTACTCGTCGTGGGAGCGAATTTCCTCCGGCTGGACTGGTATCAGACGATGCTGCCCCAGGCCGATAAAGACCCGTATGGCCGATATGTCGAGGTCGAACCGGGAGATTTCCGCCAGTTCACGCTCGACGATCACGTGGAAATGCTCGACCGGCAGGTTTTCAAACCCCACCTGGGACGCGTCCCGATCTATACCGGCGCCATCGATCGACAGGTACTCGACGCCATCGCGCAGACGTATCGCTTGCAACCGCGCGGCCTCCTGTTGACAGAAGAAGAGATGGAATTGCTTCTCGAATGGCATCCGACCTTGCCACCGGCTCGTTTGCTGGAAATTATCCCTCCACCCAAACCGGAGAACCCCGCGCCTTGAAAGTTTCCGTTATCGTTCCTGTTTACAATGAAGTCCGCACCATCGACATCATCCTGGAGAAAGTCCGCCGCTCGCCCGTCGAGAAGGAAATCATCGTGGTGGATGGCGATTCACAGGACGGTACGGTGGAGTTGTTGAAAAAACAGGAAAAATTCCCCGATACCAAGGTCATTTATCAGAAGGCGCGCAAAGGGCGTGGCAATGCGCTGAAGGTCGGCCTGAAACACGCCAAAGGCGATGTGGTGATCTTTCAGGACGCAGATCTGGAACTCGACCCAAACGATTACCCCGCATTATTGGCGCCGATCATCGCGGACGAAGCAGATGTGGTTTTCGGATCACGATTCTTGCGGGGTCGCCCCAACATGACGTTCCTCCAGTATTGGGGAAATCAAGCGGTGAATTTCTGGGTGGATTTGCTGTACCGCAAACATTTGGGCGAGCAGCACCTGACCGATGTGGAAACCTGTTACCAGGTTTTCCGCCGTCGCTGTCTGGCTGGAATGAACATTCGCAACAACGAATTTGCTTTCACGGTCGAGCTGACCGCCAAGTTGATCATGAAGGGCTACCGTATGGCGGAAATTCCGATCTCCTACTTCCCGCGCGGACGCGCCGAAGGCAAGAAGGTTTATTGGGGCGACGGCGTGGCAAGTTTGTGGACACTCTCGTTAGTGCGGATCAACGCGATGCTGGGACGAAAAGTCTAACCCATGACAATCATTGAAGCCATTATCCTGGGGATCGTCGAGGGTCTGACGGAATTCATTCCCGTGTCCTCGACGGGCCATTTGATCCTGACCAAATCGTTGCTCGGTATGGACGATTCAGCGGATTCGTTCCTCGTCGGAATTCAGCTCGGCGCGTTGATCGCCGTGGCGATTTATTACCGCGCGCGGGTAGGCGAAATGCTGCGTGGGCTGACGGATTTCAGCTCGCAGGGTTTCAAACTTGCCACGAATCTGGTCATCGCGTTCATGCCAGCAGCCGTGATCGGGTTGTTGATTGGCGAAAAGATCAAAGAGAAACTCTTCAATCCGATGACGGTAGCAGCCGCATTACTGGTCGGCGGCATTTTGATGATCGCGGTGGAAAAATGGCAGGATAAAAAGACCGAACACCTCGATAGCCTGGAGCAAGTCACCTGGCGCGATGCGCTGTTTGTCGGATTCGCGCAGTGTTTCGCCATGTGGCCGGGCATGTCGCGTTCGATGTCCACGATTGTCGGCGGCCAGATGCGCGGAATGACCGCCAACGTGGCGGCGGATTTTTCATTCCTGCTGGCGTTGCCAACGCTGGGCGCCGCGACGGTTTACAGCCTTCTCAAGGATCGTGAATTCGTCACGATGGCCAATATGCCCGCCATTTCCGTTGGACTGATCACGTCGTTTGTCGTCGGCTGGGCCGCCGTGGCATGGTTTCTAAAGGTCCTCAAACGTGTTGGGATGACCCCATTCGGCATCTACCGCATCGTTTTGGCAGGCATTTCCTTCGGTGCAATCCTGATGGAACGATTCCGTGAAGCGGGCTTTTAGCGCGTGGTAAGCAGTTCACCGATGGTGAACTTTTTCATCTTCCTGTCATCTGTGGAAAACACGAACGGTTTGCAGTGAACTGTAAACCGTCCACTTTTCTGTCGATTTTGCTTTCCCCATGAACTGTCCGGGGTTGACAGTGTCTTTGAAAAACTGGGTAATAGGGATGAGAAAGCCGTCGAATTCCGAAACCTTTAAAGGCCGATTCGAGGAAGTTTTTTGGTCGGGCGACACCGTGCCTCAGGTAGGAGGACATAAAACATGACGGGCCGTTATCGTGTACTGGTCGTGGATGACACCGCCGACACCTTGGAGCTGATCCGTATGACGCTCCAGGAAGAGTTCGATGTCATGACGCTGCAAAACCCGATGGATATTTACGAACTGATCGATTTATTCGAGCCGGATTTGTTGATCCTGGATGTCATGATGCCCAAGATCACTGGGTTTCAATTGGTGGAAATGCTGCAAAAAAACGCCGTCACCAAAAACCTGCCAGTGATTATTCTGTCGGCCAAAGACAGCGCCGGGGAAATCCGTCACGGATACAAATTGGGCGCGAGTCTGTATTTGACCAAACCGTTTCAGCCAGATCGTTTGCTGAAAAACGTCAAAACGCAGTTCGATATGCACCCTCCGGAAAAAAAAGAAAAACGACTGACCTTGAATCAGTGTCAGGCCCAGTTGCAAATGAAACGCAGTTTCAAGCAAGGTGTGGCGCAAATTTCCTCGACGCTGCTGGAAGAACAAAACGAACGGCATAAGGAAATTTTGCTGCGCCAACGGTTTGCGCGTCACGCAAGAATGAACAAAGAAAAAGAAGGCGGATCGTAAACCAAACCATTCGTCAAAAACCAAACGCCAGGCCTCAATGAGTCTGGCGTTTTTTACGTTAAAAACCACGGCGGACGATTCGTTAAGAACCGTCCGCCGTAGCACTAGGAGGAATGGAAACTGTCCTGACTTTAGTGCGGAATACTTGAGAGCAATACACCGGCCGCCACCGCGGAACCAATAACACCCGCGACGTTCGGGCCCATGGCGTGCATAAGCAAGAAGTTCTGAGGGTCTTCCTGGTGAGCGACTTTTTGTACCACGCGCGCTGCCATCGGAACGGCAGAAACGCCCGCGGCGCCAACCAAGGGATTGATTTTGTTTTTCGACACCAGATTCATCGCCTTGGCAAACAAGACGCCTGCTGCGGTGGCCAGGCTGAATGCGCCAACACCAAGAATGAAAATCTTGATCGTTTGCGGAGTCAAAAACGAACTGGCTTGCGTCTTACATCCCACGCATACACCGAGCAAAATAGTCACGATGTCGATAAACGTCGTTTGAGCCGTTTTCGCCAGACGATCGGTCACGAGGCTTTCGCGCAACAGGTTGCCGAAGAACAACATGCCAAGCAGCGGCAACGCGGCGTTGGCAATGAAGGCCGTCAGCAGAAAGCCCACGATCGGGAAGACAATGCGGATAGTTTTGGAAACGTTTTTCGGCGCTTCCATGCGAATCAGGCGTTCTTCTTTGGTGGTCAGCCAACGCATGATCGGCGGCTGGATGATCGGCACCATCGCCATGTAGCTGTAAGCCGAAAGCGCCACCGCGCCCAGCAGGTGTGGCGCCAGCATCGTACAGGTGAAAATGGCCGTCGGACCGTCAGCACCACCAATGATACCGATGGCGCCCGCTTCTTTCATATCGAAGCCAAGGAACAACGCCAACAGCAAGGCACCGAAAATTCCAAACTGGGCTGCCGCGCCGAGCAAAATCATACGCGGATTCGCCAGCAAGGGACCGAAGTCGATCAATGCCCCGACGCCGAGGAAAATCAAAGGGGGATAAAAACCCCACTCGATGCCGCGGAACAACATCCAAAACACACTGGCATTACCGATATCCTGGCGCGCGGGGCGGATAATTTCGCGATAACGATGATCGGGCGTAGGCTCGAGGATAAACACCTGGTGTCCACCATGAGCAAGATCATACACGCCAGGTCCAGCAATTTCGCCCGAATAGCTGAAGTACTCTTCCTTGTGCACCATGACGACTTTGCCTTGGTAAACAAGATCGGTCGTGGCGCTGTGGGAAACTTCCGACGCTTTCAGTTCAGTAAAAGCGTCGATGTCTTCTCCCCCAATATTCACGGGTTCAACGGAGTAGTAGGCAATTTTCTGCGGTGCCACCGGACCGTCGTAAATGCCCAGGCTGAGTTCATTGACGTTGTAGGGGATATTGCCGATTAAGATACCAAAGCCGATGGGGACAAGCAGCAAGGGTTCAAAGTTTTTCTTCACGGCAAGCCAGATAAACAGCAGGCCGATACCGATCATGATCAAGTTGCCGAAAGCAAACTGGCCAAAACCGGAGCTGACTAAGAAATTGTGAATGGTTTCCAACATGACTTTCGATTCTCCTGGAGGATCGTTTACAGCAAGGTGGGCAGGTTACTGAACCGGGTACCGAATTATTCGACCTCGATCAGTGCCTGACCGGCCTGAACGGCGTCGCCGACATTGACCAAAATGGCCTTCACCTTGGCGGCGCGGGGTGCGGAAACCGATGTCTCCATTTTCATGGCTTCGAGAATCATGTATTCCTGGTTGTTGGTGAGTGAATCGCCGACTTTGCAATTGATGCCGCGAACCGTGCCCGCGATGGGTGCGGGAAACATGCCTGCTCCGCCGCCCGCAGCAGGGGCAGGAGCAGCAGGAGCCGCCGCCGGAGCCGGGGCTGCGGCACGCACCGGGGCCGGAGCCGCCGCACGCGGTGCAGCAGAAGTCGCTGGCAGCGCCATTCCACCTGCATCTTCGATTTCAACTTCAACATCGTAAACATTTCCGTTAACAGTTACACGCAGTTTCATTTGGGTCCCTTCCTGAGACGATGGGAGTGATGGATAGAGGCACGGCCATGTTCGGCCCATGCCGATGAAGGCACTTGGCTGATGAAATTGATGCGGCGAATACGTCCCGAGCGACCGACAACGGCAGCCACGGTGGCGGAAATCACAGCAAGAACTTCGGGGTCGATCGAATCGGGGGCGGGACTGGCAGCAACCGGTTTCGGAGCAGCCACCGGAGTTGCAACCACAGCAGCAGGTGTGTTCCGGATCAGCAATTTGCCGAGAACGACTACCATGGTCCAAATAGTGATGAGAGCCGTGAAGACGATCGCCATACCGGCGAACATCAATTCCACGCCTTCACCCACTGTGGCACCGCCGGGAGCGGCACCAAGAAACATGGGAGCGTTAAGGAGAGTTGCAAAGCTATTCATGAAGTGTCGAGCTCCTTGGGCACGAATTTTACAACGGAATCAGGCCGTGTTTTTTCTCAGGCCGCAAATCGCGCTTGTTTCGAAGAGTTTCCAGGGCCAAGGCCAAATAACGACGCGTATCGCCGGGCTCGATGATGTTATCAACCATCCGACGTCCAGCCGCGACGTAGGGCGACGAGAACGTGCTGCGATATTCTTCGATGAGTTCAGCCCGGCGGGCTTCCTTGTCTTCGGCTTCCTCGATTTCTTTACGGAAGACAACAGCGACTGCGCCTTCGGCGCCCATGACGGCAATTTCCGCCGTGGGCCAGGCAGCAACGCGGTCAGCACCGAGGTCCTTGCAGCACATGGCCACATAAGCACCTCCATATGCCTTGCGCAGGACAACGGTAATTTTCGGCACGGTGGCCGCCGAGTAAGCGAACAATACCTTGGCACCGTGACGGATGATGCCGCCGTGTTCCTGGCGCACGCCCGGAAGGAATCCAGGCACGTCCACCAGGGTGATCAACGGAATGTTGAACGCGTTACAGAAACGAACGAAGCGTGCGATTTTGTCCGAGGTGTCGATGTCCAGCACGCCAGCCATGCACTTGGGTTGGTTGGCAACGATGCCGACGCTATGTCCCGCAATGCGGCCAAAGGCGACGACGGCGCTGGGCGCAAAGTGCGCCTGAACTTCGAGGTAATCGCCATGATCGACGAGACGCGAAATCACATCGTGTATGTCGTAAACTTTTTTAGCGTCGTCGGGTAAAAGAGTGTTCATCGACTCGTCGTACTCGACGTGTTCTTCACCCGGAATAAACGGCGGGTCTTCCAGGTTATTGCTCGGAAGAAAGCTGAGCAACTTGCGCGCGATTTCCATCGCGTGGTCGTCATCTTCGGCAATGAAGTGATTGTTGCCCGCGCGTGTCATCTGGTTGTCGGGGCCACCAAGGTCAACGGGCGAGACATCTTCGCCGGTGACTTGCTTGATCACAGCAGGACCCGTGATGAACATTTGGGCTTTGCGCGTTTGAATGATGAAATCGGTCAGCGCGGGGCTGTAAGCCGCACCACCTGCACAAGGACCGCAGATCAGTGAAATCTGAGGCACAACGCCTGAAAGCAACGTGTTGTGATAGAAAATCCGAGCATAGGCGCCAAGGCTGTCGATGCCTTCCTGAATGCGCGCGCCGCCCGAGTCGTTGATGAAAATGAACGGGCTGCCGGTTTTCAGCGACAACTGCATCATATCGACGATTTTGTTGCCGTGCACTTCGCCCACGGCTCCACCGGCAACCGAGAAATCCTGGCTGGCCAGGTGAACCAACCGTCCGTCCACCGTTCCACAGCCAGTGACAACGCCGTCGGCGGGAAAGTCTTTTTCACCGAGGCCGAAAAACGTCGAACGGTGTTTGGCAAACAGGAAGAGTTCCTGAAAACTGCCGTCATCGAGCAAATGCGCCACACGTTCACGCGCGGATTTTTTACCCTGAGCATGGAGCTTTTTAAGGCGCTCCGCACCACCGCCTTCACGCAGCTTGACCTTGCGTTTGCGCAAGTCTTCGATTTTTTCCAAGCCTGTCATCTCGTGATGAACGGCGCTATTGTTGTTGTCCGACATGATTTTATCTCCCGGAGGAAATGGAATGCTGCTCGCACGGGGCGAGGAGGAAAAACAACCGGCGAGCTTACTCGGCGGCGGGTTCGCACAACTCGGTCAAAATACCGTGCGTGCTCTTGGGATGCAGGAACGCGATGTTCATGTGGTGAGCTCCCTTGCGCGGCGTTTCGTCAATCAATCGGACGCCGTTGGTTTTCAGCTCGTTGAGACGTTCCTGGATTCCCTCGACGGTGAAGGCCACGTGATGCAGCCCTTCGCCCTTCTTCTCGATAAACTTGGCAACCGTGCTGTCTGGCGAAGTCGGTTCGAGTAATTCCAGCTTCACATCGCCGACGCGGAAAAATCCCACGCGGACTTTCTGCTCGGCCACTTCTTCGATACCGTCGAATTCCGCGCCGAGAACGTTTTCATAATATTCACGCTGCGCATCGATCGAACTGACGGCGATTCCAATATGGTTTACTGCTTTGGCGGTACCCATGGAATAAAGCTCCTGTTGAACTAGGCTGAATTTAACCCGTTTTGAATGCCGCCCACGCGCATTCCGGGATATTCGACAACTTACGAGGTTGGTTCCTGGTCGAATGCCAGTCGAACCAACCGTTCGGCGGCGCCAAAAGGCGCCAATTCCCCTTCCCTCACCTGCTGTTTGATTTCTTCAATCTCCTGCTTGACGCGCGGGTGGTTTTCAAATCGCCGGTGCATTTCGTACGCCACCGCTTGCGTCATCCAAAACAACGCTTGTTTGGCGCGTTTCTCTTTCAACCTGCCCGTGCTCTCTAACCACCCTCGGTGGATGTCCACCATGTGCCAGATTTCATCGATGCCTTCGCCGGTCAGCGACGAACACGTCAGCACTTTTGGCGTCCAGCCATCGTCGGTGCTCGAGTGCAGCAATCGCAACGCACTCGTGAATTGCGCGCGTGCGATTTGCGCCGGCCCCAAATTTTCACCGTCGGCTTTGTTGATCACCACCGTGTCGGCCAATTCCAGAATCCCGCGCTTGATACCCTGGAGCTCGTCGCCCGCTCCGGCCAGCATCAGCAGCAGGAAAAAATCCACCATCGAGGCAACCTGCGTTTCACTCTGTCCAACGCCCACCGTTTCGATAATCACCACATCGAAACCAGCCGCTTCACAAATCAGAATCGACTCGCGCGTCGTGCGTGCGACCCCGCCATGCCACGACCCGCATGCTGTCGGGCGAACAAGGGCATTATCATGGCGCGACAGGTTTTCCATGCGCGTTTTGTCGCCCAAAATACTGCCACCGGTCAGCTCGCTCGACGGATCGATTGCCAAAACGGCAACGCGCTTGCCTTGATCGGCAAGCCGCACGCCGAGCGCTTCGATGAACGTGCTCTTGCCCGCACCCGGTACGCCGCTGATGCCAAGGCGAATCGATTTGCCCGTATGCGGCATCAGTTGATCGAGCACTTGGCGCGCTTTTTCGCGATGCGCCTCGTTGGTGCTTTCAATCAACGTCAACGTGCGCCCGATGATGGGACGATCGCCCTTGAGCACCCCGGCCACGTAATCCGCGACATCGAGCCGACGGCGTTTTACCTTCGGTTTCTCGATGTGATTGCGATCCACACTGACGCCGGGCATGACGTGCAGTGCGGTTTCGGGCGGTTTCGGGTTTTCGTCAGCCATCGGGGGCAAAAAACTTTCCGGTCAAGTGTCATCGAGTGCGGAGAATCCGGTCCGTAAATCCCGGATGGTTTCTCTCCCCAGCCGCGAAAGTGTATATCGGCCGGAAACTCCGCACTCGATGGATTACTCCCTCAATTTCACAATTCCATCTGCTCGAAGAGCAGCTTGAGCAGTTTGTTCGCCGCATCGGGAATCACCGTCCCCGGCCCGAATACCGCCGAGCAACCCGACTCGTACAAGTAAGCGTAGTCTTGAGCCGGAATCACGCCGCCGCAAACGACCAGGATGTCTTCGCGATCGACTTTTCTCAGCTCGCCGACCAGTTCCGGAATCAGCGTCTTGTGGCCACCGGCCAACGACGACACACCAATGATATGCACGTCGTTCTCCACGGCCTGACGCGCGACTTCCTCGGGCGTCTGGAACAACGGACCGATATCAACGTCGAAACCCATGTCGGCAAATGCCGTGGCGATAACTTTCGCGCCGCGATCATGACCGTCCTGGCCCAGTTTCGCGACCAGAAGGCGCGGACGGCGACCTTCTTCTTCGAGGAATTTTTCAACGAGATCGATGTCTTCCTGCATGGCTTCCATATCCGCGGCTTCTTTTTTGTAAACGCCGGTAATTTGATGAATGTGCGGGCGATAGCGGCCAAACACTTTTTCCATGGCGTCGCTGATTTCGCCCACGGTTGCACGACGACGAACGGCTTCGACAGCCAATTCCAGCAAATTGCCGTCGCCTTCCGCTCCACGCGTAATCGCTTCGAGCGCCGCTTGCGTTTCGACTTCATCGCGGTCGTGGCGCAATTGTTCGAGGCGGCGAAGCTGGGCGTCGCGCACCATCGTGTTGTCGATGTCGAGAATTTCCAGCGGGTCTTCTTTGGCGAGACGGTACTTGTTCAAGCCAACGATGACTTCCTTGCCCGAATCGATGCGGGCTTGTTTGCGTGCGGCGGCTTCCTCGATGCGCATCTTCGGAATGCCGGTTTCGATGGCTTTCGCCATGCCGCCGAGTTCTTCGACTTCCTGAATCAACGCCCAGGCCTTGTCGGCGATCTGCTCAGTCAGGTGTTCGACATAGTAGGAACCCGCCCACGGATCGACGACTTTGCAGATGTTGGTTTCTTCCTGGAGGATAAGCTGTGTGTTGCGTGCGATACGAGCCGAGAAATCCGTCGGCAACGCAATCGCTTCGTCCAGCGAATTCGTGTGCAAGGATTGCGTGTGGCCCAGCGCGGCGCCGAGCGCTTCAATACAGGTGCGCGCGACGTTGTTGAACGGGTCCTGCTCGGTCAGCGACCAACCGCTGGTTTGGCTGTGCGTGCGCAACGCCATGGATTTATCGAGCTTGGGCTCGAACTGCTTGACCATTTTCGCCCAGATCATACGCGCGGCGCGCATCTTGGCGACTTCCATGAAGTAGTTCATGCCGATGGCCCAGAAGAACGAGAAACGCGGCACGAAATTATCGACGTCGAGTCCCGCTCGCACGCCAGCGCGAATGTATTCGAGTCCGTCGGCCAACGTATAAGCGATTTCAAGGTCGGCGGTCGCGCCCGCTTCCTGCATGTGATAACCCGAGATCGAAATCGAGTTGAACTTGGGCATCAGTTTGGACGTGTAAGCGAAAATGTCCGAGATAATCCGCATCGATGGTCCCGGCGGATAGATGA
>CAZOKZ010000020.1:31249-62012 GCA_964580585.1 uncultured Candidatus Sumerlaeota bacterium | reverse complement strand
GCTGCGCTGGACGGCGCCGATGACCTGCGGCAATGTGATATTGTAACTGAAAAGTGCTTCGGGATTGATGTCGATCTGATACTCGCGCACGAAGCCGCCGATGCTGGCGACCTCTGCGACGCCTTCCGAGCCTTGCAGTGCGTAGCGAACGTACCAGTCCTGGACGCTGCGCAGTTCCTGCGGGTCCCAGCCACCGACGGGTTCCCCCTCTGGCGTGCGGCCTTCCAGGGTGTACCAGAAGATCTGACCCATGCCGGTCGCGTCCGGACCAAGTACCGGCGTCGCGTCCGGCGGGAGCGTTCCGCTTGGCAAACTGTTCAACTTTTCCAGGATACGTGAGCGCGACCAGTAGAAGTCCACATCCTCGTTGAAGATCACATAGATCGAGGAGAAACCGAACATCGAGTTCGACCGCACGTCCTTCACGCCCGGCAGTCCCAACAACGCCGTTGTGAGAGGATAGGTGACCTGGTCTTCGACATCCTGTGGTGAACGACCCGGCCACTCGGTAAACACGATTTGCTGGTTCTCGCCCAGGTCTGGGATTGCATCGACCGGGATCGGTTCGCGTGGCAGCGCGTCGTGTATGATCGCAAACGGCGAGACGATCAGACCCCACACAACCAACGACGCGGCGATGAGGAAAACGACGAGCTTCTGCTCCATGCAGAATTTAATGAGGCGATCAGTCATGGCCGGACCACTCCTGTTTCACCGTTCCGCAGGTCAGCATCTCCTCGCCAAAGTACGGGTTCCGAACCTCGTCTTCGGCCTGCAACCAATCGGCCCCGGAGAAGTCGAACGCCATGGGGCAGTGGACGAGCCGCAGCTTGCGATGAATCTGTTCGGGATGACGTTGTGCGCGGGAAATCACATGCTGACTGAGGGTGTGAAAGGCAGACCGTAGCGCGTCCATCCCATCTAGCGAGTCGGCCTCGGGCATCAGCGCCGACAACTGTTCGGACTTGCCGCGTAACTCCATCCAACCGTGCCGAGCATGCTCGATGTCGTCCTGGGCAAGCGCCCGTTGGATATACAGATAACCGGTGATCAAATCCTCCAACGACAGATCGGTCGCAGGGTCTTCTCCGCGAGTCCGATGATCCGATACTGAACGATGCTCCATTCCCTTTAACGAGGTCACACTTTTGACTTTACCTGTATCAGGCGGTCCACCGTGGCCTTCATGGCCTGTCATGGCGATGCCACCGCCAGGATTCATCATGCTGGGCTTCGCGACGATCTGAAGCGCAGAGTCGATCTGGAAGGCTCCGTTCGTGACCACGCGCTGACCATCCGCGAGGCCCTCTTCAACGATGTAGCCATCTTCCACGCGTGGTCCCAGCACCACCTCGACGCCTTGGAAAGTTGGGCGCTCCACATTGGGAACCTGGAGGTAAACTACAGCCCGTTCGCCTGTAATGAGGGGGGCGCTTGTGGGGATGATCGGCTTTGGCTCTTCACCCAGCGCACTTTCGACACGCGCTGTCAGGTACATGCCCGGACGCAACATCCCGTCTTCGTTGTCAACGTCGAGGCGTACACGCGTTGTCCGTGTCCGCATGTTGGTGACGGGATCGATCCAGGCGACTTCGCCCGTGAATTTCCTGCCAGGGAAAGCCTCGCTGATGAAGGTTACCGGCTGCCCGACGCGAAGCCATGGCAGGTCGCTCTCGTACGCCGCCATCTCGGCCCAAAGCGTGTCGAGGCTCGCAAGGGTGAGAATCCGCTCGCCTTTCTTGACGTATTGCCCCTCCTGCGCATGACGCTCGACCACGGTGCCGCCGATGGGAGCCTTGATGGTTACTTGCTCGCGCGCTTTGCCGGTTTCGGCGAGCGCATCGATTTGTTCGGGAGAAAGACCCGAAAGACGGAGGCGTTCGCGTGCTGCTTCAACCGCGCTCTCACTTGCGCGGCGGACGGTTGGCAATGCGCTTTCCGGCTGACGTCCCAGCGCTGCATTGGCCTGAAGAAACTCCTGCTGAACCGCAAGTAGTTCCGGGCTGTAGAGCAAAACGAGATCCTCGCCCTGCTTGACCACATCGCCCACATACTCGGCGGCCAGCTCATCGATACGCCCACCAACATCGGCGCTGATGTGAATCAACGTGTCTTCGCTGACGGCAAGTTCGCCAACGAGACGGATGGTCTTCTGGGGGATGCGACTCACCACGGGTGAGGTCTGAATCGAGGCCAGAGCCTTCGCTTCCGCAGACATAGCGAGACGCCGAGTTGGATCGCCATCGCTCAGTCCCTCAGCCTTCTCTTCGACAACAGGCTGCATTTCCATGCCACAGATCGGGCAGTCCCCTGGCTCCTCCAGTGGAGGAACGCAGTTCATCGCGCACGCATAGCCCAGCACTTTGGGGTCGGACATCACCGCGTGATCAGAGTGGATGGGCATCTTCGAGGCCGTTTCTTCAACATCGACGGGAACCAGTTCCATCCCGCAGATCGGGCAATTACCCGGCTCATCCTGCTTGATCTGGGGATGCATGGAGCACGTGAAGATCGTGCCATCGGCGTTGTGGTCGATGGGATGAGAAGATACGGGTCGAGAGGCAGGAGCAGTCGCCTGCGGAGAACCGGCAGGCGCGTTGCGCTCTGCTCCAAGATTGTATGCAACCAAGGCGGTGATGAAGAAACCGGCCACAACGGCAACTTGAAGAACACTTGGGATTAACTTCTTGAGTAGTGACAGAATGCGTTTCATGGAAGCTCCTCCGTTACAAGGGAGCCGCCGACGACTCGTTCGAGTTCGGCGATGTTCAAAAGATAGTCGCGCCGGGTCCGCAGCAGGTCGCGCCGCACGGCGATCAGTGTGCGTTGTGAATCCAGCAGGTCGAGAAACGTCGCGTTTCCGGACGTGTAGCCTGCCCGGTTCGTCGCGCAGGCTTCCTCCGCCAGGGGCAAAAGGTTGTCCCGAATGATGTCGAGTTGTTTGGAGAGCGAAGCGAGTCCGGGCAGGATGCGCTGCACTTCTTCTTCGATCTCCGACTCCGCTGCAATGCGTCGCCACTGAGCCTCTTCGCGCTGTCGAAGGGCTTGTTCCCTGGCGGCGCGACGTCTGGCATTTGGCAATGGAATGTTGAAACCGATGGAGACGCCCCAGGCATCGTCGCCTTCGTCTGGTGGAGCCATTGCGCCCATGGGATTGTCAGGCCGATCGCCCACCCCGATGTAGTTCACGCCAAGCGTGACATCTGGATAGTAGTCCTTTTCGGCCAGTTCGTGACGCAGGTTGGCCTGCTCTTCCTGGAGGCGAATTCGCTCCAGTTCGGGACGCAGTGCAATCGCTTCAGCTATCAGGCTGTCCGCAGAGGGTAGCGAGAGTTTCGATCCATTGGGATCGTCCAAGGCGGGGACTTGGCCCAACTCGGCAACGAAGAGAAGGCGGGCAAGTTCCTCTCGCAGCGCGGCGATACGCGCTGGGTATCCGGCCAACTCGTTCTCGATACGAGCCAACTCCGCCTGGGATTTCAGCAACGCGCCGCGCCCGCGCTCGCCCGAACCATATAATGCCGCCGCGGCATCCAGTGTTTGCTCAATGGTCCTCTTATCCTCTTCCGCCAGCGCCAACGCCGCCTGCTCGTAGCCGAGACGATACCAAGCCATCTGCACCTGCTGACGAACGGTTAGCATGTTCGCACGATAACTCTGAAGGGTTTGCATCGCTTTGGTGCGGGCGACATCGCCCTGGAGGCTCAGCTTGCCGAACCAGGGTACCATCTGGCTGACGCCCGCGACAAATTGTTGCTCGCCCACTCGGGTTTGTACGCCCTCGACGAACTGGGTGTACGAGACCCGAGGGTCCATCAACGAAGAGACTTGTGGAACCTCCAACGCGGCGGCCTGAAAGGCGGCAAAGTCCGCCTGAAGACCGGGGTTGTTGATGAACGCTGTCTCGATTGCCGCTTCGAGTGTCAGCGTCCCTGTCGTCGCCACGCTCCGATGAGAGACAGGGGAAGACGGAGCAGATGACTCACCCGTGAGAACCGGCGGGCGGAGATCGTGGCGATTCGGTATCTCGGGAGGGAGAGCCGCGCAGGCGGACAGGCCCAAGGACAGCCCAAATAGGGCGAAAACCCAAAAGAGTCGCATAGCAAAATCCCGATCATAGGCGCGATGACTCCAAGCCGCCGATGGCGGCTTGCGAGTGGCGACGAATCACCGACGCTGGCGGAAGCGCGCGGCTTCAGCCCATGATCGGGATCAAATAATGTAGATGGAGTTCAGAACGTGCAGAGGCCTTCGAGGGAGGGGGCTTCCTCTCGTTGGACGCCAGCGAGGAGCCTCCTCGTTTCCAGCAAGGAGTGGCAGCGTGGAGGCTACGGGGGTCGGTGAGAGGTGTTCGACATGCACGTCGAAAAACGAGATCAGCACCGGGATTGGAGCCGTTGGGATATCCTGGCTGGAACTCAACTCGACCGAACAATCGCACCCGTTCTCGTGGTCGCAGGCGCCGTCTTCCCGAGATGGCGTCGCAGGAGGGGCGTCGTCTTGACGCTCCGACGGACAGCAGCCATGGTCCTCTGCAGGAAGCGGTGCGTTGCGTTCGGCAACAGGAGCATCGCCTCCGTGGAGGCACAGAATACCGCACGGGCAGAAGGGAAGTTGCGCCATCGCCACCGAGCACAAAAACACAAGCCCAACCAAGGAGGCCAGGAGGCGTTGTGCTGAGGATGCTGTGCGTTCGCGCTTCTTCATAGCGTCAATGGTGGAGCAAGAGGCAGGCCAAGTCAAGCAAACAGACCGACATAAGTACCCGAGTACGGTATCAATCCGATGAGGTCTATCTCCCTCTCTTCTTTCGTGCAAGCCTACTTGTCGCCACAGAACCGGAGGCCATTGGCTTGCTCATTCACGGTAAGTAGAGAACCAAAAGAAACTGTAGCAACAGTCCACACGCGAATGTTCGGGTCGATCGTGCGCTTTTTAAAATTTGGCGCTTACACTTTTCTGTAAATCGAGTACAGGAAGAAAGTCGATGGATCAACTGTGGGAAGTGCGCCTCGCCGGGTCGAGAATTATCATGCATGGATAATTGATATCATTAGGTATATGTTGCGACTCAGCCCAATTCAAGCGCTCTCCGGGGCGCCATTTACAAGTCCACATGCAAAAGCCCGAGGCAAACGCTTCGGGCTCTTTTTCATCCGTTATTTTTTCCCCAGCAGGAATTCGAGAGGAATGTGCAATCGTTCGCTCCAGTCCGCTTCGTTGTGTTTTTTCCCTTCTGCGATATAAATCATGTATTCTTTTCCTTCGGTCCAGCCCGCTTCGGTAAACAACGCGCGAAGCTGCTCGTGCGATTTCGCATACTGCTCTTGTTCGGCAGTTCCGTAATCGGAATAGATCATCACGTCGCTGGGCGCGTCTTTTTTGTCTTCCATGATGGAAAGAAAGTTCACTTCCACTTCATCGCACGTGTGATCGTCTATCGCGTTCGACAAACAGGCGGCTTTGGAAAAAACATCGCTGTGGCGCCAAACTAAATAGGTGGAGATTCGACCTCCGTAAGAAGATCCCATGGTGATGGTGTCTTCCCGCCCCGGTTTGGTGCGGTAGGTTTGGTCGATCATGGGTTTCAGTTCCTCGATCAGGAAACGCGCGTAGCATTCGCCGAGGCGCGTTGGCAGGTATTCCCGGCTTCTGTTTGCAGTACTGTAGATACCCACTACAATTGCGGGCGAAATCTTGTCTTCCTGCAACAGCCTGACCATCGTTTCATCCACGCTCCATTCCACGCCTTGGTTGGTTAGCCTGCTATCGAATAAGTTTTGTCCATCGTGCGCATAGATAACCGGGTAACGGTCTTGCTCCGAGTTTTCATAGCCGGGAGGAAGCCAAACGAGTACATGCCGGTCGAGATACAGATATTTGGATGGGACATTACGGTAAACATCGATTTTTCCGACGACATTGTAGGCAATGGTGTCGAGTGCTCTGTCCTTCTCTAATGCCACCTGCTCCATTCTTTTTTTGTTCGCCTCTTCGTCCTGAAATGCCGGGATGGTCACGTGGATACTTTGATCGCCATCCATTGTTATTTTGAAATTCTCGAAGGTGTTGCCATTTTCGTCGAGTGCTTCTGTTGCCCAAGAGCCCAATGTGAACTTGAACTCGACTTCTTCGCCGGATTCTATCCCAAGAACTGCCCGGCGAATGGCGCCTTTGCCTTTCAATGCAAATGCATCGGGTTCCCAGGGTCCTAATTCTTCCTGGTTTCCAGGAAGATAGACGGTGTCCGTTTCAGGAGGAACTTCCGCCGTGATCCGAAGGAGGCGCAACGTTGACGAGGCTGTGGAATCGGCTTCTGCGACTTCGGCAAAAGCAAGCGTATGAGCAAAATGAAGGACACTGAATGCTAAAACAAAAATGATGGATTTACGCACGGCGAGTTCTCCAATGATTTGGTTCGCTGGATCAGGCACGTTGCAATGGGCAATTGCCCAAGCGACGTCGCGATGAGGTCCCAAAAAGGCTAAGCGGTTGTTTTTGAATTTTCAGAAAATGAAAACCATACGACTCGACGAAGAGCAAACTGAAAAGCACTCATGGTGCTTCAATCGTTTTTTCGAGCCAGGTTCTCACTTCGTTGGAAAACCAAAAACTGTCTTACGAAGAAGATATACCAATGTAGATAAAAATATCCGTACCCCATCTATCGACTTTAACGTCCACCAGTAAAATCCCAAAGGAATGGCAAGGAGCAAAAATCCGATAAAGGCAGATTCGATGGTTTTCGCAGTACTGAAATCGTTGCCGTTTTCGAACGGGGAAAATATTACGATGAAAATCATTTCAAGAAAGAGAAGTGAACTGGATATAGGAATTTGAGCAAATAGATTCCATTTCTTTTTAGCACACAACCATTCGGCAATGGCCGTGGCCGGGTAAAAGCAAAAGGCCGCGATAACCAACGCTATCAAAAATGCTACGACAGGCAGAAATACGATTGTCAAAGGACCGCCAAGTTCCTGGTTCGTCACCACGGCCACTACGAATAAAACGAAATACGCCACGATACTGACGAGCATACCCACCACCGCAAAAACACCCGTGGCGATGAGGTGTTTTCCAACATGGTGGAGAGCGCGTAAGGCTTTCATCGTTTCGATGACCTGACTTTCATGGCACGGCTTTTTGCAACCATTCGTCGGCGCCAAAATAAACGCCACCAAAAGAAGCTCCGCCCCCAACCGGATAAAATGACAGGTGCGGGTAACCTTCGACCCGCAAGATATTTTGCACCTCGAAGGTTCCCGTGCCTTTTTCGACGGTTACCTGCTGGCGAGGCAGTCCCACTTTGGCGGCAGCATTCTCCGCATTGCTGGTAACCCAAAATCCTATCGTCGCGCGATCGTGCGATTGCAATTCATACGTCCCGCGCACCCAATAGACGCCTCCGACAGCGAAGTCGACATCGCGACTGACGATTTCGGTAATCGTGATCGAATCGCCCGATTCAAACGACTGATTTCCAATCTCAAAATCGGGATGATTAAATGTCTCGCGCGTTTTCGTCGAACAACTCATCAACAAAAAGAGGGATAAAATCCCTACGAAACTCCGAAGCAAAACCTTCATGACACACTCCCCTATCAACCCCAATTGGGAATTATATAATATTCGCAATCTGGCGTAATTGTCCATGGGAATCAAACATGGACAACTCCAGTTCTGATTCTAAGACGCCTGATCGACAAAAATTATTTCATCGACGGGATATTTTAACGCTCGGGCTCTTTCGAGCAACGTGTCGATGATTTCCGGATCGAGTGTTTGTTCTCGCGCCAGAATCCACAGGTATTTTTTGGTCGGACCCGATACCATGGCCCACTGATAGTGTTCGTGATCGAGTGCTATCACATGGTAGCCACCATAGAAGGGCCAGAAAAACGAGACCTTGAGACTGGCGACATTGGAATCGCCGGTAAATTTTGCAACGCCATTGGCTTCGCGCCAATCTCCCGACTGGGGATCGAATCCTCGATTCAACACAGAAATCGCCCCATCGTCGCGGCGCGTGTATTCGGCGGTTACGTGCGTCAAGCCACGCTCGAACCGATGGTCGAGACGCGCAATTTCGTGCCATGTACCCAAATAGCGATCGGCGTCGAATCCAGCGACCGGATCGACACCGTGCGGGATGCTCGTGCAACCCGTGGTAAACGCGAGAAGCAAAATCACGAAAACAGAAAGCGGAAAATTTTTCATCGTCGTCACCTTCATTTCAAATTCGGGAATACCCTGTCTGATCTGAGGCATAAATTGTGCCCTAAAGCTAGCGACTCCCGCTTGCCTTGAACGACGATGCTTGTTAGTGTCAATTGATTGTGCGAAAGGGTTGTCGTGGCCAAATATTCTGAAAATTTAACGCAACATTGCCTGTACTTTACATCGAACGCCTTGGCGCGCACCATGACACGCATGGCAGAGGAAGAATTCGCTCGCGTGGGTTTGGCGCCCTCGCATGCGTTTTTATTGATGCGCGTTTTGGACGAACCAGGACGCGGACAGAAAGATCTGGCGGGCGATTTGCAACTGGCTCAATCCACGGTATCGCGTTTTGTAGCCGCGCTCGAATCGCGTGGGTTGGTCCGCGTCGTGCACGATGGACGCACGGCCAGTGTACACGCGACTGCCGAAGGCTCGGCGCTGGTGCCGGAAATGCAGGCAGCCTGGAAACGGTTGCACGAGCGATACAGCGCGACGCTCGGGCGTAAAAAAGGGGACGATCTGGCGAAATGGCTGGGAGAAGTGGCAAAAAAACTCGACGGTTGATTTTTTGCGCACAATACTTGCATGTACAAGCATTTGTTAGCAATTGCCCAAAATTCGGAGGTTCCATTTCACATGAAAATTCTCGTCAACGCCTTCCATCCCAACCTCGATGGGTCGCGCGTTAATCGCCGTTGGGTCGAAGAACTTCGTCTCCATCCGGAAATCACGCTCAATTTGCAATACGAACGCTATGGCGATTGGAATATCGACGTGACGCGCGAGCAGGAGCTGCTGCTCGCCCATGATCGTATTGTCTTTCAGCACCCGTTTTACTGGTACTCGTGTCCACCGTTGATGAAAAAATGGATGGACGACGTGCTAACGTACGCGTGGGCGTTCGGTCCGGGCGGCGACAAGCTGCACGGCAAAGAATGGGTGTCGGCAATTTCAGCAGGCGGTCCGCAACACGCTTATCAGGCGGGTGGATTCAATAACTACTCGATGAGCGAATTGCTCAAACCGCTTCAGCAAACGGCCAACCTGACAGGGATGAGTTTTCTGCCCGCGTTTTTACTGCACGGAGCGGTGCAAGCCACCGACGAAGCCATCGCGGCGTCGGCAAAAGAATACGTCGCGCACATCGCAAACCCGGAATTGAATCCACAAGCGCGGTTGAAAAAAATCCTCGCCGAAATGGAAGAAAATGGGGTGGAAGTAAAAGTGTGAAGGAAGATAAAAGGTAAAGATAATGGCTCCGTCCCCCGAGCCCGGGGGACGGAGATTACTATTATCTCAACGCCGTTTTCAACGCTGCATAAAATTCAGCAGGTAGTGCGCGTTCCGGCAATCCGGCGACTTGTCCGTCTCCAAGTTCGATGATTAACCATTCACCACGTTTCGTGCATGCAATATCCATGGTAAAAAACCGACTTTCAAGGCATCGAGCAACGTTGATAAATTGGTCCATTGGTACATCACGCGTGGTTCCGTACTCGCCTTCTTCCCAATAATGTTCAATAAGTAAGGGCGCTCCATCGAGAAAGAATATTCGAAACTCTTTGGTTAATGGCATTCCACTTTTTGAATGGGAGCCAATAGGTTCAAGTTCAACGAATTCGCGCAAAACAACTCCACCCGTCAGACTTTCAGCCTGTCTTTCGATGAATGTTCGTACAATACGTTCAAGTACTTCATGATCATGAGCGCTGGGAATGAAGCACGCTTCTTCCCATTCGTGTTTGCGCGATTTAACAAAGTCTTTGACGATCAAAGGTGCATTACCGAACGCCAAAGCTGCTTGTACGATGCGCCCCGGTTGATCTATCTCGTCATTGGAAATCCAAACGGAGCGCGGTGTATGTTCTCGAATCACATCGTAAGCCGACGGAAACTCGTGACACTCACGATATCGATTAACATCATTGATCAATTCAATATTCTTTTTTGCCAAAGCATCAAAGAGTACTGCGTATTGTTCGACGCTCAGCATCCAACCTCGATAAATACATTGCGTGGGCTCGAATTGTTCAGCAACACGTCGGACGGCGCGCATCGGATTATTGTCGAGGACAAGTGCATCAAAATCAAGTAACGCAATTTCGAATCCAGCAAAACGCGCGGCTTCGGCCTCGATGCGGTACGGTTCATCGACGAGTTTTACATCGAATGGATCGGTACAAAAAAGAAGATTCGTCATTGTCTCAAAACCAATTCACATTTGAAGAACATCCCTCAAAACCGCAAGATCAAGACGCGTGAGGCGAAGGCGACGGGAGTGTAAATGAAGTACGTGGCCTGAGTCCGAACCCGATGCGCAACACAGCGATTGCGGCTATTGGAGCTTCACTCACCCCAGATCGTCGCCCATTCCGCCTTGTTTCATCGCTTTCGGATCGGTGAGACGCAGGATCGCAGGCAATATCAGCACCGACGCAATCAAGGTGCATCCCACGCCGATGATGGCGAGAATCCCCAGGTCTCGGATGCCGCGGAAATCCGCGAGCGCCAGCGACCCGAATCCGAAAATCGTTGTCATGCTGGTGATCACAACGGCGCGACCTGTGCGCGTCACCGTTTGCAGCAAATTCCGGCGGTCTTGCTCGTAAAAACGCTGCATCAAGTGAATGCCCGAGTCCACACCAATACCAATAATCATCGGTAATGCGATGATGTTCAGGTAGTGCAACTTCATATTGAACAGTTCCAGTACGCCAAGCATACACATGAGCGCAACAACCACGGGAATCGTAGCGAGAACGGCTTTGAACGCGCTCTCGAAGTAGATCATCAAATATATGATAACAGCGAGTAATACGACGAGCACAGTGAGCGCGAGATCTTTGAGAATCAGCTTTCGCATTTCCTGCTGAATTACCGCCGACCCGGTAAATTCGATCTCGTTTTTCAGACCTAATTGCAAGTTATCAATGAACACTTCGGGAACGGAACTGAGCCATTCATCGGTGGGCGGCGGATAAATCTGGGTTGCGATTCGCCATTTGCCGCTACGTGTTTTGTAAATGTAGTGCGTCATCAAGTCAGCGAGCGCGCGATGTTGTTTGCGATCGAGCGACAACAAATCGATGGGCATTTTTTCTTTCTGCAAAGCCTCGCGCGCGGACGTGCGAAATTGATCGAGACGTGCCATAAACGGATCGAAAGCGCGCGGGGATATTTTGTACTTCACCGCGGCTTCGTTAATATTCAATCGCAATTGGTCGAGGTTCTGATTGGCCATGCGTTCGAGTTGCGTGCGCTGGGTGGCTTGCGACGGGACGAAGTAGCGCAACGAATCGATCGCGATCAGCGGATACAGCCCGGAACTTTGCGCCGCGTAAATGTTGTTGAACAGTCGATCGTTTTCTTCGAGCGCCTCTTGTTCGGAATCGCCCGTCACGATAACGAGCACTTGGTTACTGGGCACCTCGAAATGGCTCAACATGCGATCGCGCAAAGCGATGTAGTCGTTGCTCGGTTGCTTCAGGTATCGGAAATCGTCCTCGAACTGAACATTGATGGCGTGCAGTCCCAAATACCCGGCAACGATCAACCCAACCAACACCGTCACGCGCGGATAAGCCGTCACGGTGTAATGAATTCTGCGCAAACCAAACGTGGACATCGGACGTTGGGTGAAAACACCGACCGGGCCGCTGCCAAAGTGCGCCAGCAACGGCGGCAGCACCAGAATCACCGATAGCAAGCAGCACAACACACCCATGCCGGTGACACGACCGAGTTCGTTAAAGCCCACAAAACTGGTGATTGTCATACCAAAGAATGCGATCGCCGTCGTGGCAGCACCGGCAATGATACCCGGGCCGGTTTCCACCACTGCGGCACGCAAGGCGTCGCGGTTTTTCCGCCCAAGCCGAATTTCTTCGAGATAACGATTGTACAGGTGAACCGAGAAGTCGATTCCGAGACCGATCAAAATGGCCGAGAACGCCATGGTGACCTGTGTCAGGCGTCCAATGAACAAACTTGTCAGCCCCAGTGTCCAGATCACGCCGATGATCAGCGGGATGCCCACGAACAGCAACGCTTCGGGGCGGCGGAATGCAAAAAAGAACAGCAGGCAAACCGCGACGAACGAAGCGATCGACGTGCGATAGAAGTCCTGCTTCACCAATTGAGAATCGGCAATGGTTTCATAATGGGCGCCGAAGTAGGAAATGGAAATTTCCTGGGAATCGGGGTCGTCATACGATCCAAACTCGGGGTTGCGTTTGTAAATGCCTTCCTTCGTCGCATCCAGAAACTTTTTGAAGTCCTGGGCGAACTGCAAATCGGTGGCAGGCTTCACAGGCAACACCAGCATCAGGAGCATCTTGCCATCGCGCGACATAAAGTAATTATCGACGAGGTTGACCTTCAGCGGTCCGCTTTTGATCTTCACGCGCTCGACAAAAATCTGGTTAAAATTAAACGGATCCTGAAGCACCGCCTTCTGTTTGCTTGGCGGCAAGGCGTTCAGCAACCCCTGCAGGCGTTGCATCGACTCCTCGATGCTTTCCCGCGACAGTTTCTTTTCTAACGAATCCCAGTCCTCGGTCGTAAGCAGCGACACCGCGCGCGCGTCCCCTCCCGGCGTACCGAGTTCAAAGGATTCGGGCGTCAGTTTATACGTTACGTTGCGGATGTAGTTGCGATCATTGAGGGCGAACTGCAATTCCTCGGCGGCTTTTTTCAACGCCGCCCGGTTTTCAGGGTCCTTGGATTCCACAACCACCAACATGAAGTCGAAACTGCCAAAATCGCGCAACGCCGAGTTCGTAATGCGCGAGACCTCGGAATCCGTCGGCAACAGCGAGGTCATGTCCATCTCGATTTTGAGTTCCTGCATCTTCCAAAGCGAGAGAACCGTCAGTAAAAACGTCGCAAGCAAGCACCAATTGGGATGGCGCGAGACAAATCGTGCAAGACGACGGACCGAGACTTTGGTCATGGAAAACGGCAGCCCATCTCAGGAAGTTGGCAACAACACAATCACTGCCATTTCTGGCAAAAATAACAAACCCGTCTCTTACCTAGCTCCAACCAATACCGGGCTCAATCAGAACTCCCCATGCTGGCGGGAACTTCTCAGGCACCCGATTCGCATGAACGCTTGTTTGCCCAAAATGCCCCTGCAAGGACAACAGGCAAGAACTACGGGGGCAGTTGAAAATCATCGCCTTGGTCCGAGTCCGATGGATCGCACTGAATTTGAACGATTTACAGGCGTCTCGATCACTCGGTTGGCAACGCCATCCCCTGATTCCCCAAAATAGCCAGTGGCAGTACGGATTGCACGCTTCGAGGGAGTGAATCAACGACTTTTGGATCCAGATTCGGGTCGGTTTTGTATTCTTTCATCTTGAGCGCAATGCGCGAAACGCCATCGAGCACCGTTATATCAAGCCGCGTTGGAAACGGTTCGACATCGTTGATCAATTCATATCCACCATACACGATTTGAAGCTCCGGCTCTCCCCCGCCCGAACGAATGACAATCTCGCGCACCAAACCGTCGGAACGACGAATTCGCCACAGCATCGTGCGGCCGTCTTCGAGGGTTTCCGTCAGGAAAAAATCATCCCCTGCCGCCAACACCTTCCAGGAGCGGCCTTCTTCGAGACGACGGCGCAAATCCTGGTTTACCAACAAAGCGCCCATCAGGTCGCGCAATGACAGCGAGCCCGCGATTCCTCCCTGGCGGCGTAATTCCTCCAGGGAGCCTTCGTACAATTCCTTTTCGCGCGCCAAATGCACGTAGGCCTGATCGCCGCTGGCAATTAACTCGAACACCAATCCGGCCAACGGATGCGTGCCGCGCAGGCGAAACGCGTCCGGTTCGCGATAGATGAGCGTCGCATCGAAACGGGTTTTGCCTTTCACGCCCTCGATTTTCATCGTGACTTCGGCTCGTGCCCAAAAAAGCGGATGTTCGGCGGCTCGGAACTGAAGTAGTTCATAAACATCGGGTAATTGCGTTACCAGAGGCGCCGCGCCCGGTTCCGGTTTGCCATAGGGTGAAACGAATTTTCCCGTTCCACGACATCCCACGGCCCCGATGACGATCAGGACGAGTGCAAAGAGAACGAAGTTGATTCGAATCAGACGCAAGGTTGCACACTTGACATGGAGAAAATCGAGGAACCGCCGGTATCGTCCCGGCAGGAGATACAGGATGTCAAGCAAGGCTCGACCAGCAAGAAATTTTGACCACTCATCTGGGGTGAATGGGTCCTTTTTGTATTATTCTCTCAGAATTCCGGCGAACAACTTTCCCTTCCGCCTCGCGCTCCAAAAACAAAAGATTCAGTTGCCATTGTCCCCTGCACCTGACATGGTGGAGACGTTATTGTGCCGTGTTGTGCACAAAAGCCGCTTGACGTACACGCCGATTCCAGCGACGCAATGGTTTTACCCGCCTCAAGGTGCTGGTATCAGGGAGCTTATCTGCATGGCGCATCGGAGTCTTTCCACCTTAGTTTTCGCCGGGTTGGTCCCCACCACGGCAGCGACCGTTATTTCGCTGCTCGGTGACGAGGGATTGCCCAGCGACATCCGCATCGTGCAGAACCTGATGTACCAACCATGGCAAGCCAGCCGCTCGGGTCTGCTCATCATGGGCATGGACCCGACGACGGATCTGGCCAAAGTTTCAATGATGATTCAGGACCGCACCACATGGTGGGAAGTCGCGGTTTGCCTGTCGGAAAGCATCAGCGCCTACGAACCGGCGCTCCTGGCCCAGGGCGCCGTAAAAATCCTCCCTCACCCCGAGGACGATTTAACCGCGGCGCGCGATGAACTGCGCAATTTGCTCGAAATTCTGACCGTTCACGGCACGGATATTCTGGGCCTTGAGCTCAGCGACCTGATCCAACTCTACGGTGAAAAACGCATTCCGAAAACCATTCGCGTCAGCGGCCAGGGCGTTATCGGTTCCATGTACTTGCGCGACGGCATGGTGGTTCACGCCGATACCATGGACGACGACCAGGGCATGTCCGCGTTTTCGCGCATGTTCGCCGTGCGCGCCCCGGAAATCCGCGTTCACAACGGCTGCCTGACCACGAAAAACAGCATGAACATGCCCGTCATGTCGGCGCTTCTCGAAGGCGCCCGCGTGAACGACGAAGACAAACGCGACGAGCCAGCCACCTCGCCGACCATGGCGCCGTCGGGTAACGACGTGATGGATGCCCTTGGCGATATCTTAGACGATTTCGATTTTGGCGGAAGCAACGTCAGCGACCATCGTCCAGAACCGCAGCAACGTTCGTCGGATCATCATCGCCGCCACGAAACCCCGCACCGAGGAGATTCTCCTCGCCGACCACAACGCGCATCGAGCCCTCCACGCCGAATGTCCCCCAACTCTCACTCGTCCTTCGACGAGGATTTGGACCTCGACTGAGGCTAGTTTCTCATTACGGTTCAATTTCCGGCATGCGCCAATCGAGCGATTCGATTGGAATCAGGAATTTAATATCGCCCGTGGTGTAACCCGCCGCGACGACTCCCAAGCCAACCAGAAACGCCAACGTCAACGCGGCGCCGATGCCGCGAATGTTGAAATCGCCCGCAATGGCGGGAATTCCCCAATTTATCCAAGGAATGGACGCAAAAAACGCAATCGCTCCCATGGGAGCGGCAAAATACGTGTACCCGTAAATGTTCAAGGCGCTGAAAAACGGCATCGGAACAAGCCCGCCAATCCAGCCAAACAAAATATACATGGCCCAGGCCTTCGGACCTCCGATGCGAACATTTTCACGGAACATCAACCCGCCGATGATCAGGAACAGCGCGCTGTAACCGAACACACAAGCATTGAAGAACAAGGTGCCAAAGTACATGGAAGTGAACTCGTGGAGAGTATCGGGGCGTTAAAAAGAGTGTTTCTAGTTTTTAGTTTACAGTAAACAGTTTTTAATACTAACCGTAAAACGCCTTTGCGAATAACGAATCACCGGCTCCCTGAAAATTGCATTCGTCCAGAAATGTTCACCCCTTCTTCCACAACTTGATGATCGCATCGGCCAACGCGAACACCTCGCGTTCGGCTGTGTCTTTGCCAAACGTTACCCGGACGCCTCCGGCGGCACGAACGCAGTCACCGGGATACATGGCTTCGAGCACCGGCGAAATCGATACCACACCCGTCGAACACGCCGATCCCGGTGAAACCTGAAACCCCATCTGGTCGAGCGCAATCACCGCGTCCATGGCTTCGGCGGCGTTATCGAACGTAACGTTGAAAAAACCGGGCAAAAACGGCGCTTCGCCATTGCGACGCCACACAACGCCCGCCTGATCGAGCCGGTCGAAAAACACATGCTCCAAATGATCCAGATGCGCGCGGCGCGATTCCATATCGGCGATGGCCAGTTCGACGGCGCGCACAAATCCCAGAATCAACGCCACGGCCTGCGTGCCTGCGCGGCGTTCGTCCTCCTGGGGACCGCCGGTCAATTGCGATTCGAGGCGCTTGACCGCTGGACCGATCAAACAGCCAACACCCGTGGGACCGTAAACTTTGTGCGAGGAAACGACCGTCCAATCCGCCCCAAGAACACCCAGATCGAGCGGGATTTTTCCGAGCGATTGCGACGCATCGCACAACCACACGATTCCATTGTCGCGCGCAAAATCCCGCGCCGTGGTTACGTCTTGAATAACACCGGTTTCGTTGTTCGCGTGCATGATACAGAGCAAATCGATTGGGTCGCGCAGCGTTTCGGGCATCAACAAACGACCACTGGGGACGACGGCAAGGCGTTCAACATCCGCACGTCCATGTTCCGCCAATGCAGCAAGCGTGTCCGTCACGCAAGCATGCTCGATCGGCGAACTGAGCACGCGCATCCGGCGCCCCAAAGTTTCCTGGTACCCACGCAGAGCAAGGTTGACGGCTTCAGTAGCGCCAGAAGTGAACACGATCCAGGCGGGGTCGGTGACGCCAAGACATCCAGCCAATCGTTCGCGCGCTTCGGTCAGCAATCGCCGAGCACGCTGACCCATTTGATGAACGCTCGACGCATTCAATGGCATTCGGGCGTGATCGGCGATCGTTTCCAACACCCGCGCATCGCACGGTGTCGTGGCAGCATAGTCAAAGTAGGGCATGGCGGCTCCTCCAGCGGACCGGGGCCTCGTCCTCGATTTCGATACCCTTCTAAGTAACCATAAAAACCCCTTGAGGGAAAGACAAAACTCCTCCCGACTGCGCGGGGCAAATTTCGGGTGACTTCCACCGGAGTCCCTTTAAGAATCCAAACCCCTGAACGGGAGTGTATTTTCTCTGCCGGAGATTTCCTGATGAATCACCGTCCCATCGCATCCGTGACGGTGCTTGGCGCTGGACTTCAAGGGTGCTGTATTGCTTTGGAATTGGCTCGTCACGGTGTGGATGTCATGCTGCTTGATCAGGACACCGTCCCCATGAACCGCGCCAGTTTGCGCAACGAGGGGAAAATCCACCTGGGTCTTGTTTACGCTAACGATCCGACATTGGAAACCGCCCGATGTGTGCTCGAAGGCGCCTTGAGTTTTCATCCTCTACTAAAACGATGGCTGGGCGAGAGTGCGGACACGATCCAACTTTCGACACCGTTTCATTATGTGGTCGCGCGGGATTCGATTTTGTCCGCCGACGAGTTGGAAAACCACTACTCGGCTGTTGATTCTCTGTATCGCAATTTGCTCATTGCAAATTCAGACACGAACTATCTGGGCAGCCGTCCCGAGCGCCTTTTTCGGCGTTTATCGACGAATGAGTTAATCTCATGGTACGATACCAGGTCGGTAGATGCCGGTTTTGAAACAGCCGAGCGGTCAATCGACACGGATCATCTGGCAAGGCTGATGCGAGCTGCCATCGAGCAAAATCCAATGATCGTCTTCGATGGGGCTCATCGGGTGGAATCCGTCGAGCGTCATGAAAATGGTTTTACCGTTCAATGTTCGACTCCGGACGGCCCTCGGGCCTTGACCACGCAACAAGTGGTCAACGCCACATGGGAAAACCGGTCGAAAATCGACGCGGGGCTTGGGCTGCGGCGACCGGATGGGTTACTCCATCGCCTGAAATACCGGGTTTTAGCCCAATTGCCGAACCCCCTGTCCGAGGCGCCGTCGGTCACCATGGTGATCGGACGATACGGGGATGTGGTCGTGCGTCCCGACAGTACGCTGTATCTTTCCTGGTATCCTGCCGCGCTCCGCGGTTGGAGCGAAGACATCGCGCCTCCTGAATGGTGGGAGGCGCCTTGCCGAGGCGAGGTCAGTCCAGAGCAAGCGCAAGAAATCGCTGAACAGGTAATCGAAGCCATCGATGTCTGGTATCCTGGCATTGGCAACGCGAAACCATTCCATGTGGATGCGGGAGCCATCGTGGCTTATGGCCGAACGGACGTGGACGACACGCAAAGCCAGCTACACGATCGATCGCAAATCGGTGTTCAATCCATCGAGGGTTACCACACTGTGGATACAGGCAAACTGACGACCGCGCCAAAGTTCGCACTGCTCGTCGCCAGACAAGTCATGGAATTTCTCCCGAAAAAGTTTGCACGATGACTGGTAACTCATCCGATCTGCCCCTTGTTACCCTGTGCGTTGCCGCGTGGAACGCCGAAGAATTCATCGTCAACACATTGCAGTCGTTGACGATGCAAACATGGTCGAACCTCGAGGTCCTGGTATCGGATGATGTCTCCACCGACAACACGGCGACTCTCTGCAAACAATTCGCCGCTTCGGACAATCGGTTTCGCGTCATTCGCCAAACGAAAAACCTCGGCTGGGTTGGTAATATGAACGCGATGCTTCAACAAGCGCGCGGTGAATTCATTTCCATGGTGCCCCACGACGATCTGATGGCGCCAGATTGCGTGAGACGACTCGTCGAAGTGCTCCAGCAAAATGCCAATGCCTCGGTCGCATTCAGCGACATCGACGTGCTGATGCCCGACGGCAAACATGTCACGTATGCCTATCCGGAACTCGATGGCATCGTCGATCCCGTCAAGCGCGGCGTCGAAATGATTCATCTGCGTGGCAATTGGTGGATTCCCTACCATGGCATGTACCGTGCGCAAACGGTGCGGGAAATCGGCGGCTTAAAACGTCACGGCGCGGGAGAATTTTCAGCCGATTTTTTGTGGGTATTTCGGCTCGCACTGATGGGCGAATGCATTCGGATTCCAGAAAACCTTTACTGCAAAATCATCGCTAAAACCAGCCTGTCGCGAACGTGGAAATACGGCAATCGCGAGTGGTTTCACCTGGCGTGCGCCGCGCGAAGAGAAATCCACGCCGCGCCTCTTACCTGGCGACAGAAAACCAAACTGGAGAGCATTCTGCTCAAGACCATGATGCGTTGGATTCGTAATTCCGTCAGCCTTCGCGTCAGAGGACACAGACGAACGCAAATCCCCTGAACATCCAAAGATTATTCCGATCAATTCTATCCGGTGCTATCTCGATTTATTCTTCTCTCTCCCATGGCAATCAGCATCGCGGCAATTGCGTCGCGCAACGTCGGAAAACGCTGGGCTGGATCGGCGTGCATACAGCGTTCAATCACGGCGGATAGATCCCCAGGTATGTTTTCGATACCCAATTCGACAAGTGGCTTGGCGGGGAAATTGGCCTCGTCGCCTTCAAACAAACGCAAAATCGTCCGTCCCCAAGCGAATTGATCCGTTTTTTCGTTTGCCTTCATCCCCATCAACAATTCGGGAGCCATGTAAATCCGCGTTCCCATCACCATGTCGCTGTCGGTAAATTCTTTGCGGTCTAGCGGTACATGCGGCTGGCTGAGTCCAAAGTCGCCCAACTTGAATTTCCCCAATTCCGAAATCAGAATATTGCCGGGTTTAATGTCGCGGTGGATAATATGGCGGTCGTGCAAGTAAACCAATGCGTCGCCCGCTTGCTCGATAATCTGGCGGCAAATCTCCCAGGTCACTTCACGTTTTTCGACCAAATCCATCAGACTGCCACCGGGCATGTATTCCATGGCGATGTAATGTGTATAGCCCGTCTGCCCGGTATCGAAAACCTGCACAATGTTCGGGTGGTTGAGTTGCGCCATGATTTTGGCCTCGCGCTCGAACTGTTCGAGCACTCCGCGCGGGTCTTCGGCACGACGCAGGAACACTTTTAGCGCAACGACACGCTCCAGACTGTTCTGATAAGCGCGATACACCGTCCCCGTCGCACCGCCGCCGATCACGCTTTGAATCGTGTAACCGGAAAACATGTCATGGGAGAGGTTGTCTTCTTCGCTCGGTGGTTCCGGCGCCAATTGGCGGGTTTCTTCCAGCAACTGAACGTCGTTCCAGACAATGCGAATCTGCTCTTTGGTCAGCGGCTTGGTTTCCTCCAGCAACTTCTTGCGTTCGGTGGCATCGAATGGCATGGCCGATTTGCGCGGCGCGGCAGCCAGGCGCAAAAACTGGTCGATGAAAGCGCCTTCCTCGAACGGTTTTTCGACGTATATATCGGCACCAATCTGAAGAAGTTCCAGTTCCCGACGCTGAGCCTCGGGCATGTCCGAGCATACGAGAATCCTGATCGTATTGTGCACCGGCGAGGAGCGAATCACGCGGCAAATTTCCTCGCCACGCAACGAAGGGAGATTTAAATCCAGCACCACAAGGTCGGGCACGTCGCGCAGGATCGCGCGCAACCCAGCCAACCCGTCATCGAATAACTCGGCGTCGGAGACACCGGTATCTTCGAGCAATTCGAGCAAGTAGGCGCCGAATTCAGGATCGTCTTCGACAATGTGAACACGCATTTCATGGATAGCAGTCATTGATACCACCCCTTTTGCGGCTCGGCACTATGATGCGGGCCTCAAAACAAATACCATTTTATCCTCATCGCTGAATTCCAACAGATCGGCCAACCGGTGGGCCAACAAAAATCTGGGCACCGCGTCGGAGCGAACCCAGGTGGCTTCGTGCGGATTCCACACAATATATTGAACCCCATCAGTGGCGGCGGATTCAAGAAATTCCGTTCGCTCGGCAGGCGAAAGTTCCAAAACTTCGCCCGCCAATACCCGCCGCGTCATCGTCACCCACGAGCGGGTTTCCAACCAACGATCGTACCCCGCCAGATCGCGCGACAAATATCCCGCCGCCAGGGGTTTTTCGTGAATCGTCTGGGCAAACATCATCGACCCGTTCGTATAAAACCCGATATCGGGGAATTCACGCACGGCTCCGGTGCCGGGCTGATCGCGCAACACAGAGTAAACCGGATGCGCGGGAGCGGGTTCGATGATGTAAACGCCATGGAATTCTTCCGCATAAATCAGCAGCACCGCCACCAGCGGCAACAGCTTGGCAACCCCCGGCGAGCGGCCGTCGATCCTGATGCGCAACGTTTGAACCCCACGCGCAAACACCGGCGCCATCAGCAAACAAAGAGCGAGCAACATGTAATACCCCGCCCGGCCCGACGCGCGAATGTGGTTCCACAACGGCAAGTAACCAAGCAATCGCATCGGAGAGGGGACGGAGATGCCCTGCCACTCCGGCGGTACCGTTTGATGGGTGTTTACCGCATCGGCCGGATCGGAAGTTGTCCAAATTTTGATCGAAGGCCCGAGCGCCACAAACACTGCAACGAGCGCAAAAACGATCAGCGCCGCGCGTAACGGTTTGCGTGTCGATTTTTCATCCGAAGACAGACGCAGCTTCCACCAGGAGACCAACGCGCCGAGCACCAACACCACCGGTGGCGCGTAGGAATACGCCCGCAATGGCAACGTCATCGCGCGATACGCGTCCTCGGGGATGGAGACGCCCGTGGCTATCTCGCGCAGCCAAGCGGGCAATAGGAGCTGCAATAATTCCGCTGAACCACGAATCTTTGTCGCGAGCGGATATTCTTTCACCATCTCAAGGTGGGCGTGCGACTGCTGCGTCCCCCAATAAAACCACGCGACGGGCACAATGGCGACGGCGAACGCAATGGCCGCGATTTTCGCCATGCCACGCAAGGTGTCTTTGCTCGGCCTCCAACCGCCCAGCGCCCACGCGCCAAGCGCCGCCGCAGGAACGAGCAACGTCAAAAACAACAAATAATACAAGTTGCTGAACACGCACAAAATCGTCGCCACACCAAGCAGCACTCCGTCCCTCCGTCCCCCGGGGTTTTTCACGCAACCCGCCAGCGCCCACAGCAAAAACAGCGGATGACCCGTCGCAAGAAGCGAAATCGCCTGCACGTTCATGAACCGATACGAACAATGCGCCATCACGATTCCCACAACCAGCGCCCCGATGCGCTCGATACCAATCCGACGCGCCAACGCATGCGCCGCAACACTTGTCCACAGTGTGTTCAAAAACAGCGCGGCTTTGTAACTGACGATCACACCGCCCAGCGCACGAAACGGCCACGTCGCGACGATATCCACGAGCTCGAACGTCGTCATGTAAAGCGGCGAGCCATACGGATGAAACAGCACCGGGCATTGATACGGATTTTGAAAATGCGAAATCGCCTGGTCGAACCACCAGTGATTCCAATACGTCTGAGCAATATCGCCCGCAGGATACAAAAACGGAAACGCCGTCGGATGCAGCCACAACACCAGTTGCGGCACGAACGCCAGCAACGCGTAAAACAACACGTCACGCCCGCACGGCCAGTCGCGAGATTCACCTGGGGACGGAGCCGTCATTCTCCGTCCCCCGCGTTCGTTAATAATTCAAATGCCATCTTTTTTTCGTCGTTCGCATCGAGAGGACGCGCCAAACGATTCCCTACTAAAAATCGATGCAGCAAATAAGGATCGTCATACGAAAAAAAGAAGGCTGGATTTGCAATCAGGAACTGCACGTTGTCTTCGCGCGCGGAATCGAGGAACGCGGCGCGCTCTTCGGGAGACAATTCGCGGCTGCTCTCCGCGTCGATGATATCGCGCGTCATCGTCACCCACGCACGGGTTTCCAACCAACGATCGTAACCCGCCAGATCGCGCGACAAATACCCCGCAGCCAATGGTTTTTCATGAATCGTCTGGGCAAACATCATCATGCCGTTCAAATAATATCCGCGATCGGGAAACTCTCGTACAGCTCCGTCCCCCGGCAAAAATTTCAACTCTTCGTAAACCGGATGTGGGCGTGTAGGTTCGACCGGATAAAATCCACCAAACAATTCGGCATAAACGCCCAACAAAACGATCAACGGCACAAATGGAGCCAAACCGAATTGGCTCGAATGTGCGCGTGACTGCAGATATTTCACGACACGCTCAAACGGAGTCGCCAATAGAAGCACCGTCCCCAGGAGAAAAAAGTACCCCGCGCGTCCCGGGGCGCGAATATGGTTCCATAGCGGCAGCGCATCAACCAGGCGCATGGGCGAAGGGACGGAGACGCCCCGCCACTCTGGCGGTGCACCGGTTTTCAGAACCTTCACGTCGGCAGGGTCCACTTGAGTCCAAACTTTCACTGTTGGCCCGAGCGCCACGAGCATCGCCACTAGTACAAATGACGCTAATGACGTGACAACACCACGCGACAATCGTCTTTCGTCCTGGGAATGAACGACTCCTTTGCGTGCAAAAAACCAACCCGCCGCTATCATTACAAGCAACAGCGGCGGCGCATAGCTGATCGCACGCAACGGCAACGCCACCATACGATACGGTTCCTCGGGGACGGAGACGCCCGTCACGATTTCCCGAAGCCAAGTGGGGAAGACAAGCTGAAGCAAATCGGCCGAGTTACGCACTTTTGTAACAACCGGAAATTCGTCCACCATTCCCATGTAACCCGCGTTCTTCACCGTCCCCCAATAAAACCACGCGACGGGCACAATGGCGACGGCGAACGCAATGGCCGCGATTTTCGCCATGCCACGCAAGGTGTCTTTGCTCGGCCTCCAACCGCCCAGCGCCCACGCGCCAAGCGCCGCCGCAGGAACGAGCAACGTCAAAAACAACAAATAATACAAGTTGCTGAACACGCACAAAATCGTCGCCACACCAAGCAGCACTCCGTCCCTCCGTCCCCCGGGGTTTTTCACGCAACCCGCCAGCGCCCACAGCAAAAACAGCGGATGACCCGTCGCAAGAAGCGAAATCGCCTGCACGTTCATGAACCGATACGAACAATGCGCCATCACGATTCCCACAACCAGCGCCCCGATGCGCTCGATACCAATCCGACGCGCCAACGCATGCGCCGCAACACTTGTCCACAGTGTGTTCAAAAACAGCGCGGCTTTGTAACTGACGATCACACCGCCCAGCGCACGAAACGGCCACGTCGCGACGATATCCACGAGCTCGAACGTCGTCATGTAAAGCGGCGAGCCATACGGATGAAACAGCACCGGGCATTGATACGGATTTTGAAAATGCGAAATCGCCTGGTCGAACCACCAGTGATTCCAATACGTCTGAGCAATATCGCCCGCAGGATACAAAAACGGAAACGCCGTCGGATGCAGCCACAACACCAGTTGCGGCACGAACGCCAGCAACGCGTAAAACAACACGTCACGCCCGCACGGCCAGTCGGTCATGTGCGTACCGGAATGCCGCGCTCAGCCAGCAATTCACGCGCTTGGCCAATAGTGTATTCGCCAAAGTGAAAAATGCTCGCCGCGAGCGCCGCATCGGCTTTTCCGTATTCGAGCGCGTCGGCCATGTGGTCGATGTTGCCCGCGCCCCCCGAGGCAATCACGGGGATCGTCACGGCTTCGCTCACCGCTCGAGTCAGTGCCAGATCGTAACCCGTCTTGGTGCCATCGGCGTTCATCGATGTGAGTAAAATTTCACCCGCTCCAAGTTCTTCGACACGGCGCGCCCATTCGAGCACATCGATCCCCGTTGGGGTTCGACCGCCGTGCGTGTAAACTTCCCACCCGGCCGGATCGGGCTGCATCAAATCGTGCGTGCCATTTTCCGGCGGAGGCGTGCGGCGACGCGCGTCGATCGCCACCACGATACACTGAGTGCCAAAACGCTTGGCGGCTTCGCGCACGAATTCCGGGTTTTGCACGGCGGGTGTGTTCAACGACACCTTATCCGCGCCTGCGTTGAGCATCGCGCGGATATCGTCGATGGTACGCAATCCCCCGCCGACGGTCAGCGGCATGAAACAGTGCGACGCCGTCTGGCGAACGACTTCGTGCATGATGCCACGGCGTTCATGGCTGGCGGTGATATCCAAAAACACGAGTTCGTCGGCGCCCGCTTTGTCGTAGGCAATCGCCGCCTCGACCGGATCGCCCGCGTCGCGCAACTCGACGAAATTGATGCCTTTGACAACCCGACCGCCTTTGACGTCCAGACAGGGAATAATGCGTTTGGCCAACATGGTGGCAATTCTCCGGTGACCTTCGGACACGCTCGCGCCCGAGGGCGCTTTTTTGCGACTTTCCCCCGGCCCGAGCAATCCTAAAGCGCGAAACTTTGCATTGGAATGGGGCAGCGCGGCCTTCCAAGCTGCGTCTGTTGATCCCAAAGAAATCTGCAATCCAGAAGTTTAATATCCCAGGCAAGGACGATAAACCCAACAACAACAATGACATAAATATTTTTTATCAAGAAAGTTGGTAAAGCTATTTATTGCAGATTGCCAAACCGGGGCTTCTGTTCAAAAATAATCCTCAAATAAGCCGATGATTCTAAGTCACGGTCACACGGGGTTTACGATAATGATACCGAAAGTAAATGATTTCAGCCTTATATCCCCCAAATCGCCCGATATTTTGGTGGTGGACGACCAGAAAATCCAACGCATGGTCCTGCAAAGCTGCCTTGAGCAGCGCGGTTTCGAGGTGCGTGTCTCCTCGACAGCCGTCGAGGCCCTGATCGCCATCAACCACCAGGTTCCCGACCTGATTTTGCTGAACGTTCCGGCGCCCGCTTCGTCGGAGATGCGTCTGATCAAGCAATTGCGAAACCTGGAAAAAACCACCGACACTCCGATTGTCATGGTTTCTTCGCACGACGACTCCGACCTGATTGTTCTCGGGCTCGAAAACGGCGCCTCGGATTTCGTGGCCAAACCGTTCGACCCTTCCGAACTGGTTGCCCGCGTGGAAATGCACCTGCGCACGGTGGAAAAAATCAAGCGCCTCGAAAACCACAACAAAATGCTCTCGCGTTTAATTCATATCGACGAACTGACCGGCCTGCACAACCACCGCTATTTTTTCCGCACGCTGGAAACCGAGATGAACCGTTCGATCCGCTACGGACGGCCCATGTCGCTCGTCATGCTCGACATCGAGTTCTTCAAGCAAATCAACGACGCGCACGGTCACCTGATCGGCGATTCGTTGCTGCGTGAATTCGCCCATCGGCTCCAGAAAAACGTCCGTCGCAACGACATCGTCTGCCGATACGGCGGCGACCAGTTCTGCGTGATCCTGCCCGAAACCGACGCCGACGCCACCTATGGTTCGGTGCATCGCCTGCTCGATTCGTTGCGCAAACCGTACGTGCTGCACGACCGCGAAATCGGCATCAGCATCCACTACGGCGTCGCGACACTGAACGACAAAGAATTCCAGACCCCGGACGAAATGATCACCTGCGCCGACAACGCGCTCTTCCGCGCGCGCGGTGGTTCGCAAACGCCCGAGTCGATTGTCCTGGGATTGGACATGAGCGAACTCGACGGGCTGGAACGATTGGTGAATTGAACCAAGTATTCCGATTGAAAAAAACGAGGAATAAACGTACACCGCCAGACAAATGTTTGGCGGTTTTTTTATTTTATAGTTGGAACCTGTCACTACTACGTATTGTCGGATCACTGGGCATATGAATTATTTTGCCTCAATACTTTTATCGACATGCTCCGGAAAGGAAAGAACAATGGCAAAAGGTGGCAGCGGTTCCAAAGGTAGCGCTGGTTCCAAAGGTGGGGGCGGATCATCTCGTCCACCCAATGCGCCAAGCACCACAGGTAAACCTTCAGGTGGTGGCAGAGGGAATAACCCTCCTAGTGGAAAATAATAACACTCTAACAAACATCTCCCCCGGCAGTCCGCGAGGTTGCCGGGGGAGGTTTACTTGGGTGCCGTGGGCCGGTTGGTGGGTCGGCGCACCACGACGTACTTGAGGGAGATGGGTGGAAAGGTTTTGGTTTTACAGCGCCGAGTCGGCGGTCTCTCCGGTGCGAATGCGGGTAGCGGCTTCGACGGGGAAGACGAAAATCTTGCCGTCGCCGATCGAGCCCGTGTGCGCCGCTTTCTGGATGGTTTCCACCGCTTCGTCGGCTTGCGTTTCGCTGAGAACGATTTCGATCTTCAGCTTGGGCACGAACGAAACGTTGTATTCCGATCCGCGATAGATTTCTTTCTTACCCTTCTGGCGGCCGTAGCCGCGAACCTCGGTGACAGTCATCCCTTCTACGCCAATGCCATTGAGGGCCGAGATAACCTCGTCGATCTTGTAGGGCTGAATGATGGCCTGGATATACTTCATGGAAGTCGGCTCCTTGCTTTCTTTGAATTTGGCGCGCCCGCCACGGGGCGCGCCGGGTGTTTTTCAGTCAGGGTTCAATTTCGAGCCATCGCCCGTTGGGGTCGGGGATCAGGATTCGGTTGCGGGGACAAAGCTTTCGACTTTCGGTGCCATGGCGGCAGCCGCAGCGGTCGGGCTGGTGGTTGCGCCGCCCATACCGATGAAGCCCGGGTCCGGGTAAGCGTGCAGGCCATGTTCGCCGATATCGAGACCTTCTTCTTCTTCTTCAGCCGAAACGCGCAGGCCGATGGTGTACTTGATGCCTGCGAACAGGATCGAGCCGGTGACGATACAGAACAGGAAGACCGAAACGATGCCCTTGAGCTGGGCAATCAGCAGGGTCGCTCCGCCACCATAGAACAGACCGTTGCCAGTGGTTTCCGGCAGGATAATGTCCTGGGCGAACAAACCGACGCAGATCGTGCCCAACGCACCGCAAACGCCGTGAACCGAGATCGCGCCCACCGGGTCGTCGATCTTGATGCGATCGATGGCGACCACTGAAAAGACAACTGCAACGCCGCCCAACAAACCAATGATCAGCGAGGAGCCGGGAGAAACGAACGCGCACGGAGCGGTGATCGCCACCAGGCCAGCCAACAGGCCGTTCAACGTCATGGAAATATCAAACGTCTTGAAGAGAATCTTCGATGCGAATAACGCGCCGATGGCACCCGTGGCTGCTGCCAGAGCCGTGTTGACGGCAATCAAACCAACAGAAAAGTCAGCCGCCATCGTCGAGCCCGCATTGAAACCAAACCAGCCGATGAACAGAATAAACACACCGAGCGAAGCCATGGGAATCGAGTGACCCGGAATTGCGCGAGGTTTGCCATCGCTACCATACTTGCCACGGCGAGCGCCCACGAAGAATGCGCCAACCAGAGCCAGCCAACCGCCCGTCGAGTGAACGACTGTCGAACCGGCGAAGTCCCACATGCCAGCGCCAGCCAACCAGCCGCCGCCCCAAATCCAGTGACCGACGATCGGGTAGATGACTGCCGTCAACACAACGGAGTAAACCATGTACGAGGTGAATTTGGTGCGTTCGGCCATGGCGCCGGAAACAATCGTGGCAGCCGTGGCGGCGAAGGCGAGTTGGAAAATGAATTTGACCATCAGCGGAACCGTTGTCCAGCCAAGGGAGTTTTCAAACACATCGGGATTTGACATAAACCACCCCGACATTCCCATAAAACCGTTGCCATCGCCAAACATGATGGCAAAGCCGACGACAAAGAAGGCCACCGCGCCGATACAAAAATCGAGCACGTTTTTCATCATGATGTTGTTGGCGTTCTTGGCGCGAACAAAACCACATTCCACACATGCAAAGCCCGCTTGCATGAAGATCACGAGAACTGCGGCGACAAGCACCCAGATTGTGTCCACGAGGATTTTGTTTGTGCCAATACCTTCAGAGAGTTCCGCAACGCTCGGCAACGCAGCTGCCGCCTCGGTCGCTTCCTGTGCGAGGCCCAGGGCCGGGAAAAGCAGACCCAAAGCAAGCATCGCAGAGATCCAGAGATACCGTTTGGTTTTCATACGACTTCCTTTCGGATGATAAATGTTCCTGGTCGCTTTCCGACCTTTGGGGGACGCCGCTCACTCTGCAAACGGTGAACCCAATTGGCACAAAAAGTAGTGCACCGCTCCAAACGCTTGAATTTCGAGGCTTTGTGGGGTTTTAAACAAAAAAACCACACCGGCCTTCGGTGTGGTCCAAATTGTTCGGACGATGTTAGGAGCGGTTCTTTTTAGACAGTCGGGGGAAAAAGGACGCGCAATTCCGACCACTTTCACGTTCCGAAACGCTCCACATTCTCACATCAGGGGGACGGAGACATGGTTTCCCCGTACCATGCGCGAATCAGGTGCTCGGCGGGTTTGCCACGAGGCGAATACCCAAGCATTTCGTCCGCGTCGAAACCCAGCCACTTGTAAAAGAAAACGCCTTCGGCTTCAGGGCGACCCGCCCACGCGGCAATGAAAGCCTGAAAGCATCGGCGCTGTTCGTCGAGGTCCACCGGATTGTCCAACGTGTAATCCCACGGGTACACCGCCGCGCCGTCCATCGACGGATATCCGACTTCGGTGAAAATCAATGGCAGTTCGACGCCCGCCTCGCGCCGCCAGTCGAGTATCCAGTCGCGCCAGTCCCGCCACGCGGCGTCGAGCTCGGCCTGCGACGCCTCCGGGTCGTCGGTCAGCTCGTAATATGAGGACAGCCCCACGGCATCGAGCGCATCCCACCAGCCTTCGGGGCCTTCGAGATGATCCCAGTTCACCGAGTAGAGCAACTTGCTATCGAAGGCATCGCGCACGTCGGCAATGAGCGCGCGCCATCGAGCAGTTTCACTTTCCAGCGAGGCGAACTCGCTGCCAATGCTCATCCAGGCGGCGTGTTCTTCGCGCGCAATTGCCGCATAATGCAGCACCCAGTGGCGATAACTGGCAAACCAAGCGTCCATGGAAGTTGGCTTCAAGTTCCCGCGCCAATCGTCGTCATCGGGCTTATCGAGCAACACGATCGGAAACAACATCACGTCGAGCCCTGCCGCGCGCGCCTGTCGCATGGTGCGGCGCAACACATCGTCGGGCACCGTACGACCCGGCTTGGCGACAATCTCGGTCGAACGCGCGTTGTCTTGCAATAAAACGACGGCAAGACTCACGGTATTCGCCCCCGTGGCGGCAATTTCTTCGAGAGCAAACCTGTAATTGAACGTCGGATCGGCGGCGTACAACGGCAACACGATGCCGCGCAATTCAGGTGCTGTGCTTTGGGATTCGTTTTTTGGACAGGATGGACGTGATGTACAAGACGTGGGTGAATCGGAAACCAAAACCCGCGGTTCATTCTCCTTCCCCGCTGCTTGGATTTGTACCGCCACTCCCGCGCATACGATCAAGACGATCAGGCGCATCCAACCCACCCTTGCGCTTCTCCCATTGCCATGCGCCCGGGCGCAGCTTTTGGCGCGCCGCTTGCCCGCTCGACAGAGCGCAAGCGGCGTGACAAAAGAGGGC
>CAZOKZ010000020.1:0-31239 GCA_964580585.1 uncultured Candidatus Sumerlaeota bacterium | reverse complement strand
GAAAACCAAACAAGTGCATCAGTCGCATCACCACCTTAACCGCACGTGAAAAGTGCTCACCAATCAAGATAGTCTAAAAGACTCAGAAAAACAGCCAAGTCCCCTTATCTACTTCCCGGTTTTTTGCTTTGGCACTTCCACTTGCGACCTAGAGTCGAAGAAAAATTTTTTCTCCCGGTTTGAAGGAAGCAACTTCAGCAAATCGGCGCGTAGTCGTCGGTAAACAATAATGGTAATCAGCCACACGAACCAAAACACCACGGCACTTTTCCATAACCCACGCATCGGCGTCGTCGGGCTTCCCCACCATGCATAAGACGACAGCACAAGCAACACGAGCGCAATGCTCATGGCGAGCCGTGCAATCGTCAGGCTGAACGCAATTCCCAATTCAAGCCGTGCCGCTCGGCGGCGGTCGAAACGACGAACTTGCGTGAGCGAATACGAACGCAACGACTGGGAATCAAAGGACTCGGGCGGGTTCTTCAACGGACGGTGCCTCCCACGCGCAATCCTCCACCGAAACCGGGTTTTCGTAAAGCCCAACCTTGGTTTCGCTGTCGATGACGACGCGCGGAATACGCAGCCCAAGCTGGCAGGTGATTTCATACGGAATTGTTCCAGCCTGGCGAGCGACTTCTTCGAGAGAAATCCGGTGGTTGCCTTGACTACCGTAAAGCACAACTTCATCACCAACGCGAATAGCCGGAAATTCGGTCAAGTCAACGAGCGTTTGATCCATGCAAATTCGACCAACAACGGGTACGCGCTGACCGCGAATTAACACGGCGGCTTTACCACTGAGCGCGCGCGGAAATCCATCTCCGTATCCAATCGGCAGGATACCGATGCGCCCGTCGCGCGGCATCGTGAACCGGCGGCCATAGCTGATCGACTCGCCTTGCTTGTGCTCGTGAATCGACACGATGCGCGTGGCGAGCGTGAGCACTTGTTTGAGCGCCAACGCCTTCCCGCGCGGGTCGGGGTTCGCGCCGTAAAGCATCATCCCAGGACGCACAATTTCAAAATGCGTGGCGGGGTGATTCAAAATGGCGCCGCTATTTGCCGCATGCAGAATTGGCCGCATTCCAGCGGCGTGCACACGCGCGATCGTGCGCTCGAACCGCGCATTTTGATACGCCGTGTAATGCATATCTTTGGTATGCAATTCGTCCGAGACGGAAAAATGCGTCATTAAACCTTCGAGCGCTTCGGGCATTTCCTTAAGCATTTCGAGGAACACCGTGTCCTCGGGCGCGAGACCATAGCGCCCCATGCCGGTATCGATTTTGACATGCAAACGAGGCACAGCGCCGCGTTCACGCGCGACGGCCAGATGATGGCGCAACAAATGATGGCTGCCAATGGTGACGGAGATGCTGGCGGCTTGAAGGTCCTTGGCGTCCTGGGCAAAAGAGGGCCCGATGAGCAAAATCGGAATGTCGCCGAAGCCGGTGGTTTCGCGCAGATCGAGCGCTTCGTCGGCCGTGGCAACGGCAAGAGCTTGAACGCCCCATCGGACGGCTTCGCGGGCGAGAGGAATGATGCCGTGACCATAGGCGTTGGCCTTAATCACTGCCATGATACCCACGTGCGGGCCAACGATGCGACGCACGGCGTCGAGATTATGGCGGAAAGCCGCCAAGTCGATTAACGCCCGCGTTGGGCGGTGCAGGGAACGGGTGAAGGCGCACATGAGATCGGCAACTTGAGGAACGGGAACTGTGCGGCCGTCGAGCAGCGGGAGAATTTTGCCCGCCTGTCGCAGTCGTATCCCTTCTCAATCGCACCCGGGTGAACAGAATCAAGAACTGTTTTTAGAGAACTCGTTTTTTTCAGAGGTTTCGATCGTGCAATGGCTTGCTTTAACGCGCACCTGATCTTTCAACCCAAAACTTCCTCCAACAGAACTAACCGCTCGCGAAACTTCGTTAAAAGAAACTTGGAATCCAAGATGCCCTTTGGACTCCAAGTTTCTTAAGTTTCAAAACCTGATGATGGTCTTATTTTCGAGTTTTATGGCAAACTACTACCCAACGATCATGCATTGCGACTTACGGCACTTGCATTGGGTCAGGGAACTTGGTTCGTGGAAGAACACAATTGCCCGTTTCGGGGTCACGTACTAAACCACCCCCGCATTCTAATACACAATCTCCCGTGATGGGGTGTCTTTCCTGGCCCACTCCACATGGCGGAAGCACACATTCACCCGTTCGCGTATCGCGCACCAGGCCACCACCGCATTCCAAGATACATTCCCCAGTGTCGGGGTCCCGCTCAAGTCCTTCGCCACAAGTGAGCACGCATTCACCCGTAATCGGATGCTTTTCCTGACCTTCTCCACAACTGGGGAAAACACAGTTTCCGGTGCTGGGATCGCGTCTGAGGCCATCGCCACAAGGAAGCAGGCAACCACCAAAGCCGTCTGGAACTAAATCGCCTCCACATTCCAGCGTGCATTCACCATATGGGTCGGGTTCCAGTCCTTCGCCACAGGGAAGAATACAATTCCCATTTCCATCCGGTTCAAGACCTCCTCCACAATCGAGGTCGCATTCCCCAGTTTCAGGATTGCGATGCAAGCCCTCGCCACAGGGGACCTCGCATCCACCAAACCCATCGGGTACCAAGCCTCCACCGCATTCAAGCACGCAATCGCCAAATGGATCCATTTGCAAACCTTCGCCACAAGGAACCACACAATTGCCATGTCCATCGGAAACCAGCCCCCCGCCACAATCGGGTATAGGCGTCGGAGTGGGTATCGGGGTAGGCGTAGGTGTTGGCGTAGGTGTAGGCGTCGGGGTCGGATCGACATCGGGCGAATCACGATCCGGTACGATGCCAGTATCGCCAAACCTATCCCTGACAATATAGTTGCTCGCCAGATAAAGGGGGTCTGAATTTCTCACGATTTCGTTCGACAATTGCAACTCTGTCGCACCGGCAGATAGTATGAAAGACACGACAGTCAGCGCCGCGAGAACGTATCGTCTCAGGTCCATGATTTTTTCCTCAAATTTGTTGATAATGTGAGCTTGAGCTGAAGAGTCGCCAGGGGTGGTAAGGAGTCAATTCGTTTTTCATGCATGATTCAGGAAGGTTTATTCAATATCAACAATACCCTTTGTCCTCAAACATCGAGCCATATCGTTTCTGAGAGTGGCGATCATCGAGCTGAGAGCTAACAAGAAAATCGGACGGTTTTTTAACTTCGTGTATCGATGACCTGTTGACTAATTCAACGTTATCGGCTTGATTGATTCTGCGTCTGGGGAGACGCAAGAGAGACCATGGGGTTCCAACCCATGCCACCAACAAATCGGGAATCGGCACTGCTCGACTTGCAACGCTTGCCAGCTATCGGTCCGAAATCGGCTGCCGATTTATTTGCTATTGGCATTCGCTCGGTCGCAGAGTTTGCCCGTCACGATCCGGAAGATGTCTTTGCGTGGCTGACCGGCTACGCAAGGGGGAGACAAAACCGCGTGATGTTGTACGCGCTTCGATGCGCGTCGTACTGGGCTTGCAACGACCAGCACGATCCCGATTTGTTGCGTTGGCAAAGTTGGAGCGACCGAGCTTTGATCCAACGTGGCACCCCAACGAAACCATAGGCCACGTCTCACACGAACAATATGCTGAAAATCGCGTTTTACCTGGTTCTTCTTTGGGGAATTGGCTGGGTTGGGTTGATGTTTTTCCAGCAATATTACAAACGTTCGCTGGTTCCTTCCATGGTGAAGCGACGGTATAACTTCCTGCGCGCATTTTATACCACCCCCCTGAAATTCGAGCAGGCAAATGTATTGGAACTGACGACAGACAACCAAGTCTGGCTGCAAAAAGCCCAACAAACGCTCGAAAGTCAGGGATACTTCTGGGTCAAAGATTACACGCACCCCGAATACCGGATACTGAATCCCGGTGGCGTGCACTTCAATTGTCTGTTCCGCAACAAGAGCGGAACGGTCTTCGCCACGCTCAGTGTCGAACGTGCCGGTCTGTGGGGACTGTCGTTCGGACGCCAATTCACCGAAAGTAAGCGCGCGCTGGTATTAACATCCGAATTGTCAGACGACACCCTGGTCGTCACCAGTAGCGCGGGCGAATGGGATTGGCAATTGCCGCCCGACGGCATGGAGAAGCAGGTCGTCAACCACTACGTTGAACCACTGGAGATACTAAACTTACACGACGAACGCCTTGCGAATTACACCAAAACATCCAAAAAACGTCCCAAATCTTTCGTCTCGGATAAAGCCGTCGAGGACCAGTTGCAACGCGTGCATGAACGCGTTTCCAAGGCGCGTGTCGCGGTAGATTTTATCTCGGACAGCGAAATGGTGCGTCTGGTGGACAATCCCCGGTTGCCCGCCCCGGACATCATCTGCGAAGAATTACGCCGGTTGCGCCCCGCGATGTGAATCCATCACGCGGGGGGTATTCGATATCGACCGCGCGGATGGAATTCTTTCACCAATGATGACATTGATCGTAATTCTGGTGATATTGGTGCTCCTGCTCGGAGCGGCGTTCTTTCTGCTTGAACGTCACTACAAACAAACCCTGCTGCCATTGTGGGTGAAACGAACCTACTATTTCCTGCGTTCGTTTTACAGCGAACCGTTGGAATTCATCCAAATGTTGCCGACATCGTTGACCGCAGACGATCAGAAGTGGCTGCAGAAAACCCAACGGTCTCTCGAAAGCGGCGGGTATTTCTGGGTGCGGGATTACAGCCACCCGAAGTTCCGGGAACTTGACCCGAACGGCCTTTTTTTCACCTGTCAGATGCGAAACAAGGATGGCACGATCATCGCCAATATCAGCGTGCAACGCACCGGATTGTTGGGCACCAAATTCGGACGCGGTTTGACCAAAAGCCGCAAGATCATCGCGTTGTATTCCCAGTTGGCCAATGACACCTTTCTGAGCACCAGCAATGCGGGGGCACTCGATTGGATGATTCCCCCCGAAGGAATCGACAAACAAGTCTATCCGAACGATATGAATCCTTCGCCGTTGGTTGAAATCCATATCGGACGTTTGAGCAATTACATGAAACAATCCAACGATCGCCCCAAGGCCTTTACCACGATACCCGCAATCGAAGCCATGCAGCAACAAGCGCACGAGTTAATTTCCGAGGCGCGCAAGGCTGTTGATTTTGTCACCGAGGACGAAATGGTGAAGATGCTGACAATTCCCCAGTTGCCCGCCGGGGACATCATCCGACAGGAACTACGGCGGCACCGGCCGTTGACGTAAACGAAAGGATGATTTTCCATGAGTTTTATCGCAAAGGGCTCAAAGGCAAAATAGAGTCGGGTTTAGTCTTCTACCCTCCATGTAACTTCAGCCCTTTGCCTTCATCCCTCATCCTTCATCCTTCATCCTTTCAAAATCTCCAATCCCCCAGGACCTATGGCAGACAAAACTCTTCAATCCGGCAGTTTGCGCGAATTTCTCGCGCGTGAATTCAGCGCAGCGTTTGAACGCATCGGCGCCGATCCCGCCTTTGGCGCAATCACCATCTCGCAACGCCCCGAACTGGGCCAGTTCCAGTGCAACGGCGCGATGCCCGCGTGCAAGGCGCTCAAAAAACCGCCGCGCGAGGTTGCCCAGGCCGTGCTCGACGCGTTGGCGAACAAAGAAATTTACGCCGACCTGTCCCTGGCCGGTCCCGGCTTCATCAACATTTCGGTGACCGACGAATTCCTCGCCCGGTTTGCGCAAGCCATCGCCGACGACACCCGCCTGGGCATTCCGGCGGCCAGCGCCCCCCTGCACGTGGTAGTCGATTACGGCGGCCCCAACGTTGCCAAACCCATGCACGTCGGGCACTTGCGCTCGTCGATCATCGGCGACGCCATCGTGCGCCTGATGCGCTTCATGGGGCACGACGTGAAGGGCGACATCCACATGGGCGATTGGGGCACCCAGATGGGGATGCTGATTTACGAACTGAGCCAGCGCCAACAGGACCTGCTGTATTTCGACAAGTCATTCACCGGCCCTTACCCCACCGAATCGCCGGTTACGATTGAAGACCTCCAGGAAATGTACCCGAAAATTTCCGGGCGCTGCAAAGAAGACGAAGACGTCCGTCGTCTTTGCCAACTGGCCACGGTCGATCTCCAGCAAGGCCGCCCCGGATACCGCGCGTTGTGGCGACATTTCGTCGAGCTATCGATCAAGGAAATGAAAGACGATTTCTGCCAGCTCGGTGTGGACTTCGATTTGTGGCTCGGAGAAAGCGATTACCACGACCGCATCCCCGGAATGGTCACGAAACTGCAAGCCGACGGCCATGCGACCGAGGACCAGGGCGCGGTCGTTATCAACGTGGCACGCGAGACCGATAACAAACCCATGCCGCCCGTGATGCTGCTGAAATCCGACGGCGGCGCGAATTACCACACGACGGACCTTGCCACGATTCAGCAACGCGTCACGGATTTTGGCGCCCACCTGATCCTTTATGTGGTCGATAAACGCCAGAGTCTGCACTTCGAGCAACTTTTCCGCGCCGCCGAAATGACCGGCATTGCCGGAAATACCAAGATGGAACATCTCGGCTTTGGCACGATGAACGGTCCGGACGGACGACCGTTCAAAACGCGCGCGGGTGGCGTGATGCGGCTCAAAGACCTCATCCAGATGATGACCGACGAAGCCCACAAGCGCATGATCGAGGCAAACGTCGCCACCGAATACCCCGCCGAGGAGCAGGACACCATCGCCAAGACCGTCGGCATGGCAGCGCTCAAGTACGCCGACCTGATGAACGTGCGCAGCAGCGACTATGTCTTCGATATCGAACGGTTTACGCGATTCGAAGGTCGCACGGGCTCGTACGTGCTTTACGCCGCTGTGCGAATCAAGTCGATCCTGCGCAAAGCAGCCGACGCCGGATTCGCCGCGGGCAAGCTCCTTCCACCCGCAGTGGATTCCGAACGCGCGTTGTTGCTTCAAATCGCGCAAATCTCCGATTCCGTGCAGAAAGCCGTTGATGAACGCATGCCGCATCACCTTTGCGCCTACGCGTTCGATCTCGGCCAGGCTTTCAGCCGATTCTATAACGATTGCCACATCATGAGCGAACAAGACCCGGCCCGCCGTGCCTCGTGGCTCGGCGTGTGCGAACTGGTGCTGCACCAGATGGAAACGCTGCTCGCGCTACTGGGGATTTCGATTCCCGAACGGATGTAAAAAAGATATTCAAGCCGTAATGGCTATACTTTTTCCCCACGGCTATAAATCCTCTCGGCGACCCAATCGCGAGCCCGAACAACGTTGAATTGTCCGTGGAGGTATTCGAGCACGGGGCGGATGAGGGCTTCTTTTTCCTGCGCGGAAAGCGAAAAACCCCCGACCGTTGGTTTGCGCTGACGAAAGATAATCGGTCGCGAGCAATCCACCATGTCGATGCCGTGGAGCAAAAGCAGCACGGGAAGGTTTTTGCGGCGGAATCGGTCGAGCGCTCGAATGACTTTGTCGGGTCCAAGGGCAAAAATCGCCGAACCGGTGAGCGGAAACCCGAGCGGCGGCAACGTCGTTACAGGGATTTCAATCAGGTCGCGATGCAACCGCGACTTGCACGCGTGGCGAATACGATGCGGGTCGGGAAAGTACGGCTCGCGCGGAGCCGATCCGTACGAAAACCGCCCAAATTGACGTTTCGACGGTTGCCAACGTTGAGCCAACCACGCGTCGGCCAATCGCAACGCCGGGCCAAGGCGTGTGGGCAGCATCGACGCGTCGTAGGCGTACCCCGCTCGGCGCACGGCGCGTAGCACTCGGGCATCGAGGTCGTAACCGGGCGAGCGAAACCCGACAGGTGCCTGGAGCCCCGCGCGCTCGATTCGACGATGCGTGCGCTCGATTTCGCTCAAAATATCTCCCATCGTCCGTAACGTCAGGCCAATGCGATGCGTATAGGAATGGTTCGCGATTTCGTGTCCGTCGTCGGCGATTTGATGGGCGACGCGGATTTTCGACTGCCGCTCGAGGTCCCGTCCCACCAGGAAGAAGCTGGCAGGCAATCCGATGGATTTGAAGAGCCCCAACAATCCGGGCACGCCTTGTTCCCAGACGGGATCGTTGCGAAATGTATTTCCAACGGGACGGGCATAACATTCCCGAATGGCCCAGAGGCCATCGACATCGACCTGGATAAAAGCAAACGGCGGCATGGGGCGGCGAGTCCTGTTCTTTCGAGGCGCATCGTTTAGGCGCCAAGCCTATTCGGCGGCGACTGGCTCTGCGCGGCAAGGATTTTCGCTATTGCCCGGGGATCGGCTTTTGTGAAACTACCTCTATCCTCTGAATCGGAACGGGTTTGCGATGAAAAAATTCGGCAAGAGAACTTCTGGAAAACGAACGCTCGCCCTGGCGGGACTGCTACTGATCGCCGGCTGGACAGGCGCGGAGGATTCGCCCACGGGCAGTTGGCCGGTTCAAGGCGGACGCGAGACCACCCAGAAGGTCCACGACGTCCTGGGTCTTCCGGAAAATTCGCCCGTCAAACCCGTCACACGTTACACGGCGCCGGAAATACGCTACGACGTCGAATTCACCACCCCCGATGGGATCATTCTGAAGGGAATGTATGCCCACACCCCCGTCGCGCAAAATGCTCCGGTTGTCGTGATGCTGCATGAAATCAACAGCGACCGTTCGGAATTCGATGAATTCGTTGGGTTCCTGCTAGCCAATGGTTTTTCCGCGCTGACGTTTGATTTGCGCGGTTGCGGCGAAAGCACACAAACTGCCGATGGCGGTGAAATACACGAATCCGATTTTTCGCCCGACCCAAAAACCGAAGTGTATCGCCAGATGCTGATCGACGTGAACACGGCTCTCGATTGGCTGGAGAACAATTATCTGGCCGATCCGGAGGGAATTTACTTATTGGGCAGCAATTTCGGCGGCACCTTGGCAGGTGTCACCGCCGTGCAAAACGCGTCGCGCGTACGAGGCGGGATATTGATCACTCCGTACATGCAATATCGCGATGTCCGACTGGACCAGAATTTTCCCAACATCCGCGGGCGCGATTTTTTGGGCATTTGCGGTGAATCCGACAGAAAAGCCCCGAATATGTTCAAGCGACTGACCGGCATGAACGAGGAATTTCAGTTCGTAACCGTTTCGGGCGCCGCCTCCGGAAGCGAGTTGCTCCAGCACCCAGAAACCCGGTTGAAATTTTTGGAATTCATGCGGCCCGAAATAACTACCAAATCGACTCTTCGATTGGCGAAATGATTTCATCGCCCCTGCCGCTTCCCTCACCCCGATGCGCCGTGGCGGGCGTGGGCAGTTTACCCTTCGACGAACCCAAACGCGCCATCGATTTCCTGGCGCGATGGACACCCGAGTGGCCCGTTTGGCCGCAATTGCCGCGTCGTACGTCGCGAGAAAACATGATCGCGCAATTCCTCGGCGAAGTTCCTTTCCTCGAACCGCGCAACGCCGAACGCACGGCGTTTACCTGGCCCAGCCAATATGAGCCCGAAATCTTGCCCGATTGTCGGGCAAAGCTTGGGCCGGAAACCGCTGCGGGCTTAATGGCATTTCTCCAGTCATCGAAACGATTTCCGCAAGTCCGTGTCTGGCGCGGGCTGATCACCGGCCCACTGACGTTGGCGAGCGCCATTCGGTGCGAGAACAATAAGTCACTTCTCGCCAGTGACGAGCATCTGCGCGCGTTGGGTATTTACCTTGAACAAACTGCTTCGGTGCAGGCCCGATTTTTCCGAGCGAGTACACCTGTTTGCCCGTCTTTGATCACGCTGGACGAACCACTGCTCATGTTGCTGGGTCAGGAAGGTTCGCCGCTCGCCGGGCGGGAATCGTTGGTGAGCGAAATCCTTGGCGGTCTCATCGAGGCCATCCACGCAGCAGGCGCCCGTGCCGGAGTGCATTGCTGCGCGGCGGCAGACTGGACCGCGATTTTAGCCATGCCGTGGGACGTTGTGAGCTTTGACGCGGCTGGCTATTGGGATTCGATCGTCGCTCATCACACCGCCATGGACGTGTTTCTGGCACGCGGAGGCATCGTAGCCTGGGGCGCGGTACCGACGGATTTTACGGGCGACCCCAACGAGCGGGCAGAAACATTCGTAACGCGGATGGAAGCCGTTTGGCCGAACACCATCTCCCAATTGGCCGAACAATCGCTTATTACCCCGGCGTGTGGACTCGGGCTTGGCACGCCGGAACGCGCCGAGGCAGTCTTTGCCGCCTGCCACCGTGTGGCCAAACGTTTGAAAACACATCTTTCGTAGGAGTCATCCTGTGACCGACGCCCCGAGTGAGCGCAAAACACCACGTATTACGCGTGTGTACACGAAAACCGGCGACAAAGGCGAAACGGGTCTCGTCGGTGGCCAACGTGTGCCGAAAAGCCATCCGCGCATCGAAGCCTACGGCACGGTGGACGAACTGGCGTCGGCGCTAGGCGTGGCGCGGTTGGAACTCGAAGGCGAAAAAGCACGCTTCACACCGGTTGAATGCGCCGACCAACTCGCCGCGCATTTGAAATTCATTCAAAACCAATTGTTCACGCTGGGCGGCGATCTTGCCACACGCGCCGAAGACCGACACCCCATGATGCCGATCATTGGCGAAACCCACATTGGTTATCTCGAACGTTTATGCGACGCCTTCAACGCGGAACTGCCGCCGTTGAAGGATTTCATTCTCGCCGGAGGCACCCGCACCGCAGCGGCGCTTCATGTAGCGCGAACTATTTGTCGCCGCGCCGAACGCGTGGTGCATTCACTGGCGGACGAAGAAAAAATCGGTACCCCGCCACTCGTGTACCTCAACCGGTTGTCGGATGCGCTCTTCGTGCTGGCGCGCTGGACCAACGCGCGCCAGGGAGTCGAAGAATTCATCTGGCAACGAGATTTGGAAGAGCCGGGGATGGGGTAAGGCGTTTTTTGTCAAGGCGCTGTATTACATATCCATCCAAAACTGTTGTTGTTTGGGTCCTCGACCCTTTGATACCCTATTATTCTCAGATTATTCGGAACGGTCCAAATAGCCATACAATATTGGAGCGTTAGCTCTCGATCAGTGTTATTCGTTGCAGGCTTACCGAGCCTGGTATTGCGATCATCAATGTAAGCAGAATACATTTTATTCCCTTTCTTGACCAGTGATAATGTTGGCGTAGTATTGAACCGCTTCGGCGACATCGGGGTTTTCATAAAATGCTCTTGTAATATGAAAATGCTGCTCTTTTAAAGAAGGCAATGCCTCATTGATTAGTTTCTTTGCATCATCTCCTGAAAGACTACGAACCACAGGAGAAAAGCTCCCTCCATCGTGGATATTTAATGTCAAAGAAACTGGACTTTTCGTAGCCATTTCAAGAGTTTGAATGGATGTCTCTATTTGTGTAATGGCAGTAACGAGTCCAAGATGGGTTGGAGCCACCGGTTCATTGACAACATTCAACGTAACGGACGAGGCCTGATCACTTGTAACTAAATTCACTGATTCTGGCGCATAAGCTGCTGCAATTTTGTTAAGTCTAGCAACATGATCTTGTGCGATTTTATCTGTTGCCGTGAGTGTATCGAGACCCTCGAATATTTTTATCAAAGCCAGTTGAGCTCCAAGCCCTACCATTCCCGGTTGCTTAACCACATTTCCACCAATCGTCGATATTTTTTTATATCCCTCTGCATTGGGGTCCAAGCGAACAAGCATGGCTTTCCTGACATCTTGTTGCATGGCAAGCAATGTCGCCGCGTCACCAGTGGCAAAGTATTGAATATTCGAGCCTCTAATTTGGGCAGGACCCGGAACGGAAACACTGGTATCATGCGTTGCGAGTAAAGATGCGGTTTTCAAATTCCATGTTGTTGGGTTAGTACCATTTGTTGACTGCTCGGTCATTGTGATGGGCACAAACGCCAGTTCTTTACGATGATAACCCAAGCGAACAGAATCCGGTATATTTGTAGCCATATCCGTCCAAGCGGCTTTGACGCCGAGCGATGTATCCGTTCCAAAAAACACCGGACGAACATCCGTTGTTTGATACTTCAACGGAGGATTCAATCCAAGAAACTCTAATACACAAGCGACACCATTCTTTAGTGTTTTTGCTTTAACTGGATCATCATCTTCATCATAGATTGGCATATCGATAATATCGTATAGTGGATTTCCGTCTATATCGGCTCGATGCACTCCGTTCTGATCTAACATCGGTACATATACTTTCTGGGTTTTTATATCATAGTCTATGATAGCATTCCCCGGCAGAGGTTTATTGGGTAATGTCAATGTGCTATCCGAAGGCAATGCTCCACTTTTTGCTTTGCTCGCACGAACTTCCCAAGACTCGTAAGGAGTTGGGTCGCCATACAAAGCCGCCATCGTTGTAGCCGCATCGCCAGTCGCAAACGCCGAACCCACAGCGGGGGAAAAAATGCCTTGGTTTTGAAACTTGAAACTTGCCATCACGGGAAGTTTTTTTCCTTCCTCAAACTGAGGCCCAACAACACCTTCTTTTCGCGCGATGTCCAACTCTGCCGTCGGCGGTTTGGTGGAAACATCCAACCCTGCGTTCGTTTTCGTCACGAACAACATGTTTGTTTTTCCAATACCGCAACCGGCGACGGCGAATGCGCTCAGAAACACAAGTGCCCGAATACCCATTGTACGGTTCATTGCAAATCTCCAGACTTGGTGTGAGAATTTTCTGCAACTTCAGTATCTAACGGAAACGATTTGCCAACACGGACGTTGAAGAGCCCGACGCCGGTGGGACGTTCAAGCCGCACGGTCGCGTTTTCGTCCACCGCTTGCACGGCTTCCATGCGGTGCCAACCGATGACGGCGAAGCCCTGGGATTGTGACGTGCCGACGGAAATGCCTGTGCATTCGACGCTGACGGCCAAGGCTTGCATTCCATCGTCAGGAGCCTGGGCGCGGGCCTTTAAATGCCCGACTCCCCAGACGTGCTGGGTACCCGTGGCTGGGTCATAGTAGTTGATAGCGCAACCGGATAAGGTTAAAGCCAAAACCCCCAAGAACACGACTCGCATACGAGAGTCCTTGCTCGCGACGATTCAGGAAAATCGCGCAAAATCGATGGCGGTAGATGCTACGATTGCGATGAGAAAGTTTTCGCATTTCCGGGTCAATAACTATTTAGTCACCCTATTAGTTCAATCTGTGATAAATTCATCCGGTCAACGCAAAGACGTTGTCATAATATTTTTTGACCAATCTCTTGGATCATGCCGAGGCGGTGAAAATTAGAAGTTCCCTGGGTGCATTTCTGTGCTTGCCGTGAGGCACGAGGTTTGCGCATGCTCGTGGGACTATGAGCGATGCGCGCGTTTCCAAACTGTTGTTGATCAATCCGCCGACGGGGCTTTACCGCCGGGACGACCGTTGCCAATGCACGGTCGAGGACCAAACGGTCCAAATCGTTTTCCCGCCAATGGATTTGGCGATGGCCGCGGCATGCGCCGAACGGCAAAATGTGAAATGCCGCATCGAAGACTATCCCGCTGCCGGGCGTGGGTGGGACGAGTTTCTCCGCGATTTGGAGGAATTCAAACCCGACGCGTTGATGCTGAATTCCACGACCGCAACGCTCGAAGGCGACCTGCAAACCTGCTTTCTGGCAAAGGAAAAACTCCCGAATATCCTGACGCTCGCCAAAGGCGAAACCCTGGTGGTGAACGCGGCGGCAGTGCTGCGCGATCACCCCGAACTGGACGTGATTTTACCCAACGAGGCCGAAGAAGCCGTCGAAGAAATCGCCGGCGGCGCGCCATTTTGCTCCATCAAGGGTCTGCATTTGCGGTCGGATTTGCTCGAACGGGTGGGTGAAGAACCGGCCTCGACACTCGTGGAGCCCGAAGGCAAAGCCCAGGTTGCCGCCGTCAAACGCAAACGCCTGGCTGCCGAAACACCCGCCGCAATTTTAGCCGGCGCCGAAGCGAAATCCGTCTTCTTCACCGGCAAACGCGATTTGCAGCAAAATCTGGATTCGCTGCCGCTGCCCGCGCGGCATTTGCTGAACAACAAAATTTACATCTCGCCCGAAACGGGTAACCCGCTGACCGTAATTCACGGTAATCGCGGTTGCCCGGCCAAGTGCATTTATTGCCCGGCGGGATTGCTGACCGATTACACCGTCCGCAGCCGCAAGCCCGAGCGCATCGTGGCTGAATTGCGCGAATGCGTGGAAAAATACGGCATCCGCGAGTTCCTTTTCCACGGCGACACGTTTACGATTAACAAACGTTGGCTGCAGCAGCTTTGCCAAGGCATTGAGGAAGCCGGGCTGGACATTCACTGGGGTTGCAACAGCCGCGTGGATACGATGGACGACGAACGAGCCCAAGCCATGAAACGCGCCGGGTGCTGGGTCGTGGCGTTTGGAATCGAGCACGGCGTGCAGGACATGCTGGACAAAATGATGAAAAACGCAACTGTCCAGCAAGCGCGCGACGCGGTGGCGTGCTGTAAACGCAACGGACTGCGCGTGCACGCGTTCATGGTGATCGGCCTGCCGTGGGAGACAAAGGAAACGCTGGAAATCACGTACAAATTCCTGCGCGAATTGGACCCGGATTTCTTCGATTTCAACCTGGCGACGCCGCTGCCGGGCACGGACCTGCACGCAATTGCGTTGCGGGAAAAACTCTTCGAGCAAGACTACGATCCCGCACGCGCGGGTTATGCGACCGGCGGCATTCGCACGCTCTCGGGCATGTCGAGCGCCGAGCTCGTGCAATGGCGGCGCGAACATTTGCTGAAAATGTACCTGCGCCCGACGTACATCAGCCGCATGCTGATGAAAGCGGGCAGCCCGCGCAACACGCTGCAATACATCAAAGCGGGCGCCAAACGCCTGCGGCAACTGACCACCAAAAAACGCGTCGAAGCACCCGTGCAGGAAGCGCAGGCGGGGTGATTGAATTAACTGATTCTCCTGAATAATTCCGTATTATTATCGTAGTTTTTTTGAAACGATATGATACCGACTATTAATTTATTCGATTGGAGAATCAAAATGGAAGGTGTCTTTAGCTTCTTGGGATGCCTTGTATTCCCAGTCTTTATTATCATTTTTATCTCCTTAGACAGTTTGAACTACGCGATGAATGTCACGTTGCCGATTCGCTATTCCACCAGGGATACGACAAAGTTTGGTAGAATTTGCACCGGGATGGCATTGACATGTTTTCTGGCAACATGGATCCCTATTTTTATCATGATTATCTTCGCACCCGAAGTTGGAAATTATAGTATGCGGGGACAATCAGACAGTTTCTGGATCATGGTGTTGGAATTTTTTACGTCCATCCCATATTTCGTTATTACATGGGGAGGATTTATGTTTTTCTTATTCGCCATGACAATCCTGGATAATGCTAAAATGGTGCGACGCCTGGGTGTGGAAGAATACAAAGCGATGCGGTTTAGGAAATGAGGGCCGATCCGACTCATTTGTCGAACGAAGGCCAGGGGGTTATCGAATTTGACGGCAAGTCAATCAACCTCGATGAGTTGTTATTTGGCAAATCGGAATAAACGTTTTTCGGCCCAACGGGCCGATATTCGATAGCCCAGTCCGCAGGGCTGGGTGACGGGTTGTTTGGCGATTCGCGATCTGAAGGACCGCGATCCAGGTGTGGCAAAATACACGTATCGCGGCCTTTCAGGCCGCCCGGGGACGGAGGCACTGCTAGCCCAACCCGTTGGGTTGGGCTAGAGAATCCCGGCCCGTTGGGCCGCTATGCTTCAGAAGCAAACACCTTCATTACCAATAGCGGCGGGGAGACAATACAATCAGTCTCCTCAAACACCCCATCCCCCTTTCCCATTGCGACTTTCCGCTGTTTCCCAAGGCTTAATCCATCGGGCTGGAGACAATCCGTTTCCGGCTTGGTTGGAATGTCTCGATTGGGACACGTGGGCGAATCTGGCGCTGTACCGGGGAATGCATTCGGGCGAGTTGGGGTTGTTTCCCAAATTCCACCGGGAAAAGCTCGACGTTTCGTGCTGGTTGCTGGTAAACTCGGGTTTCCGAAAAGCGATCGAGAAGGAAATAAGGTCTGGAATATTCGTTGATGGTCGGGCGTCCCACCGAAAGTGAAACAGCGATGACCTGCGTCGATATGCAACCGAACTTCCATAATCAGGAATCCTCCGATGCCCCCGTGGTTTGAACCCGTCACGCTCGAAGGCCGCCATGCGCGGCTCGAACCGCTCGCCACCGAGCACGCCGAGGGCCTGTACCTCATCGGCCAGGAGCCGTCGATCTGGACATGGATGCCGCGCGGGCCATTGACATCGCTGATGGACGCGGAAAAGTTCATCGCGCAATCGCGCAACATGGCCGAAACCGGCCCGCAAGTCGCCTTTGCCATTATCGATTGCGCCAGCAATCGCATCGCGGGTTCGACGCGCTTTATGACCATCGTGCCGTCGCACCGGCGCCTGGAAATCGGTTGGACATGGCTGGGTGTGGAATTCCAGCGCACGGCGATCAACACGGAATGCAAGTACCTGCTGCTGCGGCACGCGTTCGAGCATTGCAATGCCGCGCGGGTGGAGCTGAAAACCGACGCGATGAACGAGCGCTCGCAACGCGCCATCGAGCGCATCGGCGCCCAGCGCGAAGGTGTCCTGCGCAGCCACATGACACGGCCCGACAGCTCGCGCCGCGACACGGTGTATTACGGCATCATCGCAGAGGATTGGCCAGGGGTGAAGGCGGGGCTGGAGGGGATGATGGCCGACAATGGTTGAGTTTCATTACCCAGTGCGGTCATGTTTGACATGACAAAAGTACAAACCAACCCGGACAGGTAACTCGTGATCGTTGGAGTACCCAAAGAAATCAAAGAGCAAGAGCACCGGGTGGCCGTTGTGCCCGAAGGTGTGCGCGAATTGGTGATACATGGGCATCGTGTTGTAGTCGAAACCGGCGCGGGCAGTGGCATCGATGTAGATGACGATGCTTATCGCGTGATGGGAGCCGAAATCGCCCCAAACGCCGAAGCGGTTTGGGAAAAAGCGGAATTGATTTGCAAAGTCAAAGAACCGCTACCCGTCGAATGGCCTCTCCTGTGCGCCGACCACACGGTTTTTACGTTTTTCCATTTCGCGTCGAACCGCGCGTTGACCGAAGCGATGATCGCCTCACACGCCATGTGCATTGCCTATGAAACCGTCGAGGACATCGACGGTCGCCATCCGCTGCTGATGCCAATGAGTGAAATCGCTGGGCGGCTTTCCGTCCAGGAAGGCGCACGTTACCTTGATACCTTTCATGGGGGGCGCGGAGTTTTACTCGGAGGCGCCACAGGCGTCGAGCCTGGGCACGTGATGGTGATTGGCGCGGGCGCGGTTGGTACCAATGCTGCTTGCATCGCCGCCGGAATGGGAGCGCGAGTTGCGTTGCTCGATGTCAATGAAACGCGCTTGCGAATTTTGCGTCCACAACTGCCGCCCAACGTGGAACCCATGCTCGCAACCGAGGAAAACATCCTGACGCAGCTTGAAACGAGCGATCTCGTCATCGGAGGCGTCTATCTGAACGGTGCCCGCACGCCCCATGTGTTGCTTAGGAGGCATCTGGAACACGCGCAGCATCGAGCCGTGTTTGTCGATGTAGCAATCGATCAGGGAGGGTGTTTCGAGTCATCGCGTCCGACGACGCACGCGGAACCGATTTTTATTGAAAGCGATGTCATTCATTACTGTGTGACCAATATGCCCGCCGCTGTCGCACGAACCTCGACGCTGGCACTGACGCGCGCAACGTTCCCCTACCTCGCGCGACTAGCCAACGACGGCGCGTGCAAAACACTGGCTGCCGACCCGCACTTCGCGCGCGGTCTAAACATCGCCAATGGACACGTCATCCACCCGGCAGTTGCAAAGGCGTTTGACCTCGCCCCAACGTCGATGGAAGATGCCTTTGATTGAAACATCCACTTTTTAACTGAAACCACCCATGACCGAAACTCCGCCCCCTGTCATTCCGACTCCCGATGGACCGCCGCTTCTGCGCGTGCGCGACCTGAAAAAGTGGTTTCCCATTCGTCAAGGCCTGCTGGGCCGCGTGGTCGCGCACGTCAAAGCCGTCGATGGCGTGTCGTTCGACCTGCGCGCGGGCGAAACGCTGGGCCTCGTGGGCGAATCGGGCTGCGGCAAAACCACCGCCGGGCGGTTGGTGATGAATTTGATCCGTCCGACGGCGGGCGACGTGCGTATTGGCGAATCGCCGAACCTGGCCGGGCTGACCAACAGCCAGATGCTCCCCTATCGCCGCCGCATTCAGATGATTTTCCAGGACCCGTATTCGTCGCTGAATCCGCGCATGACCGTTGGCGCGATGATCGCCGAAGCGCTCGCCATTCACAAAATCCGCCCGAAAGGTCCCGAACGGTCGCGCCGCGTGCGCGAATTGCTGAGCCAGGTCGGACTGCCCGCCGATGGGGCGAAGCGTTTTCCGCACGAATTTTCCGGCGGCCAGCGCCAACGCATCGGCATTGCCCGCGCCTTGGCCGTCGAGCCCGAGATTATCATCGCGGACGAACCCGTGTCGGCGCTCGACGTGTCGATCCAGGCGCAAGTGGTCAACCTGCTCGACGATTTGCAACGCGAAATGGGACTGGCCTTTGTGTTCATCAGCCACGATCTGTCGGTGGTCGGGCATCTTTGTCACCGAGTCGCGGTGATGTATCTGGGTCGGATCGTCGAAGAGGGCGGCAAGCTGGACATTTTCCACGCGCCGCACCACCCGTACACAAAAGCGCTGCTGAGCGCGGTACCCGTCATCGAAAAAGACCAACGGCGCAAGCGCATCATCCTGCCCGGCGATGTGCCTTCGCCCGTGAATCCGCCGAGCGGCTGCCATTTCCACCCTCGTTGTCCTGCGCGATTCGCCCCGTGTGACAAAGTCGATCCGCAGCTCCGTCCCCTGGGCGATGGTGTGCACGTGCGATGCCATTTGTACGATCCCGAATACAAAGACAAAATCACCGAAGAGGGACGGAAGTTCAAGCAAACCGGTGTATCGCCGGATTGGACAGAAAAAGTCGCCAACGCCTATTTTGAATCCGAAACCGCCGGAGCCGCGTCATGAACGAATCGGCGCGCCGATTGCACCGCGAATTCCGCGTGTACGCGCGCTATTTGATCGGTGTCCGTCCCCCGTGGGAATTGGCCGCTCGTTACACCGAAGCCAACCGTGTGCTTTTCGCCGATGAACCGGCTCCGTCCCCGCTCGTTCAATTCGTGCATCTCCGTCCCTGGTCGCTTCCCTACATCGACGCGGCATGCGGGTTGCTTAAACCTGACGACATGCTGCGGCGCAAGCTGCTGCTCGCGGCGGCGATTCTTGAAACCACGCCGGAATACGCAGGAAAATTCCTGCCGCGCATGATTCCGTTGCCGTTGTTTTTGCTGAGGAGCGCATGGATCGTGCTGCGCGCCGGTTGGCAGATCGCGGGTGGAATCGCCTTGTGGCCGTGGGCAAAAAATATCTCCGTCCCCCGCGAGTCGGAACGCGCTCATGGCTGAAACGCAATTCGATGTCATCGTTGTGGGTTCGGGAGCCAGCGCCGTGCATGCCGCGTGGCCGCTTGCCAAAGCGGGCTTGCGCGTCGCCATGATCGACGTGGCGTTCGAGGACTCGCATTACCGTCCCCTGGTGCCCGACCGCGATTTTCTTTCTCTGCGACGCGAGGACAAAAACCAGCATCGCTACTTTCTCGGCGATCGCTTCGAAGGCGTTCCGTTTGGTCCCGTTCGCGTCGGCGCGCAACTTACGCCACCCCGTCAGTTCATCACGCGCGAAGCGGAAACGCTCGGCAACCATGTTTCAGAAACATTCAGCCCCATGCAGAGCTTTGCACTCGGTGGGCTGGGTGCGGGTTGGGGTGCCTCGACGATGCCGTATGTGGACGAAGAACTCGCCGATTGGCCGATTTCACGGGCCGATCTGCAACCGCACTATGAAGCAGTAGCCGCGCGTATCGGCGTGTGCGGTGCAAATAATGACGATCTCGTGCCGTTCGTCGGACGAATCAAGAACATGCTGCCACCCGCCAAGATGGATTCAAACGCGCGCACGATTTTCACGCGTTACAAACGTCTCCGTCCCCATTTGAACGCATGTGGTTTTTTCGTCGGCGCCCCTCGCCTGGCGCTTTGCACACGCGAGCATCATGGGCGCGGTCCGCTTCAATATAACGACATGGAATTCTGGACCGATCACGAACGCGCGGTCTATCGCCCGCGTTACACCGTCGAAGAATTACGCCATTTCCCCGGCTTTTCATTCCATGGCGGCTTGCTTGTCGAACGTTTCAATGAAGAAGAGGGACGGAGTCGAATCTCCGTTTCCGCACGCGATGTTTTGTCGAACGAGCGCGTGGAATTCCGCGCGCGAAGGTTGGTTCTCGCGGCGGGCGCCATCAATACTGCGCGACTGGTTTTGCGTTCACTCGACAAACATAACGTCTCCGTCCCCTTTGTGTGCAATCCCTACACGTACTTTCCAAGCATCAACGTTCGCCGTCTCGGCCAGGCGACTCGCGACCGGCGTCACAGCCTGACGCAGTTGACAATGGTGTACGACCCCGATGGATCGCGCGCACATGTTTTGCAGCCGCAACTTTATTCCTATCGTTCGCTCCTTCTGTTCAAATTGCTCAAGGAGTCGCCGCTCGCTCACCGCGAATCGATCCGTTTGATGCGCCTGCTCGAAGAATACTTTGTCATCGTGGGCGTCTTTCACGAAGACCGCCCCTCCACGCAGAAACGCCTTGTTTTACGCGGCGATACGCCGGATCGCGATTGTTTGGAAATCCACTACGATCTCGATCGAGGGACGGAGGAATCGCAGCGCCGACACGAGCGCGCGATCTGCGGTTATTTGCGCAAACTGGGCTGCGTGCCGCTCAAAGCCATTCATCCTGGCCACGGTTCGAGCATTCATTACGGCGGTTCCTTCCCCATGACGCAAAAGGGGACGGAGTTGACGGCCACCCCCGAAGGACGCTTGCGCGCGGCGCCGCTTGTGACGCTTGCCGACGGTTCGACTTTCCCGCATTTGCCTGCAAAGGGCCTGACGTTTACTCTGATGGCGAACGCAAATCGCGTGGGGACGTTGCTCGCGCGCGAAATGGGGACGGAGTCAATCGCATGAGCGTCCCACACCGCAAAACCATCGTCATCACTGGAGCAAACGGCTTCCTGGGGACGGAGCTTTGCCGCGCGTTTGCCGCCGCAGGCTGGCAGGTGCGCGCTGGCGTTCGCCGCCCCAAGGATTTTACTCCTCCGTCCCCGAATGTTTCGCCTTTCCAGTGCAAACTGCCCGAGGGCCTTGATTCAAGGGCCTTTCGTGGTGCCGATGTGTGCATCCACGCGGCGTGGTCCACGCGATTTCGCCATAAATCGGAAGCGCGTCACACAAATTTTCACGGCACCGCCGCTGTTCTGCGTGCCTGTCGTCGGCATGGGGTACGCTTCGTTTTCATCTCGTCGTGTTCAGCACACGAACGGGCGCTCAGTTTCTACGGTCGCAGCAAACTTGCGGTCGAACGTCGTCTCGATCCAACGCGCGATTTATTCATCCGCCCAGGATTGATCCTCGGGGACGGAGGCCTCTTTGAGCGCATGAAATCAACCCTTGAACGCGCGTATGTCGTGCCGCTGTTCGATGGCGGACGCCAACCGCTGCAAACGATTCATGTGGACGATTTATGCGCGGGCGTTTTACGCGCGGTGGAACATCATTTCGTTGGCCTCTTCGTTCTCGCCGAAGATCGCGGCTCAACGATGACCGAATTCATGCGCGAATTGGCCGCGCGTCTTAGCCGCCGCCCGCTGTTCGTCCCTTTCCCCCTCGCTCCCGCGCTTGCAATCGTCCGCGCGGTGGAACGCTTTGATATTCCATTGCCCATTTCGTCGGAAAATTTGCTCGGTTTGCGTGGAATGATTCGTCAACCTGCTGCGGACAGCCTCGCGCGACTTGACTTGCATGTTCGCTCGGTCGGCGAATCGCTCAACGACTTGCTGAAAACGTAATCAATTCCCAACCGGCAGAAACAATTGACCTCCTTGAACCGGTGCGCTATGGTGCAGGTGAAAAGGAAGATTTGTCGCAAAATGGAGGGTATCATCATGGTCAGCAACGATCCCATTGCATTGGTACAGGCTATCGTCGGGGCGGAACTTTCGAGCAGCGACCTCTCGGGCGACCAATCTCTGCCCAAAGGATGCGTCGTTACCGTGGCGCGCGACTTTGGATCGGGCGGAAAACTCATCGCCGAACAACTTGCTCAACGGCTTGGCGTGCGCTGTTTTGACCGGGAAGTGATCGATGCGATCGCGCGCGACGCCAAGGTCGATAAGTACCTGATGGAGCGTTTGGACGAGCATGTCCGCAGTACGTTCAATGACTGGGCGCACACGGTGATTTCCGGCAAAAACGCCTTCAAGGAAGACTACCATCGGCACTTGGTGAACGTGATCATCGGCATCGCTCATTTGGGCGGTGTGATCGTGGGTCGAGGCGCCCATCTGATTCTCGATCCGAAAAACACGTTCCGTGTACGCATCGTTGGATCGTGTGAATGTTGCGCCGAACGCGTCGCTGCCTCGAAAGGCCTGTCTAACGAAGCGGCTCGCACGTTGGTCCAACACGTCAACCACGAGCGTAACGAATTCATCAAACGCACGTTTAATTGCGAATGGCACGAGCTTGGGCATTACGATCTGGTGCTCAACACCGATCGTTTCAGCCAGGAACAATGCGTTGCGTTGATCGTTGCGGCGATGGAAACCGCCGGGTTTGCCGTACCGCCGACCGCGTAATACGCCGACACAATCCACACTCTTTACAGCCGACTGCTTTTGCCGCGCGCGAAGGCGCAGCTTTTGGCGCGACGGTTGCCGCCCGTCAGGGCGCAAGCGGCGTGACAAAAGAGGGCGTGGCTTCGGGTTCGCGCGCGGCTTAGCGTAAAATACGAAACTTCTGTTCGTCCAATTGCTCTTTGTGTTCCCACGACACGTCGATTTTTTCGACATGCGACCACGGCGGTCCCTTCAGCAACTCCGTCAACAATTCCGTCAACGTCATCTCGTCGCCTTCTGCATAAATTTCCACCTGGCCATTACTCAAATTTCGCACCCAACCGCGGCATCGCATCCGAATAGCCGTTTCACGCGCAAACATCCGGTAACCGACACCCTGCACGTTACCGATTACGTACGCATGAAAAGAGTTTGGTTGTTTTTTACTGTTCATCGTCATGCGTCCTCTAAATCCATCGCCTGCCCATAAAGACGATTCACTTCATCTTCCAGATTATATTTACGCAGCCGGTATCCCAACGTGCGGCGCGTAATTCCCAAAAGCTTCGCTGCGCGTGTACGATTACCGCGAGTTTTATCCAACGCCGTCATCAAACACTTCTTCTCGATATTTTCCAACGTCGCTCCCCCACCCACCGCGGGAGTCGGCGTGCTCACGTACTGCGTTCCCACGATTTCCTGTTTTTGCCACGCTTCTTGAACCGCCACCGGCAAATCGTCGAGCACGATATTTTCCGGTTCGCCCAGCACCAACGCATGCTCGATGGCGTTCTCCAATTCGCGAATATTCCCCGGCCATCGATAAGCCGCCAATGCCTGGCGCGCTGCGGGGTCGAAATTCACGGTTTCGCCTGGACGGAACAATTGACCGAAATGATCGATCAATGCGTCCAGGTCTTCTTTGCGATCGCGCAACGGGGGTAAAATAATCGGCACAACATTCAACCGATAATACAAATCCTGGCGAAAATCGCCTTTTTCAATCATTTTCTCCAGGTCGCGATTCGTCGCGGCAATAATCCGCACGTCGCACTTGCGTGCCTGCGAATCGCCCACACGGTGATACTCGCCGCTCTGCAATACTCGCAGCAATTTCACCTGCAATGCCAACGACACTTCCCCTATTTCATCCAAGAGCAACGTCCCGCCGCTGGCCGATGCGAACAGTCCCTCGCGATCGGTCACCGCGCCGGTAAACGACCCGCGCACATGACCGAACAATTCGGATTCCAGCAGATTTTCCGGCAACGCCCCGCAATTGATCTTCAAATACGGCGCACGCGCGCGCGGACTGCGCGCCTGGATCATATCCGCCAACACTTCTTTGCCCGTGCCGCTTTCCCCCCGCAACAAAACCGAAGCGCTGGATTTTGCGATCTTGTCCAACTTATCGAAAATCGACTTCATCGCCGAACTGTTTGAAACAATTTTGGAGAGCGGCGATTCTTCGGGCTTTTTAAAACTCTTCGGCTCGACTGCTTCGCGCGGACCGCCATCGGCACGATTATTTTCCAGCAATTTCTTCAGCAACGGCTTCAAATCGTTATCCGCACTGACAGGCTTGACCAGATAATCCACGGCCCCGCACGTCAACGCCTCGCGCGCCGTCTCCACCGACGCGAACGCCGTCATCAAAATCACCTCGGTTTGCGGTGCCACCGTCTTGGCACGACGCAGGACCTCGAGCCCATCCATCCCCGGCATGCGTAAATCCGTCACCAGAACGTCGAACGAATCGGCTTTCAAACGTTCGATCGCCTCGGCAGGTGTCGAAAGCCCCTCGACTTCGTACCCGTCGCGTTCGAGCGATCGCTGAAGTAACCCCACCATTTTCGGTTCATCGTCGAGAATCAAGATCCGGCTCGTCATGCCCAGGCTCCACAAACAAAATAAACCACCCATGTCGCCTATAGCGAAACCAATTCCGGGGAAACAGTTTTTCGGGCACCCAAGGAGATATCCACTCAAATTCCAATAACCTACCGTCAATTTATTCTAGTGGCAGCCTCGCCAAATCGTATTGCCTCTACCAGACCATTGATTTAGGAAACCAAGGAGAATCAGTCATAGCTACGGGGCACTGTTTCGACGGAACAAAAATCGGGAGGGTGGCTTTCTATGGAAATTAAATGTCCATATTGTGCACATGTAGGGATGCCACGACGAAAAAAGCAAATGTCAGCGGTGGGTTGGGTTCTGTTCATTGTCCTCCTGCTCTTTTGCCTACCTTTATGCTGGTTGCCTTTTGTGATGAGCAGTATGCAGGAAGAAGAAATCAGATGTAGAGGGTGTGGGATTAAACTTGGTTAATTAATTTCCAGCACTTCGCCAAGCGAATACCCTTGACGCCAAAAAAATTTTGGCTAGGGTTCATTTATCTCCGAAAGAAATAATGAAAAGATGATCTCGATTCGCCGCACATCGTTATACCCGTCGCTGCTTCTCCTTCGCAGGAGAATTTTGACGTAGTCGCGGACTTCGGTGATTTGAATATACCTAAATTTCCCCCGGCTGCGTTTGCAGTCGGGGTTTTTGTTTTTATCCCGGACCGGTAGCCCAATCTGGCAGAGGCAACAGGCTTAGGACCTGTACAGTGTGAGTTCGAATCCCACCCGGTTCACCAAATTGATGCGGCCGTAGCCCAATCCGGTAGAGGCAGCGGACTTAAAATCCGTCAAGTGTGGGTTCGAATCCCACCGGCCGCACCAACCCGTAGGCCAGTAGCCCAATTGGCAAGAGGCGTCCGTTCGAGGGGCGGAAGGTTGAGGGTTCGAATCCCTCCTGGCCTACCAAAAATTACCGCACCTCCAAATCATCCACCAAGTACACGTGCAGTTCTCCGGATTTGATGACGCTGTCGGTATCCAGACGTCCAACACTCTGAACGTGAGCACTCGCGGTTTCCGGGTCTTCGAGATTGATGCCCTTCAGCGAACGCAATCGGGCAAAATTCACCTGGGAAAGTTCGTCCACTTGATCTTCCATGCCAGGAGCCAAAGGAAACACCAGCCGACGCGTTTTATTCAGCGCGTAGGGACTATCGAGCAACATACCGCCGAATAATGCCTTTGTGTTTTTCAATCGTACCGATGTCCGATTCGCTTCCTTACTTCCTGCGTTTGAACCAGTCGGCGCATTCGCCATGGTCGATCCATTAAGGCGTACAAATTTCCCCGTGCCAATGATGACGACATTTTCACCATGGCGTCGGACAATCTCATGGTACAATTCGGAAAGCGGTGTGCCGCTGATCGTCCAACGAATGCGGTAGATGGCTGCGGGCTTGGTGCGCGGCGGAATCCCCGTCAGAAAACTGCTGTAAAGCGCAAGGCTGGTGTACTCGACCTCGGCGGTTTGTTTCGGAACCAGTGGGCTGACAAACATCGCGCGCCCGAGCACCACGGAATTGCTTTGCTGGCTGGCGTCGGGCACGACGGCTCCCGTACCGATTCCAAACTTGAACATGCGAGGCGAAATTTCCTTCATCGTGGAGGCGTCGGCATTGCCTTCCTCGATCCAGCGAGCATCGCCCACCACGATGGCGCGCACCGTGCTGTCGGAGGTTTCCTTGAGTTGCAGCGGACGGTAAAAGCAACCGTTGAGCGCCACTAAACACAGGGCGCCAAGCGCGTGCAAAAAAAGAATTCTAATGGATGAGTGCATGAAGGATCTCCGGGAGCGTGTTCACGATATCTGGAAAGTGACCTCGCGCGCGAGGACCGGATAGGGCAAGGGAAACAGGCGAAATATCGCGTTCAGGGCAATTGAAGGCGCCGTGTTTTCAGGCTGCCCTTGACGGCTCCCACGCCAAGCTGGCAACTGGGGTCAACAAATCGGAGCCTCCGACTCCGCTTTCCCCCGTAAAGGACTCCTGACCTTGCATCCCTGGCATGACATTCCTCCCGCTCACGCCCTGCCCGACCGGATTCACGTTGTCGTCGAAATTCCCAAAGGCTCGCGCAACAAGTACGAATTGAACAAATCCACCGGCCTTTACCACCTCAGCCGCGTGCTTTACTCGCCGATGATTTACCCGGGCGATTATGGCTTTATCCCGCAAACTTACTACGAGGACCACGATCCGTTGGACGCGATCGTGTTGATCAACGAACCAACATTCACAGGCTGCGTGGTGGAAGCCCGACCCATCGGGATTTTCCGCATGCTTGACCAAGGCGAGCCTGACGATAAAATTTTGTGCGTACCGGTTCACAACCCGTTTTTTGGGAACGTGCAGGATTTGAAGGACGTGGCGCCTCATTTCCTGGCCGAGGTCGCGCATTTTTTTGCTGTGTATAAGGACCTTGAAGGGTCCCGAACGCTCCCCCTGGGGTGGGACGGTCGAGAAGTCGCCATGAAACAAATCAACCACGCGATTGAACTTTACGAAAAAGAACACACTCGACTGGAGGGGTGGGATATCTCGGAGACAGCGCAACGCCAGGCGATGATCAAACAACGTCCGAAGGTCGGAAAAACCGGTACCGTTGGCTCGCAAAAATCACCTGAGACAAATCGGGCACCTGGACGAAAAGCCCCGGCAAAGAAAAAAGCTGCGAAGGCAAACGCGCGAAAGAAATAGCCTCAAAGTCCAAGGAATAGAACAAAAAAATGACCGTCACGCGTTTGCATGACGGTCATTTGCTTTCTCACGAACTAAGTGTGGAGCGTCTTATTCTTTCACGCGCCAAACGTCGCCGCTCGAAACCGTACCGTTGGTCGGATCATAGGTACCGGCCGTCAACAGCAGCTCTGAGGGCTGAGTAATGGTGATATCATAGATCGTTTCGATACTGTTTGCTGCGTCGGTGTCGCTGATGCTCCAGGTACCAACACCCCAGCCAAGGTCGCCATCGAGAAGTTCGTCAGCGTCCGGGCCAAAGGAGCCCAGAATCCAGCCTTGGCGTTTTTGGAAGTAACGGAACGTACGGCCGCGGGTATCTGCGAACGGATCCGAGAAGTATTGCGTGATGAACGCAACAGGTGTCGTCAACGTGCCCAGGTTCGGTGCATCGGCGTTGATCAGACGGAATGTGCGAGATGGAAGTGTATCATCGCCGTTCGCCGCATCGGTCATCGAGTCAGCCGACGTACCAACGAGGTCCGAACCACCAGCGTGGTCAGGATACAGGTTGTTGTCAACATAGTAGGCTTCCAAAGCGGTCGCCATCGAGCGTTGGTCAGCCTTAACACGTGAGACTTTCGAACGGACCTGGGCTTCCAGGAAGTTCGGAACCGCGATAGCGGCAAGGATGGCGATAATGGCCACCACGATCAGAAGTTCGATAAGAGTAAAGCCGTGAAGTTTCTTCATCTGACTTAACTTGCTCCTTTCAAGGTTTTCAAGAGGCTTACCAGGCTTCAAGAGGTTTGAGCCAGGCAGTGTTTTCACAAGAAGTAGCTGTGAAACCCATCGAATCGGTTGGTTCGTCGTTCCAAAGTGAAGGCACCCCCGTGAATTCCCTTTGGAGCCGTGTTGGTTATCCGAGCCATGTAAATATCTGCACAAGTATTCCCAAAATTACTAACCCGAGCAGAAATTTACACCATCTTCGAAGAGTATTCCTTGCTAAACCCTTCTCTGTACTCCACTCCAGCAAGGATATGACCAAACTGACGATAAACGTCAGATAAATTCCAGAAAAAAGAAATACGATTCCTGGCATCATTTGGCGTTCTCCTTTTCGGCATCCGTCTGGGTGGACGGCTCCGGCTCCGATGCCTCGGAATGATCCTCTTCCACATTCCCAGCCAGTAAATCCCACAGTCGAACCGTTGCAAAATAGTTCAATATCCCTCCCACCACAAAGTGCAACGTCCCGATATCGGAATATGCCCCCCCAGGGTTGCGAACCAGAATCCCTCCCAGCGCGCCGCCAATCTTTTCGGCAACGATCAGGAGGGCCGTTCCGCCCAAATGGCACGCTTCGGCGATGAAAATCAGAAGGCTGACGATGTTGAACGCGGGATTCGAGCGGGAAAACGGTGGAACGTACATATAGCCGTCATATGCCAGCCCCAGAAAAAAGACACCATTCAGGAGAAGAAAAAGAAAAACTCCCCGCCGAACGTCGCGTGCGGCCAGATAACCCGCCCCGGGTATCAGCAGATTCAACAAACACATGCCGAGCGCCACAGGTACCGGTTGCCGCGAGGGAGTTGTCACGATAGGGATTCTTTCCGGTAGTCAATCCGCACGAAGGCTCGCACGGTGAAAAGGTTGGTCAATCCAACAGTCCTCAAACGCTACGGCGCCCGCGTAGGGAGTCAACGCCAATCCCGGTTCGAGTGCCTGTCCGACTGGCTGCAACTCGTTTTGTGCGTCTTTCTGATTCTGATCTCCGCGCGGGTGAATCTACGCGCCGAAGACCAGATAATCCCCCTACCCGCGCCAGTCCTCAGCGTCACGGAAGTCCATGGATTGCTCTGGGTGGGACTGGGCAAAGCAGGCGTCGGGTGGGTGGATCCGGAGGCGCCCGCTCTTGGCGATTCACTTCTCATCCGGCAGGATTGGCCAACCATGAGCGTCTGTGCCTGGGACGATCGGTCCGTTTTGCTGGCGGGTCGCGACAACGCCTTGCGTGTTGTGGAACCGCGCGGCGAAGGAATGAACTATGCCGTGCGCCTCTCCTGGCCCGTCGAAGGAATCCCGTGCGGAGTCGCGGTTCGCGGCGATGTGATTGCCGTGGCCGAAAGCGGCGCAGGTGTCGCAATCTACACTCGTCCCAACGGTGAGGAAACGCCACGGCTTTCGGGTCGCTATCCGTTTGTGACATTTGCTCGCCAAGTCGCGTTTTTGAACGATACAACGCTGCTGGTTGCGGATTCCCATGAATTGGGCATGGCGGTACTCGATGTCAGCGATCCAACCCGACCTCATCGTCTGGCCTCGTGGCCGGTTCGTGGATACTGCGATTCCGTGGATTCCGATGGACGTAATATTTTCTTCACCAATCGCGTGGAGGGCGTTCAAATCGTCCAGTACATTCCCTTGTCACAAGAATTGATGTCTCAAACGTTTATTCCCATGCGCAACTTTCCCACCCAACAAGATGAAAACCTGGTGCAGAAAGTCGTCTGGGAGAACCGATTGTTATATGTCTGCGAGCGAAAGGTCGGTATTCGGGTAATGGAATATCAACCAACCGATCATACGTGGAAAGAACGCCAAACATTGGCCCAAGCCACCGAACCGATTGATTTGTGCATTCTTGATTCGGGAGAAGTGGCCATCGCAGACTTCACGGGACGGGTGATTATCACACGGGCGGACGACAAACACTGAGAGTTCCCCCCTAGTTTTTCCCCTGCCATGGCTGAATCTGGCCGGTTTTTCCTTCCGTCGCGTTATTGTAAAAACGTTGAGTTGGGTAGGCAAAATCAATGTCGGGTCGTTCGGCAAACGCATCCAGAATATCCTCCCAAATGGCCTGAGATGCCGCACGGCGACGACGTGGTTCCCCTAAAAACCGAATCGTCAGCAAAACGCCGCTGTCCTGCACACTGGTGTAAACAATCGGCGTGAGTTTCGAGTAGAATATCATGAACCGATTCGAAGCTTCGCGCACTTTTTCGGCGGCTTCCTCGGACAAGTGCTCCGAATGCTTGTTCGCAATTTCCTGAAGGATTTCCTTCGCCGCACGCCAGTCGCTCTCAAACGTTATCAGTACGGGAAGTTCATTCCAGATGTACTGAAACCCCTTCGAATAATTCGCCACCGGTTCGGAAAAGACTTTGCCGTTTGGAATGTGAACGATCCGGCCCGTGCTTTGATCCGCATCCACCCAGTGGCCGATTTCCATCATGGTAAACATGAAAATCCGCAAGTCGATCACGTCCCCGCGCGTTTCGCCGATCTGGATGCGGTCGCCGACTTCAAACGGGCGCCGCCACATGATGAAAAACCAACCGGCCAGATTCACAATTGGCGTCTGGAGAGCAATCGCCAACCCCGCAGAAAGCAATCCCAGGAACGTGGAAAGCGAGCTAACTTCTCCGAGCCATACCCAGCCGATGCAAAAAATCGTCAGGGTGACAGTGGTATAGGTCGAATTTTTGCGCCACCGATATAAGACACGCACATCGTCGAATTGGCGCTGAGCAAAGTGCAAAATCGCTCGACGAAGCGCCCAGAATAAAACGAGCACGACTAACGTTGCGAGAATTTTCCCCTGATCCCCAGCTCCAATCCCCAAATACCCCTGAATCCATTCGCTCAATTGGTTCATCGCGCGCTCGCTCCGAGGAGATGAGAAGTTTCGGAAAATAAAAAAAGTCCCCGCCGATCAATTAACCGGCGGGGAACTGAATCGATTCAATGATTCGAGCGAATCAATACGAACGCGACAGACCCGTCGC
>CAZOKZ010000019.1:0-65012 GCA_964580585.1 uncultured Candidatus Sumerlaeota bacterium | reverse complement strand
GCCCGGAGAGCCTGCGAGAGAGGGAAGTTCTGCTTTGGAAGGAAGATGGCTCCCCCACTTGGACTCGAACCAAGAACCTACGGATTAACAGTCCGGCGCTCTACCGATTGAGCTATGGAGGAGCAAATTTTGTTCGCTCGGTGGAAGTGGATTTTTTGTCTCCGCTTCCGTTGGGAGCCAAGTTGGTAGCTCTAGCTGGGGGCGGAATGCAACCCTATTTTTTGCGACTTTTGGAGTTTTTTTCGGTCTGTTTCTCTCAATCCAGTGCGCAGTCCGAGGCAGCAGGTCGGGAACGCGCTGTCGATGGTTTGGTCGTTGAAGTTTCGTTTGTTGCTTTCGAGAAGCATGGCGAGCGTTGGGGTTGTCGGGTTGCCACAGTTGTGTGAAATCCCAGCGTTTGAGAACTTCTTCCGGAGCTGGACGTGAAAACAGAGCGAAATGAGTCGAAGGGGTAGCAATCGATGTGCGACGATTTGAATGATTGCCTCGATGAGGTAGTGGACGAGGATTCCTTTATTCGATTTGTCCAGGCGTTGGCGGCGGACCGCGCAGCAGCGGCTGAGGAGGATAGGCTCAATCCACCTGAAATGTTTGGGCGGTGCGCTCGAGGATGGGAAAATACAAAACTGGAGGATTTTTTTGAAGCGGCAATCGCGTGGGCGCGTGCTACGCGTGATGGGTCGAATGATTACACGGTGCCGGAGAATCCGTGGAAACGATGCGCGGAGATTTTATACATGGGTAAAGGATACGAGTAGGAGGTTTGATTACCCCAATGACACCCGCCTGTCCAGGTATCGTCCGGTTGGTTGACCGACGGGATTGCTGTCGCTGAACACAAGCGCGCCGCGCAGATAAACGCGGTCGATGGCTCCGCTGCACGGCATGCCCACGAAGGGATCGGCGTGCCAGCCGTTGCCTGCATCGGGCAGGTCGCAATCGGCGCTGGGATCGAAGAGGATAATGTCGGCATCGCTTCCCAGTTGCAGGCTGCCTTTGGCGGGGTAGAGCCCGGCAAGTTTGGCGGGATCGGCGCACGCGCTCATGCTGAGCGATTCGAGCGTCAGGCGCCATTTGGCGACGCCTTCGGAGTACACCAGCGGCAGCAGGTGGGCAATGCCAGCACACCCAATAGGAGCGCGTGTAACATCGGAACTGGCTTGGCGAACGTCGGCGATGGGGAGAGGATGATGCCCCGAGGTTACAAGGTTGAAAAGCCCCGCGTCGAGAGCGGCCCAGAGAGCTTGTTGATCCGCGCGACCGCGTAAGGGGGGCCAGGTGAGTGGAAATCCGCCTATCCAGGATTCTTCCTCGATCAATTCCGAGCTGAGAGCCAAGTGAGGAAGCTTGACACCCGCGATCAGCGGAGTGCCTTGTTCGCGTAATTTCTGGTATTCGGCAATCGCTTGGAGGCTACTGAGGCCAAGAATAACGAGGCGCGAGGAAAGCGAGCGTGCCGCCAACGCATGGATGGTGCGCAAGGTGGCAGCTTCGATGGATTCGGGGAAAAATTGCGGGTAATTTCGAGGAGTCGTATTGCCGCTGCCTCGGATTTCATTGCGATAATAGGCTTCCAGAATCGGGTCGCTGAGCGAGGTGAATGCAACGACGTTGTCGGTCAACTCGCGCAGAACGCCTGCCAAGAGCGCGGGGCCAGGAGTCGCCGACGCCAATCCCGTGCGCGCAATCCAAACCGAGGCCAATTGGCCGCTGGCGATGGCTGTTTTCAAATGGCGGCGGCGGTTTTCCGACCAGTCCGAGATGAAATAGTGGTAGGCGAAATCGGCAAATGCGCAAACCTCGTCCTGTTTGCTTTGTTCGGACTGGGAATCGGTGAAATCCCGATTTTCCTCCCAACTATGCGCTTTGACAATTGTTGTCACGCCGCCCGAAAGCGCCTGGGCCGAAAGATCGAGCATGGCTTGATTGGAAAGGGGACAGAACTCGTTTTCCGCCAGCAGCGAAATGCCCAAATCCACCAACCCGGGCAGGATGAATTTCCCCGTGGCGTCGATGATTTCGTTGGCAGTGGCCTCGGGCAGCCGCCCCAGATATACCACCTTGCCGCCCGATACACCGATGTCGGCCAGCAATTCGATGCCGTCCGTGACGACCGTGGCGTTTTTGATCAATAGTTCCATGGCACCTCGCCCTCGCGGCGGTTGGTGGTCGGGGTTACCGACGGGAATTCATCAGTCTTCCTGATACACACCCATGATACGATATTTATTAAAGCGTTCCTTGAGCAACTTGTCCGTCTTCCACTTGCCGATCTCGGCGAGGTTTTTCGCAATGGCCGTTTCGACGTTTGCGAACGTTTCTTCCGGATGACGATGGGCACCCCCGAGCGGTTCCGGGATAATTTCATCGATCACTTTCAGACGAAGGAGATCGGGTGCCGTCAATTTCAGCGCCTCGGCGGCGCGGGCACACGATTCAGGGGTTGAATCTTTCCACAAAATCGCCGCGCAACCTTCGGGGGAAATCACACAGTACCATGCGTTTTCCAACATCAGCACCCGGTCGGCCACGCCGATGCCGAGCGCTCCGCCGCTGGCGCCTTCACCGATAACCACCATGATGATCGGCACCTTCAGTCCAACCATTTCCTGGATATTATACGCAATGGCCTCTGCTTGGCCGCGTTCCTCGGCGCCTACCCCGGGATACGCGCCGGGTGTATCGACGAAAATCATGATCGGCATGCCGAATTTATCCGCCAGACGCATCACCCGCAGGGCCTTTCGGTACCCTTCGGGATGCATCATGCCGAAATTCCGCATCACGTTTTCCTTCGTGTCTTTGCCCTTTTGTTGGCCGATCACGACAACCGGCTGACCCTGGAACCGAGCGGTTCCGGCCACGATGGCCTTATCGTCGGCAAAACCGCGGTCGCCGTGGAGCTCAACGAACTCGGTCGTCATCGCATGGATGTAATCCAGGGCGCGCGGGCGATCCTTCTGACGAGCAAAAAGCACGCGCTCCCAAGGGGTCAGCTTGGCGTAAACCTCGGATTTGGTGGTTTCCAAGTCCTTTTCGAGCTTCGCAACCGAACGGAGGGCTTTCTCATCGCCTTCCTCGGCCAGACGACGCGTCTCGTCGAGCTTGGATTGCAAATCTACGATGGGTTTTTCAAAATCGAAGGTCTGAGCGGCCACAGAATATACCCTTCTTTACGTCAAAATGCTGGTTCAACATCCCGCTCCAACCGATGGGATGCGGCAGCGCGGGTGGTGAGTTACCAACCCTAGCTAAACTCCGGACGCAAGGCCAAGGGGGATTTTGACCTTGCATGTCGTTGGTCATAAAACGGTGACTCAAACAAAGGCTGGAGGCCATTTTGCCCCTATCCGCCGAAATCAAGCAACGTGATCATCCATTCACCCGGACGTTCGGAGTCTTCCACCACGCCGATCGTAAGAAACTTGCCGTTGACCAGCGCTGTGTACGTCACGCCTGCGCCTCCGCCTTCGGTTTCCTTCAATGCCACGGCGCGATATTCCACACCTTCCGCGGCCAGTTTATTTGCCACATCGATTGCCTGACTCTCAATCGATGGATCGCATTGATCGGCTGCCGTTCGAGAATCGCCCGCCACTGCGGCTTTCACGAATGCCTTGGGAGGTCCCAACGATGTCCCGGCATAGGAAGCGGAATCGTCTCCGAACCACCAGAATGCAAATGCTCCCACGAACATCAACACGATGATAATGGATAACCATTTCATTTTTATTCTCCATCCAATCGAATTGGTATCATTGAATCCTACCACGATTGAAACCAACGTATCAATTCCAATTGCGAACGAAACGTGCGGGAAAGTTTTCAGCGTTCAAATCGATGAAACCCCTGTGGTGTCATCATTTTACTTTGGGGCGCCGCTTGCCATGGGTTGCTCCAGAGAAATTTCTCCAAACAACATCTGCGAAAATTCTCTGCCGAAGTAAGTTAAATAGGCGTTCTCGAATTCGGTGTGAATGACTTCTGGATACCGGGTGATCTGAGAGCCAAAATCAACATTGTTGCCAGGGAAGATTAAAAATAATCGAAATAATTTTTGTATAGATCGTGTTGTGTCTGTCAAATCCAGTGCATACTTTTTCTTCAGCGCGACGCCGATATTTTTCGCATATCCAAAAAGAAGGTCCGGAAAATAATGTGTGTAAATATAGTTGAGAACAAACAGATCGAGAGCATTCAACTCCTTCATTGATTGCACATGGTTGGGTTCGATGTTAAAAGTCGATTGAGGATTGAGCGCATACGCCAGCAGCACTTCCCAACACGCGATTAATTGGGGCGACTTTTCCCACACTGCCGATTCGATCAACGGAATACCAACACGCGGTTCTACAACGCGCGTTTCCGTAACGTTCCACGACTGCAATCGCTGTTGAACACGCACGAAAAACGAAAGAAATGCATCGTGTTTAATTCCTGCGTACCGACCCGTTAGCAACGAAGGAAACTCGAACGCCTCGCCGCCGAAAACCCACTCCAGATAATTCACCACATATTGTTTCGATTCAGCAGATTCCATCATTGATACCTCCAAATGGGAAACTTGCAAAGGATCGGCAATTTTTTGTCGAAGGCAAATCGTATTTTCTCGCCACAGGCGAATCTCAACCGAGCTACCCCGTCATTTGACCCTTAAGCGATTGACAGTTTATCAATGGTTTGTTAACTTTCGACCGTAAATAAAAATGAATTCGGCAACCTTGAATTCTATATTCACAATCAAGGTTTGTCGCATGCGATGGTGGGAACTTATCTGCCACACTTTGGCATTCGAGGTGCACAATGCCGCAGTGTGAATGGATCTGGGAAATCTTCTCTCCCGCACGCCGTCTCATTAGAGAGAGATGCCTTGCCCATCGTTGCATGAATCGATCAATGCCCCCGAAAAATACTTAGATGGAGGTACTCCACCCATGAAAAGTGGCATGGTGCGCATGTTGGGGGTGTTTGCGCTGGCGTTCGCATTGACAGGCGAATCGCCAGGGCAAGAGGGACGGTATATATACTACGATGATTGCGATTCCGATTTTCCTCCCGTATTACCAGCGGGGTGGGTGACGGAAGACATCAACGGCGATGGAACATGGATTGCCCGTCCGATTGGCGGCGGCGGAGGCGGAGGATGTCTTCGCATCGTTTCCGGACCTACGTTGGCCTGCAACGATTGGGCATTTTCACCCGTGATTTCGCTCGATGCTTCGTTGCCGTACGAACTGACCTTCACTCATCGCGTTACCTCGGATGCGTTGATCCATTCGCTCGATGTGTATTTATCCACATCGCAATCGTCGCCCAATGTTTTGCAGCCAGCAGTGGTTCCGCCAATGCTGGTTTCCAATCGAGAGCAAGCCACCACGACGATGCCGTTCGCGGCGCCCACCACGGGCGATTATTCGATGGGCTTCCACGCGTTTTCCGATCCAAACACGCTCGGTTTGTTCATTGATCGAGTGATCGTTTCCACACCGGAGCCCGATCTCGATATCAACTTACAACTCGACCGTGAATTTTACGACGGAACCGACATCTACGATCCCAGCGAGGACATTCGCTGTCACGTGTCTGTCCGAAATTTCGGAGCGCAGGCACTTTGGCTGAATGGAGCGACCGGTGTCGGGCAGGAAAACGATCCCGACGCCGTGATTGCGTTCCGCGTCACGGGACCCGATGGCCTTCCGGTCGAAGCCCACGCCAAATACGAACTCGTCGTGCCCGAGGACGCGGACTTTGTTTCACTCGAACAGGGACAATCGGTGTTTAAAAACTTCAACTTGAACGGCGGGCATTACGATTTTTCAACCCCCGGAGTCTATACGATCCAGGCTGTTTATCAGAATACGCACCCCGCGACGGGAATGGATGTCTGGCTCGGGAAAATTGTTTCCAATTCCGTCGATCTGACGATCCAAATTAATAAGGAGGAACAGCCATGAAAATTCATCGAACAGCTTATGCACTCGCGGCTGGTTTTCTCCTGATGATCTCAAGTTCAAATGTTGCCGGTGCCGCACCTACCAAACCGACGGATGAACAAAAACGCGCCATTCAGGAAAAAATCAACAACGTCCAGGACGAAATCAATGGTCACCAACGTTGCCGTGGATACGAAGCCGAAGCACGCGCGCGTGGCGACAACGCATCCGCCAACCAATGGGCTCAACTCGCAGTTTTGTGGGCGTCCCTGGCGACGACAGAATGCAACCAAATCATCGAAGACGTTGACCGCGATTACAACATTCCCCATCCGCCCAACACGACGATCACCTACAACCCCGATTGTAAAGGCGCTTACGGCACCACCTCGGGAACGAAAACCAACGTAAAAATCGAACTGCATCCCTCCGACTTCACCGATGGCCCCGGGTTGATTGCCTCGACAAAAATCCACGAACTGACGCACGCACAACAAATCATCAGTTGCATGTCGAGCAACCCGGGTTACTGGACACATTGCGAATTCTGGGATCACTATTCCGAGTGGGAAGCGTATCGGGCGTCGGAGAAAGCATACGATGACGGTGTTGTCGATTTTCCACCCGACCCCTCAAATCCGTCCGCCGTTCCACCGCACAAACGTCGCATTTCCCAAGCCATCCAAGACCGTCTGCGCGCTGCATTGCGGAAACTTCTGGAACCATGGGCGTTCTGGCTGGGAACCGATTTTCTTCGCACCACCGCCGGGCATAGCGAGACGTTGAGCTTTACGGTAACGAACCCCGACGCCGTTCCGCACCTCAGCACCATCAATTACGTCGATACGATGGGATGGACAATCACACCAGGAATCGATTTTGTCTCTCCTGTGTTGATCGATCCCGAGCAAGACATCACCATGTCGCTCGAGGTGACGATTCCACCCGATGTCGCACCCAACACCGTGGATGAAATCACTCTGGTAACCGACGAGGCAACCAGCGACATCTTGCATCTCGTTGTGATTCCCACGGTTGCCGTCACACCGCCCCAATCGATCCGCGCTAACCGAGGCGTGCAGGTAAATATGCCGTTTAACGTGCGCAATTGGGGCGACACGCCGGACGTTTTCAACTTGGAAGCAACCAATCCTCTTGGCTGGCCCATTTCGGTCGATCCACCGAACGTTGCGTTGGACCCCTTTGCCGATACGATTGTTTCCGTCTCGTTGACAGTCGACGCGGGCGCTCCACCGTTCACTACCAACCTGGCATTTTTGGGTGCCACCTCGGGTAGCAATCCCACGCAAACGCACCGCGCGTCGGTCAGCGTCCAGGTGCGCGAAATCGATGGTTCCGCACTGGGTTTCATCTCGCCTCCGCCAACGATCGAAGCCAACGAAGTCTTTATGCCCACGGTCGTCGTCTATAACGCAGGCCAAGTCGATTCATTCTTCGACCTACTGGTGATGGTCGATACGGCAGGTGGTACCAACGTCTTCGTGGACGGTCGGACGACCCCCGTTATTCCGGCGGGCGGTTTTGTGGAAATCTCCATCCAGCCTGAAAGCATCGATACGCCCGGCGAATACGTGATTCGCGCCTGGACCGACAAAGCGGGTGATGCCAACTTACTCAACAACACGGTCGAGCGACCGCTTACCGTCACTCCAACCACACCCGATTCCATTCTCTGCCTGACACAATGGACCGAAGCCTGGGGATCGATGAACCTGCTGGGTTCCATGGCTCCACCGCTCAAATGGGGAGCCCTCGGATTCCTGCACGACGCCGGGCTCGGATGGGAAACGGTCAGTGGCGATTTCGATGGCGATAAGTTGATCGAACTGCTCACTGTCACTCAATATGGCGAAGCGTGGATCACCTTCAACACAGGCAATCAATCCTTTGCCGGGACATTCAAAACCGCGCCCGGCTACTTATACGTCGAAAACGGCGGCTGGATTGCCGTGCCGGGCGATTACAACGGCGATGGTTTCACCGATCTTGCTCAAATCACCCAATTCGGCGATATCTGGACGGGATTCAACCTGGGAGCCGTCATTCCTCCACCTGCAATGAACTCGCCGGGAGCCGGGGTGATTTACGATCCCAATAATGGAGACTGGGTTGGCAGCGGCGACATGAACGGCGACGGCCACGACGATATCGTCGAAGTACGCTCCACCGGTCAGGTCATCGTGCACCTGTGTTTTGGGGTTAACTTCCAACCGCCCGCCAATTGGGGAACGTTTGGCTTCCAATACGACCGGGGAGATGCCGTCAATCCGGGATATGGAATCGTTATTGGCGATTTCAACAACGACTTCAAAGACGATCTGCTCACCGTTACGCCGTACACCGACGCCTGGGTGGCCTTGTCCACCGGTTCAGGCTTCAGCCCGCCGACGCGATGGGGATGGCTTGGATTCAAGTATGCTCCCTATTTCAACAACGGATGGGATTTGTTCGCCGGCGATATGGACGGTGACGGAATCGAAGACCTCGTGCAATTGTCCGAATATGGCGAACTGTGGTTTGCTCCCTCCACGGGTGCGAGCTTCACTTCGCCACCAACAAAACTGGGAGCGCTCGGTTTCCGGAGCCACCCGGAAGGTACTTGGCGTTCCTATGTCGGTCGTCTGAAGTGACCCCCATGCAGGCGCCGAAAACAACTCGGGCGGCTTCAATCGAAGCCGCCCGGGTGCTTTAAAAGTTCAACGATGCTCTCTGTTATTTCAGCGCACGTTTCAGTGCCAGTATCAACCCGATGTGAATGCCATCGTGCGCGAGGCTGAAGTTGAGTGCCTCGGCTGGTGTCGTCAATGTTACGCCCGCCGACGTTTCATACGGTTTTGGAAATGCTTCGTCCTGGCGGGATTCGAATGTATCGAACAGCGGCTCGGTGCGTTCTTTGATCTCGGTCACCAATTGCTCGAACGAAGGAATTGTGGCATCGCCCCATTCAAACGGGCTCGAACCTTTGCCGAACCACTTGCGGTATTCATCGGGCACACCGAGCGGCTCGCCCATTAAACCAAACGTCAGCAATCGTGGCGTCACCACCATGTGACCTGCATGCCAACGCAGGTTATTTTTCCACCCGTTTGGAATTCGGTCGGCCTTGTCGGCTTCACTTTCCAGCAACCGAATCAATGTGCCACGTAGGGTTACCGTTTGGTCTTTCAATGTCGCGTAGGTTAACATCATGACCCTCCATATTGTTAAACTGACCGCGGAGATGAAACGCACCTACCGCGGCCCATTGATCTTCAAAATCAAGTATTCGCCCCAACGGCTTCAAGGAACGCCGCCTGGAACGCGGGTTTTTGCGCGTCGAGTTCTTTGAGCGCTGAACGCACCCCTGCGATGTCTGCGGGGCGTTTCCCAACCAGGAAGAAATAGAATTTGATTTTCGGCTCGGTGCCACTCGGGCGAGCGACAACTTTCGATCCATCTTCCAGATCGAAAATCACCACGTTGCTCTTAGGCAGATCGCACGCGCCGACTTTTTCGCCGGTCTGGCCATCGTACACTTCGCCCACGTCGATGCGTGTGCGGCGGGCAACTTTGCGTCCCGCGATTTCACCTGGCGGAGTTTCCTTCAACGTCACCATCAGAGCCGCGATACGCTCGGCGCCGTCTTTGCCCGGCATGACGACCGACTTCTGCCATTCCAGGCGAGGCCCATGGGCCAGATACAACGTTTCCAGATAATCGACCAGTGTCATCTTGCGACTCTTGGCCCACGCGGCCATTTCGGCGGTCACGCAACTGGCCACCACGGCGTCTTTATCGAACGCATGATCGCCCACCAGAAACCCGTAAGATTCCTCCGTGCCGTAGAGAAACTCGATTTCCGGGTCCTTGGCCTTCCAATTACGTGCTTGATCGGCGATCCACTTGAAACCCGTCAACACATCCGCATACAAACCACCGTGGCTGCGAACCACCTGTCCCAGCAACGGCGTTGTGACGATCGTCGAAGCAACAGCGGCTTTGGCAGGCAACGTACCCAGTTCCTTGCGACGCGCGAACAGATAATCGCCTATCAACGCGCCCAATTGGTTACCCGTCAGCAGGCGATACTCACCCTCGTGCAGCACGGCAATGCCCAGGCGGTCGGCGTCCGGATCGGTGGCAAGTACCAACTCGCCGCCTACGCGTTTTGCCAGTTCGATCGCGCGTTCCAGCGCCGCGCCTTCCTCGGGATTCGGCGAAGCCGCCGTCGGAAAATTCCCGTCCGGCTTCATTTGCTCTTCTTCCGGGAAAACGTGCGTAAAACCCCAATCGGCCAACGCATCCGGCACCATCGTACCGCCCACGCCATGAAGCGGGGTAAAGACGACCTTCACTGGATTCGCGGCAATAACGGCGGGATCGAGACGCTGGAGCTTTACTGCGGCCAAAAATGCCTCGTCGATGTCCTTGCCCATGATCTGAATCAGGCCCTTGGCAACAGCATCGTCGAAATCGAGTTGTTTGACCTGCGCCAGGTTCGTTACTTGTTCCACGTCGCGAATAATGCCCGTATCGTGGGGCGGCACGACCTGCGAACCGTCGTCCCAGTAAACCTTATAGCCATTGTATTCCTTCGGATTATGGCTGGCCGTCACCATGATCCCGCTGTGGCATCCCAGGTAACGACACGCGAAGGAAAGATACGGCGTCGGGCGAATTTCCGGGCTCAAGTGCACAATAATATCGTTTGCAGCCAGCACGCAAGCCGCCGTTTCGGCGAATTCGCGCGACTGATTGCGACTATCGTGGGAAATCGCCACACGCAAAGGGCCGGGTTTTTCCGCGTTGGCGCGGACATAATTTGCCAGCCCCTGGGTTGCCATCGCTACCACGGGTTTATTCATGCGGTTGGTACCTGCACCCATCAGGCCACGTAAACCGCCCGTGCCGAATTCGAGTGTGCGATAAAAACGCTCCTCGAGTTCCTTGGTATCTTCTGCTGCAACCAGCGCGCCGACTTCCTCGCGGGTTTTAGCGTCGAACGGTTCCGCAGACCATTCGGCCACACGCGCCGCGATTTCGGGCGAAGAAAACGTCAATGTCGTCATCAATCCAGCATCCTCGAAAAATCATGCCGCGGCTGAAAAAAGCCGCTGACCAAAACTGGATGGCAGCGAACCAGACGCCCCCGCTCGACACCAGCAAAAAAACCGGGCGCTTGGCAAAAAGCAAACCTCCTCGCCCTCACTACAAACCTCCGCTTGCCAGGGGATAGCCTCCCGTGGAGGCTTTCCGCGCCAGACAACAAGAAGGATTTTTGCCCCTTATGACCACCAGCATCACCTCGATTTCTGTAAACCAAACCCCTGCCGAGCCCGCGCTTTCGGTGAAACCTCTCCGCATTGGCCAGCACGAATTCTGGCCACCGGTATTGCCCGCTCCCATGTGCGGCATCAGCGACCGCGCGTGGCGCGCCATGAGCCGCGAGCAAGGCTGCCCGCTGGTGTTCACTCAGATGGTCAGCAGCGAAGCCATGATTCGCGGCAAAGACCGGTGCTGGAACCTGCTCGACATGGACGACAGCGAAAAACCGATTTGCGCACAAGTTTTCGGCTCCGACCCGGATGCATTGGCCCAATCGGCGCGCATGATCCAGGACGCCGGAGCGAGCATCGTGGACTTGAACATGGGGTGCCCGGTCAACAAAGTCGTGAACCAGAAGGGTGGGTCCGCGTTGATGCGCGAGCCCGATCTCGTTCGTGAAATCTTCCGCAAAATGCGCGCGGCGCTCACCGTGCCCTTCACCGTGAAATTTCGCGCCGGATGGGACAAGTATGGCGATGAAGCCTTTGTCATCGCGCACCTGGCCGAAGAAGAAGGTCTCGACGCCATCGCCATCCATGGTCGCACACGCGAGCAAAAATTCGACGGCAAGGCCGATTGGTCGATTTTGGGCGAAATGAAGAAAGTCGTCAAAATCCCCGTGATTGGCAACGGCGACGTGAAATCCGCCGACGACGCCGTGCGCATGTTTCGCGAAACCGGCGTCGATGGGGTGATGATTGGTCGTGGCGCCATGGGTAACCCGTGGTTGTTCGGGAAAATCTGCGCACGGTTGGCGGGCCAGCCCGAACCGCCGGACCCCACGCCCGAGGAGCGCCTCGATACCGTTGCGCGTCACGTTCAAATCATGTTCGAACGCAAAGGCCCGCGCGGCGTGATCGAATTCCGCAAACACGCGGTGCAATACCTGCGCGGATTTCACGCGGCCAAATTACTCAAGACGCATTTGCTCAATGTGACCGACATCGACGATTACCTGAAAGCCATCGAACAGGCGAAACTCGACCTCGCCGCATGGGAAGAAAGCGCCCCCGAGGCAGCCGAAGAAGAATGAAAAGCAAACCACGGAGGCACCCGCTTTCGCTATAGCTCCAGCGGGCAAGCGGAGAATGAACGGAGAGGATTTCGACATCAAAGTGTAACTAGCGACGTTACCCATCTTTTCGATGATTTAGGGCATAAAACGAATTTTCGTGCAACGAAGGTGCGATGCAGAGTGTTTCTATTCTGTGAAAGCGAGCGAACAAAATTCCATCCCCCATCCTTCATCCCTGTAAATATCGTTTCCAATGTCCCGACGATGCGTATCCCCACGCCATGCCGAGGATAAAACCGACGGTGTGAGCGGTGTTGGCAATGCCTCCGAAGATACCGGTGAAACACAGCACGTACCACACGACCATCAGCATGGCGGTGTCTTTGGGGATTTCATATTGGACCGAACGGTCGAATTTCCCCCTCAACCAAACGAAGCCAAATAGTCCGTACACAACACCCGACATGCCACCAAAATACGGCCCGGATGTGATGTACTGGCCCAGGTTGGAAAGCACGCCGAACAGAAGCACTTGGCCCAAGAGCACCAATGTTCCATGCACGCGCTCGATCAGCAAACCGAGTTGTTTGAGCCAAAGTACGTTGAAGATGATGTGCAGAATTTCAAAATGCAGAAAGATGGGAGTGAGCAGGCGCCAAAACTGGCCTGCACGAATTTCTGGCAGGAACGTGTTGAGGCTGGTGGATATTAAGAAATATTCCTGAAGTTGGTCGGCCTTGGCGATGTTGATCACAAGGAAGGTACCAATGCAAATAACGACCAACCCCACGGTGAGAAAACCGTGTTGGTCGGCTTTGGCGCGCGCAAAGGTAGTGCGGGCATCGACATAATTGGCGCGCTTGCGTTTTTCGTTTTTTTGGTTCGCTTGCCATCGTTCACGTCCGCGAGCGGCGTCCTGGGCGAATCGCGGATCGGTGGGATTTTGCGAAAACGCGGCCAGATGCTGCTGCGCCGTGGCGAGCTGTTCGTCGTCAAGCACCCAGACGGCCCAGGCCTGATCGGGTTGTTGCTCGATTTCGTTTTCAATCCCATGGGCATACAGGATATCGCCGAAAGTTTGCGCGTGTTGTTTTTCTCTCAGGGTTCCAATGGATCGCATGGTTAGTCCGAATGGGGGTCCTTTTGGAAGACGTTGAAAGCGGCCGACGCAAATTCCGGGCTCATGGGCTCAAAAAGCGAATCCGCCACCGGCGGGGTTCGGTGGCGGACTTCGGATCTCTCGCAAAACGGTGGTCAGACGGTCATGCGTTGGGATGCGTGTTGATGCTTCCCACAACAACCGAATGGAGTTTGACTTCACGTGGTTTGAAGAACAGGTATTCCTGGCCTTCGACCATGGGAAGTCCGATGACTTTCTCCACACGACCGGCGTCTTTGTCCATGACGCGGACCAGACGACGCAGATGCAGCTTGCCGGGTTTGCGCACGGCTTCGAGAATGACTTCGGCACCGTTTGGGACCGCGTTGGGTTGAAGAACGCGACGCAGCAACAAGCGGGCACCATTAAGATATGTCGGCGCCAGTTCATTGCCGCTGACCGTGAGCATGTACAACGCGTTGTCGGCGTACTCGACCGGACCGTAAAGCCCGGTCAGGCTATCGAAATCGGGCGCTTTGTCCGATTCTTTGTACGAGACGACACCGTCCGCGGCGCTGATGCCGCCATACAGCGGTACCGGCTCGTGGCTCAGACGCTTGTGCGCCTCGGCCGCTCCTTCCAGCAAGTCCTTGATATCATCGAGTTTTTTGTACTCGGTTGACTTCTCGGCAATTTTTTTTCCCGTCTGCGGATCCGGGGTATCTTTGATTTTCGTGATGGCATCGGCGAAGGGGTCATAATCGGGACGCGCACGATCGAGTTCCCACCCCAGCGTGGTCAGCACATTGCGCATCTGATCGATGCGAGGGCTCGACCCCTTAAGCCACCGGGAAACATAGGCGGGATCAACGCCGAGAAACTCGGCCAGTTGTGCCTGGTTGAAATGCCGGTTGGCCATTGCCTGTCTGAGAGCATCCGAAAAGAAGTTAGCACTCATAAACTGATTACCACCTTGTTGGTATGGCACAGCGGAATGCTTTGCTGTGCAGGTAAATTCCCCTTGACCCCATGTCAATTACACATTTGCATAGAAAGTAAGATTGGATATGAGTACGATTAAGTTGCGACGGCAAATCACCCCGCGACTACCGTATGTTTGTACCCTATCGCATCCGAACCGATTCGGCCCCTAGCTCTGGCATGTCGTTAAGCCTTTGTGGCTTGTATTTGTTTCAACTCACCTGATTTCTCTCTTGCAGGGAAAGCTCAAGAAGCACTCGCAATCCCTATTCAGGCTTGTATCCACACTTGCATGTTGGCGCCATACACGTCAAGTATTATTCGTAAGTATGGCTCGTCCAACTCTTTCACGTACATTTGATACCAGATGCGTGCCAGCCTATTTTTCTCTCGCAACAAACGGAATTTATAAATTTAGACGCATCCGCATGGGTGGCGTCAATAGTCTCCATCATGTACAGCCGTTTTTTTTCTAACATCGAGACCTTGAAATTCGATGCGCCAGAACATCGATTCGGTTGTTTTTTGGGCAAAAAAAACCGGTTTCCCGCTATGCAGATCATTGCTAATAATAGCTTTAAATCAGAGATGGCATGAAAAACAAAGGCCCGATACCGCACTTGCTGAACGTTATCGTCGAACAATCTCGAAAGTGACGCAAAACGCTACGACCTTTTTTGATACAGCAAATCGCCCCCTCCACCTCCTCGGTCTCCCCAATGGATGAAATTCTGAGAAAAAGATTTGTTTTGTCTCTGAACGGGAAAATTTGTCCCGTGCGACAACTTGAGTTGGTCTGTTTTGGGGCGCTTTAGCCGGAAGCCTGTTTCTCTTGGCGCCATTGACGGAAGGTCGCTTTCAGCAAATCCGCACTTTTTTGCTCCCGAACGCCCGCAAGCACTTCCACGGCATGGTTGAAGCGGGGGTTGGAAAGAATATTGGGGTCCGCGCCACAAGCACCCCAGCGCGGATTGGAAGCGGCGTAAACCAGCCGCTTGACCCGAGAATGGAGCAGCGCCCCTGCGCACATGGGACAGGGTTCAAGTGTGACAAACATTTCGGCGCCATCGAGCCGCCAATCGCCCAGGCGTTCGGCTGCCGAGCGCAGGGCAAGAATCTCGGCGTGGGCGGTCGGATCGTCGAACAGCTCTTTGCCATCGTGGCTCGAAGCCAACAACGCGCCGTCGAGCACAATCACGCACCCGATCGGGACTTCGCCGCGGCGGGCCGCCAGCCGCGCCATGGCCAACGCTCGATCCATCCAGTAATTTTCATCGAAAAGGTTCATCTTCGGCGATTGATCAGATCCGCCAACAACCCAATAGCAAACATCTGAACTCCGGCGACGAATAACACAATTGTCGTGGCAACCCCGACGGACTCGGCCAAAAACAATCTCGCGAGTAGCAGGCAAAAGCTGGCCAGCACGAACACCAGCGCGGCGGGAACAAAGACCTTGAGCGGGTTGAACAGCACCGCCATGCGGCAAATGAGCAGCAGGAAATTCATCATGTCGCGCACGGGGCGGATTTTCGATTCGCCAACGCGCGCGCGGTAACGAATCGGGACGTAAACCACCGGCTCGCCCTCGCCCAGCAGCGCCATTGTAATCGTCGTGGTGAACGAAAATCCGTCAGGCATCAGCTTGATGTGACGCAGCACGGCCTCGCGCGTGAACACGCGCAAACCGCTGTTGATATCGGGGATCGGGGATTCGGCCAAAAACGAGGCAAAGGCGTTCAGGAACGCTTTTGCCGGGCGACGAACCAGGGGTTGTTCGCCCAGGCGGCGGGCCCCGACGGCCATCGTGGCTCCCCCGTCCATTTCGCGCAGCAAGCGCGGCAATTTTCCCAGCGGATACGTGCCATCGGCGTCGGTGATGGCAATCCACGGGCACGTTGAATGGGCGATGCCTGTTTTGAGTGCGGCTCCGTACCCCCGATTACGCGCGTGCGACATGAGACGAATGGGCTCGGTGCAGCCTTCGAGCGCCTGGGCAAGCGCCTCGCCCGACCCATCGCGCGATCCGTCGTTCACCAGAACGACTTCGCTGCCGCCGGGTAATTGGGCAAGCACCTTGGCCAGCCGCGGCACGAGCGCCGCCACGGACCCGGATTCGTTGTACACAGGAATGATTAACGAGACTGGCTTCATAGCAAACCAGTGAGGTCCAAGGCGCAAACCGACGGCAAGGGAAAAGGGCCTTTACGCGGCTTACACGCGGCCTTTACACGGCCTATACGCGATCCCTCACGCCAATTACGCATTTCCAGCCAACTTGAGCTATTTGTCCAATCCGTTCACGGCGTCCTGCATTCCATTCCCGCCTATGCAACACTCCTTGCGAATTAACGCGCTAGAAAGTCATCGATTCCACCTTCCCTTGACACTTTTCCTATATCCACAACTCAAGGAGCATCCTCCTCATGGCAACCGCTCAACTCTCCGGCATTCTCGGCGCCATCAGCGGCGACCTTGGCAACTTCAACTTTCGCAACACGAAAAACGGCACCGTCATCGCCGACCGACGCGAAAAGAAGAACGCTCCCTCGACAACCGAGCAACTGCTTGCCCGCGCGTTTTTCTCCACAGCCAGCAAGCAATGGAAAACCCTCACCGATGCCCAGCGCCAAGCGTGGGATTTCTACGCCTCTGCGTACTTCAAAACCAATCGAAACAACAAAGGCAACGGCCCAAACGGCCAAGCCGTTTATCTCAAAGCCGCCTGGTATCTCCAAGCCGCTGGAGCCCCCCTGCCAACTTCCGCCCCCATGGAATCACCGCCCGCCGCGCCAACGGGGCTGACCGTTCTCCCCTCGTCGAACGATACAACCCTGAGCATCCGTGCAACGCACACGCTCGCCACCGTCGCGGGTCATCGTCTTTATGTCGAAATGACACCCGCCCTTCCCAGTCCCGCCCGCAAACCTCAACCCTACGAATATCGCGCCGCAAAAGGCCTGAACTCCGGCTCGTTCCCCGACCTCGCTCCCGTCGCCAATCCCACCAGCTTTTCCGATATTCGCTTCCCACAACCGAACGGCGCGCGCTTTGGCTGCCGCGTCACGATCATCAGTGGCGAAGGCATCCCCAGCGCTCCCTTCGCCGCCGTACTCACCCAACGCGTTTCGTAATCGCCTTTCCCGAAACCCTTGCGCTCCTACAACTTTGACGGGGATAAGTGCCCATTCAAGTTAATGGTGTCCCTCCTCGGTTTTGGATTGGGGAGCACAACGCCACGGGAGCGGAAATGCATCCGGTCGAAAATTACCTAAAGACTCTTTCCGAAATCCACCGAACGGGCGGCGCTACGGCAGAGACTTCCTATTATGCTGCGCTTGAAACGCTCCTTAATGCAGAGGGCGCGAAGCTCAAACCCAAGGTCCGCGCCGTTGCCCAACTAGCCAACACCGGCGCGGGATCGCCCGACTTCGGCCTTTTCACCGCGAACCAATTCCAACGTTCAAAAGACGACCGGCCAATCGAAGGCGCGCCACCCGAACGCGGCGTTATTGAAGTGAAAGGGTGGAAAGACGATTCCTTTGTTACTTCTCAAACGGAGCAAGTCACAAAATATTGGAAACATTACGGACTCGTTCTCGTCACGAACTATCGCGACTTTGTTTTGATCGGACGTGATGCATTGGGCCAGCCTTTGCGCTTGGAAACCTATCGCATAGCAGAATCCGAGACTGGCTTTCATAACCTCGTGGCTCATCCTCGCAAAACCGCCGAAGTACAAGGTGAACGTCTTCTTGATTTCCTACGCCGAGTTTTGCTCTATGAAGCTGCCCTCGCCAACCCTGAAGACCTCGCTTGGTTTCTAGCCTCCTACGCTCGAGAGGCGCGCCATCGTGTCGAGGCTGCTGCTGGACTTCCCGCGCTTGATGGGCTGAAAAAAAGTCTTGAAGAAGCTCTTGGAATGTCCTTTACGGGCGATAAGGGAACACATTTCTTTCAGGCCACGTTGGTTCAAACACTTTTCTACGGTGTCTTCTCCTCTTGGGTGCTCTGGAGCCGCGATCATTGGGACCAGCCCAAGGCACGCTTCGAGTGGCACAACGCGGCATGGACGCTCCACGTCCCTATGGTCAAAAGCCTCTTCTATCAGATTGCCGATCCACTAAAGCTTAAGCCTTTGAGAGTCGCCGAAGTCCTCGACTGGGCAGGGTCCGCGCTCAATCGAGTTGACCGGCCCGCATTCTTCTCGAAATTCGAAGAAGAGCACGCCGTCCAGTATTTCTATGAGCCGTTCCTGAAAGCCTATGATCCCGAATTACGCAAAGAACTTGGCGTTTGGTACACTCCGCCCGAAATCGTCCAATACCAGGTCGAACGCGTGGACCGCGTATTGCGCGAGGAACTGGACATCGCCGATGGATTGGCTGACGACCGCGTTGTAATTCTTGATCCATGTTGCGGGACAGGAGCATATCTGGTCGAAACACTTAAGCGTATTTACAAGACACTGGAAGAAAAAGGAGGCAGCGCCCTGACGGCGCAAAAGCTCAAGCACGCCGCTATGGAGCGCGTCTTCGGGTTCGAGATTCTCCCAGCGCCTTTCGTCATCGCTCACCTCCAACTCGGTCTGATGCTTCGCCTGCTTGGCGCGCCGCTCGATCACGAAAGCGATCAACGCGTGGGCGTTTACCTGACCAATGCGTTAACCGGATGGGAACCGCTTGAGAAGCCCAAGAACGAACTCCCCCTTTTTCCAGAACTGTTGGAAGAACGCGACGCCGCGAATAAGGTTAAGCAGAAAGCTCCGATTCTTGTAATCCTCGGCAATCCGCCTTACAACGCTTTCGCCGGGACCAGCCCCGAGGAGGAAGGCGGCTTGGTCGAACCATACAAGGAGGGGTTGAACACCCCGGTCAAGAAAGACGGCTGGGGAATCAAAAAGTTCAACCTTGATGAACTCTACGTTCGCTTCTTCCGCATCGCCGAGCGCCGCATTGCCAAAAGCGGCACGGGTGTTGTTTGTTATATCTCGAATTTCTCCTATCTCAGTGATCCATCATTTGTCGTCATGCGCCAGCGATTTCTCGCCGAGTTCGACAAACTCTGGTTCGACTGCATGAATGGCGACAGCCGCGAGACAGGAAAGCGGACCCCCGATAGTAAGTCCGACCCAAGCGTTTTCTCAACCGAACAAACAGCGGTCGGCATCCGCGTCGGTACAGCTATCGGCCTGATGGTGCGCAAGGAAAAGCGGACAAAAACGCCGACTGTTCACTTTCAACATTACTGGGGTGTTACAAAACGGCAAGACGTACTCGCCAGTCTTCAACAGGAAGACTTGAATTCTAGATACGAAGTGACTGAACAAGACATATTTAATAGATATTGTTTTCAGCCTTTTGTGGTGACGGAAGCATACAAACAATGGCCCAGCGTTATTGATATATGTAAAGTGCCACCATCCAACGGATTGATGGAAAAACGCGGCGGAGCGTTGATCGACATAGACCGGACTGCTCTTGATAAGCGGATGCGGGCTTACTTCGATCCGAAATTTGATTGGGAATCCGTTCGGCAAATAATCGGTTCATTGGCAAGAGACGCCGCCCGATACAACGCCAAGTTGACGCGAAACAAAGTACTGGCGGAGGAACAATTTGATCTATCGCTTTTAAGGCGATATGCAATCCGGCCATTCGATACCATTTGGTGTTATTATTCGTCGGTGCGGCCACTTTGGAACGAACCCCGTCCGACTTATTGGAAGCAGTGCTGGGAAGGAAATTCGTTTTTCATGACGCGGTTTCGGTCTTCGGCTTCGCCTGAAGGCATGCCTTGTTATTATGTTTCGGGTTTGAGCGACGATCATTTCATCATGCCGGATAATGCATGCTTTCCAATCCGCATTCGAGATGGATTCGAGCAACCAAAGGCGTCCGGTGGCCAGTTGTCGGTATTCGACGATGCCGAGCCGTACTATACGATCAAAGCGAATCTCTCTAAAGCAAGCCGCGATTATCTACGCCAGTTAAGTATTCCAGACCCAGACGCGGACGCTGAAACGGCAGGATTGATCTGGATGCACGCACTGGCAATCGGCTATAGCTCGTCCTACCTGGAAGAAAATGCCGACGGCATCCGGCAGGACTGGCCGCGCATCCCGCTGCCCGCGAAAAAGAAAGCGCTGCTCGATTCCACCGCGTTGGGCCGCCGCGTGGCCGCGCTGCTCGATACGGACAAGCCAGTCGAGGGGGTGACATGCGGCAAAATAAACACCAGCCTTAGAACTCTCGGCATCATCCGTAAGGTGGGCGGCGGCGCGCTTGACCCAAACACAGGCGAACTGGACCTGACTGTTGGGTGGGGACACTTTGGCAAAGATCGCGCCTGCATGCCGGGGCGTGGGAAGTTAAGGGAGGAAATTTCAAAAGATGCGACACAGGTCGCTTGTTTTGGAGATGGGACACTCGATGTTTTCCTCAATGATACCGCATATTGGGAAAACGTGCCGCAGGCAGTGTGGGAGTACACTATCGGCGGCTATCAAGTAATTAAGAAATGGCTGAGTTACCGGGAAAAACAAATACTGGGACGCGGACTGACAATGCAGGAAGCGGAGTATGTCACGGAAATGATTCGCCGTATCGCCGCGTTGGTTCTCCTTCAACCGGACCTGAACTCGAACTATGAAACCGTCAGAACCGATGTTTGGAATTGGCCGTCATAGATTTCACATCACCTTCTTTCAAAAGAAATCCCGAATGAACCATGAGAACCAATATACCGGAAAAACTCCTCGAGATTGTCCAACTAATTCAAGACAAAGGACAAGCCAACCAAACACGTTTGACGGTCTTGAAAAAATGGTTCCGCCAGCATCCGGGGCGTTTGATGGCGTTCGCCATTTGGGTGGCATCGCGGGCTGTCTCTCGAAAAGGAAAAACCGTCGGCGAAGCAGCCGAATTATTTAAACAAGCGAGGCAACTGCTGAAGGTTTTGGATAAGTTTCAGCCGACGCTCGACCGCGAACGGACCGAAGCCTTGCTTCGCCAACTACGCGCATTTCAAAACGAATATGAACAACAACGATGGGGGCCGGTAAGAATCATCAAGAATTGGAATTTGCTCCTTATCGAAAAGGCGTTTGAAATCGGTCTTTATTATTCGAACGATCCCGATAGGGGGTATAAACTCGCCTCCGATTATGTAGTTCATTACGATCCCCGGTATGGTACTAATCTGAACGGGCCAAGCGTCGCAAAACTATCCGAGATGATTCGGTTCATGTACGCGATCGAAGCTTTTGAAGAAGAGAACGAGTTTGAAACTTGATAAATTCTTCCGCGCTGCCCAATCACTGATCCACAAACCGCCCCACAAACGTCCGCCACGGGCCCTCCGGCGTGTTGCGGAAACCGGCATAACCCAGTTGGAACGGTGACTGGAAACTCGAACCCGTCGAGTATGCCACCCACACGTCGGTGTATTCGGTTAATTGCACCAAATCGTCTCGCCCGTCATTGTTCACGTCGGCGGCAAAAACCGTCCAGCCTTGGCCGCGCGTTGGTTTGGTTTCCAAGCCGTATTTAAACGCCCACGAACTGGCGGCCGCAAAACCATCGCGCCCTTGCGACAAGGCCACAAACACGTTTTCTTCCGGATCCTCAATCACGCAAATATCGTCAAGCAAATCGCCATTGAAATCGCCAACGACCGGATAGTGATTGCTAAACAATTCGTCCGAACCGCTATCAACATAACGAAAGGTTTCCAACGTGTTTTGTGCGCCAAAGGCAATGCCGACTTTTTTTGTATTATAGTCGAACATTAATAAGTCTTCTATGCCATCGCCATCAAAGTCGCCGGTTTCCATCTGGCGGCCAATGGCAGGATGATGGAACAACTGGCCTTCCAGGTAGAGGTCCAGCGGTTGGAATTCGTCGGGCAAGTTGCGTGCAATATAGATATCGCCGAATTCGGTCGCTTCGGCCACGTCGCACCGCGCATCGCCATTTATATCTGCCGCAAAATTCATCCACCCGTTCGGCAAGTCGTAAATAAAGTTGGTTCCCAATTTCGCGGGTTCGGTGAACGTGCCATTTTGTTGGTTGAGCGAAAGCCACAATTCTCCCCAAGGCGTAACCGTGGCAACGTCGGTCCAGTGGTCGCCGCTGAAATCGCCCGCGAACGTTTGCCAGCCGTCGGCCGCCGAATGCCGAAACCCGAGGTTGCCAATTTTTTGCGGTGCGCCAAGCGATTGCGGTCCGAGCGGAATCCCCCACACTTCGCCCAAGTCCGTTTGGCAAATCATCGATGGCGGTTGTGCTCCAACGCCGACGCCTTGAAGCGAAATCGAATACGGTTCGGCGAGCGCATTACCCGCCAAGTCGGTAATTGTATTATCGAGCGTCAGTTGAATATCTGCGCCTTGAATCATCGACCCAGTGTTCCATTGAACCAGGTAAATACGATTATCGCGCGGCAAAATACGGTCGGGATGCGCAGCAAGCGTACCTTGGCCCGTTCCGGAGATGCTAATTTTATTTGTCGTCAGAGTGGAGCCAATCATCGGTTCGGTGAAATAGAGTAATATATTTTGAGAATTTTTCACCGTAAACGCGGCAAACTGTGGCGGCGTTCCGATGGCCGCGCCGGGAAGAGAAAAGGTCGAAGGTTGCAATAGAGGATAGCGATGCTCTTCCGATTCCAAACCACGTGCAATAATATTAAGATCACCTCCCGTTTTCATTTCACCGGTGTTCCAATGCAATTTATGAGTCTTAGAATCAACAATTCCAACATAATCAGGATACGCTATACATGTTCCTTTTCCCGAACCGCTGAGAATAAAATTGGTAGAAGTTGTATTCCGCATAGGTATGTTGTAAGATACTTCAATTGTAGTTGCGCTAATCACTTTTATCTCAGTAATATATGGTTCAATTTCACCAAATCCATATTCATACGCACCCATATCCCATCCATTGCTATCGTATCGTGGAATATTTCGAATATCCACATTGCCAGCATGCAACCAAAATCCACTTCCACTACTTCTTGCGATAGAATCGTTGGGGATGCGATAATCCATAAATTCGCATCCTCCTCCATTTCCATATTTTCTATGGTTTCCTAATACTGATATGGTGTTAGAGGTATTTCCCACGATGACTGTATATTGCTTATCTATATCACCTAACGCTACAATTTGACCTTTGAGTTCTTCCAAACGGAAATCCACTTGGTCGAGGGCAAGTACCGTCTGCTCAATAGATGAATCATAAATTGCTCCACTAATTTGAGCAAAAATCCGTTGGTCGCTATTAATATAAAATTGAGGATTGCCTTTCCGATTTGAGGAGTATTTAGAGTTGATAGCTTCGATAGAAGCAAGATCGTCAAGCAACCCAAAATATTCGGAATACAGTTCACCGCTTGGATTATTAATTAATGTATAAGTTAAAGACTCGGGTAAATTTGAAAATTTCGTATTATCCCCAGTTCGACCTGAACCATAAATACCAAAGTTTGTATTGTCAGATATGATACAACCTATAATCTGTGGCGTAGATTGAATGCCCTCTTTGGAATTCTCACCTACCAAGAACAAACCACCTCCCTTTTTCGCTGTATTTTCTACAATACTGGTTCCCGAAATCCATGGTCGGCCATTTTGAATAAAGATTGCACCGCCGTAGGATTTCGCACCATTTCGTGCGAACAAAGTATTAGCTATATCATCATAATTGTTTCGCTTAAAGTATATTCCACCACCGGATAACGCCGTGTTACCAACAAATTTTACCCGTTTGTACCCTCCATTATTACCACTTGAATGGTTAGAATTTTCAAAAACCCCTCCACCTTCTAACTCTGCATGATTGTTGATAAAAACGCAATCGTTCGAAGCAATTGCGCCGCTTGAATCCATATAGACGGCACCACCTTGAATTGCGGTGTTATCATAAAATATACAATTAATAAGTATAAGATTACCGTTGCCCCACATCCTTATCGCACCACCTTGGCCTTCGGATCGTCCACCGACAATTGTCATATCGCTCATCTTCAAATAGTATGTTCCAATAATGGCTGCTTTTGGACCGGTAGGATTGTCTACTGCGATTAATACCGTGTTCCATGGACTGGATGTATCTCGTTCGCCTGAATTGGTTTCCCATCCTGAGAAACCTCCATAGATTGCGCCTGCTCGTGCTGGTAAAAGATAACCTCCTTCCGCATCCCATGTCTCACGATAAACTCCTTTCCGAACCCATAATTCATCGTAGGCGCCTTGTGGATAAAACTTCCCAAAGCCTGCCTTAATCGTCTTCACCGCCTTCCCCCACGATTTGCCATCGTTCGCGTCGTTGCCGTATTGGCCATCGACGTAGTACACGGTGCTCCATCCTGCCGTGTGCAGTAGCGCGAGTCCGGCGACGAGAGCTCCCAGCCGGAATAAGTTCCATCTGATTTTCATGTTAATTCCCCCCTGCGGTTTTCAACCAGCCTCCAAATCGGTTTGCTGGGAGTATCGGGCTTTTTGCCAAAAATGTCAATTGCTCTCGTTGTTATCCGCTTTCACGGGCGGCGATTCCCGCAACTCTCCGTTGACGGCGGGCCACAAGCTGCCAATATCGATGGGAACGTTTTCCCTCTGGGGTTTCACGCGTATGAGCATGGACAGTTATCTTCAATTTCGGCGCGCGGGCCGAGCGTGTCTGGTTTGCGGCACGAATTTGTCCGATGTGGACCGGCATCCGTCGATGTTGAAATTGTCGGAAAAAGAAGAAGCCATCCGTCAGGATATTTGTCCGACGTGCTGGAGCAAGATGGGCCACAAGGATTACTTCTGCTACTGGATTACGCGCCGGTATCAGGAGGGCCCTAGCCCGGAGGCGCGCAAGCTGGCGAAGGCGGAACGCAACGAGGCGTTGTGGGCGCTGTTCAATGCGCTTTACTCGCGCCAGGACGCCGAGTTGGCGCCGCATTTGTTTTTGCTGGCGCATTTGTTGATGAAGTACCGGATTTTGACGTTTGCGGGTCAGGGCAATCCAGGCGAGTTGAAGTTTTTCCACCAGCCGACCCAGGAAACGTACCTGGTGCCGGATTTGCCGTTGGATGCGGTGTCGTTTGTGAATATCAAGGAACAACTCGACGGTCAGTTGCACGAGTATGCGCCCAGTAAAGACGCTGCCGAATCCGCGCCGCTGGATTAATACGGGCACCTTGCCCGCTCAGGTAAATTTTCTAAACGGGCGGGACGCCCACTTTCCATTGGAGCATTCGTTTATGCCATCCACCCCCGAAAACAGCGCCGCATCCGAATCGGCTGACCAGTCGCTGCAACGCATTCGCGAGCGGCGCGAGCGCCGGATGAAAGGAAAGGAGCCGGAGGCGGGCGGCGGCGAAGACGAGGCTCCCGAGGGTTTTTTGCGCACCATTCGCGGCTGGGCGGATGCGTTGTTTTTCGCTTTTTTGCTCGCCATGTTTATCCGCACGTTTGTGTTCGAGCTGTTCATGATCCCGACGGGATCAATGACGCCAGCCTTGATCGGCGATGAAGCTCGCCAAGTGACGGAATACGACTGGGACGGCGATGGGCAGGACGACATCGTCGTGCTGCCGCCGATGGGTGTGACGAGTTACCTCCAGGTGCATTTGCGCAACGCAGAAGGCAAGTTCGAAACGCAACTGATTTTGACCAATCCAAACGATGTGGCGCGCAGCATTTTTCGCAATCCGACAAACCAGGGAAAAGGTCGCCGCGACATGATCATGGTGAACAAGTTTTCCTACTGGTTTTCGCCACCCGAACGCGGGGACATCGCCGTGTTCAAAGTTCCCGATCGTCCGCCTCAATATCCGTTCGACGTAAACAAACCCGTTTTCATCAAACGCTGCGTTGGATTGCCCGGCGACGAGATCACCCTGCGACCCGTCGAAATGTACACCGAACACAAACCCGGCGATGAAAACCGTCTGACGCCGGACAAGTTCGGCGGTGTCGAATTAATCATTCGCAGCCAACCGGTGATGATCAACGGTGAGGAAATTGCCGACACGCCGTTTCCGCGCCTGCACCATTTTCCGAAAAACAGTTTGAAGGGTCTGGGGATTCCCGAGCCGGAAGGGTACGCCGAATCGGAAACATACGAAGTGCCCGAAGACGCTGTGATGATGTTTGGCGACAACCAGATGTCTTCGCGCGACAGCCGATACTTCGGCCCCGTGCCACTCAATCACCTGCGCGGCAAAGCAATCTTCCGATATTTCCCGCTAAGGAAGTTTGGGTTTTTAGAGAATGGAAACGAGGAATAGCTACAATTCCTGATATCGTTTTTCCCACGCTTTTAATTGGTCGCGCAAAACGGCGGCGAGTTCAAAGTCAAGTTGCTGCGCGGCCTGTTTCATTTCTTTACGAATGGCTTCGAGCCGTTTGAATACTTGCGGCTTTGTCATGTACTCTTCGCCCGGTTCAGCAACGAGCAATTCCAAATCGCCATCCGACTCGTACGCCGTTTCGATAATTTGTTTCACGGCCTTGCGAATGGTTTGCGGTGTAATATTATTCGCTACGTTGTGTTCTTCCTGAATCGCGCGGCGACGGTTGGTTTCGTCCATGCAGCGTTGCATGGAATCGGTGATACGATCGGCATAAAAAACCACGGTTCCATCAGAGTTTCGCGCAGCACGTCCCACCGTTTGAATTAATGAAACTCCCGAACGAAGAAAGCCTTCTTTATCGGCGTCGAGAATTGCAACGAGCGAGACTTCGGGCAAATCGAGTCCTTCGCGCAAAAGGTTGATTCCCACAAGCACATCGACTTTTCCCGAACGCAATTCACGGATAATTTCCACGCGTTCGAGTACTTTGATGTCGCTGTGCATATAGCGCGATTTCAAGCCTGATTCGTTTAGATAATCGGTCAACTCTTCCGCAAAACGTTTTGTTAATGTCGTTACAAGAACGCGCTCGTTTCGTTCGACACGTTGGCGAATTTCCTCGACCAAATCTTGCACTTGCCCATCGACGGGACGGACTTCAATACGCGGGTCAAGCAATCCCGTTGGACGAATGATTTGCTCGACAATCACACCACCGGAACGTTCAAGTTCATAATTGGCAGGTGTTGCGCTAACGAAGATTACTTGATTTAAACGTTTCTCGAATTCCTGGAATTTAAGAGGTCGATTATCGAGCGCAGAGGGAAGTCGAAATCCGAAATTGACGAGCGTTTCTTTGCGACTACGATCGCCATGATACATGGCGCCGATTTGTGGCACGGCGATGTGGCTTTCATCGATCACCATTAAAAAATCATCGGGAAAATAATCCAGCAATGTGTACGGCGGTTCGCCTTCGGCGCGACCCGACAAATGACGGGAATAATTTTCAATCCCGTAACATACGCCCATCTCGCGCAACATTTCGATATCATAATCCGTGCGTTGCTTCAGACGTTGCGCTTCGACAAGTTTATTTAGATCTTCGAACTCGCGCACGCGTTGGACGAGTTCGGCCTCGATGTCTTTGATCGCGCGTTCGAGCGTGTCCTTGCTCGTCGCGTAAACGCTTGTTGGATAAATCACCGCGCGTTTGATACGTTGCACGCGTTCTCCGGTCAGCGAATCGAGTTCGCAGATCGAATCGATTTCGTCGCCGAAAAACTCGATACGAATCGCACGTCGTTCTTCGTACGCAGGAAACACATCGAGCACGTCGCCGCGCACTCGAAACGTTCCGCGGTAAAAATCGGCATCGCTTCGCTCGTATTGAATTTCAACCAGGCGTCGCATGACATCGTCGCGCGACAGTTGATCGCCTTCGCGTAAAAACAAACACATCGAGTGAAATTCTGTCGGCGAGCCAATGCCGTAAATACAGGAAACGCTGGCAACGACCACAACATCGCGGCGTTCGAGCAACGATTTCGTGGCGCTTAAACGCAACTTGTCCAACTCGTCATTAATGGACGAATCTTTTTCGATGAACGTATCCGTCGATGGCAAATACGCTTCGGGTTGATAATAATCATAATACGAAACGAAATATTCGACGGCATTGTCGGGGAAAAATTCTTTGAACTCGCGGTATAATTGCGCCGCCAACGTTTTATTTGGCGCAAGTACCAGCGTCGGGCGATTGATCGCTTCGATCACGTTCGCAATGGTAAACGTTTTTCCCGTGCCCGTAGCGCCAAGCAATGTTTGCGCGGGCAAATCGTTACCAAGCCCACGTACCAATTGCTCGATCGCAACGGGTTGATCGCCTTGTGGCGTGAAGTCGCTCGTCACCCGAAAGGGCACTGCGTTCGGATCGTTGGCTGCCGGTAATATCGCGTGGAGCAATTCACGATCCGACGATTCGTCGGGACGGGAATTCAGTGTGCGGGGACGTTGAGGAGGACGAGAGGAGGGCATAGTTTGCTTCGCAGTCGGAATGTTGGTGAAATATTAGCGAAACAAGTGCCGACAAGCAAGGGAATCAGGTGGGAATTTGACCACCGCGTGAAAAGCTCTCCAGAGACTGATGTTGTTCGCTCGAGAGCGAAATGCCTGGGCGGCTGGAACGAATAATTTTCAGCGCCGTTGCAATGTCTTCAGCACTCTTTATCCAAATCAGGTATGCAGCCAAGACTGTTGCGCTTCGTCCATGGCCCGCCACGCAATGGACATAGACGGCACCGTTTTCCTTTTGCGCTTCGATCCACTTACACGCTTCAACGAGTTGCTCTGGAGTGGGAGGCGTCGCATCGAGTAAAGGAATGCAAAAGTAAGGCTGATTTCGCAGCATCGAAAGCTCGGAAATTTCCGCAGTCAAATCCAGAACAGCAACCTGTTGATTGTTCAGTAATTGTTTGGCTTCATGAGAAAGTAATCGCCTGCCCAAAAAGAGTCCAGGGATGATTTCGTGGTAATTCGCTTCGCGCATTATCAAATGCGTGAAGCGCAATAGCACGTGGTTTAACAAGTGGTAAGGGAGATAAATTACCCAACTGGCAAGGGAAAGCGATCCATTCGTGCGTTTGCCCAGCAAACTGGGACGCTGTGTCAAGTAAGCCAATGCTAGTAGGAAGAACGCCAACGCCACATGTCCGCACGCCACGCGAACCAGCCAAGGCAGCGAATGTGTGGCACACCACCCGAAATAACCGCCAATTATGCTAAAGATGAATCCATATTTCAATGACACAACGCCTTCGTTTCTAACTTTTTTTCTTTGCGAATCTTTGTGCCTTAGCGCCTTTGTGGTGATATTTTTTTCCGTTCCCGTTAAATGTTCTTCTGCAATTCCTGGAATTCTTCCGGTGTGTTTACGTTGCGCAATAACGGTACCATCCATTCGGGCGCATCGAGCGTTTGGAAATTTCCATTTTCGATTAATCCCTGGAGCGCAAAACGACCCATGGCAAGTCGGGCTTCGCCCAAGATACGCGATGATGGATTGTAGAGCGAAAACAAGGGCTCGAACCGTCCGTTACACCGCACTGCCGCTCCGTCGTAAGCCGCGCATTCGACCGTTTGGCTGAGCAACCACTGAATCGCCTCTGTCGTCATCATCGGCATATCGCACCCGAGGGCCAACACCGGGCCGCCGAATTCGCGCAGTGCCGTGATCAACCCGCCAAGCGGCCCCATGCCCGGTTCTTCGTCGGTGATGAAATCCACCTCGGGCAGATTCCATTCGGCGGGGCGTCCACGCCCAACCACGCTGACCGGCTGGCCCGTCGCTCCGGCCACCCCGGCCAAATGTTCCAGAAATGTGAGCTTGCCCCAAGGTAATTGAGCCTTGTCGCGCCCCATGCGGGTGCTGTGCCCACCCGCCAAAATTGCAATCGTCACCATCATGATTCAAGCTCCTAATACCACCTAGGATAAGACACCGTCGCGTGCCAACTGAATTTGGAGCGATGGGGAAAGGTGTTTACCCTGGGCGCCATATTTTAGCTTGACCTAGTATTATTAGCCTAGGTTACAAACCACTCGCCCGCAGGCGATACGCCGCACCACGCCGAACGGCACAGCCCCCGAATGGAAAACGAAACCCATGGGATTCTTCTCCAAGAGTATCCAACCCGTTTTTTGCGCCCTCTGGCTTGTGTTTAGCCTCGTCATCCTGGCTCCCGCCACCGGTCAGGCGGCGTCTCCCCCTGAAAAATACCCCTACCGCGTGGTCGCCACCGTCGGCATGGTCGCCGACATCGTGCGCGAAGTCGCCCGCGACAAAGCCGACGTCGAGGCGTTGATCGGTGCAGGCGTGGACCCGCATCTTTATTCGCCCACGCGCGGCGACGTGGCCAAATTGCTGAAAGCCGACGCCGTTTTTTACTCGGGCCTTCTTCTGGAAGGGCGAATGACCGACGTCCTTGTTAAGGTGTCGCGCTCGCGACCCGTTTTCGCCGTCACCGAACTCATCGAAGAAAAATACCTGATCGGCACCGACTCGGGGCATCCGGATCCGCATGTCTGGATGGATGTTCAGGGATGGATCAAAGCAACGGAAGCCGCCACGCGCAGTTTGGTGGATTACGATCCGAAGAACGCGGAATTTTACAAAGCCAACGCCGCCGAATATTTGAAAAAACTGGGAGCGCTCGATGCTTATGCGCACCAGGCGCTCGATAGCATCCCCACCGAACAACGCGTGATGATCACCGCGCACGACGCCTTCAGTTACATGGGACGCGCGTACGGAATCGAAGTGCACGGTATCCAAGGACTATCGACTGAATCGGAGGCGGGTCTGCAGGACATCAATCGATTGGTCGAAATGATCGTCGAACGCAAAATCCCGGCGGTCTTTGTCGAGACCAGTGTTTCGGACAAGAACGTTCAAGCATTGATCGAAGGTGCAAAGGCGCGTGGCCACCACGTTACGATTGGCGGTTCGCTGTTCTCCGACGCAATGGGGGAAGCGGGCACATACGAAGGTACCTATGTCGGAATGATCGACCACAACGCAACGACGATTGCCCGCGCTCTCGGCGGTGAAGTTCCGACGGACGGCATGCAGGGAAAACTGGGTAAAGCCAAATAATATTTCCACTTTCCAAAGTATATTAACGAAAGAATCAGTATGGCTATCGACATCCTTGAAAAACTTCGCCCGCAATCTGTGTCGAAAGGTGAAGATCACTCTGAGCAATCGCCACTTTCGATTCACGACATGACCGTTGCCTACCATCGCAAGCCGGTATTATGGGATGTGGATTTGGATTTTCCCGAAGGAAAGTTAATTGGTGTAATTGGTCCAAACGGCGCGGGTAAAAGTACATTATTAAAAGCATCGCTTGGGTTGGTTCCCTCCGCATCGGGACGTGTAACAATTTATGGCAAGCCCTATGCGAAACAACGTCATTTAGTAGGCTATGTTCCCCAACGCGAAAGTGTCGATTGGGATTTTCCAGTGAATGCCTTGGATGTCGTAACCATGGGACGTTATCGTCGAGTAGGCTGGTGCCTGCCCGTGGGGCGGCAACATCGCCATGCGGCCATGGAAGCGCTCGAAAAAGTCGGCATGGCAAATTATGCAAAGCGTCAGATCAGTCAACTTTCCGGCGGTCAGCAACAACGTGTATTTTTAGCACGCGCATTGGCTCAGGATTCAAAACTTTACTTGATGGATGAGCCATTTGCAGGCGTGGATGTTGCCACGGAAAAAGCCATCGTTTCTTTGTTGCATGAATTACGGGAACAAGGCCGTACCGTGATTGTAATTCATCACGACCTGCAAACGGTTCCGGCGTATTTCGATTATGTTGTTATGTTGAATATGCGTATCGTGGCGCACGGATCGGTAGCCGATGTTTTTACAGAGGATAATCTACGCAAAACGTACGGCGGCAAGTTAACATTGCTCAGCGAAGCCGCCCACGCATTGGCGAAACATTAATAATGAATATTGCGGCAAAAATATCTCGCAGTAAATTGAACTCGCCGACTCGGCATATTATGCTGATGATGAGTGCCGTTTTATTTATAACGTTGATTTCTCAAACGATTTGGGCAGGAGGAAGCCTGACAAACTCTTCTATCGAAATCCCTTCCTTTGACGATATCTGGCGCGTAATTACGTTGCACGATTACAATACTCGTGTCGTTGTCCTGGGAACCATGTTTTTAGGAATCGCATCGGGGCTTGTGGGAACGTTTTTATTGCTACGCAAACGCTCGCTCCTCAGCGATGCGGTCAGCCATGCAACTCTGCCGGGAATATGCGCCGCATTTATTATAATGACCATGATGGGTGGAAATGGAAAGAGCCTGACGGCGCTTCTCACGGGGGCCGCTATTACAGGAACAATCGGAATGCTTGCCGTTTTGGGGATACGAAACACCACCCGGTTGAAAGACGACGCCGCGCTTGGTATTATACTAAGTGTTTTTTTTGGAATCGGTGCAGCGCTTCTTAATATCATTACACGCATGCAACAGGGAAATGCCGCCGGATTGGAATCGTTTATCTATGGAAAAACAGCATCCATGTTGTTTCGCGATGCATTGTTAATCGCGATTGTTGCAGCGTTAGTCGCCTTGCTTTGCATTATTCTCTTCAAAGAATTCGCCATCGTTTGTTTCGATCAGGATTACGCTTCGACTCAAGGGTGGCCTTCATTTGCGCTCGATTTAATCATGATGGCATTGGTGGTAATTGTAACCGTCATCGGTTTGCAGGCAGTTGGATTAATCCTTGTCGTCGCATTGTTAATAATCCCTCCCGCTGCCGCGCGTTTTTGGACATTTGATTTAAGAAAAATGCTCTTCATCTCTGGAGCACTCGGCGGATTAGGAGGATTATGCGGTTCCGCAATCAGCGCACTCATGAGCAACTTGCCTGCCGGGGCTGTAATTGTATTAACCGTAACTTTTTTCTTCTTATTGAGTTTACTCTTTGGAACTGCACGTGGATTATTGTTACGCTTGGTTCAACACCAACGTTTAACACGTAAAGTATCGCGCCAGCATCTTCTGCGTGCTTTATTTGAAATGGCAGAAATTGAAAACAAAGAACCTGTCGAAGCGTCCCAATCGTTCGATCGTTTATTAGGTTCGCGTTCATGGTCAAATGCAGGGTTGCGACGAGTCATCAAGCGAGCCGAAAAAGACGACCTGGTGCTTATTCGGCCTGACGACGGGTATGTCCTGTTGACCGAAGAAGGCGTGGATCAAGCACGCATATTAATTAGAAATCACCGATTGTGGGAACTATTCTTAATCACACATGCCGATATTGCTCCCAGTCATGTGGATCGCGACGCGGACATGATCGAACATGTTTTAGATGCAGCGATGATTCACAAGTTGGAATCCATGTTAATGAAAGTCGATTCATCCGAACTTATCCCCAAAAGTCCCCATATTCTCGTGGAATGAAAGGAGTAAAGAGTTTATAGTTATTGGTTTGTAGTATGGAGTTGATGGCGATCTGTGTCGTCTTAAAACTTAAGACTATCGACCTGAAACTGAAAACTCCAGAATCGATGTTATCCTGGTGGACAGAACTCGACACATGGATTGTGATCGCCGGAGCCCTATGCGCGCTTTCCTGCGCGTTGTTAGGCAATTATCTTGTCCTGCGCCGTATGAGCATGATGGGCGACGCGATCAGCCACGCGGTTTTACCTGGGTTGGCTATTGCCTTTCTTATCACCGGAAGCCGAGACAACATTTCGATGTTTATTGGCGCGGTCATTATTGGTGTAATTACCGCTTTGCTCATTCAGGTAGTCAGCCATTATGGTAATGTGGACGAAGGCGCCGCAATGGGTGTTATTTTCACGGCGCTTTTTGCCGCTGGATTAATATTAATACGCCAGGCTGCGGACAAAGTCGATCTTGATCCTGGCTGTGTACTTTATGGTGCGGTCGAATATTCGCCTCTCGATACAATAAGTATATTCAGTCGTGAAATCCCCAAAGCCGTGGTACTCAACGGTTCAATATTAATATTAAACACTGTCTTTGTATTGTTATTTTATAAAGAATTAAAGGTCAGTTCCTTTGATCCCGCTTTGGCAACAACATTAGGAATCAATGCGAACGTGATACATTATATACTCATGTGTTTGGTTGCAGCAACCACTGTCGCGGCGTTCCAAACAGTTGGAAGCATTCTGGTGATTGCCATGCTGATCGTGCCAGCGGCGGCGGCATATTTGTTAACCGACCGGCTCAGTTTAATGATTGTGTTTAGTTTAATCATTGCCGGAGCCAGCGCCTTTTTTGGCCATGTTTCGGCAATCGTTGTACCTCAGTGGTTTGGTTTATCGGAAACATCCACAGCGGGAATGATGGCCACGATGTCGGGTTTCATTTTTTTCATCGTATTGATTCTCGCCCCGCGCCATGGGTTGCTCAGCCGTTTGCTGCATCGTTTATTACTCGGCATTCGTATCACCGCAGACGATGTGCTCGCACTGCTCTATCGTGCAACAGAGGCTTACGAGTCAGCAACGGCGGCAAATACTTCCCCACCGGTCGATATCCCCGTCGCCCGCTCTTCGATCAGCCACACGTTGCGCAGTCCCGTAATGGCAAATCTGGCAATGCTGCAATTGCGATGGCGCGGATTGCTCGACCGTTCGGCGGACGGTTACGCGCTGACGCTGAAGGGCCTGCACCATGCACGCGCCATCATCCGCTCGCACCGTTTGTGGGAAGGCTATCTGGTCGAAGAACTCGGTCTGAAATCCGATCACGTTCATACCACCGCCGAGGTGCTGGAACACATTACAGACCTTTCCATGCGCGAGGCATTGGCCGAAGCGACCGGCTTGCCCGATCACGATCCGCATCAACGCCCAATTCCGCCGGAGGAAAATGGCGATTAAACTCTCACATGCAAATTGTCTCGGTGAACGGCTTCGGCATAACCCGGTTGGGAGCCGAGAATTTCGGAAAATTCACACGCTTTACGCCCGCAAAGTTGCCGCAACTGTTCAGCGGTAAAGTTGCTGATACCGCGAGCGATTTCTTCGCCGGATTTGGTACGAATCGACACGATGCCGCCTTTTTCAAAGGCACCTTCGACCGCAACGACCCCGACGGGCAGCAGGCTCTTGCCCATTTCCACCAATGCCCTTCGCGCGCCATCGTCGATCGTCAACACACCTTTGGGGCGCCGCATGGAAATCCAATGAACGCGCGCTCTGCCACGACCACCCTTTGGTTTCCGCGCCTGAAAATACGTTCCGCAGAGTCGTCCGGCGGCAATATCGGCAATCGCATTGTCCACGCGCCCGTTGGCCACCACACTGGGCACACCAAACGTTGCTGCATGACGCGCAGCGGCTACCTTGGTGATCATGCCTCCACGTCCAACCGCCGATCCGGGGCCCGTTGCCAGTTTTTCAATGTCCTTATCTACCAATTTGACCGCTTCTATCAACTCGGCGTTCGGATCGGTTTTCGGGTTCGCCGTGTAAAGACCATTGATGTCTGTTAAGATGACGAGCAAATCCGCAGTGACCTTGGCCGCAATGATTGCCGAGAGCATGTCGTTGTCTCCAACGGTCAGTTCTTCGGTTATCACGGTATCGTTTTCATTGATGATCGGCACGACACCCATGGCGAGCAACGATTCGAGCGTGTATTGCGCGTTCAGATATCGGCGACGATCTTCTAGGTCGCTGCGCGTGATTAAAACCTGCGCCACATTAATACCGTGCTCGCCGAACGCGCGTCCGTAAGCGTTCATCAACTGGCACTGCCCGATTGCGGCAAGACCCTGAAGTTCGGGCAGCTCGGTCGGGCGTTTGGCAAACCCCATCACTCCCATACCCGCAGCCACCGCGCCCGAGGTGACGATCAGCACTTGGGACCCTTGGTGCAGCAGAAGAGAAATCTGGCGCGAAACGATCCCTACCCGCTCGACATCCAACGTGCCTTGCGGGGTCGAAAGCACGTTGGAGCCAAGTTTGATGACAAGACGATGGGGAAGACCTTCGAAGGGCCAGTTAGAACGTTTTTCCTGGGCGGCGGTTTCAGCCATGTGCGGAGAGTCCTGCGAAAGGGAACGATTTATTTCCGTTTAGTGGCGGCAGCAAGTGATCGAACGTAATCGCCAACGGTTTTTTCCAGATCAAGACCTTCGTCTTTGCAGCGATGAATCAACTTGATCAGTGCGCTGCCAATGACAACGCCCTCGGCATGAGCGGCGGCCTGAGCAACATGCTCGGGGGTCGAAATGCCAAAGCCCAACGCGCGGGGCAAGTTGGTCTGGCGCTTGATACGTTCAAGGTACGGTGCCATGTCGCTGGCCGTGGACTCGCGCGCGCCGGTGATACCTTTGACGGCGATGCAGTACAGGAACCCGCTGCTGAGTTCGGCGATCTGGCGCACGCGATCGTCGCCAGAGGTGGGAGCAATCAGCGAAACGAGGTGCAGATTATGGGCGTCACAAGCAGCACGCATGGTCTGGGCTTCCTCAACGGGCAGGTCGGCAGCCAGAAAACCGTCAATGCCTGCCGCGGCGGCCGCGGCGGTGCATTCGTCGAGACCCATGCGCAGGAACGGATTAAAAGCACCGAATAAAATTACGGGCATTTCGGAAGTTTGACGGAATTCTTTCGCGATTTGAAATGTCTCGCGGGTGGTCATACCGGCTTCAAGCGCCACCGTCGAGGCCTGCTGGATCACTGGGCCGTCGGCAATCGGGTCGGAGAAAGGCACGCCCAGCTCAAGCAGATCGCAACCCGCTTGGGCCAGCACGGGCAGCAAGCGGCGAGTCGTATCGGCGTCCGGAAACCCCGAGGTGAGGTAAAGAATCAGCGCCGCGCGATTTTCCTCGCGGCAACGGTCGAACATCTGGTCGATGCGATTGCGTGTCATGATCGGAGTCTCTGCCAACTTAGGGGTCCTTCCTTGAAATCAAACGGGTTACAGGTCAAATAGCCGCGTCGCCGCGTTCCTCGGTCCGGATGCGAATCACGTCGTGCAAATCGAGGACGAAAATCTTTCCATCGCCGATCGAACCGGTTTTCGCCGCCAGAATAATGGTGTCGATGGCCTCGTCCAGGTGATCTTCATCCACAGCGACCTCGACCCGCAATTTGGGAACGAAATCGACCTGGTATTCCGAACCGCGATAAAGCTCGGTGTGGCCGCGCTGGCGACCATAGCCTTTGACCTCGGAAACGGTCAGGGCGGGAAACCCGGCTTCCTGCAGCGCTTCCTTGATCTCGGGCAATTTGAAGGGTTTGACAATAGCGATAATAAGTTTCATGAAGGGCTTAGGGCCGGGTGTGAAATGAATCCCCGCTGCGTGAGCGGGGAAGTTTCGTACGAGATGATGGACGTTTCCCGCGAGGAGACTCCCTCGCACGTCATTTAGAAGCCTCCGGCAGAGAAGGGGTCCTGTGCACCACCACCGGCAAACGGGTCGCTGGCACCGCCACCACCCGCAAACGGGTCGGCAGATCCCGCGCTGGAGAACGGATCGCCCGCACCGCCTGCGCCACCGGATTCAAAGGGATTCTTGGCTTGGAATGTCTGGTTGGCACCAGCAGGAGCAGCGCCTGCAGCGGGGGGAGGAGTTCCAAAAGCGGTGGCTGGCGCAGCACCGGCAACGGCAGTCGCGGTTCCAGCGGCGGCTTGCTGAGCTTCCGGTGTATTCAGTCCGGGAGCACCCAAAACCCCCCAGATTTCACTCTTATTGATTCTCTCAATAATGGTGTCTTTTTTCTCGCGTCCTTTCAGGACATCGGCAATGCTCTCGGTGCCCTGCTTTTTCGTCAAACCGTTATCAATCAGGCGTTCGTGATGAATTTGCTTCACCAACTCGAACCCCGTATCGTTGCGTTGTTTATCGCGGGCACGAACGGCATCCTTGCCGGAACGAACACGTTCGGATTCGCGGCGGGCACGGGCGCGTTCGTTGGGTCCGAGGTCCGGATTGGCCAACAACCGGCGCAAGGCAGATTCCGCGTAATCGTAAAAGCGCACGGAATCCTCGCCATAGGAAATTTCAGCCGCTTTGCGGGCGTTTTTAACGAGAAGAAATTGCAGGTCGATGTGCAGGGGCTGGGCAGCGGCGGCCTTGCTCAGATCGTTGACCGCGCCGAAATAATCGACATGGTCAGCTTTATTAAGCGAGCTGCGATAGTATTCCTCCGCCTCTTCGTTCAGATCGCGCAGTTGTTCTTTTTCCAGATCGAACGACATTACCTCGTCGCGCACGGGCAATGCATCGCCCCGTTGCGCCGGGGCGTTGGATACAGCCAGCAGCGTGCTGGCCAGTAACAGAGTAGCAAAACGCAATTTCATCGAAGCGACCTCCATCCAATAGATACAGGGATATTTTGCCCGATCGCGCGAACCGACACAACCACTTTTCCTCACGACAAGACGGATAAGGAGAATTAATGAAAAGCACACACATGGGTGCTGTCAAGCCTTGCCCTCTGTTACGGCGAGGTGCGATGCGTCATTCTGACTCGCGGAATCCGGGCGGATGGATTCCTGTTTCACCGACCCGGCTTCAACCGCGCCGTTTTGCACTCTCTTGGGCTGATAAATGCCAATAACCCGATTTTTCAGGCTTCCCCGAGGGGAAAAATTGGCATACACCCCCATCTGCCTTGACGGTTTTCCGTGGCATAGTTTTTGAAACTGAGCCCCCTCCGGTCGGAAGGATTTGAGGTCTCCGGAGGCATGCTGGTTTCATTGCCATCCGTTCTTTGGTGCAGAAAAACAGGGGCACCGGAGACATTTGATCGACTTTTCCCCTTTGTCGGCGTGTCTCTAAATCCCTTCCGTTGTCAACTTGGACGTATAGGCCAAGTCAATTTCCAAGGAGAAGAAGGATTCCATGGATACTCTGGTCGAAATCCAGAACCTTTCCAAGCGTTTTGGACCCATCGTCGCGGTGGACGATATTTCGTTCAACGTCAATCGCGGCGAAGTGCTGGGCTTTCTCGGGCCAAACGGCGCGGGGAAATCCACCACCATGAAAATGGTGACGTGTTTCCTGGCCCCGACTTCAGGGACCGCCAAGGTCTGCGGGCACGACATCTGGAACGATGTGCTGAAGGTTCGGGAAAAAATTGGTTATCTGCCCGAAGGGGCACCTGCTTATGGCGACATGACCACGTTGTCGTTTTTATTGTTCATCGCCGAAATTCGTGGTTTCAAGGGCGCCGAACGTAAAAAGCGCGTCGATCGCGCGGTTGAGCTCGTCGGTCTCGAAGGCGTCCTGCTCCAACCGATCGACACCCTGTCGAAAGGCTTTAAACGCCGCGTTGGATTGGCCCAATCGATCCTCCACGATCCCGAGGTTTTGATTCTGGACGAACCCACCGACGGGTTGGACCCGAACCAGAAGCACGAAGTACGCACGTTGATCAAGAGGATGTCGGAAAACAAGGTCATCATCCTGTCCACCCACATCCTGGAAGAAGTCGATGCGGTGTGCTCGCGGGCGATCATCATCGCCAAGGGCAAGCTGATCTTCGACGGCACGCCGGAACAGCTCGAATCGAAGTCGCGGTTCTATCACGCGGTATCGCTGACGATCGACAAGGACAAAGCGGATGCTGCCCAGGAAGCCATTAAGGGCGTCGAGAATGTAGCATCGGTTGAATTGCTCGACGATTCCCCCGAAGGGAAGCAGAAGTTGATGGTTTTCCCCAAAGAGAGCAAAGTCATCATCGGCAGCATTTCGGACCTGGCGCACTCCCAGTCCTGGAATGTGGAAGAAATGCACTCCGAGCCCGGACGGCTCGATGAAGTATTCCGCACGTTAACCACCAGCGGCGCGAAAGGAGGCTCCTGAGTCTCATGGGGCACATCATTTCAATCTTTAAACGAGAGCTGAAGGGGTATTTCGTCACCCCGGTGGCATATGTTTTCATCGTGATCTTCCTGCTGCTGACGGGAATGTTCACGTTCGAGCAAGGCAAGTTCCTCGAAGCGCGCATCGCCAGCCTGGAGGCGTTCTTCTCGTTTCATCCCTGGCTTTATTTGTTCCTGATCCCGGCCATTTCGATGCGCCTTTGGGCCGAGGAACGAAAATCCGGAACCATCGAATTACTCATGACGCTGCCTGTGACCACTTGGCAGGCTGTGTTCGGCAAGTTTCTGGCCGCGTGGTGCTTTACGGCGATTTCGCTGGCGCTGACGTTTCCACTCTGGATCACCGTCAATTACCTGGGTAACCCGGACAACGGGGTGATTATCGCCAGTTACATCGGCAGTCTGCTGATGGCGGGCGCGTACCTGGCAATTGGCTCGTGTATTTCGGCGACGACCAAAAATCAGGTCATCGCCTTCGTAGTTTCATTCATCGTCTGCCTGATGTTTGTGTTCGTCGGCCAGTTCACCGATCTGGAAGCGATCCGCGAACATGTGCCGAAAGCCGTATCGGACTTCCTGGTATCGATGAGCTTCGACATTCGTTTCCGCAACATCATGCGGGGCATTCTCGATATCCGCGACGTGATTTACTTCGTGTCGCTGATGGGTTGCTGGCTGTTTGCCAACGCCCTGGTTATCGAAATTAAAAAAGCACAGTAGGAGATCGAAACGACATGGGTAGAAAACTCTTATCCTGGAGCGGCCTGATCATTGCCGTCGCCCTGCTGCTGGCTATCAACATTTTCAGCGCGGCGGCATTGCGTAAATCGCGCATCGATCTGACCGAACAGAAATTGTACACGCTGTCGGAGGGAACGAAAAATATCCTGGGCAGCATTGATGAACCTATCACACTGAAGCTGTACTATTCACGCTCCCTGGCGCAGAAAGAACTGCCACCGCTCGATACATTTGCCACTCGCGTGAAAGAATTACTGGAAGAATACCGCGATTTGTCCAATGGCAAATTGAATCTGGAAATCATCGAACCGCTGCCGTTCTCGAAAGAAGAAGACGAAGCCGCGTTGGCAGGCCTCCAAGGGATTCCAATCTCGGCGGCAGGCGATACGATGTTCCTCGGTCTGGTGGGCGTAAACTCGGTGGACGAAAAGAAGGTCCTTCCGTTGCTGCAACCGTCCAAAGAGCAGTTCCTGGAATACGATCTGACACAGTTGGTTTTCAATCTGATCCATCCGAAGAAAAAAGTCGTCGGCCTGATCAGCACACTGCCGGTGTTGGGCGATAACGACTTGCTGGCCCAGTTAAAATCGGCCCATCAATTGAAACAACCATGGTTGTCGATGGAAGAATTGCGCAAGTCGTACACGGTGCGCGATTTGGAAAAAGACGTGACGGATATTGCCGATGATGTGGATATCCTGTTGGTGATTCATCCGAAAGATTTACCCAAACCGACGTTGTATGCCATCGACCAGTTCGTGCTGAAGGGTGGACGGGCTATCGTTTTCGTCGATCCGTATTGTGAAGCGGACGATCCGCCCGAAGATCCTCAAAACCCCTACGCGGGACTGTGGGAAAGCCGCCAATCGAATCCGGCAGAGCTCTTCAAAGCCTGGGGAATCGAAATGGTGAAGGATAAATTCGTGGGCGACCGTAAATTGGCCCGCAGCATCCCGACGCGCAACGAACGCGGTGTTGTGGAATACACACCGTTCGTGGCCTACATGGGGTTGAGCGGTGAAGACGGCTGTTACAACGAAGACGAAGTGACAATGAACGAATTGGGCGAGATCAACATCGGCACGGCGGGTTCGCTGCGGAAGCTCGAAGACGGCACCACGGAAGTCAAGATGTTGATGCAGACGACACCCGAGTCCAACACGATCAACGTCAATGAAATCAAGTTCAACCTGGACGCCAAGGACCTGCTCAAGAAATTCGTCTCGGACGATGACCCCAAACTCCTTGGCGTGCATGTGACAGGGCCGGTGAAAACGGCTTTCCCCAACGGTAAACTTGGCGAGTCCGAATCGGCAGAAGCCACTCGCAAGCCAGACCATCTGGAAGAATCGACAGAGGATATCAACGTGATGGTTTTTTCGGACGTGGATTTCCTGACCGATCGTTTCTGGGTCCAGGTGCAGGAAATGATGGGTCGCCGCATGGGGTATCCGTTCGCGGTCAACGACAAGGTGCTGTTGAACTCGGTGGAATACCTGTCGGGTAGCCAGGAACTGATCAGTGTGCGTTCACGAACATTAAAACCGCGCACGTTCAAACGCATCGAAGATATTCAACAAGCCGCCGAAACCAAGTTCCGCGAGCGCGAAAGCGAATTGAACGATAAACTGGACGACGTGGAAAAACGCATCAATGAAATCCAGCAAAATCGCACGGATGCCACGGGTGCCGTTCTGACGCTGAATGACGAACAAAAGGAAGCATTGGAAGAAGCCAAGCAGGAAATGGCCGACACGCGTACTCAATTGCGCGATGTGCGCTTCCAGATGGAAAAGGAAATCAAGGATCTCGAAACGAAGATCAAATTGTTCAACGTCGGGGCGATTCCGATCATCATCAGCATCTTTGCAATTATCCTTGGCATTATCCGTATTAACCGCAGGAGGGCGTAACAACCATGAACCAGAAGGCATTGGCGATCATCGGCGCGATTACGCTGGTGTTGATCGTGGCTGCTTCGATCGCGGTGAACAAACGCGAAAGCACCTATGAAAAGCAAAAAGAATCTCCCACCGAAAATGTGGAAGAAGCGCAATTGCCCGAATTGATGGGAAAAGCGAATTCCATCACTAAAGTGGTTTTGGAACGCAACGACAGCACCGTGACGTTGAACCGAAAAGACAACAAATGGTTTGTGGAAGAGAACAACGATTACCACGCCGACGAGGACCGGATTACGAAACTGATCCGCGGGCTCGATCAGTTTCAACCCGTGGAGCAAAAAACGTCGAATCCCGATTGGTACGACCGGCTGGGCCTGATGGACCCGGAAAAGGAAAACTCGACCAGCACGCGGCTGAAACTCTACGACGAAAATGGTAAGGAATTGGCCATTTTGATCGTGGGAAATTACAAAAAAGAAGGCAACGACGAATTCCGTTACATCCGGATGCCGGGCAACCCCGCCACCTGGTTGGTTAAAACGCGACTGGATGCGACAGGAGACAAAGACGGTTGGTGCCGACGCAAGATTCTAAGCGTTCTTGCCGATCGTGTTCGCAGCGTGGACACGGAACATTGGGATGGCGAGGTAACACATGTGGATCGCTTGACCTCGACAACCGATCAGTGGCGAATGAGCGATGTTCCCGAAGGCGCGATTTTGAAAAACGAAGCCCAGTTGGCCAATTATTCGCGCAATTGGGAAAACACGAACCTGATGGAAGTCAAACCGGCTTCTGCTTTCCATGACGAGTTTACCTCGGAAACACTGGTCACGCTGAAAACGTTCGATGGCCTGATTCTGGAAACTCGTCTGCGTCAAGATACCGACCAGGAATATTGGGCAATGTTCCACGCAGAATTCGATCCTTCATTGCGCGATGGTGAGGAAGACGAAGATAATTACTCCATCGATTACATGATTTCGGAAGTGGAAGGCATCAACACGCTGGTGAAAGACTGGACATACAAAATGCCCGGTTGGAAAGTTAATCAGATGACGGCGCCAAAATCCCAGTTCGTCGAGATTCCTCAAAAACCCTTGGTGCAGCACGATGCGGCAGACCTGATCCGCGCAAGCCACATCCTGATCGCTTATGAGGGATCGTCCGCCAACGCGGACACCGAACGCACGCAAGACGAGGCGTTGGAACACGCGAAAGAACTTCGCAAAGAGATTATGGAAGACCCGACGCGATTCGCCGAAATCGCCAGCCGCGAATCGAACGATCTGGCGACGCGCGACAGTGGCGGCGACCTGGGAACGTTCGGCCCCGGCACGATGGTCGAAGCATTTGACAAAGCGGCGTTCGCGCTGAAACCGAACGAAATTTCCGACGTGGTGGAAACCGAATACGGCTATCACATCATCGAGCGGGTAAACTGACGCGCAACAATCGCTCGTCAAAAAACATCTCCCTCGGCGCCAGGAGTTTACGTTTCCTGGCGCCGGTTTTTATTTTAACCCCATCGAAGAATTGACACTCGGAGGAGGAAGAAGATTTTTTAAACGCAGGATGACAAAAACCATGGAGGAATAATGATGATACCCATGCTTCTCGTCTCTGCGGTCATTTTCCTTGGCTGGACATGCCTGATGATCGTGTTGGTGAATATTCTCTACAACAGCGGGCTTCGTTCGCTGGCCCAAGCGCCCATGCTCGACATCGCCGTGGCGTTGATGATCTGGGGACCGTGGATTGTGGGAGCCGTCTGGGCCGGGTGGGCCGGATTGATCGGCTGCTGGGTTGGACAATATATCGGTCTCGAACTATTTTGCATGATCCACCCGATTTTGCGCGGTAAACCGGGTGATCGGATCAAGAATGCGCTCGATCGCCGCATCGGACGTTTCGGCAATCGGTTGGCGCTGCTGGCAACGTCGTTTGCCTTGCCCACGTTTTTGATGATTCGCCTCGCCGAGGTCGCCTTCTACCCCATGCTGATCGTGCTAGCGCGGTTTCCGCGCTACCGACACGGCCAATGGGTGAACGTATCGCGCCACAAATTCGACGGACTTGTCGGACACGATCTGTTCTGGTGCTTGTATTGCGATTGGATGACCGGCGTTTACATGCTGGGGCTCGAAATGTTGCGCAATGTCGAGTCCTTCTGGTGCCCGATCAAATTTTCGCGCCCGGACAAATGCACGCTCTGCGCCAAGGGTTTCCCCGACGTGAGAACATGGGTGCCTTCAAACGGCAAAATGGACGACGTCGTGGAACTGATCGACGAACAATATCCGATGAAAGCGAAGACGTTCAGTTGGTTTGGGCACCCGAAACGGGGGAAGAAGAAATGATAATAAGGACAGGATAAATAGGATTTGCAGGATAAACCCTAATTGATTCACATCCTGTTTATCTTGTCTAAAAACTAAATACTCAGAACAAATTAATAAACGCCCATACACCCAGTGCGCCGACGGCTGCACCAGCCACGAATCCAACGGCTAACGATGCGGGATGAAACCATGTGGGAAGGTGAAGTTTGAATTTTTTCTTCTGCGGACGTTCGTCGTCGAGCGACAGAATCACGCGGATGAGTTTGTCGTGAAATTCGGACGCGTTGAAAGGTCGGCGGCTCGGCTCGAGTTGCAAACCGGATTCAACAAGCTCGTATATTTGCTTTGGCAAGCCAGGACGGACTTTTTCGAGTGGTGTGTGGTCGCCGTTTTGGTTGCGAATCAAAACGGCGCGCATGCTGGTGGCGGTGCCATAAGGCGAGACTTTGGCGAGTGCAAAATACAGTGCCGCCGCGAGACCGTAAACGTCGCTGGCAAAGGTCACGCCTTCGCCGCGGGCTTGCTCGGGCGCCATGAAACCCAATGTGCCGCAGATTTTATCCTGACGGCGTTCACGCTCTTCCTGCTGGGTGCTGGCCAAACCGAAGTCGGCGACTTTGACGCGTCCGGTATCGGAAATCAGGATATTCTGCGGCTTGATATCGCGATGCAACAGCCCGGCGGCGTGAGCGGCGGCGACACCGGCGGAGGCTTCGGCAACGATGCGCAGCACCTGGAGCAACGGCACGCGGGGATTGCGCTGAACGTAGGATTGCAACGTGTCGCCTGCGACGTATTCCATGGCGAAAAACGTCAGGTTTCCGACCGAATGCCAGGAGTAAATCTGGACGACGTTTTCGTGCGTCAGGCGTCCGGCACGTTCGGCTTCGCGACGCAGGATTTGGACGGAGTCATCGCTGGTAGCGTTGGGTAAAGCGAGAAATTTCAAGGCTACACGACGGCCAAGTTGCCGATCCCGCGCCAAAATCACCGCCCCCATGCCGCCTCGGCCAAGAAGGCTTTCGACCTCGAATCCCTCGCGCGCGGCAATGGAGCCGAGCTTTTCGGTGAGGGATACTTTTTTGACGGGTTCGATCGGAACGGTGGCGGCGAGTGTTTCGTCGCTCTGGATGGTTTGATCCACGGTTGCTTCAAACGCACCGGCATCCAAAACGATGTCGCCGGGCTGCGAGGGGTCGTCCATCGAGTCCTGCATTAGGGATACCACGCGGGGTTGCATGGGTGTTCACCGCCAAGCGCACGGGGGGCGCGAGAGTTTCGATTCTTCCAACCCCATTTTTCCTCTGAAACGTAAAGAGCATAGGACAGAATGAGGACAATGGCAAGTCGAAGCGCAAAAATTCCTGCAACTGCCCAAAAAAGCTGCCAGACGCTCTGCCCGAAATCGCTCGATTCGTCGTTACTGCACGCGTTTGTAAGGCGTGTAGGTTTCTTCGGCCCGGCTGATGTTCGGAGTCAGAATCATCGCCGTTTGCGCGGGAACTTCGATCGCCATCAGGCCTGCCATGACCTTGAAACGTTTTCCGCTGAACACGTCGGTGTATTCCGTTCCGTTCATGATTTTCGAATCGCGAACAAGCAGCACTTCGCTCACCGGTTCGGCTGTCGGATTAGCCACAACGACGCGAGTTTCCTCGGCTCGGTCGGTGGTGCGCATGAATGCCAACAGCGCGTCCGAATCCAGAAGGCGGAAATCGCCAATCTTGAGTGCGCGGCTCTTGCGGCGCATTTCGACGAGTTGGCGGAAAAATTGAAGCTGCTCGTTTTCATCGTTCACCAAATCCCAGCGCATCGGACCACGGCACTCAGGTTCCTGACCGCCTTCCATGCCCAGTTCGACACCGTAATACACACAAGGCGATCCGGGCATTGAAAATTGCAGCGTTTGCGCCATGCGTTGCTGCCATTCCTCCGGCAAAATCGAGTTCAAACGCTCGGTGTCGTGGTTGTCGAGCATCACCCAGGATTTCAAGAGCGGCTCGATACCCGTGTCCTCGACCATCCGTTCGAGATGTTTACCCGCGAGACGCCCCGACAATTTACCGTTGAGTAAATCGAGCACCAACTGGCGGCTGGTCATGTTCATCACGGCGTCGAGCGACGGCATCCATTCCTCGGGGTAGTTCCAAATTTCGCCAATCACCAACGAACCGGACCGAGCCGTGTGCGCTCCGCGAGTCAAATCGTTCAAATAAACAAATCCAAGATCGAACGCGACGTCGAGTCGCCATCCATCAACGCCATCGCGCAAATAGCCTTGAATGACGGAATCCGGTTCGCCAAAAATGCGCGCGCGAACGGCTGGATTTTCCATGTTCAACTCGGGTAGGTTGGAAACGTTCGCCCAACCGCGGTATCCAAACTCGTATTGATCGCCGAAATAAAACCAATCGCGCCATGGACTGGATTCATTTTCCAAGGCGTCCTGGAAAATGGGTGAGGTGGCTCCCATGTGATTGAACACGCCGTCGAGAACGAGCTTCATTCCGCGCTCATGCAGATTATCCGCCAAAGTGGCAACGTCTGCGCGAGTGCCATACTCGGGCGACACCTCGAAATAATCCTGCGTGTCATATTTATGGTTCGTGTAAGCGAGCGCGATGGGATTCAAGTACAGAACGTCGGCGCCGAGAGCATCGATGTAACCAAGTTTTTCGGTGAGGCTTTGCAGGTCGCCGCCCCAAAAGGCGATTTCATGACTCCACACACCGGTTTCCTCGACAAATTCACCGTGGGCAGGATTTTCCGTCCACTCGTGCAACGTCTTTGGGGCGGGATACAAATCGCGTTTGGCTTCGAGGTTTGCGGGCGGGGCAAAACGATCGACGATGACTTGATAGACAATCGCGCCGTTGCGCCAGTCGGCTTCGCGATCCATCAGCTCCTGTTGCTTGGCCTGGTCCGCGTGATTGGCGTAGGAAGGTTTCAACGCTGTTGCCGGTTGTGCGTAAAGATACATCGAAGTCATCAGAAAACCGCCTGCTGCCAGAATGGAAGTCGTTTTGTTCAATCGCGTGTGAAACGGCGTCATGCTCTCCTCCTGCAATGTTGTGAAAGGTTGTATTTCAACGGTAACGCCACGTTCCCTCCCTCCGTGCGCGTGAGAAATAGATCGTCATCGAAAAGGATATGTCAATGTGCGAACGTGGATTCTTGTTCCAATTGGATTTTGTTAACCGTAAACGAAAACCAGAAAAGCGATCAGGAGAATAACAACGATTCCCAGACAGTCATATTTTCCCGAAACATCGAACGCATGCGCCACTACCTGATCACCAGGAACAAGTTTATTATTCCTCTGTCGTTCCGCAAGTGTCCCTGAAAAGTTTGAATACCGAAAAGCGCCAAAGGCGCAGCCCAGGTTGTCGATCAGGCAATTAACCGAGCGCTGAAAGTGCGAAATATCGCGACAAATGCGCCGAGTTTTGTGCCGCTCCTTCAGAGCTTCTGGGCGAAATCAAATCCAACAATTTCAACCTGACAGCGGAATATCACCAGTGGATTCTGCGTGGGGGGGGGAGATACTACGGTTGGTTTTGCATGATAATCTGCTGATTTTGATACTGTATCTGCTGTTGCTGTTGAATCTGATAGTTCAGAATCATTTGCTGGCTTCGCTGATCCTGAATCAATTGTCTCGTCCTATCCATCGTGGCATCCATTGGTACATTGGATTGATAAATACGACGGTTGGAGGCTGCTGAATTATGAGATTCGGCTAACCGCGTTACAACAAAAGGCAGGACAGCTCTCAAAATGAGGAAGCCTACAACGAGTGGAACGGTAACCAGAAAAAAATTATCCCACTTCCGTTGATGACTTTTTTCCGAAATCTCTCTCATTCGCTGTTCTAAATCGGGAGCTTCACGCGATTGCGCCATTCCTCGGTCCGAAGGATGGACGGTGGGCGAGGATTCTGCGGGAGTTTTAACTTTCGGAGCAGGTTTTTTCATCTCGGCTTCCCACGGAGGAATAACAGCCGAGGAGATGCGTCCGCGCCGAATGGAAATTTCGGAATCGCGTTTCGATAGATCGATGGGATTTTCCACCGGTTTAGGGGGTGGTGCGCTCTTGGGAGCGAATGGAAAGGCTGTTATTTCGGAATGCGAATCGTGCGTTTCCGGTGGAGGGGTGGACGGTAGCGACATACTCTTGGGCGCGAACGGAAAATTCGTTCTCGACGAAGATTCATTTCCTTCACCCGATGATATTGAAGTATCACTCATGCCATACCCCCTGAAAACATTCGTTCCATTCTCTTCACAACTGAACTGCGTTTATTTCACCGCCATCGTTTCCACCTCGGGAGCGATAAATGGTCGTTCGCCATTTTCGGTTTTCACGATGAAGTAATAATTCGATTCGGGTGCATATTCGGTGATAAACCCTCCGGTACCGTTCGGGAATTTCCCCAGCGATCCGCCTTCTTCGACCCAATTCACCTTGAGAATCGTTCCCAGGAATTCGCCTTCCGGTCGCTGATATGCATAGTGCCCGATGGCCTGCCTGTACTCCTCTTCGCTCAGTTCCACCCGGGTTGCCGGACCTTTGTTTCCAACCACTTTCGCCATAACCACCAGGAGAATGACGACGACGGCAATCGATCCCAGCAAAACGGATGCGCTCTTGCGATTACTCCATTCGCCTTTTTTTAAGTTCTCCAACTTTTCATCGATTACGGCGTCGCGTTGCGAGTACTCGGCTTCGGATTTTTTTGCTCCCTTGTAGGCATCTTTGGCTGCCTCGGCAGCGCCAGGCGCTTTGGACGGGTCATCGGTCTGTTCGCCCGCATACATGGCCCTCAGATTAGCTTCGACGTCTTCTTCGTCGGCCTCCATGGGCGGCATGGGTGCTTCATCTGCTTGCTCCGGAGCGGTTTCCGTCTGCGGCCGGTATTCGCCGGGGTCCTGGGGAGGACTTCCAACCACGATCCCCGCCGGAGCGTCTGGTTTGTAATCGGTGGGATCCTGCGGTGGACTGCCCACGATGATCCCCGGAGTCGGTTCGGGACGATAATCGCCCGGATCTTGTGGAGGGCTGCCGACAACGATGCCCGGGGTGGGTTGAGGTTCGTACTGCTGGTCTTCTTCCTGATATCCGGAACCGATCACAATTCCCTTGAGCGGAGGAGTGATCTCCGGTTCGTCATCCTGATCTTCCTGATACCCAGACCCCATGACGATTTTGGGAGCATCAGGCCGAGGCGCATTGGATTGGGGCGATTCGGCATTGGGGGTTTTGGTCGGCTGAAACGGATACGCCGGAGCGACGTCTTTGCCCGAAGGCTGATCGTTTGGTGGCGCCGATGGTTGGGGTTGAGGGGTTTTTCCCGGGACAAATGGGAAATTTTCAGGCGGTTGCTGGCTCATCAGGTTATACTCAGGGGTGATATCGCGAGTCAGACTCTTGTTAATCTTACGATATTCAAGGGTGGATGGAAAGCCTTATCTCCTACTATTTCACAGGTTTCAGTTCACCGAGATGGCTTCGCAGGGAACATAAAATCCGAATCCGTCCGATTGAGAAATCCGGTAATAGTATCCCGCCATGCGCGTTTTATCCTCGTATCCGGCTTGTGTGAGATCGGAAGGAGGAACACCCACCGAAACGCCTTCCTCCAGCCAATCCACGCCAACAATGCGTCCCACCGATACACCATACGTTCCATAATAGGCGTTGGCATCGATGTTTTTTTCGTAATAGGCGCGTTGCTCTTCCGGGGTCAACTCGGCGGGATCGACGAACAATTCCTGGACCTTGGGCCAAAAGATCGTGCCCGCACCCAAGAGTACCACGACGAGAATCAACACCGCGATCGCCGCGCCGATGGGGCTTTTTTTATCGCTTTGAAGGATCGCCTCCATTTGTTGGTCTTCGGACCGTTCCCGATAATCCATGGAAAACCTTCCTTCACGAATAAGCATGTGGAGGCGCGTTCGTTTATTTTGTTAACGGGAAAATAGCGTTGATGTATCCAAATGCCAATGAGAACCTGAGCAGTTGAATCAATCCTCGTCGCCGGACTCGTCCGGTGCAGGAGGTACGTTGGCCGAGGCCAGGAGTTCGTCAATGCGGCGAGCGTTCACCAATGATTCATCGTAGTAAAACCGTAAAATGGGCGTATAACGCAAACGGAGATGCTTGCCCATTTCCGAACGCAGGAACCCTTTGGCGTGTTCGAGCAAATCCAGCGTTTCATCGATATCGGCCTCTGAATCGGGCAATTGGGTGAAGTAAACCTTGGCTTCCTGAAGGTCGCGCGTCACCCGAACCGTGGTAATATTGAAAATCATCGGCAGGCGGGGATCCCGCAATTGCCGCTGAATGATTTCCGCCAATGCGGTGCGGATGGTCTCTTCGACGCGTCCTTGACGATGCTGCATAGAGTGCTCGATGTTGATAAAAGTCTTGGCCGGGTACGGAAATATGCTTTACGTACTGGCGGTGTTTTTTCTAAATGATGGGTGACGCTCAAGTCACGCCTTTAATGGCGGGCCGGGCACGATTGGAATGTTACGATTTATACGACCCGGCTCCATGGTGCCGTATTCAGGCCAACCGGCTGTTTCGCCAACCGATTTTTTCAGGATCGTCTTTCATGTCCGAAGCGGGATATCACGATCAAGACGAGCGTTATCGAGACCTGTTCGAGAACGCCAACGATCTGATCCAAAGCATCTCTCCCGATGGCTCGATCCTGTATGTCAATCGAGCCTGGCGAGAAGCGCTGGGCTATACCGACGACGAAATTACCAATTTAACAATCTTCGATGTCATCCATCCCAGTTGTCATGAGCATTGCCGCGAGCTTTTCGAGCGCGTCATGAACGGGGAATCCATCAAGGACATCGAGGTCGAATATATCAGCAAAGATGGCCGCAAGATAGCGCTTGAAGGCAGCGCTAATTGTCGGCTTGCCGACGGGAAACCGGTCGCCACGCGCAGTATTTTCCGCGATGTGACCGATCGCAAGGCAATGGAAGCCCAGTTACAGCTCAGCGAATTGCTTCTGCAAGCCGTGGCTAAGGCCAGCAATGCGCTCCTGACAGCCACCGATCCGCGAAATGCCGTTTACGATTCACTGCGCATCCTGGGCGAAACCGTCGGCGTGGACCGAGTGTACCTTTTTGAGAATCATCCACACCCGGAATCCAAGAAGCTGGCCATGAGCCAACGTTTCGAGTGGTTACGTGAATCGATTACCTCTCAAATTGATAATCCCAGTCTGCAAAACCTGGTGTATGAAGAAAACTTTGCCCGCTGGGAAACGGAACTGAAGGCAGGGCGTTGCGTCCGAGGACCGATCAGCGATTTTCCCACCGCGGAACGGGAGTTTCTGACCAATCAACATATTCTCTCCCTGCTCGTGGTTCCAATCCGCATAGAAAACGAATTCTGGGGGTTTATCGGATTCGACGACTGTACCGCCGAACGCCTGTGGTCCGACAGCCAGGTTTCTATTCTGAATACCATGGCGGCCAGCATTGGCGGCGCCGTGAAACGTTTCCAGATGGAAGCGCGAATTGCCGAAAGCGAACAAAATTACCGCGCGATCGTTGAAGATCAGACGGAAATGATCATGCGGTGCCAACCCGATGGGCGAATTACGTTCGTCAATGACCGATATTGCCGGTATTATGGAGTCGAGCGCAAAAAACTTTTAGGCAATTGCTATTTGCCTGAAATCGTCCCCGAAGATCTAAAAATGGTCGAGGAAACGATTCGGTCGATTTCGTTCACCAATCAGGTCGTCTCCTGCGAACACCGCGTGGTGCTGGAACACGGATTGATTCGCTGGACGTATTGGATTTTACGCGGTCTTTACAATGAAAAAGGCGAACTGACCGGCTATCAAGGAGTTGGGCGCGACATCACCTCGCGCAAAACGGCGGAAGCCGCCTTACGCGCTTCGGAAGACCGCTTTCGTCTGATGTTCGAAAATTCGCCCATCGGAATGGTGTTGTGCGAAATGGATGGGCGCTTGATTCAAGCCAACGAAGCATTTCGCGAAATCATCGGTTACTCGGAAGAAGAAGTCCGCGACAACGAACTGACTTACTGGGATTTGACCCCGTTGGAATACCAGGATTCGGAAAAAGCCCAGATCGCTTCTTTGAACCTGACCGGACGATACGGGCCATACGAAAAGGAATATATGCACAAGGACGGCGTGCGCGTCCCCGTGCTTCTCAGCGGAGTGGTAATCACGGGCGCCGACGGCCGGACGCGCATCTGGTCGTTTGTGGAAAATATCACCGATCGCAAAGAATACGAACGGGCGTTGCGCGAAGCGCGCGATGCCGCCGAAGAAGCCAACCGCGCCAAGAGCGAGTTCCTCGCCAGTATGAGCCACGAAATCCGCACGCCGATGAATGGCGTGATTGGAATGGCGCAGTTGATGTGCGAGACAGAACTGACCGCCGAACAACGCGAGTACGTCGAAACAATCTTCAACTCGGGCGAAGTATTGCTGAAGATCATTAACGAAATTTTGGACTTCTCGAAAATCGAAGCCGGCAAAGTCGATATCGAACCCACCGAGTTTACCCTGCGGACGATGATCGAAAAACTGGCCGATACGATGGCTCCACAAGCTTACGGCAAAGGCATCGAACTGGTCAGCGCCATTCATCCCGATGTTCCTATCCAGGTGAAGAGCGACGAGGTGCGCATTCGGCAGGTGCTGAGCAATATGCTGAACAATGCGTTGAAATTCACCGACACGGGCGAGGTTGTCCTGCGCGTGAAGCAAACCGTTCGCGAAGGCAACAACGCCACGTTGCGATTTGAAGTCACGGACACGGGTATCGGTATTCCGCCCGAACGATTGGAGTGCCTGTTCAAGCCTTTCTCGCAAGTCGATGGTTCTATCACACGTCGATACGGTGGCACGGGGCTTGGGTTGGTGATTTCCAAACAACTGGTCGAGTTGATGGGCGGGGAAATCGGTGTCCAAAGCCATGAAAACGAAGGCTCGACTTTTTGGATTAACCTGCCGGTAGAGATTCCCCCCGACGTCAATCACGACATCGACCCGGAAGTGCTCTACGAAGGCGTGCGTGGAATGCGGATTCTGGTGATCGATCACCACGAAATCACTCGCACTTTCATGGAAGAACAACTGCGCGGATGGCATTGCGCCGCGAAAGCAGTCGCCGACGCGGATTCGGGATTGAATTATCTGTTCGAGCGGGCGGGCACCAACCGCGAGGTTCAGGTGATATTGATCGACCTGGAACTGCCCGAAATCAACGGTCCCGATTTGGCCCTGACGATTCAAACAAACGAACGCCTGAGCCACATTCCACTGATTTTGCTCAGCGCCTCACCCCAAGTGCGCAACAAGCAGGCTCGCGAGTGGGGATTCCGCACATGCCTGAGCAAACCGGTAAAAACCGACGAACTGTACCAGGCATTGATCAAACTGGTGCGCCAATCGCGCCAGCGAGCCTTCCGCACCGAATTAACCCCGCAGCCGATTCGGGAAGCGACACCGACCGCCAATGTCTCCGAATCAATCCGCATCCTGTTGGTCGAAGACAACTTTGTGAACCAGAAGGTCGCGGGGAAAATTCTGGAGAAAATGGGATACACGTACGATCTGGCCGCCAATGGGCAGCAAGCCATCGAAGCCTTCAGCCGACAGTTGTACGATCTGATCCTGATGGATTGCCAAATGCCCGAAATGGACGGTTTCAAAGCAACGCAAACCATTCGTCACATGGAAGCCGACGACGAACACACGCCGATCATTGCGCTGACCGCCGGAGCCATCAAGGGCGACCGGGAAAAATGCCTGGAATCGGGTATGGACGATTACCTGAGCAAGCCCCTGTGCACGGACGATCTGAGACGCATGATCGACAAATATCTCTCGCCCAAAATCGGAAGAACCTAGCCAACCTCCCGTTCGTTGAACGATTGCTTCCGCGTTTTCAGGGCCAGTAGTGCCGCCCCGATTAAGTACGCAACGACTCCAGGCATCAACACCAGCAGACACAGGGCGCTGACTTGTCCCGTTGGCGCGTAGTGCATCAACGTCAACAATCGCACGCCAAGGGTGGTCGTCCCCGGTGGCATGAGCAAAATCGCGGCGCCGACTTCGCCCAGGCAAAGTGCAAAGGCGATCATCGCCCCGCCTGCAACACCGGGCCACACGTGCGGCCACGCGACGTTGTGCCATCGGGCCAGCCATCCTCCGCCTTCGAGAGCGGCAATTTCCCATTCCTCGCGCGGGATGGCACGTAAAAGCCGTTCGACGAGCAACGCCACAACAGGCGCGAAGCGTACGGTCCAAACAACCAGCAACGGTCCGTGAGTGAGGGCAAAATTCGCCAACACATCATCGAACCCGAACGGCAACGAACCGGGTGGACGACGCAGCAGAACCTGGACAGCGACGCCAAACACCGGCCCGGGAATGACAAGCGGCGCGGCAATCAACAGTCGCCCAATCCATGGTTTGCGAAGGTTGGCAAGGACACTGCCCAGCAGCGAACCGACCAGCGCGGCCAAGAGGGCTAGCGCTAATCCGAGGCGAATGGTGAACCAGACCTCATCGTGCGCCGTTTGCCAGGTGGTTTTCCAAACGGGCCACGGTCCGTGGGGTCCGTTAGCCGTGGCGAGGAGCAATCCGACAATTGCTGCGGCGGGCAATACTCCCAACACCCACGCCATTACGCGAGCAGCGCGAAGGCCCGGTAAACGCGCAATCTGCCCCCCCCCGTCTGTATTGTCCGTTTCAGTCGATTCGTTTCCCGCCAATCCGGCCCATCGAAACACAAGTGCCACGGCACCAATCGCAACGGCGGCCACGGCCAGGACGGTCAGCGCCGCGGCGAGCGCCATCTTCATATCGAAAAAAACGCCTGCCTGGGCGTAAACTTCGGAAACAAGCACCGGAAGGCTGCGTAACGATTCCGGGACACCGAATTCGGTCATCGCGAACAGGAATACGAGGCACGCGCCCACGGCGATACCTCCGCTGGCGAGCGGCAAGGTAATGCGACGCAACACGGCAAACGGTCCGGTTTCGAGCAGGGCGGCTTCTTCGGCGGAGGACTGGCGACGGGCAAGAGCGCTGGCAATAGCCAAAACAGCCAGGGGATAAAGCCCCCAGGCGAGCGAAAATGCCCCACCCGCAAGCGTGTAAATCGGCGCACCGGGAATTTTTGGCGCAGGTCCCATGATTTGCTCGGTCACCGGAAACGTGGCGACGTTGCCCGTAAACCACTTTGTCAGAAACCCCGCCGGGCCAAGTAATCGGATGGCGGCCACGGCTAAAACCGGAGGGGGAACGAACAAGGGAACGCACGCCACGGCAAGCAATACGCTGCCCGTTCGTCGGCGCGACAGGCGTACGGCCCCGACGGCGACCGGCACCGCCACAAGCATCGCCAAGGCCGCCGCGCCCGCCGATAAAATAAGGCTATTTCCGGTCAGGCGGACTAATCGTTCGGCGCTCAGACTGGTATCCGCGCCCGCAATGGTACCGCTCCCCCACCCCAAAACCAGCGGAGACAACATCAGGAGAATCAGGGCAATCCAGATGGCGAGAACGACGTTAGCCCAGCGTTTGTTCATGAATCGTTCGATGATTGTTCTTGGGAATTTTCCCGAAATTGACGCAGGTATTCGTTCGCCTTGGCTTTCGCCTCGGCCCGCGTACGCGCCGTATCAATCGGAGTCGCCGGGTATTCGAGCGGAATCCAACGCTGGTGTTCCCACTCGCCATAATCGGCCCAAATTAACGACCATTCTTTGGAGTCATCGATTTTCATCGCCCCAATGGCGCGAAAGCGGCGCTCGCCTTGAGTGTTCTGGTATTCTTCCATGCCCAGACATTCAACCACCGAGGGATGGAACTTCGCGGCGAAGTTCCCGGTGAAATTCCGGCGGATCTGGTACTTGGCCTGACAGCCCGTGGAAATGAGGAGGACGAGGACGAAAGAGAAAAATAACCACGGAGATTTTTTGAAAGGATGAAGGATGAAGGAGAAGGGATGAGTCATGGCATTGTCTCGTCCTGGAATAGGTTGACTCCACGATGTTGAAGAAAGGAGTCGGCAATGGGCAATCGGAAGATTTTGACACTATCGCGTGTTCGGATTTTCGATGTGCTTTTTATGGTCGATCACATGATAAATCCCCCATGACGGGAATTTTTGACCAGTTTGGCGTCTTTGTCATTACCAACGACATCGTATTCATCCCCATGTCCCAGCCGCCCGGCTTGAATATAGGAAAGGGCAACTTTTCGTTGGGCATTATCGAAATTGAAACTCACCAACACAAGGGGCCAGGGTTCACCTTGCCGGGTCCGTTGAACGTGGCGTTGATATTCTCGAATTGAAATTTGTCGCAAACCGTCGTGGTCGCGTATCCACGCGCGAACAATGAGACCGTGAAACATTCCGGTCCATTTTCCGGAACACTCTGCAATGAGCAAATATCGGTCGTCGCCGCCTTTTTTGCTTTGAGCGTGTTCCCATTTGCGTTCGATCTCGCGAAACACCAAATCGCGCAGCCAGCCTTTGTTACGGGATCGAATCGGATAGAAGATTCGACCTAACCGTGCCCGCAAAATTTCCAATCGCATTTTGGCAGTGTGTCGCATGGCGGCATTTATCCCATGGTAATACTCGATAAACAAAGAATCAGCATATTCCGGTCCCAGCCAACCTCTTATTTTGCCTTTTGCCTTCATCCTTTCGCCTTTAAAAAACCTTCCGCCGGATTCATGAACGAACCCGGCGGCGGTTTTTTTCCTATTTGGTTTTCCGTCACACGTCCAGGTTTTGCACCTCGGGTGCATGGCGTTGGATGAACGCGCGGCGCGGGATGACTTCTTCGCCCATCAGGGTGCTGAACATCGACTCGGCTTCGACCACGTCTTCGATTGTGACGCGAATCAAGCGACGAATTTTCGGGTCCATCGTTGTTTCCCAAAGCTGCTGGGCGCTCATTTCACCGAGACCTTTGTAGCGTTGGATCGTCAGGCCCTTCGATCCGATCGACTTGATGCGTTCGACCGTTTCAAGAACCGAATGACACGGGTGTTCGGTGCCTTGTTTGTCCGTCACGCAGTACGGCGCCGTGTCATCGGTGCCGCCTTCGCCACGGTCCAGGTGCCCGACTTCGTACAGGTTGATATCGAAGCCCATTTTTTCGATCGACTTGACGATGGTTTCGATTTCACGCGCTTCCGGGAATTCGTAGAAGTCCATCGGGATCAGTGGTTCTTCCTCTTCGCCCACATCATCCTGCTCGACGTCTTCGGCGAAGAGATCCGACTGACCTTTGTCTGCGCCTTTGGAACCGTTGGAGCCGTTTTCCTGGTTTTCATGCCAAGCCTGGGAAGCGGTGGCTTCCGCGTCCATGGCGGCCAGTTCTTTTTCGGTGTAAGCCCAAAGTTGTTCGTCGCCACGAACGGCCATACCGATGGGGAATTGGCCTTTGTCGTTGCGGGTTTTTAAGTAATCGACCAGCGGCACTGTCTTGCGGCGCGTGATGCGGTTCAGGTTATCGAGCTTCAGCATGGCCTCGCAAAGCGTGCGAATCTGTGCCTTATTCAACTCCATGACTTCGCTGTCGCCTACGCGAATCAGCACACCCGCCGAATCCACGCCCTCGTCCATCAGGTATTTGTCTTTGTCTTCGTCTTTGTCGAGATACTGTTCTTTTTTGCCCTTTTTCACGCGGTAAAGCGGTGGCTGGGCGATGTAAATGTGCCCGCGTTCGATCAACTCGCGGAACTGGCGATAGAAGAACGTCAGCAACAGCGTGCGGATGTGCGCGCCATCCACGTCGGCGTCCGTCATGATGATCAGCTTGCCATAACGCAGCTTTTCGTAATCGAAGTTTTCTTTGATGCCTGTGCCGAGGGCCGTGATGATGGTGCGGATTTCTTCGTTTGCCAGCACCTTGTCGATACGGGCTTTTTCGACGTTGATGATTTTACCGCGCAGGGGAAGGATCGCCTGGAAGTGACGGTCGCGGCCTTGTTTAGCCGAGCCACCCGCAGAATCGCCCTCGACCAGGTAAAGTTCGGCGAGATCGCGATCTTTCTCGGCGCAGTCGGCCAGCTTGCCCGGCAATGCGCCGACTTCCATCACCGACTTGCGAACGATTTCCCGCGCGCGACGAGCCGCCATACGCGCCTGGGCCGCCATGATGACTTTTTCAATGATTTTGCGCGATTCTTTCGGGTGTTCTTCAAGCCATTCCATCAGGCATTCGTTGACCAGCGATTCCACAACGCCCTGGATTTCCTGGTTCAGCAAGCGGCCCTTATTCTGGCCTTCGAACTGCGGGTCGGTGACCTTCACGCTGATGATCGAACAAAGGCCCTCGCGCATGTCGTCGCCCGACAGCGGGTTGCTTTTCATCTTTTTCAGCAGATCGTTTTTCTGTGCGTACTTGTTCAGCGTGCTGGTCAGCGCGCGGCGAAAACCGGTCAGGTGGGTACCGCCGTCTCGCGTATTGATCGAGTTTGCAAACGCCAACTCGCGCGAATCGTACGAATCGTTATACTGAATTGCGCATTCCACAAAAATGGTGTCTGTCTGGCCATTCGGACGATCGTAATCGCGCTCGCGGCTGAAGTAAATCGGCTTGGCGTGAATCGGCGAACGCGCCGCATTCAGATGGCGAACGAATTCCGTGATGCCGCCCGAGTAACGATACGTGTGCGATTTGCCCGAACGTTCGTCTTCGATGGAAATCGTGATGCCAGGATTCAGGAACGCCAACTCGCGGAATCGTGTATTCAGCGTGTCGAAACTGAATTCCGTTGTCTGGAAAATTTTCGGGTCGGGCTTGAACCGGATACGTGTGCCCGTTTTGGTGGATTTTCCAATGGATTCGAGCGGTCGTTCGATTTTGCCCCCATCGCTGAAACGAGCAAAGTGAACCTCGCCGTTGCGGCGCACTTCGACTTCCATCCATTCGGACAGAAAGTTCACCACCGCCGCGCCCACGCCGTGCAAACCACCGGAATACTTGTAGGCGTCTTTCTTGAACTTGCCGCCCGCGTGCAGAATCGTCAGCACGACCTCGACCGTCGATTTGCCGGGCTGGTCCGGGTGTTCTTTGACGGGAATACCGCGCCCGTTATCGATAATCGTGATCGAGTTGTCGTAATGGATGATCGCCTGAATCGTATCGCAATGGCCGCCGAGTGCTTCGTCGATCGAGTTGTCCATGATCTCGTACACCAAATGGTGCAAACCGAGCGCGTCGGTGTTCGAGATATACATGGCCGGGCGGGTGCGAACGGCGTCGCGGCCTTCGAGGACTTGGATGGAACTTTCGTCGTAATTGGAACCGGGAGCGATGGGCTCTTTCTTCGGGTCTTGATTGCTCAACGGACAAACTCCTGCGGGGGAAGGGGAATTCGGTGCTAAATCCTGCAAGGACAACGATTTAGAGGAATCATCAACCTAGAGTAAACTATTGTACAAAATCCGGGTGGGGAGGTTCAACAGAATTGCGCGATTTTCGCGGTTTTCTGAGAAGGGAAAAGGATGGACCGCACAAGGCGCGAAGTCACGAAGGAAGGCAAAAAAATAAAACTATTTCTCGCGCAAAGACGCGGTGACGCAGAGGATCATCGATTAGAAGATTGGCGATCTCTCCACCATCCATGATTATTTCAGTTTTTTCAATCTCCGCGCCTCCGCGTCTCTGCGCGATAAAGAGTTTATTTCGATTCTTTGCGGTTTGGCGGTGAATGGGTTTCCCCGAGCGTTTTACCATCGCTTTATGGTTTCGCCCTTGACGGTGGGACGCTTTTTCCCGCATCAATTCAAACGCGGACGGGGCAGTCCCGAGAGTTGATTTGCCCCGTCCCTTGTTATTTTGGCGCAGGCGGTCTGAAAGCATGATCCAATCTTCGGGCACTATCACGGTTCAGCAAGCGCGTGTTCCCCATGCGGCTGAAATTCATCGGTTGATCATGCACTGGTCCGAGCGTACGCCCGTTCTGCCTAAGAACCTTGGCCAGATTTACGAAAATCTGCGCGAGTTTGTCGTGGCGCTCGACGGCGAACACGTCGTCGGAGCCGCCGCGCTGCATATCGACTGGGCCGATCTGGCGGAAATTCGTTCGGTGGTTGTCGATCCCAATTGCCAGGGCAAGGGCGTTGGCAAATTGCTGATCGAGAAGCAGATGGAAATCGCCGCCGACCTCGGAATCGAGAAAGTTTTTGTCCTGACCGATCAGGTGGGGTGGTTTGCGCGGCTCGGGTTTGGGCCGATTGACAAAGCCGACTTGCCGCACAAGGTCTGGCGCGATTGCGTTCATTGCCCGATTTTCACCAACTGCACGGAAGTGGCTCTGGCGCGAAGCGTGAAGCCGTGAATTAAAGCATTCCTACGTTGAATTTCTCAAATCATCGCCTTCAGTTTTGATTCTTCGGGAATTTCGACGATCCCGTCCATGCAGATGCGTGCCCCGCCGGGCAGAGCGCTGACGGCAATCGTGGTGCGAGCGGGCGGCATGAAGAAAAAGAACTCTTTCGACACCTTGTCGAACACCGGAAAGTCTCGCAAATCGACCAAGTATAACGTAGTCATCACCAAGTGCGAAAGCTGGGTGCCGCACGATTGCAAAATCGCAGTCATGTTCTGCAACACCTGGCGCGATTGGGCTTCGACATCGCCACCGATGGGGCGTCCCGATTTCGGATCGAGCGGCAATTGCCCCGAAATAAAGATGCGGTTTCCCATTTTGATGGCCTGGCTATAATGGCCGAACGGTTGAGGGGCTTCCTCGGCCCAGATAGAAACTTTCTCCGTCATCTCAGCGTCTCCAGTCGAATCGCTTGCAACATGCCATGCTGTGTACAAAAATCTTCGCGCAGAATGGCAAGTGGGGCAAGCAGGGAATTGCGAGGTCTTCATCGATGACGACTGGGCGATCAGTGATTTTTTTGCCGGGTTTGGGAGCCGACGCACGATTGTTTCGTGCGCAAAAACGTCGGTTTCCATCCTTGCGGGTGATGCGTTGGTTGCGTCCCCGCCAATACGAATCGTTGCCCGCGTACGGACGCCGTATGGCCGAGCGGTTGCGTGAAGAACCCGAGCCGTTTGTGATCGGTGGTGCTTCGTTTGGCGGCATGGTAGCGTTGGAAATGGCGCGTCATTGTTCGGCGCGCGCGGTGGTCTTGATTGGCAGCGCACTCTCGGGTCGGGAAATTCCCAGTATTTATCGTGTGACGGAAATTCTGGCACGGCCCGTACCACCTTACGTCGTGCGTCCATTACTGAAAGCTCAAGTTTTGATGCAACCGATCATGGGCATTCATTCGGCTCCTTCGCGTCGGTTGTTTGCCGAGATGGTTGCGGATGCCGACCTGGAATTCATTCGTTGGGGAGCGCGGGCGATTCTGAATTGGGAACCCGAGTCGCTGCCCGACGTGGCGATTCACCGCATTCATGGCGACCGCGATTTGTTAATTCCAAGGAAGGATTTTTCGGGAACACACAAGGTTGCCGGTGGCGGTCATTTGATCGCCATGACTCATGCGAAGCAAGTGAACGACTTTCTGGCGCGTGTGATTTGATCAGTGCGCATTACGATCGCGAAAATGTCCCGTTTCTAAAAAACGAACGATAAAATGCATACTCTTGGGCGAGCAGGGGAGCATCGTGTGCGTCATGCGGACGAGAGCGAAGTCGGTCATGCCCGACAGAACGGTTTCCGATACGCCAACGGTGAAATCGTTATCGGTTGGGATCAAGGGGTTGAAGCCTTTGCCTTTACCGGTGCCGCCCGCCACGACGCCGAGTTCGGTGCCTTTGGGCAGCAGCCCGGCTCGTGCGCAAAGCCCGACGTCGCCACGGCGCAATTGGTGGGCGCTTCGTCCCCAGATTAACGGGAACAAGAGACCGAGTCGTTCGGCGAGCCAATCGGCCATGAAGGCGCCCTGGTTGGGCGTGCCGAGCATTACAACCCGACGCAATCGGGGCAGTTCATGGTGATTTGCGGCCCAACGCACCAACATGCCACCCAGAGAATGGCCAACGATGTCGATTTCTTCGGCTCCCAATTCCCGCAGAAAGGTTGCTAAGCGACGGGCATTGTCAGGGAGATCGTTCCGGTAGGACGGATAGCGGAACATCCGCGGGTCGTAACCCGCCCGGCGTAGTTTCCATGCCAGGATTTTCATCATCCAGACGGGGTGGAGTAGAGCGGGAACCAGGACGACGATTCCACGTTTTTTCTCCGGCTTTGGCGGGGGAGCGTCGGTTTTGGGTTTTTCGGCAGGTTGTTGCTTTTTCGCTGGTTGCGGTTTGCGGGCCATGCGGTCGGCGAACTGGCGACGATGACGTTCGAGACGCTCTCGCCCGGTGCGCAGCATGGCAGAGAGTTTTTCGTGGTTAAGAGGGGAAGCATTCTTTTTCTTCATCGGTCGGCAACGGGAGCGGCGGGATCGGGTAGGACCATTCGAGACCATACGTTGCGTGGATCGGTTCAAGAACGTCAATGGTGTTTGTCGTGGTTTATCGTGAACGGGGCGTATCTCAACTTTGTTGCCAAAGTTTAAAAGATTCACCACAAAGCCACCCGCCATAGCCTTGGCGCAGGCGGGTGCCTTAGTGGTTTGATTTTTCCTTCGTTTTGGGCACAAACTCAAAATGCGCCAACCGTGAACCAGAATACCGTAATCTGATTATACGGAACCGAGGAGTAATTAATCTTGCGTCGAAGCGTTGTAATGGTGACCCATTGCTTTTGTCGAGTTGGTAAGAATCCTCGCGGCGGATGATAGAATCCAACCGGTTTCCCTGATACTGAATTCCGAGACAAATCCACAACATCCCGTCATGCAAATGAATGCTCCTCTGATCGACTCAACATCGAATTATCCCTCGAAAGTTGCGGGGTTCTTTCATTCATGCGCCTGATTGCCTTTTATGCCGCGTCATTTCTCAGCGCGTTTCTATTGTTTCAAATCCAACCCATGATGGCAAAAGCCATGCTGCCCGGATTCGGTGGCAGTTACTTGGTTTGGGGAACGTGCATGGCGTTTTTCCAGGGACTATTGATCGCGGGGTACGGCTGGGCGCACGTGGCCCAACGCAAATTCAACGTCCGGTACGCTCCGTGGCATTGGTTGTTGCTCTTGCCGCCATTGTTGTTTTTGCCATTCGATTTTGCCAAACTCGCCGCTCCGCCGCCCGACACCCCCTTATTCTTTGCGGTTATGTTGCTTCTGGCCATCAGCGCAGGCGTGCCCTACTTCACGCTTTCCACCTCGAGTCCCCTGCTCCAGGCATGGCTTGCCGGGTCGGACCTGCCCCAGCGCGATAACCCCTACGTGCTCTACAGCGCATCGAACATCGGTTCCATTTCCGCGCTGCTTACCTATCCGTTTGTCATCGAACCAGTAATTGAACTCGAGACCCAGGCTAAAGTCTGGGCCGTTTTGTACCTTGTTATGCTGGTAACATTCGGCTTGTGCATGCCGTGGAAATCCAAGGCGCGTGCGGCTGCCGAAGAACACGCCCCTGCCAGTGTTCGTGCTTCCAGCGTGGCGCGTTGGTTCCTGCTCAGCCTGTCGGGTTCGGCCATGTTGATCGCCGTTACCAACGTATTGACGTTCGACGTCGCTTCCGTGCCGTTTTTATGGGTGTTGCCGTTGTGTGTTTATCTGCTCACGTTCGTATTAGTATTCAAAAAACGTCCGTGGATTCCCGAAAGCGTCAACGAACTCTTTTACTGGTTTGCCATGACCGGCGTGACGATCTTTCTGCTCGTTCAATTCCGTTGGACCTTGCCCGTGATGGCCGCCGTTGCGCTACAACTAGCCGTACTGTTCATGATCTGTATGCAGTGCCATGGTTTATTGGCGAAATTGAAACCGGAAGATTCCGGCAATCTCACCGCGTATT
>CAZOKZ010000018.1:0-66974 GCA_964580585.1 uncultured Candidatus Sumerlaeota bacterium | reverse complement strand
TCCCGTCATCCGCCCCATCGAATTTGCCGAATCGGCACGCACCCGTAGCTCAGCCCGGATAGAGCAATGGTTTCCGGTACCATGTGTCGGGGGTTCAAATCCCTCCGGGTGCGCCATAGCCTCGTTTGAACATTCAATGAACAACTTTGAGAAACGGATCAACGGGACGTGTCTTTCCGATGGTCACTCACATTGGGCAACCCCCAACGAATGCGCCTGTTTTTACTACTGGTTAGGAAGTGGAAAAGAAGAAGCGAATTGAATGGTAGGCCATCCAGGACTCGAACCTGGGACCAACGGATTAAAAGTCCGCTGCTCTACCAACTGAGCTAATGACCCACACAATTCGCGAAAAGACTCCGGGGCTGTTTCACTCCGAAGGGCCGAAAGGGGAACTCAACCTCCCCCCGAAGTCAACCCCGATTTTCGTCTTCTTTTGCAAAGTAATTTTTATCGGGTGCTCTGCCCAGAACCTTGCTCAGCAACTCGATCAAATCCACAGGGCGATAGGGTTTCTGAATAAAGCCAGAAAGGCCTTTTCCGGCGAATTGGCTGGTGGCGTCGGCTTCGTTATAACCGCTGGAGAGAATTACGCGGACTCCGGGGTCGTGACGACGCATTTCTCGAAAGGCTTGAACCCCGTCCATCTTGGGCATGGTCATGTCGAGCACAACGGCGGCATAGCGTTTGGGGTCGATCGCAAAAAGGCGAACGCCTTCTGCGCCATCGCGGGCGAGGTCCACTTTATACCCGGCTCGCATGAGGATGCGTTCGGCCAGCCGACGAACGTTTTCTTCATCGTCAACGACCAGTATCGTCCCGCTGAGCGGTTCCAGGTTGGTCGGAATAGCAATCGGCGCGGTGCGCGGTTCGTGGCGGTCGGTTTGCGGAAAGAGTACTTTGAATGTGGTTCCCCGGGTGACTTCGCTGTAAACCTTAATGGCCCCATGGTGACTTCGCACAATGCCCAGCACGGCGGCCAATCCCAAACCGCGACCTGTGAATTTGGTGGTGAAAAATGGATCGAAGATTTTTTCCATCATACCGGCTTCCATGCCGACTCCATTGTCGCTGATTTCAAGGAAAACATACGAGCCTTCAGGCCGTTCTTCGCTCAGGTAAGTGGATTGCAGATAAGCGCGGTCGCATTGCATTGAACCGGTGGTAACGCTGACCACCCCACTTCGCCCACCAATGGCTTCCGAAGCATTGACCACAAGGTTCATGATCATCTGGCGAATCTGGGTCGCATCAGCCTCGATGAGAGGCAGTTTTTCCTCCAGATGAAATCGCATGACAGCGTTTTTGCTGATGCTCGAACACATGAGGTAGGTCATTTCCTCGACAAGCACCGACAGATTGATGGGTTGAAGAACAAACCGACCTTTACCGGAGAAGGCGAGCATCTGGCGTGTGAGTTCAGCGGCACGTTGCGCCGAATCCTCGATCTGGCGAATGCTATCGATAACGGGCGATTCAGGAGGCAGGTCCATCATCGCCATACTGGCGTTGCCCATTACTCCGACGAGCAGGTTATTGAAGTCGTGCGCAATGCCTCCCGCCAAAACACCGAGGCTTTCCATTTTTTGAGCCTGGAGAATGCGAGAATCGAGCAGCACGCGCTCCTGTTCGTATCGAACACGTTCGAGCGCGTTGGAAATAATCTGGCCCATCAGTTGAAGCAACGCGAGGCAATCGCGTGTTTGGCGGATGGAACGATCCTGGGATTGAACAGCTAAATATCCCACTAGGCTGTTTCGATCCATCAGACCAACGATGATCATGGAGCGAATACCCGCCCGACGCATCGTTTTCGCAAAACCGGCCGCCTCGGGAGCCAAATCTTCGGGGCTGCTGATTTGAATGACGCCCACATGATGAAGCTGGCTCCACAACCACTTCAAATTGGATTCTTCCCGACCGAAAACGACTTCCAATCGAACATCGTTTCGTCGCCACCAAAACGTTTCCGGCTCTTCCTGTTCGATTCCCTCAAAAAATCCAACACAAAGGGCATCCGATTCCAGGAACTCGCCCACCATTTGGAGACTTTCCGAAATGCCCGCTCCCAGATTGTCCTGATTTCGTCTGATGAAGTTTGCCGAAATCATGGAAAGGCGCCGCTCGAACTCGCTCCGGAAGATCAACTCCTCCTGAGAAAATTTGCGCTCCGTGATATCGAGCATAATGCCATCCCAGATGATGCTCTTGTCGGGCTGAGCAGTTGGGTGCGCCGAACCACTGAGCCATTTTTTTTGTCCCTTGGGCGTTTCAATACGAAACTCTTCATTCCAGGGAGTTTGATGTTTTGCGGAATCGAAAAGGGATGTCTTCAAACGATCGAGATCGGATTTATCGATGCAGGAAAATAACTTCTGCGGGCCCGTATGAGTTTCTTCCTGGCTAATGCCAAACAGCTCCTCGATGCGGCCACTGATGAAGGGGATTTCACAGGTTTGATTTTGCTTCAACGTGAATTGAAACACCGTGCCGGGAATGTTCGATGCAATCTGGGTGAGTTGGGCTTCATTCGCGCGCAAGGCGCTTTCAACTTTTTCGCGTTGCTCGATCTCTTTGCGTAATTCCGCCGTACGATTTGCAACAATCCGTGCCAGTTCCAGTTTTCGAACAAAAAGGAGTAAAAACATGGTTAAAACCACGCCAAGTCCAATCCAAAGCCAGCGCGGCAGATGGATGTGCGGGGGCGTGGGATCGAAGAAAAAGCCCTCTAAATCACCATCGAATTCAACCATTCCCGTTTCTTTAAAAACCTCCCCCATGCGTTCCCAACGACGGGGATTGTTGTTTCCGATCCCCAGTTCCGGTTGAATCAAGGGACGCATGACTTTCGCTTCGTATTCCAATGTTTCGCGTGTCACACCGCGCTCGCGAACGCTTGGCATTTCGAGGATGAAGTCGATCAATTCATCGGGATGGTTCATTGCATATTCCCACCCCTTGATGGTTGCGCGCATCATTGCCGCAACACGTTCATGATTCTCCTCTGCTTCTTTTTCGCTCGTAAATAATGAATCCCCGTAGAAATCGATCCCGTACATGTGCATTTGGATCAGGTTGGGTTCAATGCCTTGTTGTTGTAATAAAAATGGCTGAAATGTGCTGTAAACCGAAACGGCGTCCACTTGACCTGTAATCAAGGCTTCCATGTCGAGTTGAACATTTTCATTGTGTGGAACGAATTCGATCGTCTCGACGGGCACATTCTCGAAAATAAGCATCGCCATTATTTTGACGTACTCTTGCTTGGTGCTCGCCATGATACGCTTGTTCAACAGATCGTCAGGGGTATTGATTCCCGATTCGGGCATCGCCATTAGCACATGCGGTGAATGGCGGAAAATCGGCGCCACAACAACGACAGGTTCGCCTCTCATCCGTGCTTGAATAATATCGGAAGCGGCAACGCCATACTCGGCTTCGCCGGCAAGCACGTTTTGAACCGGATCGACGGTAACACCACCTTCGATCAATTCGACATCGAGACCCTCTTCACGGTAAAAACCCTGTTCGACCGCTGCATAGTAACCTGCAAACTGAAATTGATGATTCCATTTTAATTGAAGGCGAACGTGTTCTGTCCCCGCCGCATTTGCAGCTCCTTGCTGAGCCAATGCGGGGAAGCTAAATAACAGGCAAAGTATTAAAGCGATCAAGCCCGTCCATGGATGATGGCGGATGTCCGCGCGCATTATTATCCATCCCATAATCAATATTATGACGCATTTACCTTTCAACCCCCTATAAGGGGTTTCATATCTGCTTCTTATCAAGTTTGTTATTGAGATGGCAAGATGTTTTTTTCTACGTCAACGTCAAACAACATCCGATTGACGCAACATCAGACAGTTGCAATCATTAAAAGTACGAGATTGCACCGGGTTTCCCAACTATGCCCCCAGCCGATGACCAACCACCTTTCCTGGCCTCCCAGTATCATTCCACCATGCCGCCGGAAGCGTACGCGAACCTGGTGGAATCGACAGGGGATGCCAGACGCCCGCCTGGTTGGCTGGTTGTTTTGGGGCAACAACCGCTGCTTCCCCATGAAACTTATCTGAAGGCGTTCGCCGATGCGATGGCTTTGGATATGTATTCGGCTCGCCAGCGATTGATGACGCCTTCGCCTCGAATTTTACGTCGCGAATTAAAGCGCGAGGAAGCCGAACGATGGGTAGTGTGGCTGCGTGAAATCGGACTAAAGGCCTTTGCATTTTCCGACGCGGAATTGGAAACGTTCGATCCGTGGTGTGCGGTTTCCTTCATCCTGGATAACGACAAGTTGGTCTTGCGATTTTCCGACGATAGTCACCAGGAGGCGCCCTTTTCCGATATTCTGTGTCTGGTAACCGGCAAGGTCACGGAAAGCCAGCACCGCCAGATCGAGTCGCGCGATTTGTTCGGCGGCGTGGTTTATTCGCGCAATGAGTTGGTTGGCCAACAATCGAGCTTCTTCATCGACATCCACATGGCCTCTATTCACCGGGTGTATCGACTTAGCGATCAATGGTTTCGCTTCAACGAGGTGTTTGGCGATTACGACGCGCCGAACGTTTTTAAGATGCAAAAACTCGGCGAGCTAATTGCCAGCCATTGTCCTGCCGCCCAACAGTACAGCCTGTTCGATCGAGTTTCTGAAAGTCTGGCGCAATCGTGGCAGATTCTTTCGCGAGCAAAAAATTGCGAATTCCGCGCGGCAGGCCGAACGATATCTCACTTTGGTCTCGAAACACACACCCTTGTTGAAAAAAACGAACTCGTGGCATTTAATCTTTATTCGTACCTCTCGCGCATGCAACTGCAACGCGCCTGAAACAAACCATTGCCCCGCCACCCCCTGACATCCATCGAATGACGCGCGCGGAATTCGCGTACTCTCGCATGACTTTAAGGAACCGCTGTTGTCCTCCTTCCCTGCCAACCCACCCGCGTCCGTTTTAATCGTTCGCTTGTCGGCTATTGGCGACGTGATCCACGCGCTGCCGGTGCTCGACGCATTGCGCCGGGCGCTGCCGCATGCACGACTGGGTTGGATTGTTGAAGAGCTCTCCGCGCCGTTGCTCGACAACCATCCCGATCTCGACAAAGTTTACGTGATTCCGAAAAAACGTTGGAAGAAAAATTTCCGCGCTCATTTTCGTTCCGAAATCAAACCTTTCTTTGCCGCAGTGAAAGCCGACGGTTGGGATGTGGCAATCGACATGCAAGGTCTGTCGAAGTCCGGGCTCGCGGCGTGGGCCAGCGGTGCAAAAATCCGTGTCGGGTACGGCGACAAAGACGGACGCGAAGTCAATAAACTCTTCACCAACCGCAAAGTCACTCCCCCGCCGACCGCACGTCATGTCGTCGAACGCAACCTGGCGCTTCTTCGCGGTATCGGCATCGAACCGCCAACCGACGCGCGCGGAAAACTGGGCATTACGGAAGACGAACGTGAAGCAATACGCGTGAAACTCGTCGAGGCTGGTTGGAATCGTAGCGAACCACTCGCAGCCCTAAACCCCGGCGCAGGATGGTCGAGCAAACGTTGGGACCCGGCGCGTTTCGCCGAAGTCGGACGTCGTTTGCATGCTGAACGCGGTCTCCGTCCCCTGATTTTGTGGGGACCGGGCGAAGAGCCGCTTCGCGACACCATTGCCGCCGAACTCGAACGCGACTCCGTCCCTTTTGTCGTCAGTCCACCGACACGCATTCGCGAACTGGCCGTACTCATTTCTTTGTGCAGCGCTTTTATCGGCGGCGACACTGGCCCAACACACCTGGCGGGAATGCTTGGCGTGCCGACGGTCAGCGTATTCGGTGCCTCCGACGGTCATCGTAATCGCCCGTGGCCAATTGAATCGGCCACGCTCGTTCAACGCGAGGACATCGCCTGCGTCCCTTGTTGGAAAACTCAGTGTCCCCTCGCAGGTGACGAGTACCTGAAATGCCTGAACGGCGTTTCAGCCGAAAACGTAGCGAACGCGTTGTTGGAATTTTTTAACCACGAAGAGTAGTTTCGTGGAGGTTCGAAGGTGCTGGTATTTATTATTGCCACAGAGAACACAGAGAGCACAGAGATTGAGTTTATAGTTATCAGTTTTTGGTTAATAGTTAACCAGGATTATACCAAACATAAAAAGTGCGAATCTTTTTCCTCTCTGCATCTCTGTGTCCTCTGTGGCAAATGAGTCATTCACTTTCCTCTGCGAATCTTCGCGACTTCGCGCCTTTGCGGTTAATTTGTCTTCGTCGGATTTTCCGCGCGCACAACGATGTCTCCATCCCCCAGTTCCACATGCAGAGTCGCGCCGTCCATCACCTGGCCGCCGATGATCGCGCGACCGATTTGCGTTTCCAGCTTGCGTTGCAGGAATCGTTTGAGCGGACGCGCACCATACACGGGATCGTAACCTTGCTCGGCAATAAACGCGCGCGCGGGTTCGGTCAAGTCGAGCGTAATTCGACGATCTGCCAATCGTTTGCGCAATTCCACCACAAGTAAATCGACAATGCGTTCGATTTCCGCGCGGCTCAACGGCTTGAACATCACGACTTCATCGACACGGTTCAAAAACTCGGGACGGAAATGTGCCCGCAATTCCAACATCACCATTTTTTTTGCCTCGTCGCGCAGGTCTCCGTCCCCGCCAATGCCATCGAGCAAATGGGTTGAACCAATATTGCTCGTCATGATGATGACGGTGTTCTTGAAACTGACCGTGCGTCCCTGGCTGTCGGTCACGCGCCCATCGTCGAGAATTTGCAGCAACACATTGAACACGTCGTGATGCGCTTTCTCGATTTCGTCGAACAAAATCACGCTATACGGCTTGCGGCGCACGGCTTCGGTCAATTGCCCGCCTTCTTCGTATCCCACATATCCCGGAGGCGCGCCGATAAGCCGCGACACGGTATGCTTCTCCATGTATTCGCTCATATCGATGCGCACCATGTTATCCTCGGTGTCGAAAAGCGTCTCGGCCAACGTCTTCGCCAGTTCCGTTTTTCCCACACCGGTCGGCCCGAGGAAAATGAAACTGCCAATTGGACGACGCGGGTCCTTAATTCCAGCGCGCGCGCGAATCACCGCGTCGGTAACAAGGCCGACCGCTTCGTCCTGGCCCACGACACGTTGGTGCAACACTTCGTCGAGCTTGAGCAGCTTTTCGCGCTCGCCCTCGACCAAGCGCGTGATCGGAATACCCGTCCACCGAGCTACGATTTGCGCAATTTCCTCTTCGGTAACTTCCTCGCGCAGAAGTTGCGCCGCGTCCGCCTTCTCCGCGATGCGCGTTTCCTCCGCTCGCAGTTGCGCTTCGAGCGTCGGCAGTTTGCCGTGTCTCAGTTCTGCAGCCTTGTTCAGGTCGTAATTGCGTTCGGCAAGTTCCACCTCGCGGCGCACTTGCTCGATTTGCTCGCGCAAACCTTGCACATGCTGGATGGCCTTCTTTTCAGACTCGTATTGCGCGCGTAACGCGTCGCTTTGTCCGCGCACGTCCTGCAATTCTTTCTGCAGCGCCTTCAAACGTTCCTGACTGGCCTTATCCTTTTCCTTTTTCAGCGCCGCCTCTTCAATCTCAAGCTGCATGACACGACGGCTGGCAGCATCGAGTTCGGCGGGCATCGAATCGATTTCCGTGCGAATCATCGCGCACGCTTCATCGACAAGGTCGATGGCCTTGTCCGGCAGGAAACGATCCGTGATGTAGCGATGCGAAAGCGTTGCCGACGCCACGAGCGCGTTGTCTTGGATTTGAACGCCATGATGGACCTCGAAACGTTCACGCAGCCCGCGCAATATCGAAATCGTGTCCTCGACGGTCGGTTGCTCGACCAAGACCGGCTGGAACCGGCGTTCGAGCGCCGCGTCTTTTTCGATGTGCTGTCGATATTCGTCGAGAGTCGTCGCGCCGATGCAGTGCAGCTCGCCACGCGCAAGCATTGGCTTGAGCATGTTGCCCGCATCCATGGCGCCTTCGGCTTTGCCCGCCCCAACGATAGTATGCAGCTCGTCGATGAAGAGCAAAATGCGTCCTTCGCTTTGTTTCACCTCGTTCAACACGGCCTTAAGGCGCTCTTCGAATTCGCCCCGGAATTTCGCACCCGCAATCAGCGCTCCCATGTCGAGCGCGAACAGGGTTTTGTCCTTCAGGCCTTCGGGCACGTCACCGCGCACGATACGCTGGGCAAGGCCCTCGGCGATGGCCGTTTTGCCCACGCCTGGTTCGCCGATCAAGACGGGGTTATTCTTTGTCTTACGGCTCAGAATGCGGATGACACGGCGAATTTCTTCCCCGCGCCCGATCACAGGATCCAATTTGCCGTCGCGCGCCATTTTGACCAGATCGCGCCCATAACGATCGAGCGCTTCGTACGTTGCCTCGGGGTTGGCGCTTTGCACGCGCTGGTTGCCGCGCACGTCGGTCAACGCCGCAAGGAAACGGTCGCGTGTGGCACCGAATTGCTGGAGCAATTTTCCGAGCTTGTCGTCCTCCTGCATCGCCATGAACAGGTGTTCGACGGAAACGTACTCGTCCTTGAGGCGCTTGGCTTCCTTTTCCGCCGAAACGAGCAATTTCGACAGGCGCTGCGTGACGAACACCTTGCTCGGGTCCATGCCGGGGCCGGAAACGCGCGGACGCGTGTCGAGCACAGCCTCGACGGCGTCGCGCATCGAGTCGGCGCTGACGTCCATACGTTGAAGCAAACGCGGCACAAGGCCGCCTTCCTGGCCGAGCAATGCGTGAAGTAAATGTTCGAGGTCAACTTCCTGGTGGCCGCGCTCGACTGCCTCGGATTGCGCCGCCGCCAGGGCTTCCTGGGATTTTTGCGTCAGTCTGTTGATATCCATGTGTCAAAACCTCCCACTCGTGGATCGCCAATTATGGCTCGCCATAACACATATCGAGAGTCGTGCCCGGTTTGGAGGGAAGGTGGAAAAACGACGGAAACACAGAGATTTTTTTCTCGCGCAGAGGCGCAAAGACGCAGAGATTTTTGAGGAAGCATTGCATTTAAGAGGTGTGGAAATTTGATAGTCGCATCCTCCCCATTTGTCCCATCGGTCCTAAGAGAAGGAGAGCGCACTATTTCACTCAGAGTCCGTCCGGAAAGTCTTATTTGCATGGAGCAGCTTTTGTCGGAAAAGTTCAAAAGCCTGTCTTCAGCAGCCTCACACCGGCCGTTACACGTCCTATACCCGTATCTTAACCGAACCTTAAGGCTCCTTGCTCAAAATAGGGAGTAATTTCAACTTCTGTAAAATCAATCCTTCACTAAATTTTCGCACTTCCGGCTTTGAGGCATGTCGCTCAGCCTTCTTCGTGATCCGCGCAAAAGTTCGTTCTTTTTGTCCATTATCGACGTCCTTTCGGCGAAATCATTCAGAAGCCGTGCAATACTTGAAAAAATAAAGTACCCAAACTTTCCGGACGGATTCTCAGCTCCGCGTCTCTGCGCGAGATCGAAAAAACCTTTGCGTGCCTTCGCGACTTGGCGTCTTGGCAGTGAATCAAATCACCGGTTTTCCCGCACGCCTTTCATTTCATACACGAGGTGCTGCAATTCGGGAAGGATCAACTGTGTCATGGCAACATGGACGGCGTTCGAGCTGCCCGGCGTGGAGAAAATCAGCGTCCGTCCGCGCAGTCCCGCCACGGCGCGCGAAAGCATTGCCGCCGGACCCACTTCTTCCCAGGATAACATTCGGAATAACTCGCCGAAACCGGGCAACGTGCGATCGAGCACGCCACTGACGGCCTCGAACGTGCCATCGCGCGGCGTGATGCCAGTGCCGCCATTCGTTAAAATCACGTCGGCGTCACCTGAATCGGCCAGCAAAATCACGCGCTTGCGAATTTCCTCCGGTTCGTCCTTCAGTACGGCGTAATACGTTATCTGGTGGCCTTGGGATTCGAGCAAATCCTTCATCAGCCGCCCGCTTTTGTCGGTTTCGGGCGTGCGCGAGTCGCTGATCGTCAGCACCGCCGCGCGAACGGATACAATCTCGGTGGCTTCGGCGCGGTGTTGCCGGGTAGATTCGGATGTCATGGGGTTTTCCCTCCAAATATCTCACCGCAAAGGCGCTAAGCACGCAACGTTTCGCAAAGTGGTTCTTGTTTCCATCTTCGCGTTTCTTCGCGGCTCGGCGCCTTTGCGGTATATGATTTAGTCGCCGTATTTTTCTTCGTAATTTTCGCGCAACGCCTCGAATACCGACGGGTCGGCCAACGTCGTAATGTCACCCGCGGCACGGCCTTCGGCGATGTCGCGCAACAAGCGCCGCATGATTTTACCCGAACGTGTTTTGGGCAGGTCCGACGTGATGATGATTTTTTCGGGGCGGGCAATCGCGCCGATTTTTTCCACCACGTGCTGCTTGAGGATAGCTTCCGTTTCGCTGGTGCGTTCGACGCCACCTTTCAACGTCACGAACGCCACCACGCATTGGCCCTTCAATTCGTGTGACTTGCCAACGACAGCAGATTCAGCCACCGATGGATGATCCACCAGCGCCGATTCGACTTCCATCGTGCCCAGACGATGGCCCGACACGTTCAACACGTCGTCCACGCGGCCCAGGATCATGAAATTACCTTTGGCGTCGCGCTTGGCACCGTCGCCGGGAAAGTAAATCGACGAATTCCACTTCGACATGTACGTATTCACAAATCGATCATGATCGCCCCAGATCGTCCGCAGCATCGACGGCCACGGTTTCGTAATCGCCAGAAGGCCGCTGCCTTCGGTGACTTCGTTGCCTTCTTCGTCGAGGATTGTAGCCTCAATGCCCGGCATCGCGCGACCCGCAAAACCGGGTTTTGCCGAGTTCACACCGGGCAGCGTTGTGATCATAATCGCGCCGGTTTCCGTCTGCCACCATGTATCGACAATCGGGCATCGACCGCCGCCGATGTTTTTGTGATACCACATCCAGGCCTCGGGGTTGATTGGCTCACCGACCGAGCCAAGCAAGCGCAGGCTGGACAAATCGTGTTTCGCAGGCAGATCGTCGCCCCATTTCATGAACGCGCGAATCGCCGTCGGCGCGGTGTAGAACACGTTCACTTTGTGACGTGCGACCAGTTCCCAGAAACGGTCGTTTTCCGGATAGTTCGGCGCGCCCTCGAACATCATCGCCGTCGCGCCGCATTGCAGCGGCCCGTAAACGATGTAGCTATGCCCCGTGACCCAGCCCACATCCGCCGTGCACCAGTAAATGTCTTCTTCCTTCAGATCGAAAACGGTCTTGGTCGTGAAATGCGTGCTGACCGAGTACCCACCCGTCGTGTGCACGATGCCCTTGGGTTTGCCGGTCGTTCCCGACGTGTACAGGATATACAGCGGGTCCTCGGCGTCCATCACTTCGGGCGGACAGACCGGGCTGGCATCAGCCATCAGGCGGTGGTACCAGTGGTCGCGACCTTCCTGGATATGGCAATGGAACGGTTCGCCGTGAGGACGCTTGACCACCACCACGTTCTTGATCGACGGGCATTTGGCGAGCGCTTTGTCCGCATCATTTTTGAGTTGCACAATGTTGCCGCGTCGCCAGCCACCGTCCGCCGTGATAAGCAGCACGGCTTCGGCGTCGTTGATGCGGTCGGAGAGCGATTCGGGCGAGAATCCGCCAAACACCACGCTGTGGATCGCGCCGATGCGCGCGCACGCCAGCATCGCCACGGCGGCTTCGACGATCATCGGCATATAGATCGCCACGCGGTCGCCTTTTTTCACGCCGAGGCCCTTCATTGCGTTGGAAAACTTGCAAACCTCGTCGTGTAGCTGCTGATAAGTCAGTGTGCGGGTTTCGTAATTTTCGCCTTCCCAGATCAGCGCGGCCTTGTTACGGCGCGAGGTCTTCAAGTGGCGGTCGAGGCAGTTGTAGGAAAGGTTAAGCTTACCGCCTTCAAACCATTTTACGGTGGGCGGCGTCCAGTTCATGACCGTTTTCCACGGTTCGAACCATTCGAGTTCGGCGGCCTGGTCGGCCCAGAATTTTTCAGTGTCGGCTTTTGCCTGCTTCCACAGCGATTCGTCTTTTACGATGGCCTGAGCCGCAAAATCGGGAGAAGGGGCAAATTCGCGTTCTTCGTGCAGGAGATCGTCAAAAACCACATTAGAGGTCATGGGGGCTGGTAACCTTTCTTGAAAATCGATCTATTCGCAATCATGTAGGAAATTTTGAGTGTTTTGAACAATCACGCGCCCCACGCCCGGATCAAGTCTTTCATGCGTGAAACCAGGAACAGAGCAATTGGTTTAAAGGCTTCACCACGAAGACACAAAGCCATAAAGTTTCACGAAGAAAATACCGTATATAGCGCTGCTCGAAAGTCTTTGCCCCGATCTGTTAATATTCGAGCCATCCCAGCAGGGATGGCAGCTTGTAGCCGGGGCTACATGCTGGGAAGCCTCCGGCTTCCCAAAAACCTTTCTGAAATCGGGTCGATGCGGGAATAACTTTCGAGCATTGCTATATCCCGCTCCAAATTTCAGAAAATCATCACTCTGTATCGTCATCAGGTCGAGTAAGATGCGAATCAACATCTCGAATCCATCATAGCGACCTACTGCGCTGGCGTTGACTCTTTGTGAATTCTTTGTGTCTTCGTGCCTTCGTGGTAAATGACGATCTGAAACCCGGGGGCAAAGGCCTTACTCCGGCGGGCTCCAGCCATTGTACTTTGCCATCGCCTTTTGCGGGCCTTCGGAAAGCCACATTTCCACGCAATCGACGGCGGCTTCGATGGAAAGGCGCGAAATATCCCACGCGTCGCCGCGCATGGGGCCCAGCACGTACGCCGCCAGATCGCTGACCGGATGGTTGGGCTGGCAACCGACACGCAGGCGCGCAAAATTCTGGCCTCCGAGCCGCGACACCAGGTCGCGCAAGCCGTTGTGCCCGCCGTGGCTGCCATCAGCCCGCAGGCGAATGCGTCCGTAGGGCAGGTTGACTTCGTCGCAAACGGCCAGAATATTTGGCGTTTCAATCTGATAATACGCGGCAAACGGCTGCACCGCATTGCCGCTCACGTTCATGAACGTTTGCGGCTTCATGAAATATAACTTTTCACCGTCGAAGGAACCAGCAGCGACTTGCGCCTGGAATTTACGCGTGTCCTGCCAATCGAGCCGGTGCCGCTGCACAAGCGCATCCACGACCTCGAAGCCGAGATTATGCGGTGTGCGTTCGTATCGCGAACCGGGGTTTCCTAAACCGACAATCAACCAAGGCATTAATCATGGTCCTCTTGCAACTAAACATAAATGCCAACCACCGAAACACGGAGGTTTACTTTTCGCCTTCTACTTTCCTTGCAACTTCCGGATTTCCGCCGTGCAGAGTTCGTCGCAACGTTCGTTGTCCTCATGGCCTGCATGGCCACGCAACCAGGCCCACTCGACCTGGTGCTTGCCGCACAATTCATCGAGCCGTTTCCATAAATCGACGTTTTTCACCGGCGCGGCGTCGCGACCTTTGCCGCGCATCCAATTGTTGCGCTTCCAGTTCTTAATCCAACTCGTGATACCGTTTTTCAGGTACTGCGAATCCGTATGCAACTCGACACGGCAAGGCGATTTGAGGGTTTCCAACGCGCGAATAGCCGCTGTCATTTCCATGCGATTGTTCGTCGAATCCAGCTCCCCCCCACTGATCTCGCGCACACGCGATCCCGACCTCAGAATCGCCGCCCAACCGCCTGTGCCCGGGTTTGGATCGCATCCACCGTCGGTATGAACGACGACAAGCGGTGGTTCTTTGCCTTGGTCGAAAAACGGCGCGTCGTCTTCGGCTTCTTCAATGGCAGGTGGCTGAAATTGCGCGGCGAGTTTGCCGAGCGCGTCGCCTTCGAGCCGACACGGCAACCATTCGCGCTGAATTTCCGCCCCCAGCGATTGGTAAAATTCGATCGCGGGCTGGTTCCAATCGAGCACCGCCCATTCAAAACGCTTGCAACCGCGTTCGACCGCCAGCGCAGCGACCTGCTCCAAAAACGCACGGCCAATCCCGAGCCGCCGATACGTTGGCCGCACGTAGAGGTCTTCGAGATAAATCCCCGGCGCGCATTCCCACGTTGAATAGTTATGGAAGAACAGCGCGTACCCAGCCAACTTGCCATCGACTTCGGCGACGAGGCCTTCGACACGCGGGCGCGGACCAAACAGGTGAACCTTGAGCGCCTCGGGCGTCGCCCGGCACAGGTCTTCCTGGCGTTCGTAAACCGCCAATTCAAAAATCATCTTCACAATCATCCCGACATCGTCGGGACGGGCTTCACGAATCAGAAAGTCCAAAGAGAAACCTCTTATGGAAGGATGAAAGATAAGGGATGAAGGATGAAGAAAGAGCGGTTTTCGGTGGTCGTGAACAACGTTTCAATCGACTGATGATTGTTCAGACTGCCAGACATCCACGAGAAAAGGATTTGAATTGAATTGGTCAGGTGGTTCAAATTCATCCTTTTGTCTTCATCCTTCATCCTTTCAATAATTATTCAACAAATTCCAGCGCCACGGGCTCTGGGATGAATCCCAATTGGTGGGCTTCGGCGAGAAAACGTTCAACACCGGCGCGGCCACGCTCGCCAAAATCCAGTGTCAGGTCGTTCACGTACATGCCCACGAATTCGTCGGCCATTTCGTGCGACATTCCACGCCCCCACTGAAGCGAATGCGCGACGGCTTCCTGGCGATGGTCGAGTCCGAACTGGATCGAGGCCTTCAAAATACGGTTCAAGCGACTCATGGTTTCTTTGCCGAACGACTTGCGCACCACATTGGCCCCCAGCGGCAAAGGCAATCCTCCTGTGTGGGCAAACCACCATTCGCCAAGGTTGACAATGTTGTGAAAACCTTCGGCTTCGTAAGTCAACTGGCCTTCGTGAATCAGCAAACCGCAGTCGGCTTTGCCTTCCTTGACGGCGTCCATGATTTCGTCAAACGGCACCACAACGTATTTGAAATCAGCGGTCTTGAGGTAAAGCTTCAACGCCAGAAACGCCGATGTCATCAATCCGGGCACGGCGATTGTCTTCTTTTTCAGATCGACGGGGTCGAAATATTCATTTGCAACGATCATCGGACCGTAATTGTCGCCCATCGACGCGCCACACGGCAGCAGTGCGTATTTATCGAGCACCGAGGTGTAGGCGTGGATGCTAATGGCCGAGATGTCGAGCTCCTCGCGGGTCGCTCGCTCGTTCAACGTCTGGATATCCTGGAGAATATGCTCAAAGCGGAACTCTTCGGATTCCACTTTATTGACCGCCAGGCCATAAAACATAAAGGCATCGTCGGGATCGGGGGAATGACCCAGCGTCAACAGGCGTGTTTCCACGGATTCGGGCATGATCGTATCCTATCGGGGGAAAATTCAATTCGACAAGCGACTAGCGACGGGGGGAGGTAGCAAATCCCGAACCGAAGTGGCAACCAGGAATGCGCGAGGGGGGGGCGAAGTGAGGTTAACGCACCACCCATAAATCACTCTCAATGGGCGGTTCGACGGACCACAATAACGCTGTTCCGTCCGTTGATCCCGTCAGAATCTTCGTCCCGTCCGGTAAAAATGCCACGGAAGTAACACTGCCCGCGTGCCCCAAGAATGTGCGGATTAATGCTCCAGTTTCGACGTCCCATAACTTGACTGTATCGTCCACAAGCCATGAATCAAGATAAGATCCCGTCAGTGTTTTTGTCCCATCCGGTGAATACGCTACGGAATGGACGTACCCCGTGTGGTCCGTAAACGTTCGGATCATCACCCCCGTCCCTGCGCCTAACGGTTCAGCGGCTCTGTCGTCGGACCCCGTCAGTACCTTGGTTCCGTCTGGCGAAAATGCCACGGAATAAACATTGAACATATGTCCCGAGAATGTGCGGATTAATGCCCCTGTCGTGGCGTCCCACAGCTTGGCGGTATCGTCATAAGATCCCGTCAGCGCCATGGTCCCATCCGGCGAAAATGCCACGGAAGAGACATTGTCGTTGTGGCCCGAGAAAGTCAGAATCAACGCTCCCGTCGTGGCATCCCACAACTTGGCAGTGTCGTCGCGTGACCCCGTCAGTACCTTGGTTCCGTCTGGCGAAAATGCCACGGAATAAACATTGAACATATGTCCCGAGAATGTGCGGATTAATGCCCCTGTCGTGGCGTCCCACAGCTTGGCGGTATCGTCATAAGATCCCGTCAGCGCCATGGTCCCATCCGGCGAAAATGCCACGGAAGAGACATTGTCGTTGTGGCCCGAGAAAGTCAGAATCAACGCTCCCGTCGTGGCATCCCACAACTTGGCAGTGTCGTCGTCGGACCCTGTCAGGACCTTGGTCCCGTCCGGCGAAAACGCCGCGGAAGTGACATAGCTTGTATGCCCAGAAAACATGCGGATCATCGCCCCTGTCGTGGCGTCCCACAGCCTGGCGATATTGTTGAAATACCCTATCAACACCATGGTTTCGTCTGGCGAAAACGCCACGGAATAGGCAACATCCGTATGCCCGAAGAACGCTTGGATCAGGTCTCCCGTCGTAGCGTCCCACAGCTTTAGAGCGAATTCTCCCCAAGACCCCGTCAGCACGTTGGACCCGTCCGGTGAAAACGCCACGGAAGAGATTACACCCGTGTGGCCCGAGAAAGTCAGAATCAACGCTCCCGTCGTGGCGTCCCACAACTTGGCAGTAGTGTCCGAAGACCCCGTCAGCACGTTGGACCCGTCCGGCGAAAACGCCACGGATTTGACATATCTCGTATGCCCAGAAAATGTGTGGATCAACGCCCCCGTCGTGGCGTCCCACAGCTTGGCGGTATCGTCATAAGATCCTGTCAGCACCATGGTTCCATCCGGCGAATATGCCACGGAAGAGACATATTTCATTTGTTCCGAGAATGTGCGGATCAACGCCCCCGTTGTAGCGTCCCACAGCTTGGCAGTAGCGTCGTAAGACCCCGTTAGGACCTTGCTCCCGTCCGGCGAAAACACCACAGAATTGATTACGCCCGTGTGGCCCGAGAAAGTCAGAATCAACGCTCCCGTCGTGGCATCCCACAGCTTGGTGGTCATGTCGTAAGACCCCGTCAGTACCTTGCTCCCGTCCGGCGAAAATGCCACGGAAGTGATCCAGCTCATATGCCCAGAAAATGTGTGGATCAACGCCCCCGTCGTGGCGTCCCACAGCTTGGCGGTGGCGCCATAAGCCCCAAACACCTTGCTCCCATCTGGCGAAAACGCCACAGGCCCAACACTGCCCATACTCTCCGATAATGTACGAATCATCGCCCCGGTTGCAATATCCCACAGAAACACACCGTGAGAGCCGCTTGTCAGGATAGAACTCCCGTCCGGACTAAACGCCACATCAGACGGCCCAGGACCCAAACCATATTGCATCAGTGGTTCGGTAACAACGGCCTCACCCGCAACGGGTCGGATGAAAATCAATAAAAAGAGAAACAAAAACCATACTTTTGAAATCCTGTTCAACATCTCCCGACACCTCCCAGAGAGGATTTATTACCTCAACCGGCTCAAAAACTGCTTACTTTTAGACCATTGAGTAAAAGTCAGCAATAGAAAACGAGAGATGAATTCTTATTGCCAAGAACTCCAAAGTGACCCCGGGCGAAGAATTACGCATAGCAAGCAGCATATTGACGCTGTGGCTCGTGCAAATTTCCCCTTTTGAACTTTTTCCCTTGCTGGTTGGGGCGGGCTGTCGGTAAACAGCCCGCCTTGTCCAACGGGCTGATGGCAGCCGGTGGCCGGGAAGTGCTTGGGCTGCTGTTTTGATCAGAAGGTCGGCTTGACCCATTGCCCAGGTAAAATTTTCAGGGAGTCGGAACGAATATCCCTCGTTTCAGGCGCCCGAGTCGAATAACCCCGATGGGGGAAACAGGTACATAGAAGGAGTCCGATGTGTCGGAAAATACGGAAATGACAGCAGGCACGGCAACGGAAGAACCGAAGGGCGATACGCTCGCCGCCGTCCTGGAAAAAAAGAACGAGCAAATCCCCCACGAAATACTTTCCAGCGAAAAGCAAGAAGGCTCGCGCATTCGCTATTCGGTCAAAGTTCCCGCCGAAACTTTCGCGCCCAAAGTGGATGAAGTCCTGGCCGATTACCGTCGTCAGGCCAACATTCCGGGCTTCCGTCGCGGCAAAGCGCCGATGACGTTGGTGCGTAACCGCTTTGCGAAGCACGCCAAGGAAGACGCCGTCCGCAAAATGGTCCAACGCTTGTCCGAAATCATCGCGGAAGAGACCAAGGTCAACCCCGTGACCCAGCCGACGTTTGAAGGTTGGGAAGAAGGCGAAAACAAGGATGTGACGGTCAACATCATCCTTGAAGTTCGTCCGGAAATCAACCTGACCGACGAATCGTTCAGCGGCATCACGGTCGAAGTCGTCAAGGGCGGCGTGACCGACGAGTTCGTGGCGGATGAGATTGAAACGATTCGCGAGAAAAACGCTACGTTTGAAGCCCAGGAAGGCGCATCGTTCGAGAAATTCGACGGTATCCGTCTTTCGCTGGCAGCAACAAGCCTCGAAGGCGAAGAGCTGCCCAACCTGGCGCTGAACGATCAGTATTCGCAAGACATCCATGAGCACCTTCCCGCCGCCCTCGTCGAAGGTCTCGCTGGCCACAAGGCTGGCGAAACGTTTGACATCAGCGAAGTCGTGATTTCGCCCGAGGAACAAGTCGGCGAGCCGATGAAGGCGAACTTCAAGGCAACGATCCACGAAGTCAAGAAACGCGTTCTGCCCGAGTTGGACGATGAATTCGCCAAGGACGTTTCGGACGAATACGAAACGTTAGACGATTTAAAAACGGCCATTCGCAAGGAACTGGAAGAAAAAGATGAGCAGCGCAAGCGCAACGAAACGCTGGGCGGCATTTACCAGGAACTGATCAAACGCGTGGAATTCGAAGTTCCGCCTTCCATGCAAGAAAATCTGGTCAACAACCGCATTTACCGCATGGAACAGAACCTGAATCAATACGGCATGACGCTGCGGAAAATGAATCAGGACTTCGTGAACAACTTCCTCGCTCGTTCGCGCCAGGAAGCCGTCATCGAAGGCAAGAACCTGCTTCTGAACGACGCGGTTGGCAAATTCCTGAACCTGGAAGTCAGCGACGCCCAGGTGGAAGAAGAAATCGCGAAGATTGCCGAAGCTCAGGGTCGTAAGCCGCTGGCCATTCGCGCGCAGCTCGAAGCGCAAAAACGTTTGGATGCCTTCAAGGGCGATCTTCGGTTGCGCCTCGTCAACGACAAGCTCATCTCCATGGTGACGGTCAACCTCGTCGATGCAAAATCGGAAGAGGAAGACTCAGCCTCCGAAGGGTAAGCGATCACCCGATGACGTACTCGGAAAAAAAACTTCCGTCTGAAATTGCGAGCGGATTCCGCACTCTTGCGGAATCCGCCGCTTGTTCCAAGGGGCCCGGTTCGCCGTACGCCGATTGGGACGATGACGACATTTATTATATTCCGGTTCCTCGAATTATCGAAGAAACCGAACGCGGCGAGCGGGTATTCGATTTGTACTCGCGCTTGCTGGTCGATCGCATTGTGCTGATCAATCGCGATTTCGACGACCGGTTGGCGAACCTCGTCACGGCACAACTCCTCTTCCTGCAAAGCCAGGACCCGGACAAGCCGATCAGCATTTACATCAACTCGCCGGGTGGCGTGATCACGTCGGGTCTGGCGATTTACGACACGATGCAATTGATCAAATCCGAGGTTTCCACCACGGTGATCGGTCAGGCGGCCAGCATGGGCGCGGTGATTTTGCTCGCCGGAGCCAAAGGCAAACGGTTCGCCCTGCCCAACGCCCGCATCATGATCCACCAACCCAGCGGTGGTTCGCGCGGCACATCGGCGGACATCGAAATTCAAACGCACGAAATGATCCGCGTGCGCGAACGCCTGTACGAATTGATGGCCTACCATACGGGGCACACCGTCGAGGAAATCACCGAAGCGTGCGACCGCGACCGATTCATGTCGCCCGAGGAAGCCAAGGATTTCGGCATCATCGACGATATTGTTATGCCCAAAAAAGTCGCGAACTTGAAAAAGAGCAAATGATCCCCGGTGGAATTCCATTCCACCTTTTTTGATACTCTTGTGAAGGAACCCTGTTCATGGACGTCCCCTTTGTACTGGAACAAACCGAGCGCGGCGAACGCTCGATGGACATTTTCTCGCGATTGCTGATGGATCGCATCATCTTTATCGGCACGCCGATCAACGATACGGTCGCCAGCCTGGTGACGGCTCAGCTTCTGTTCCTCGAAAGCCAGGATCCGGATAAGGACATCAACGTCTATATCAACTCGCCGGGCGGCAGCGTGACGGCGGGCCTTGCGATTTACGACACCATGCAGTTCGTCAAGCCGGACATCGCCACCACCTGCGTTGGTCAGGCAGCCAGCATGGGCGCAGTACTTCTGGCGGCGGGGTCGGCGGGTAAACGTTACGCCCTGCCCAACGCGCGTGTGATGATCCACCAGCCCATGGGCGGCATGCAGGGTCAGGCCAGCGATATTGAAATCCAGGCCAAAGAAATTCTGCGCATCAAAGCGAAGCTGAACGCTATCCTGGGTATGCACACGGGCAAAACGCTCGAACAGATCGAAAAAGACACGGACCGCGACCGGTTTCTGACTGCTGACGAAGCCCTCGAGTACAAGTTGATCGATCAGGTCGTCGAAGGCAAACGCCCCGGAGACGCCAAGGATGGCAAGAAGGATAAGAAGAAGTAATTTCAATTCCTGGGACCGCCGAGCCCCAGGAAGAATGCGCAGTTGGTACATTTTTGCCCTTTTACCTTAAAATTCATCCATCCTCCCTTATCCTTCATCCTTTCCTTTCCCTTGTCCCGCGCAACCAAACGCGAATCAATCAACGGACCTGCCTTGGCGGGTCCGTTTTTCGTCTGAGGAAACCGCGTGTCCGATTCGACTCAACCACATGACGAACAACCCTGGTGGCGGTGGGATTTGTGGGCCGTTGCGCTCGCAATGGTCGCCATTGCCGCGCAAGGCAATCGGTTCGGCGTCGGCAATCAGGACTGGCAAATCGCCGCCATGCGTCGGGTCGCCGATCCCTCGTACATCATCAATGATTGGAGCATGTCGGTTTCGTTGCCACACGAAGCGTTGACGCATCTGCTTGCCTGGATGGCAGCCGTGACAAACGAATCGTGGTCGATTTTACTGATGCACATCGCGACACGGGTGTTGCTGATGATGGGTGCCTGGCGATTAGCGCGAGCACTTGTACCGCGCGCGCGGCTGGCTCCGTTGATGGTAATGGCGATGACGTTCTTCGAGCCCCGATTCTGGGTGGGCGGGCATTTCCTGCAGGGCGGGCACTGGGAAGCTGCCTATCTGGGCATGGCGGCAGGCGTGTGGATTCTGGCGCAAGGAGTGGCCTGGATCGCGGGCGAGGGTCATTGGAGCAAAGTCGGTTTCTGGGGTGGATTTGGTGTTTTTGTGCACCTGTTCATCGGCATTCCGGTGTTGACGGTTGTATTCCTGGCCGCATTGCTCGCGTGGTTTCGGAAAGAAAAACCCTTTCCCTTCTGGGAGTTCTTCGCGGCGGGCGGACTGGCTTTGCTTGTCGGAGCCCCCGCGTGGATTCCTGCGGCAAATGGTTTTTTCCGTCCGGGCGAGGAACCACTTTCCAACGCTCTCCTGATTACCATCCTGGAAGTTCGCCACCCGCACCATCACATGCCCTGGACATGGAACTCGTTACACCTGATTATGGCGGCGTTGACGTTGACCGCTGGGTGGGTAGCGCTGGATCGCGTAAAAGCGCGCCCGTTGGTCCCGTGGGTCTTGCTAGCCTTCTATGTGGGATCGAGTGCGTTGTTCGTGTATGCCACTTGGACGTTAACGATGAAAGCCGTGGTGTATTTCCAGGCTTTCCGCCTGCTGGGCCTGCTGCTGATCGTTGCGGCATGCAGTGTGGCGACACTGGCAGAGGATATCGTCCAACCGCTGGTGCGCCGAGGTGGTTTCTGGAAAGGTCTCGCCTGGGGTGTGGTGGGAATCACCCTGGTGACGTTCCGATTCCGTGGCGCGTTTATTTTGCTCGCCATGATCTTGATCATTTTATCGTTCCGGTCCGAGAGCAGTGACGACGAACCCGGCTCCTTTGGCGATCTTTCAAGCCAATGGTTTCGCATTGGGTGGATTCCTGTCGTGGTGGCGGGAGCCTGCGGGATTCTAGCGCTGCAAACCATTGCACCTGTTCGCCATTTTGCAAATCGTCATCATCACGAACATTGGCTGGTCAGCGTGGATAGTCAGGACCCGGCCCGACGCGAGTTAACCGACTGGATCGCCACAAACACCGATCCGCAGGCGGTTTTATTGGTGCCACCAGGCGAGATCGGATTCCGCATCGCCGAAAAACGTGCCATCGTGGTGGATTGGAAGTCGGTGCCCTACGAAAATGCACCGCTATGGGAATGGATTCAGCGGAATCTCATCTTGACCAATTCGCTTCCCTCCGATTTCAATGGAGAGTCGGACGATGCGGCGCCGGTGTTAGAAAAAATGCGAAGAGAGCCCGATGCAAAAGCCTGGATGGATGGTTATAACACGTTGACTTTGCGGGACTTGCGCGCGATCGCTCAACGTTATGGCGCAAAATGGATCGTTACGTACACGCACAAGACGAATGAGACACCCGCGTTTGAAAATTCCGACTGGATGGTTTGGCCAGCAACTGAAACCTCGGAATAAAAGGTCCCTTGCCTTCCCCTCGGTATTGGGGCACGAAATAGTGCGCGTTGATGAAACGCAAACAGGACGAAGAAGACAGACGATGTGCGCTTGGGAGGCGCTCCGCCTATGATGGATATGAATGAAATGCTGAAGATTATGGTCGAGCGTGAAGGCTCCGACTTACACCTTCAGGTTGGCAAGTGCCCGGTGATGCGTGTCGGTGGTATTCTCGACGTGGTGGACCCCGATATTTTGACCGCCGACGACACCGACCGTCTGATGCGAGAAATCACGCCACCCCGCTATCAGCAAATGCTCCAGGAACACGGTTCGGCTGACTTTGCGTATTCATACTCCGAACAAGCGCGTTTCCGTGTCGCGTGTTTGAAAGCGCGTGGCAACGTCGGCATCGTCATGCGTTTGATTCCTTCAAAGCTGCTGCCGTTTGAAGTGCTGGGCCTCCCCAAAGCGTCGATCGTCGAGCTGCTCCATGCTCACCGCGGTATGTGTATCATCACAGGTCCGACGGGTTCCGGTAAAACGACCACGCTGGCCACGATGATCGATTACATGAATACAAATCGATACGCGCACATCATCACCGTCGAAGATCCTATCGAATATACGCACCCACACAAAAAATCCATCGTCACTCAACGCGAAGTCCACGTGGACACGCCTTCGTTCGCCTTCGCCTTGCGTGGCGCCTTGCGTCAGGACCCTGACGTGATTCTCGTCGGCGAAATGCGCGACTTGGAAACAATGGAAGCCGCCCTGACCGCTGCGGAAACGGGCCACTTGGTGTTCGGAACGCTGCACACGATCAGTGCCTCCGCCACCATCGACCGTATCATCGACGCGTTCCCTGCGAACCAACAGGAACAGATTCGTTCAGTGCTCGCGATTGCGCTCAAAACAATCATTGCCCAGACACTGCTGCCGCATATTTCAGGACGCGGTCGTCTGGCAGCGTATGAAATTCTCCATAATACGCCCGCTGTGCAGAACCTGATTCGCGAAGCAAAAACCAACCGCATCGTTTCCGTTATTCAGACCTCGATGAAAGCGGGTATGATCACCATGGACGATGCGCTGTATGGTTTGTATCGCGACAAGAAAATCAGCGGCGAAGTGGCGCTCGAACGCGCGCACTTCCCCGACGAATTGCGCGTCAAGATGATGGCGATCAAAGAGGAAGAACCGCAGGAAGAAGACGAGCCCGTGATCTAAAGATCGAATGCCGGATGAAAATAACAATCGGGGACGGAGTCCATCAACTCCGTCCCCGATTGTTTATTCCTGATAATAAAAGCTTATCGTCCACGGTCTTCCCGAGCGATTTTGTCCCGGTACGCCGCAGTGGAAAAAGCCACACCCAATTCTTTTTCAAAACACACCCCATGAATTTCCGCCATCAACTTCATCAACGCCAGATGATGAATACAATGGCTGGAAAGAAACACGAGTTCGCGTTCGAGCGTGCTGCTGAAGACGATGGAATCATTGCCGGGAGCAGGAATTTGACGTATGTGGACAATGCCCTCGAGAGGCTGATCGCAAAGAGCAAGTAGTTCCTTTTTGATCAACGACACGGTTTCCTCGAACAGCTTGGGGCTGCGTTCCAGCACCTCGTTCCGGTCGCGTGAATCGTAATCCACTTCCCCATCGGCCAATCCGCGCAGCAAGCACAGAAAATGGTCCAGACAATGACGCATGTGCGCTCCGATGGACGAATGACCCGGCAAAGGCTTGGCGTACTGGTTTTCATCGAGTTGTGCGACCAGTTGGCAACATTCATTTAATGCGGCCAGGCATCCCGTAATCGCCAAAGGTTTTGCCGTTGAAGCCGGATTGGGTTGTTCAGTCATTATATTCAATCTCCGAAAGGGGGCATCAGCGTCCGAGAAGTATTTTCGGGATGTTGAAGCTTACAAAGGGTGAAATTGCACCTCGCCCAACCATGGACGTCAAGGCCAGTGGCCCAAAATCCCATAGGAAAACGAGGAGGGAGAATCCGTCGTCTCCCATTTCGGGGCGAATCAGAACGCATCCGGGGAGGTCCTTGTAGTGAAATTTTACCCTTCTCTGAAAACTAGCGGTCAAACCCAAGTAGATGCGTTTACCTGAAAAGTTCGCACTTTTCTCCATACTTCGGAACGCAGAATTTCATGCCAACTCCCTTGCTCCCCGACTGGTTCCACGATTATCGTCAGGTTTCATTTCATCGTTGAAAGGCAGTCCTCACCCCGTGTTATTCGAGCGTTTCCGCGATCCTTGGATGAAAACGTACCGCCAGTTGCGCGAGCCAAAAACGCTCGACGATATTGTTCTCGACGAGACTGGCATCCGCGCCGCTCTCGAAGCGTCCCCGATTCCCTTTCGCCCGTATGAAATCGATGTGGACGACTACCGCGCCTGGATGCAGCGCGCCGATTACGATGGTCGCCACCCGGATTATTATCGACAGAATCTGGCGGAAAAATCTCTCGAACATTATATCGCCGTGCGATTGCTCGATTTGCAACCCGGCCAGCGTTACATCGATATTGCGTGTCAGTCTCCGACCGCATCGGAAATTTACGAACGTTTGTATGGTATCGAAGCCTATCAACAGGACCTCGATTTTCCCGCCGGATTGCATGGTCGCCAGATCGGCGGCGACGCAGCGGCGCTGCCTATCCCCGATGCGTTCGCCGACGCCATGGCGTTACATTGTTCGTTTGAACATTTCGAAGGGCCGAGCGATACGGGCTTCATCCGAGAGGCCGGGCGAGTTCTAAAACCCGGCGGACGATGTGCGATTTTGCCGCTGTATCTGTGCCAGGATTATTGCTGCCTGACCGACCCGTCGATTTCCGTCCCAGCGGGCGTGGCGTTTGAACCCGACATGCGCATTCACGCGTTTCGCTGGTACCAAAACCGCCATGGCCGATTCTACGACGTGCCGCATTTGGTCGAACGCGTTTGGAACGCACGCGGAACGCTCGAAATGGAAATTCTCGCCATTGAAAACTTCCGCGCCACCGATCCGGGATGCTATGTGCGGTATGCGCTGGTCTTGACAAAACCGGACAACTGTTAGCATATTTATCGATTCCCCTTGCGTTCTTCGGAACGCTCCGATTCCATCGCGCATTCACCACATAGCGGGAGGAATATCGATGAAGTACGCGATGAGGAGCTGCCTTGAAATTCTGGCGGCGCTCGTAACCTGTTTATTCATTTCCAGTTGTTCGCTTTTCCAGTCGGAAACGGCAGTCGAAGAAATCGCTGTTGCGCAACCGGCGATTCAAACCGAAGAAACCGCCGCTCAACCCGAACAAAAAACGCTGCACATCCTGGTGGACGTTCCCGAAGACACGGGCACGGTGTATCTGCCCGGCAGCCTGGATGAACTGGGTCCCTGGATACCGAATCATTTCGCCATGGAAGGCACCGGCACGACGCGCGAGGCCATGTTGAGTGTTGAAGCGGGCACTGAAGTCGAGTTCAAGTTCACGCTCGGTTCCTGGGCCGAAGAAGCCATCAACGCCGATTACACCACGATTCCCAACTATACCGTTCAAGTGGATGACGACGTAACGACGCACTTGGTCGTGCCGCAGTTCCGCGTCAGCGTGGAACATTGTTTCGCGACACTGGAAGAAGCGGGCATCGTCGGTTCGCTCGACGTGTATCGCGACGTGGCGTCGGAAAAATACGATATCCTGCCGCGCCACGTGCTCGTGTGGCTGCCACCGGGCTATCGTCTCAGCGGCAACCAGCGTTTCCCGGTGCTTTACATGCACGACGGACAGAACATCATCGACCCGCGCATGAGCCACGACGGGGTCGATTGGGGCATCGACGAAACCATCGTCAGCATGATCCAGGACGAAATCATCCCCCCGATGATCGTGGTGGGCGTTTTCAACACGGACGAACGGCGCGAAGATTACGTGCCGTTCCGCAAAGGCGATCAGTACGCGAAGTTCCTCGTCGAGGAACTGAAGCCGATGATCGACGCGACGTATCGCACATTGCCCGACCGCGAAAATACCGGCGTCATGGGGTCGTCGCTCGGTGGATTGATCTCGCTCTATATCGGATGGAAACACCCGGATGTGTTCAGTAAGGCAGGTTGTTTATCCTCGTACCTGCGTCCGGGACACATCGAAGACGAATTCGGCGATATGGTCGGTGAACAAATTTTACTCGACCTCGCCGCCGATGGTCCGTTGCCCGATAACGTGAAGTTCTACTTCGACTATGGCACGGATGAAGACATCTTGTGGGAGCTCAATCGTACCGAAGAAGACTACATCGCTCCCCACCGCGAATTGCTGCGCCTGCTCGATTCGTGGGGATGGGAAAACGGCAAGCAATACATGTTCTACGTCGAAGAAGGCGGCATCCACGGCGAACAATGGTGGCGCGAACGCCTGCACATTCCCATGAAGTTTTTGTTCGGCATGGAAAGCACCGAGTAACAAATTTTCCCGCCTCCTGTTCGACCGTCCCCGGTGTTGTTCCTGCGCAACGCCGGGGATTTCTTTTGCCTTGAGCCCATCTGACAAAAAAAAGACGCGACAGAAAAGAAGAACGGGCGTCTCGCCCGTTTCATGAAACATGCTTGGGACAGGCAGGATGCCTGTCCTCCCTTCCAAAGTGGCGTTCCCAGGAAATTCGTGTTCAGGCAAGTCCTCCTATCGCCTTGCCTTCTTCCAGTGAATAGTCAAAATCACACCATCATTCCTAGGAACTATCAATATCCTCATGTCAGACATACATACCGTCGAAATTATCGTCTCCGTCCCCGAAGGCACCGACACCGTTTACGTGACCGGCAACCTCGACATTTGGGGGCAGTGGAATCCGCGCTTGATGGCGTTGAAAGGCAACGGCCCGACGCGGCTTGCTACCTTCTCCGTCCCTCACGGCTTTGCGCTCGAAATGAAATTCACGCTCGGCGCCTGGAGCCAGGAAGCGCTCGACGAAAACGGCAACATCGCGGAAAACCTTTGCGCAACCATCACCCAGAACACCCGCATCGATCATGCGATTCCGAAATTCAAAGCTGGCATCGACGAATTGATGGCAACGCTCGATCAAGCGGGCATCGTCGGGCGGCTCGAACTGCTGCGATCGGTCGAAAGCCGCGAGCCCATCGAACCGCGCCACGTGCTCGTGTGGTTGCCGCCGGGTTACGACGAATCGGACGCGCGTTTGCCGGTGCTTTATATGCACGATGGACAAAATATTTTCGACCCGCGCATGAGCACCTTTGGCGTGGATTGGGGCGTGGATGAATGCCTGGCGCGGATGATCGCGGCGGGCGAAATCGAACCCATGATCGTTGTGGGCGCGTTCAGCACCGACCAGCGTTATCCCGAATACACGCCGTGGCGACGCGGGCCGAATTATCTGCGCTTTCTTGTTGAGGAACTCAAACCCCTGATCGACGCGCGTTATCGCACGCGCCCGGATCGCGAGAGCACCGCCATCATGGGCTCGTCGATGGGCGGATTGATTTCCTGCGCCGCCGGACGATTTTATCCCCATGTGTTCAGCCGCGCCGGTTGCCTTTCAACCCATTGGATTTGGGAAGATGGACGCGGTTCGGCGGATTTCGAAGCGTCCGGCCCCTATCCGCGCGAGGTGAAGCTGTACTTGGACCGTGGCACTGTCGGCCCCAAACACGATGCTATTTACGGTCCGCACCAAGATCGCGTGGATGCGCTGCTGCGCGAATGGGGGTGGCGCGAGGGCGTGGATTTCATGACGCGCGTGTTTGACGGCGCCGACCACAGCGAAACCGCTTGGCGCACGCGGCTCGACGTGCCCATGCGATTTTTATTTGGCAAAGGATGAACGAGCGAATGCAGCAACTTCGTGTCCTGTTCATTTGCGCGCGAAATCAATGGCGCAGCCCCACCGCCGAGCAACTTTACGCCAACGACGAACGGTTGATTGTGCGCTCGGCGGGCGTTTCTCAACAAGCTCGCCGCCACGTCAGCGAGAAAGACCTCGCCTGGGCCAACGTCGTCATCTGCATGGAATACGCCCACGCCCGGCGCCTGCGCGAAATGTTTTCCCACGCGCAACTGCCGCCCACCGAAGTGCTCGACATCGACGACGATTACGAATTCATGGACCCGGAATTGGTGGATTTGATCATCGCGGGGACGGAGGAGGTGCTGGCGGGGTATTTGGATCAATAATATTTTCTTTGCGTTCCTTCGCGACTTCGCGACTTTGCGGTTCTCTTTGACGTGAAATAAAACGTGACGCGTCGTTTACAGCCCCCGCCCGTATTCCCGCTTGCTTGGCCCACCCCTTGCTCCCCATACTCCGACCGCCGTTGAATGGCGGGGCGCGTCCCGCTCACCGACGGGTAATTTTCGCAAGGACTTCGCCGTGGCCGTTATTTACGATCCGAAACCAACGCCCCCCGCGCCGGAAAATCCCGCCGGATACCACCCAGGCAGCGTCACGCCCGAGCAGCTCAAAGCCACCGGGCGCCGTTTGCCCATTTGGATCAAGGGTCGCGTGGCCGCGGGCGGCGGGTACGATCACATCCGCAGTCTGGTTGACGACAAGCGCCTGCACACCGTGTGCGAGGAAGCCCAGTGCCCGAATTTGGGCGAATGCTGGACGCGCGGCACGGCCACGTTTATGATTTTGGGCGACACGTGCACGCGGTCGTGTGGATTTTGTGCGGTCAAGACGGGCCGTCCGCCCGAACTCGATCTGGACGAACCGCGCCGGGTGGCCGATTCCGTGCGCGCGATGAAGCTGCGCCACGCGGTCATCACGTCGGTCAACCGCGACGAGTTGCGGGATGGCGGCGCCGCCGTCTTCGCCGATACGATCATTGCCGTGCGCGATAGAACACCCGGCTGCCGCATCGAGGTCCTGATTCCCGATTTCATGGGCAACGCCGAAGCGCTCGACATGGTGTTTGCCGCGCGACCCGAAATTTTGAACCACAATCTGGAAACGGTGCCGCGCCTTTATTCGACCGTGCGCCCACAGGCTGTCTATGCGCGTTCGCTGCGTGTGCTGGAACGCGCGAAAGCCGCCGGGCTGAAAACGAAAACCGGCATCATGGTCGGCCTCGGCGAACACCTGGACGAAGTGCGCGAAATCATGGCGGACCTCGTGGCGATTGGCTGCGATATTTTCACGATCGGACAATACCTGCGCCCAACGCCGAAACATTTACCGATCCAACGCTTCGTTCACCCAGACGAATTCGCCATGCTGAAACGCGAAGGCGAAGCGATGGGCATCGGGCACGTGGAATCCGGGCCAATGGTGCGCTCGTCCTATCACGCCGAAGAACAAAGCGACGGCGTGATGACCTGACCCGCGCACGGAGGCGTCCCCATGGCGGAATCCATTTTCATCGCGCGGCAAGGCAACCTGCTCGTGGCGTTGCGCGCCGAGCACAGCGAAAACGATCGCTGGAACGAAATCGCTCGCTCCGGCCATGCAGCGTTTCGCGAAGCGGATTTCACGGTGGACTTCGTGCCGCTGCTGAACGCGCAACACGAAATCGGCGGGTTTCAATTTTATACGCACGACGACATGAGCGATCGCCAAATCACCGCCGCATTCAAAGATTGCGTGGGCTATATCGCGCAGAAACACCGGCATTATTTTTACCTGGGGACGGATGATGATCTGAGTCCGTACGGTAAACAACGCAAGTCGCGTTATTGGATTAATTCGTCCGGCGAAGTACTCGTAGAAATCAGCCGGTTGCGTACGAATTTCACGCAGCCCATTGACTTTCCCACGATTTCCATGTCGAGCAGTGAGTTGAAGTCCACAAAGAAAGTACCCGACGCGGTTTCCGACCAAACGTCTCCGTCCCCCCGCGCGAAAAAATCGCTCTGGGCACGGTTGTTTGGAGGAAGGTAAAATATGGAAACGGCGTCTGCGACAAAAACTACTTATTTCATCGAGTGTGATGGTAGCCAACTCAAAGTGCTCGCCATCGCATGTGGCGAACATGAATACATTGAATATATCAAACGTCCAAACAAGCAACCATTTCAATATCATGGATTGCTTATGGATTACAATATTCTGCGTAATGCAGAAGGTGAAGTCGGGGGATTTCATTATTATAGTTACGATGACGAAATCGACGAAATGATCCTGAATACATTCAAAGATTGTCAGGGATTTGAATCGGTGGACGGCAAAGAATTCAATTTTTATTTAACCGACAAAGCTGCACAGCAATTTGAACTTACAATGATACTCACAAGCCAATGGACAAACGAGGCGAATGAAATCTTGCTTGAAATCCCCTACTATCACGAGACCTTGAACTATCCATTCGCATTTCCCGTTCGTTATTTACAGCAACATGAATACACTTTGTCCAAATCAGCTTCATGAACCGTCTCCGTCCCCAACTGTGGCATCGGCGCGATGCGTTCCTTCTCGGCGCGTTCGTTTTGGCGTTACTCGCGTGGTGGGGATGGCGTCATCGACCGGTCAGTTTGAAAGGAATCGACGTGTCGCGCATTGAAATCATCGCTCATCGCGGCGCGTCCGCCGAAGCGCCTGAAAACACGCTCGCCGCCGTGAGTCGCGCGTGGGAAATCGGCGCGCCCGCCGCCGAAGTCGATGTGCATCTGACCGCCGACGGGCAAATCGTTTGCCTGCACGACGACACAACCAAACGCACAACGGGGACAGAGCTTTACGTTTCCAATGCAACGTACGCGGAACTCGCCGCGCTTGATGCGGGAAGCTGGAAAGGCGCGAAATTCGTGGGTGAACGCATTCCACTGCTTGCCGACGTGCTCGCCGCGATGCCCGAGGGACGGAGACTTTACATTGAAATCAAAGATAGCCGCTCGGGGCTCGTCGATGAACTGGCGCGTGTGCTCGATGCCACGAATCACCGCGAAAACGTCGCCGTGATTTCCTTCGATCTCGGCGCGTGCGACACCGTGCGCCGCACGTTGCCCGACGTGGACGTTTATTGGATTCTCGACGCGGAACCGGGCGCGTTGCCCGGCATGACGCGCCCCATCGAAACACGCACAGTCGAAACAGCCAAGGCCATGGGCTTGCGTGGATTGGACCTCGATTATCGCGGCGTGTCGAAGGACCTGGCCGACGCGGCGAAAACCGCCAACTTGCGCCTCGTCGTGTGGACGGTGGACTCCGTCCCCGACGCCAAAGAACTCGCACGCCTCGGTGTCGAAGGCATTACGACGAACGAACCGAAAAAGATGCTGGAAGGTTTTGCCAAGTGACCGTCCCGCTAAAAAAATCCGGTCTCATCATCGGCAAGTTCATGCCCCCGCACGCGGGGCATCAGTTGCTGGTGGATTTTGCGCGCGCGTATGTGAATGACCTGACGGTCATGGTGCTCAGCCGCGAGTTCTACGAAATTCCCGGCGACGTACGCGTGGCGTGGATGCGCGAGATGTTCCCCGGCGTACGCGTGTTGCATAATGACGATCCGAATCCACAAGAACCACACGAGCACCCGGAGTTCTGGCGCATTTGGCGCGAGTCCATACGACGCCTCTACCCCACCGGGCCGGACTTCGTCTTCGCATCGGAAAAATACGGCATGCGGTTGGCCCGCGAGTTATGCTCAACGTTTATTCCCGTCGATGTCACGCGCGATCAACTGCCCGTTTCCGGCACGGCAATTCGCGAAAATCCGATGCTGCATTGGGACGCGTTGCCCGCATGCGTGCGTCCGTACTTTGTGCGGCGCGTTTGCGTATTCGGGCCGGAATCGACCGGAAAAACAACGCTGGCAGCCGATCTGGCGCGGCATTTCAGCACGGACTGGGTGGCGGAATACGCGCGCGGCTTTCTGGATCAGAACGAAAAACGCGGCGTGGGAACACTCGAAGACATCGACCCCATCGCGCGCGGTCAAATCGCCAGCGAAGAGGCCCTTGCACGCCAGGCAAACCGCGTTTTGATCTGCGACACGAACCTGATTACGACGACCATCTGGAGCGACGTGCTCTTCGGTGATTGCCCGCAATGGGTGCGTGACGAAGCCAACCGCCGCGCGCCCAAATACGATGTGTATTTGCTCACAGACATTGATGTCGAGTGGATCGACGACCCGCAACGTTGCCAACCCGATCCAAAAGACCGCGAAGCCTTCATGCGCCGTTGCGAATGGGAACTGGAATCGCGCGGGTTGAACGTGGTGCGCGTGCGCGGTTCGTGGGACGAACGATTTGACATTGCTCGCCGCGCGGTGGAGGAAGTGCTCGCTCGGAAAAACCACCGCTGACCTAAAACACACCCCAATATTCTATTTTGCGAGGCGGATCGGAGAACCACACGTTTTGCTCCGACAAAGGATACCCGCCAAACATCCATAAACGGTTGTTGTAAATCAGCATGCGAAACTTACCATCGACTGGAAAATCTCCCGAAGCCGTACCTTCCGTCCAGGCAACACCATCGGAGGAATACCACACCGATTCACGACTGCCTGCTCCCATAACCCATAATTTCCCGTCGTAAACCAACGCTCGATGACCGGACGCAAGTTCATAACCTGGCGTGTCCGTTTCGAGAGTCCAATCAACGCCATTCGACGAAGACCAAATTTCTTTGGGTGCCGTCGTCCCACCGAGCGGTTCGCCGCCGATCAGCCACAATTTGTTCTGGAACACCGCCAATGCATGATCGTATCGATCGGAAAAAGGTGGCGTGGCGGTTGATTCAAACCAATCGACTCCATTTGCTGAATACCACACGCCATGCGTTCCATTCAGCACTACACCTCCCACCAGCCAAATTTTGTTATCGTACACTACGCTCTCGGCCAAGATTCGCGCAGGAAACGCTGCGTCGCCCGTTGCCTCGGTCCAGGTAGCGCCATCGGAGGAATACCAGACATCGTTTTTGTACGCATCGGTCTTTCCGGCAATCACCCACATCTTACCATCGAACACGACGCAAGTGTGGCCTTCGCGCGCGCCAAAGGCTGGCGAATCCGTCACCAGCGTCCAATCGCGCCCGTTTGTGGACGACCAAACGTCAGACTTGGGAGCATCGTCGGCGGGTCCGGGCACAACAAATCGCCCGCCGATAATCCACATTCTATTGTCGTAAACGAGCGCCGCGTGACGGTCGCGGTACAAGAGTTCGGGGTCGGGTGAAGGAGATGGCTCTCCTGGATCCACCTCGAATGCATTCTTCCACTGAACTTCAGAACTCCCCAAGACGGGCTTCCCGCACAAAACGGCAAAAACCATCCCCAAGACGACAATCCACCGGGATTTTATTCCAAATCCAAGAGCCATTTTGCGCACGGTTTTCCTTAGCGATCATCGCAATGCTTCGATTCGTTTGAACTCTTCTCCATCTTCTCGGCAATCAGGAAATAGTCAACGAGCGTCTCCCATGACTTTTCCCTTGAGCCACGGCATCCATCGCCCCACCATACGGGCCGCTGAGGGATTGGCGCCACCGCTCCAGTGTCGGAGCGGTTTGTTATTGTGGCAAGATTTTTGCTTCCAAAAGCGCCCTCAGCCAAGTACTCAAACTCTCCCATCGCGTTCCGCAACAACGTCCTTACATCCGGACCGCGGACGCGATTCCATGCGAAGGAAACCTCTCATTATGATGAAATTTTCCAAGGGCGAAACCGTCGTCGAACCGACTATCGGCATCTGTACTGTCGTGGGCATGAAGCGCATGACTGTCGATGGGCAGGAAATGACGATGTATATTTTTGAAGCCCAAAGCGCGATGGTTTACGTGCCCGCCGACCAAGTGGAAAAACGCGGTATCCGTCGTCCGATGACGCGCGACGAAGTCAAACGCGTTCTGGCCAATCTTAAACAGCCCGCAGCTCCGAATCGCAACGACGCGCGCTTGCAGTATATCAATTATCGCGAAATCATGAAGTCGGGCGATCCGGCGAAAATCACCAAGCTGCTTCGCGACCTTTACATCCTGGATCAAAGCGACGATCTGAAGGGTAAAGAAAAAGAGATCATGGACCAGGCTAAGAAATTCCTGTGCGATGAAATCTCTTTTGTCCGCGAAACCAGTAAAACCCAGGTCATGGAAACGCTGAACGAAGCGCTTCGCCAGATGTACAAGAAGAAACAACAGCGCGACAAAGAGAAGGCGAAAAAATCCGGCACCGGACTTTCGATGGGCATTCTGGGCTATGAAGACGATGAAGAGATGGAAGGCGATGAGGACATCGTGAAATCGTCCGCCAAAGGCGCAGACGATGACGAGGACGATGACGATCTCATAGATGACGAGGGAGACGAAGAAGAAGAAAACGATTTCATCGATGAAGACGAAGATGAGGAAGACGAAGAATTCATCGATGATGAGGACGACGAAGACTGAGTCTCATCTGTTCAATTGCAACATACCCCTCCCCCGGTCATTTGGTCGGGGGAGTTTTCATTTCAACGAACTTGCCCGGTGGCGACATCATCGTTCCCAAGTCTGGCGCGGTGCGCGTTCCCAACACACGGATGCTGTAAACTTCCATGTGCAGGTCGTAAAAATCCCAGACTTTTTCCGGATTTCCCAACCCCACACTGATCTTGTATCGGCCCGGTACGAACATCGTGTTCGGCATGACGGCACGCACAACCTGACGACCTTCGACATTGCGCAAGCGAACGTTTTGAAGCGACGAACGTTGGTACGCCACGCTGACTTCGCCACAGGAATAACCAATGGCGACGTCCAGTTCCGGAATACAGTCGGCGGCATGCAACACAACATCGACCATCATCGGCTCACCCGCTTGGAACATATGTTGGGGTTCGCCTTTGGCGTTCAAAAACTGCACGCTTTCAATTCCCACACCCCGCTGGCGTAAACGAAATCCCGATTGAGCCGAAGATAGTAACAACACCATGCGCGGATCGCCTTCGACGATTTCCACATCGGTTTCCGGCGCCGGTCCGCCTGAAAGCGCATCGAGATATTGGGGCAAAACTTCAGCCAACGGCCCGTTGGCGATCATCTTGCCCTTTTCAATCCAAAGCATATCGTCCGCCACCAGTTCCACGTGTTCAACCGCGTGACTGACGAACAAAATCGTTTTCCCGGAAGACCGCATGTCGGCGATTTTTTGCAGACACTTGTTTTGAAACGCCGCATCGCCAACGGCCAGCACTTCATCGATAATCAAGGTATCCGCATCGGAATACACCGCAAGCGCAAACCCCAGCCGGACGACCATCCCGCTGGAATAACGTTTCAACGGCGTGTGGATGAACTCGCCCAGTTCGCAGAAATCGAGAATTTTGTCGAGTCGCTCGAAAATCTCGGGACGAGTCATCCCAAGAATCGACCCTTGTAAAAAGATATTCTCCATCCCTGTCAAGTCCGGGTGAAACCCGGCCCCCAGCTCCAGTAACGCTGCCACGCGTCCATGAATTTCCAGCGATCCGCTATCCGGTTGCGAAATACCGGAAATCATCCGCAGAAGCGTCGATTTCCCCGAACCGTTGCTGCCGACGATGGCCAGACTACGTCCAGGACGCAGCTCGAACGAAATCCCGTCGAGCGCCGTATAGATCGTTGTTTCGCCTCGATCGTAAAGCCCCTTGAGGACGATTTCCTTCAGACTGGTTGCGGCCATCGAATGAATGGTAAACGTCTTCACCACGTCGCGCGCACGAATCGCAACGGGGGGTGAATCGATAGCGGACGGTTCGGAACTTTGGGAAGCCGTTTCGGCAGACGAGGTCATCCGCACGACTCCATGGCTTCATCCAGGCGCACGAAATCCTCCAACCCCAACGCCTCCGGGCGAGCTTTCAAATCGATTCCCGCGCGCTCAACGACCGATTCGGCCTGCTCGCGCCCTTGGATCAATCCACTGAGCATTAACCCGTTCGGTAACATACGGCGACGGTGCTGAAAAACGCCTGTGAGCAACCGATGGAGCCGTTCCTTGTGTTCGGCATCCTTAACAAACGGCTGCGCCTTGGGCGTCAAAACCGCCACCGCCGAGTGCACCTTGGGGGGCGGCAGAAATTCGCGCGGATTAAGCCGCATGGTAATTTCCACATCGTATTCCAGAGCGACTTTGTAGGTCAGCGCGCTGGCCCGACGCGACCGAGGCCCAGCAGCCAATCGTTCGGCAACTTCGAGCTGCACCATGACAACGATAGCCTGCCAGGAAATGGGGCTGTTGATCAATTTGAACAAAATCGGCGCGGTAATCTGATAGGGCAAATTTCCCACGGCCACAATCGGACCATCCGGCTCGGTTGGCAGAACCGATTCCAAATCGACCTTCATGAAATCGCCGTAGTGAAACGCCAGATTCGGAAACGCCTCGTGCAGCGTGCTGTGCCAGGAACGGAAAGACTCGTCCATTTCGACAGAAACGACGCTTCCTGCGGCTTTTGCCAGTTCAACCGACAAGTTACCCAACCCCGCGCCGATTTCGATGGCACGAACGGATTTGTCCACGCCACCCATGCAAGCAATCTGGGTACAAATCTGGTGCTGTTTTAAAAAATGCTGGCTCTTGTGTTTTGACAACCGAATGCCCAAATGATCGAGCAATTCACCGATTCGAGGAAACTGGAACGAAGCCGATTCAGTCACTGAGGGTTTTCTCCCAGAAAATCCAAAAGATCACAACGTTGCGCTTCATCTCGGCAGCGGGAATTTTTGCTCGGAACGCGCAAAACGAGCACCGCCAGGACGTTGCGGAGTTACGTTGCAGGCGTTCGAGTCCGTAGCGCAATCCCGAGATTGGGCACTATTAGAATTCCTGGGGAATCCTCTGGTCTTGTTGTTTCCGGGTCGCCATTTTTATCGCCTGATGAATCGCGGCGCTCATGCTGCCGTGACGGGCGATACCGCGCCCGGCAATATTGAAGGCGGTTCCATGATCCGGAGAAGTGCGAATGATCGGCAACCCCAGCGAGACGTTCACCGCGGTGTCGAACGCGAGGGTTTTAAGCCCGATCAGGCCCTGGTCGTGATACATGGCAAGAACGGCATCGTAACGCCCGTCCAGCGCCGTGTGGAAAATGGTATCGGCGGGAATTGGACCGCGCAGTTTAATACCCTGGGAGTAAGCTTTGTTGATCGCTGGCTCAATAATCGTTTCTTCTTCGTTTCCAAAAAGTCCACCTTCGCCGGCGTGGGGATTCAACCCACACACACCGATGACAGGTTCTGCGATTCCCAGGTTGATGAGGAAATCATTCAAATGGCGGGCTTTCGCAAGAATCAACTCGGGTGTCAACATATCGAATACCGCGCGCAAAGGCACATGAACCGTCACCAGTCCCAATCGCAATCCCCCACCGACAAACGCCATGGTGGCATCTTTCGCTCCCGTCAAATCGCGCAGCATTTCTGTATGTCCCGGGTAATTGCATCCGGCTTTTTTCAGACCTAATTTGGAAATGGGTGCCGTTACGACAGCATCCAGTTTCCCTTCCATTGCCATTTCGACTCCGCGCTCGATGGCGGCTCGGGCAACGTTACCGTGGCGGGAACTTGTCTCCGCGACCAAAAGTTGGGTGCCAGCTTCGGGATCGTCCGACTCGGCAAATTCTGCATTTTCCAACGCATTGCGAAAGATGGATTCCCAATCGGGACGTGTTTCAACCAGGCGCTCGGTGTATTCTCTCCAAAGCGCCTCGGGGCCAACCAGCACAAATGCCACACGGCGCTGCCAATCGTTGGACGACTGCATTTCCGCCATGGCCTTGAGGGCGACCTCGGGTCCAATCCCCCCCGGATCGCCTATCGTGATGCCAACACGAACCGGCGTACCCCAAATTTCGAATGTTGGCATGGACGATTCAGTGATCATGATAGCCTCCCCTTGTGATTTGATCCCATCGATGGGCCGTACGTGACCGGCCACGGACGCGTAACGCAAGACAGAATTTTACCGACACCACGGGAATAAAGCCTTCCCACCGATCCCGCTTCAGTGATAATCACATGCGCCGCGGGAACGCTATCGGATTCCCCCCTTCCGCTTATCAAAAGCGAAAAACGATGAGGAAACCCCTATGCCGAATACGACGGAACTGGAAAAGCTCGTGCAGCAGCTCGATCTGTTGTTAGAGGAAATGATCGACCAGCAACGGCAGAAAGTCGTGCAAACGGCTCAACGAATCCAGCCAGGTTTGAGCGAAGACGACCTGCGCGATCCACACAGCTTTCCCCAAGTCAACAGCCGCCCTGAATTTTGTTTTGAAGACGGAATTCTCTCGGGAATCATCGCCGCGCGTATCGCCGTTATCCGGGACGCCGTGGAATACGTCCGTGCACGCAATACCGATTCGGTGGAGACATGACTATTCGCCGGATGTTGAGAAACTCGACTCGCTGGAAATCGGTTTCCCCGTTTTTAAGAGATATTCCAGCAAGCCTTCCTTGAATTTGAATTCCAAGGGGCTACCTTGCCAGATGACCACCCCGTCGGGGTTTGTCAGATATGCATGGGGAATGCCATATATCTGTAATTCGTTCGCCGTTCGCCGCTCGGGGTCCACTCCCAATGGATAGGTGAACCCATTTTTTTCAATATAACGCCGCGCCCGGTCTTCGGTTTCCGACGAAACGGAGTATATCGCGAGCGTATCGCCATATTTGTCGTGCATTTCCTGCAAGTGCGGCATCACAAGCCGACATGGGCCACACCACGTTGCCCAAAATTCGTACAGCACGAATTTACCCTCGGGATCTTTGGGAGGGTCCGTGATCCATGTCTCCACCTGCATGGGCGGCAACGGCTTGCCCATCATATCGCTTTCTTTGCTACTTGTTGCCGCCCCCTGCAGCGCTCCTCCCGTCACCGGAACTTCCTTGCCAGCCAACAACGCCTCGATCACCGCGCGAAACTCTGCTTCGCGTCCTGACCGATAGCCCTCGTGCTGGTAGCGAACGATCCCCTGAGTGTCGGTGATGATCGTCCTTGGAACGCCGCGACCTTTTTCGGCAAAAGCCTCGGACAGTTTGCGATCGGGATCGGGTAAAATCGGGATTTTCAATTGTTGTTGCTCGCGAAACGCCACCACCTGATCTGGCGTCGCATCGCGCGCGATCCCAATAACTTTAATTCCCCGTTTTTCCAAGGGAAGATAAATGAATTCCTCGATGGAAACCAACGAATCGCCGCAAATTTCGCTGGTACACGAAAACACATGCACCAAGGTAATCGATTCCTGGGCAGATTCCCACGTCCAGGCTTTACCTGCATCCGTCAGACCACGAAATGCTGGCATGGGTTCGCCAAGCTGGGTTTCAAAGGCGGGAATTTCGATAGCCCGAGCAGATATCGGCGCCCACGCCAATAGCACAGCCAACGCTATCAGTCCCACCCATGTCGAGAAACGGTTCATCGCCGTACTTTCTATCATCGTTCGGCCCTGTTTAGAGCTTTCCATACATCCATTGCAAGACGAACGGTGTGCGCTCGCGCCAGGCTGCTTCGTTGTGCCCATGACCCAACCCCACCGTGTGCATAAAATCCGGACCGAGCGGATGACCACTGCGAATGAGGTGATCGCGAACTTCCATGGTGTTTTTAAAACCGTCATTGGAAGAACCCACGTTGCCAGAATCCAAATAAATCCGCGCATGCTGGCTCATGGGACGGTCTGCCAATTTCACGCTTTCTTCCAATGCCGCGTGAAACGCTGGCGAAAGGCACGCTGCCGCCCCAAAGGTATCGGTAAACTCGTTTGCTGCCTGATAAGCGATCAACCCACCAAGAGAACTCCCGATGATGCTGGTGTGTTCCGGGCCAGTCTGGGTGCGGTAGTGTCCGTTGATAATCGGCATCAATTCGTCGCGCATCATGGAGAGGAACTCTCCTCCGCGCCCCTTGATATTTTTCAACGAGGGATACTCGTCGTTGTATGCGCCGTATTCAGGCAAATACTCTGACATGCGGTCGGAAGAATTATCCAACGCCACGACAATCACCTCGGGTATTTCACCGGAAGCCATCATGCGCTTGACCGTTACGTCCATATCCCACGATCCAAACGGCCCGCCGGGCGCAAACACGTTTTGTCCGTCCAGAGCATACAACACCGGGTAACGCTCGCCCATGTTTTCCGTGTAATTCCGCGGCAAGAGCACACGTACTTTGCGTCCCTGGAAATGACGCGGCACAAAAGTAAACATTTCAACTCGAGGAGTGGAAATCTCTGGATGCGCGGGGGATTTTTCTTCCTCCGGCTCGGAATCGGTGGCGACTACCATGTGATAGTCGAGCAACCGTCCGTTTGCCGAATCCGCCAGGAGAGCGGGGCTATCCTGGCGTACGAGAAACGACAAATCGATGCCTGTGTTTTTGGGTACGTCAAAGCTGGCGCCCCAGACATTGGTCTCCAATGGCGCCAATCGAACCGCACGCGTCACATCGTTATTTCCAAAAAGCGGATGGTCTCCCAGAACGTAAACGCTGCTCGACGGTTCAGCCTGGTACTCATATCGTACATCGATCACTTCCGATCGTCCCAAAACGAACAATAAAAAACCAAACGTGGCCAACACCCGGAAAGACCTTTGCCCAAGTTGCTTGAACATCGTCATGAATACTCACAAGGTACAGAGTGATATGATTCTCTCCGTATAGAGAGAATCATCCCCCCATGATGGCATTTGCCAACCGAAGGTCAAGGGGTTCGCGCACCGCGCTCCTAAACAATCGAAAGAAGCGAATCGCGATTATCGGGGAGGAGTCACCGACAAATAAATATTCAGCACATTGCTCCGAGGAATCAAAATTGTTCCATGGTCTCTATCGATACTGCTCGTACTGCCCCGCATCAAAATCACCCAATCGGGCGTTACATCGAGCAATATTCCACTCCTTGCGTTTTCAACAGATCTTCCATCTTCTCGTTTCTCCAGTAAATCATCACGCAAATACACCGTGCATTCGTTCCCAATGGCGTTGGCGATCTCGGGAGTCGCGTTTGCCTGGCTCGTCGGACCGGTCGAGTATTGAGCTCCCATGACGACGACTGCAGCAACGATTGCCAATCCGGGCAGGTACCATTTTTTCATGTTTTGTTCCTCGCTTGATAAATTAAACCCTGGGGCAGACGATTCGGATTTTCATTGAGTGTTCCGAAAACCAAATCGTCCGTTCCCCTGTAAGCGAGTTACTTGCCACCTGTTATTCTTTCACCCAAACCTGTGCTTCGAGCGAATCGATCATTTGCGCGGGAAGCAATCCGTCTTTTAAAATTACCAACGTCGATTCCGGATGGAGTACATTCCGCACCACGTCGCCTTCTGCCCACATCGTTTTCAGTGCATTCTGGGGCGTGGGTTTTACTGCGGTGTTCATCACGACCAAGACTTCATCGTCGTGATGCACACGCGAAAACGCCCACAAACCAGGCGCCTCTTCATTCTGATCGCGCACCATAAAATCTCCGTAACGAAGAGCCGCATGATCGTGTCGAAGAGTGGACAACGTTTTGATTAATTGAAACCGTGGCGATTCGATATTGAATTGATCGCCCTTCGATGGCCAGGACTCGGCCAACGGATTGTCGAACATGTCCTCTCGGTTCACAGGATCGCGGTCCCCACGGAAATCCTGCTCGGTGCCATAATAAATAATCGGCACGCCGGGCGAAGTCATCAAGGTTACAATCGCTAGATCAAAACGTTCGAGTTTTTCGGGTTCCTCGCCAATGGCTTGGGAAAGGAAACGCGCCACATCGTGGTTATCAATGAAGTTGGTCATCTTTAGATGATGCGGCCCGAGTTGAATTTCACGATTGATCAATCGACGACTCAAGGCATCAGGTGGCAAAGAACCTTTGGCGAAGACTTCGTTGACCGTGTAAAAAAACATGAAGTCCAAAGCAGAATCGAATTTGTAGGGGGGGCCATTCAACGTGCCCAGATAGTCCGACATGAATTCATCGTTCGCCCCATAGATTTCACCGAACGTGAAAAAATTGGAATGCCCCAACTCAGTGGCCTTCTGACTCAAATTCGGCAACAGAACTCCCCAAAACCCCCGATCGACGTGCTTCACTGTATCGACACGAAACCCATCCAATCCCGTATTCTCCATCCAGTAGGACCAAATTTTCGTCATTTGTTCCTGGACATAAGGCGTTTCGGTTTTCAAGTCGTCGAGCCCGGTCAGTTCGCCAAGTTCCTGGTTGGGACGAATCCATTGATCGATCGCCCCGTGAGCATGGAAGTATTCCAATTTGTCAAAAGGCGGCGGATAACGCAGTTCGTTGCGCCAAACCATTTTATATTCGACGGGAGGGGGCAGAAACTTTGCCCAACCGGGATCCTTTGACTCGATCAAGTTGCCGCAATGCCCGGCCACCATGTCGAAATAAACGGCGATACCCAATTCGTGCGCATCGTGGATCAGCCGTTGCAGATCTTCCAACGTCCCAAAGTTTGGCTCGACGTTATACCAGTTGAATGTCGCGTAACCATGGTAGTCATGAACGTTTTCCAACAGCGGCGACAGCCAGATACCATTCGCGCCGATTTCCTTAATATAAGGCAGCTTCTGGCGAACGCCCTCGATGTCGCCACCATGAAACCGACGCCAGTTACCCGGATCGTAATGAGCCCGTGGATTTGCCTGATCGTTTGAAGGATCGCCATTATGAAACCGGTCGATCATCACATGATAAATAACCAGATCTTCCGGTGCGGGAGCGGAATATTCTGCCACCGCAGTATTAGCAACCCCAGCGAGCAGGAACGTTGCTAACGCCATCCCGCGTGCGAAAATGTTTTTCATTCAGAAAAAACCTCCAGAGATGATCAGACGCTTTAACGCGCAAACGGACACTTCGGACGCTAGCCGATTCCGTTCCGACAATCCTTCTTGAAATTGATGATGGATTCTCCGTCCTCGATACAATCGAAGTCCCCACTTCGACGACAATATTTTACTCTCACTTTTGTGACGTATCCAAGTCCACACAAAACATATCCACTATTGCACGAAATTTTGAGGATTTTATGGATTTTTACCAAAACAAAAAAGGAAAGCTTTTCCGTTTGAACGATTTCTGTTTCATGACGGAATTCATCCCACTCAAATGATCTGAACTTTCCCACCTTTTGTCAGGACATTCTGACACAGGTGAATTCGTTCGGAGTGAGCACTCATGCCTCAATTAACGAAAAACATCGAATCGCCCAAATCGACTAACCACCCCATGCAGGTTCGTCCGCGACTGGCCGAAACGATCGCCCGTCGTAAACAAGACTGGCGTGTGGGGACACTGATTTATCAAATTTACGTCGATCGCTTCGAACGCGGCGTCGATCTCGCCAGCAAACAGGAACACTACTCCTGGCCGCGTCGTCTGCGCGAATGGAACGAAAAACCACGCCGCGGTAAATACAACGAGGAAGCGAAAGTTTCCGAGCACCAGATTGAATTCTGGGGCGGCGACCTGAAAGGCGTTCTCAAACGCCTCGATTACATTCAAGAACTAGGCATTGAGACTATCTACTTGAATCCCATTTTCGAAGCGTACACCAACCACAAATACGATGCGTTGGATTACTTCAAAATCGATCCACAATTCGGTACGTTCGACGATCTCCGTAAACTGACTGACGATCTGCATGGGCGCGGGATGAAAATCCTGCTCGATGGCGTATTCAATCACATGGGCAAACATTCGCCCATGTTCAAACGCGCAATGGAGGACACCAACGCGCCCGAACGCGAGTTCTTTGACATTCACCCCGACTATCGTCACGGGTTCCGCAGTTGGCGTAATGGCGACAACCTGCCCGAGTTGAATGTGGAAAATCCGGACGTGCGCAAAATGCTCTTCGAAGGTCCCGACAGTGTCGTTCAGCATTACCTGAAAGACCCGGGCATCGACGGGTGGCGACTCGATGTCGCACCAGACCTGGGATTTCATTGGTTAAAAGAACTCACACGCAACGCGCACGAGGCCCACCCCGATTGCGTTGTCATCGGCGAGTGCTGGAACTACCCGGAAGAATGGTTCGAATCGCTCGATGGCGTGATGAACATGCACGTGCGCCTCATTATTCTGTCCCTTATCGAGCGCAAACTGAACGCCGCGCAAGCCAGCCGCATGATTGAACGCATGATCGACGACGCGGGCATCGAAGGGATGCTGCGCAGCCATTTGGTCATCGATAATCACGATGTACCACGCATCGGAACGTTGATTCGCGACGAAAAAGAACGCCGTCTGGCGACCATTCTGCAATTCACACTTCCGGGTTGTCCGGTAATTTACTACGGGTCCGAACTCGGCATGGCTGGTGGAGCCGATCCGGAAAACCGCGCCCCGATGCGCTGGGATTTACTGCGTGACGGCAACCCGACGCTTGAACTGCACAAAGAAATGATTCGCTTGCGAAACGAAAACCCCGCCATGGTCGTTGGCGATTATCGCGCGCTCGATTCGCAGAACCTGCTCGCTTTCATGCGCCAAACCGAATACGCGCGCGAGACATTGCTGATACTGATCAACCCGTCGAAATCGGAAGTTCACGACCTGATTGCCATCCGTGACTCGCGTTTAATGGATGCGTCGCCTCTCGAGTGTCTGCTGACCGGCACACACGTCATGACCCACTGCGGATTAATCGAAGTCAAGATGCCCCCGCAATCGGCGCACATCTTCCGCACCGTCGATCGCGGTAATGAAACCAGCTACTCCATGTTCAAACGCGTGCCGTAATAACTTTGTCCCATCGTGTAAAAATCCTGCGTCCCCCTCTGCTATGGAGGGGGACGCATCAATTTTAACCACATGACTCTTTCAATACATCATCCAATCTTCCACACCGGGAAAATAGATTAGAAAAACGCCACGCTCGGGCACAGTCGTTCCCGTCCCAACACGTCCTGTAATAGCATCTAGTTGGAAAGTATAGTCGTTTCCAGATACATAATCGAAATCCCCCGCATATCCCAGCAACCCATTCACGTTGCTACCGTCTGTGATCAAACCGCCTGTCGGTGTTCCCAACTCGTTGCGATAAGCAGATTGCCCGACTTTTTGTGCCACACCGCGTAACTGGCGATCTGTGCTCGTAACAAATGCCTGCAATGTCAAAGCATAGACCTCGTCCCCCGCTATAACGTCTCCATTCAAACCATTATCGAAAGCTCGAAACGGCGATGCGTCAGGTGTCCAATCGACACCACCGAAATCCGCCTGGAAATTGCCGACAACTCCCACTCTTGCCCAATTATTCAATGACCATTTTGTTGCATAATCGTTAACCACAATGAAATCATGGTCTGGTTGATAACCATCGGAGTACACATTTCGTTCAAAATACACGGCGATGTCCTGATCCACCGACGTGACAACAAACGGATACCCAATCGTATCGCTTGTTGCGGCTTCCGGAAAAGCGCGTCCTACCCCTTGCACAACACGCGCGGTGTACTCTCCTGGAAACGGAACAACAAAGATTTTTCTGTAAAGATTCGGGCTAATTTCTACCATCTCGGTTGAGGCGTCCAAATCCGTCCCCCACGCAGTGGAAAGGGCGTAAAATGGAGGTCCTTCCTTTGCCAAATCGTTATCATTATGCGCCCGCGAACGCACCTTGACCGGGTCCAATTGGAACAACACCGTATCCGAAGGCTCGAACACATAAAACTTGAGATAAAACTGATGATCGCCGCCCGTGCCTTGCGTGCCGATCCGATTAATATTATCATCCACATTGGATGTGTCGTTATTGAGCTTTATGATCCAATCATAGGCCCCATTCGCCAGTCCCGTCACCGAGCCTTCGTAATAACTACCATTCAAGGTCAGCGGCACTGCCCCCGCAGTGGTTGGATCGAACGCCGTTCCACCCAGTTGAGTTTGAAACGACCCGACCACTTCAATCACCGAAGCTCCAGCAATTCGACCTGCGTCCAAGCTGGTATAAATAATTCCCGAAGCCGTGGGAGAAGTCCCCGAATCCGGCAAAAAACCGTCGGCATAAATATTCGTATCTTTGCAAAATTGCCACGTTCCACCGGCACCTGGCGTGAGGAACGGCATATCCGCCGACCCAGCTCCCTCCGGCGAAGCAGTAGTCCAATCTCCGTAGGCCGATTTCCATTTATATTGCGTGTTCGGCGAAAGATTCATGTCCTGGGGATTTGTATTACCGAGCGTAAATATTCTTGAAGAAAGAATCAAATCCCCCCCGGCTGCATCATCTCCCGAACCGTCATCCACCATCAACAAATCCGTTGAGGTCGCAGGCCCTGGCGGTTCCTTTGCCGGTTCGGCCCCCCAATCGTTGAAACTCCCCGTCGCCCAATGCGATTGCGCAACCAGAAAATTTGGTCCCATCAGACAAGCAAGCGCAAAAATCCAAGATATCCTGATTCCCACCATCGTACCTCCGCCTAGGATCATAGCCCGACGCCAACAGTAAATATTCAAATTCGATAGTTCAAATAAATAGAGATAGGTGTAGTTTACAAGCCAAAACTAAAGAGGTGTTTTTCGCGCAACATTTATCCGTTAAAATACGCTTTGCACAGAGGAATCATTAAGAAATCCCCCCGTCACGAAGACGGGGGGACGTTTTTGTCAAACGAGATTCGGTGTTAGCGAATAGGAATTAGTACATCATCCAGTCGTCAACATCAGCTGCGCCGGTCGCGTACGAAGCGCGTTCCGGAACCGTGCTGCCAACGCCAATACGGCCGGTGACCGTATCAAGCTGGAAGGTTACATCGCCTGCCACGTAGTCGAAGTCACCCGTGTAGCCCAGAAGGCCGTTGACGTTGCTGCCGTCGGTCACAAGACCGTTGGTCGGCGTGCCAAGCTCGTTGCGATACGCGGATTGACCCGTCTTGGTGGCAACACCGCGCAACTGCTTGTCGGTACCATCAACGAAGGCTTCCAGCGTCAAGGCATAAACCAGGTCGCCAGCAAACACGTCGCCGCCAGCACCACCGTCGAGAGCCGTGAACGGAGCTGCGTCCGGGGTCCAGTCCACGCCACCGAAGTCACCCTGGAAGTTACCCACAACACCCACGCGAACCCACTCGTTCAGAGCAAGGTCGGTAGCATCGTCCAACACGACAATGAAGTCGCTGGCGGGCGAATAACCATCGGTGTAGGTGTTGCGATCGAAGACGAGCTTGACGTCCTGGTCAGCAGCCGTCGTAACAAACGGATAACCGATTGTGTTGGTCGAAGCGACTTCCGGGAACGAACGGCCTTGGCCCTGAATCACGCGAGCGGTGTAGGAACCAGGAGTCGCAACCGTGAAGACCTTCTCGTACCAACCGCCAACCTGCAGTTCCGGCGCGTCCAGCTTGGTATCGTCGTTAGCGACAACACCCCAAGCGCTGGAAACGGCAAAGAACGGCGGGCCAGGGTTCGCGTCCGGGTTGCTGCTCAACACACGGCTGCGAACGGTGTTCGCATTCAGCGTGAAGGTCAACTCATCCAGAGAGTCGAGAACCAGGAAGCTCAAACGGTGGAAACCGAAGCTGCCACCAACGCCCTGGGCGCTGATCAAGTCGATGTTCGGCTCAGTCGTTCCCGTGGCATTGTTGAGACGGATATACCACTCGTACGAACCTGGGGTCAGACCGGTCAGAACCGTATTGTTCGAGTAAATGCCGCCGCCTTGGGCGTTCAGCGTAACCGCCGTAGCGTCCGTTGCGCTGAAATCCACACCGCCAAGATCGGACTGGAAGGTACCAACAACTTCAACAGCCGATGCGGCGCCAATGCGCGTAACGTCTGCGCTCGTGTAAACGATACCAGCGGCGGTCGGGCCCGATCCAGCATCCGGATAGTAGCTATCGGCTTTCGGAGTCTTGTCCCAGAAGAACTGAATTGTGCCGCTAGCCGGGAAAGTGATCGGAACGTTATCGTTGGGGCTGTTCGAGGCCCAACCATCCGTCGTTGCCTTCCATTGCAATCCCGTTTCGCCATCACGATCCAAGTCGCCAGCACCAAGTGTGAACACACGGGTAGCATACAAACCATCGCCAGCGCCGCCGTCACCATGCGTGCCATCGTCGAACATTTCGAAATCGGCTGCAGTTGCGGGACCCGGAGGATCGTCAGAGGGAGGAGCTCCCCAGTTGGGACCCGTAATCGAGCCAGTAGCCCAACTGGCCGCTGACGCGCTGCCAGCCATGAGCAGCAACGCGCTAACACCGAAAATTAAGGCTTTTTTCTTCATTTGTTATTCCTTTCGTCAACCGTGGCATTTGCCACTTTTGGATATCCTCCCGGATCGTCTTCACCGAGATGGAGTTTAAGGGTCAAGGGTTCTGGATTCTATCCAGCGTTGTATTTTACTTTACTTATTAGCTGGTCTTGCCATCGCCAGCGATGTCGCTGTAGATCACGATATCGCCACGGCTGATTGTACCATTGGTCGGGTCGTACGGACGAGCCGCGCCCGGTCCGCCTGCAGGGGCGTCGTCAATATGACGATCGTCAAGGCCGTCAGGACCGGAGGACTTAAGGGACCACTCACCCTTCTTTTCAAGCTCATCTCTTTCGGCTGGCGTAAGGAGCAAATCCACCAAGCCGAAATACGCCGTGCGGTCGTTGATGTAGGAGGGGTCTTCAGGTTCCGTCAGTTCGGGGAAGTTATAGGCAAGTTTGCGAACGTACAGATAGCTCTTCACTTGGAAGGCGATCTTCGGATCGCCGCCCGCGCCGTAGTTTTCCTTGAACGGGGACTTCGGAATCGACGTGATGTGCGAAACCGGAGTCGTCAGACGGTAGATGGAGATGTGGCGGTCAGCCAGACCAGGCGTACCGGTGCCAAGGTCTGTTTCCGGGTAGAAGTTGCTGTCGATGCGATAGGCTTCCAGCGCGGTGCGCATGGCACGCATATCCGACAGAGCGCGTGAGACCTTCGAGCGCGTTTGCGCTTCGAGGAAGTTAGGGACAGCGATCGCCGCCAGGATAGCAATAATCGCGACGACGATAAGAAGTTCGATCAGTGTGAAGGCGCCGGAAGCCTTCTTTTTCAAATCCGACATTGGCATAGTTTGACTCCGTTCTTGCCAAGATTTTGGGTCTACTGCAAGGCAGCGTCCCTTTCAAACCGCTTTGGAACGCTTTCAAATGCTTCTAAACAGGACTCACACTCCTTTCCTGCCCCGTTGCGGTCCTCGGAGCATATCATCTGAGAATGGTGAAGGGTTTGCTCAGTTCTTCCGTTTGTCAAGCCTATACTCCAATTGCGGTTTGTTTTTTTCGCATGAAGTTGCTCCTTGATCGAAGAACCGGCGTACCTACTCCTCAACACTAGTAAATAGGCTAGAGCGGTGCACACGCATCGTCAATGATTTGATGCAATTGAGACCATTAAAAATCGCCTAAAAAGGGGTGAGCCGACGAAGAATTGGCTCCGTCGGCTCACTTTCACCCTATTGGGATTCCTTTAATTAATAAGTCAGGCGCCAGAATCCAAATCCATAGTCGCCATCTTCGATCTCGATGCTCTGATTTCTCACGGTAAGCGTCGTCTTTTTCGTCATCATCGGTTCGATTTGTTTTGGCGTTCCCCAGCGTTCGGGTAGCGGCAGCGACAAAAATTCGTCCGTGGGTTTCCGCGAAAGGGAAATCAGCACTGTCTCTTCCGGAGACACGCGCGCCAGCACCAGCCGTTCGTCGTCGCCGTAAATTTTTTCCAGTTTTCCGCGTCGCAGCGCCACGGATTCATGGCGTCCGTTGGCCAGGTTGACAACGGTTTGGAACGTGTTCGCTTCCTCGTCGTTCCAATCGCCAAAGTGCATCATCCGGCGGTTGTCCGGATCGTGGGCACCCGTCAGGCCAATTTCGTCGCCGTAATAAATGGTCGGCGGACCGGGCAGGCTCATCAGGAAGGCAAACGCTAATTGGATTTTGTCGTAACTCACCGGATCGTCCACATGGGGTGGATGGGTGAAGCCCAATTCTTTTTCCGGGATGCCCGGCAGCACATCGTCGTCGGCCATAGCCATAAATCGAATCACGTCATGGTTGCCAATCAAGGGGCTCATGATCGACCCGGTGAAGTACTCGCGCTGCGAACTCAGGGCAGAATCGCCGATTTCGTTCATCGTGCCCGTACCGCGCGCAAAGGTGCTTTGAATGCCCCAGAGCAGCGGGAAATCGAACTGGCCCGTCATCAAATCGGGTCCGACGTATTCATTAATGACGCCGTAACCGGAGATGGTCTCTCCCACCTGATAAACGAACTGGCCCCGCTCTTCGGCGAAATCCTGGCGAATACGTTCGGTAAGTTTACGCCAGAAAATGGTCGGGATGTGCTTGACCGCATCGTGGCGGAAACCATCCGCCCCCGTTGTGCGCAGCCAGTACACCGCGTTCTCCACCTTGCGCTCCACCAATTCGTCGTTTCCGTCGTAATCCAGCTTTGGCAGGAAAGAATCGAACCAGGTTGTCAGCGGGAACTCGTCGAACAACCGCAAATTATCCCGACCGTCGGCGGTTTTATAAGGAATCACCCAACCGGAATGTTCTTTCCTCAATGGATGATCCTCGTGAACGTGAGCCGCCACGAAATCGATCAAAATGGCGATTCCGTGCTCATGTGCCGTGGCAACCAGGCTGCGCAAATCGTCCATCGAGCCAAATTGCTCGTTGGTCTCCGCGTCCGAAACCGGCCAATAGCCGTGGTACGACGTATAATAGTTATAAGGTGGAACAGTTTCGCGCTCGACGTTATCCGTATTTTTTGCCACCGGCGAAACCCAGATCGTCGTCACGCCCAGTTCCTTAAAGTAGCCCGATTCGATCTTCTGACGGATGCCTTCCCAGTCGCCTCCGTTGTAATTCGCGAGTGGGTGAACGCGTTTGTCCTTGGCCGGTTTGTTGAGCTCCGGATTGCCGTCATTAAAACGGTCCGTCATCGCAAAATAAATGACCTCGTCGCGAGGCGAGCGCGGCGCGTCCGAAAACGCAAAGCTACCCGTCCACGTTCCCTCGCTGCCGTCGGTGGCACGTGCCACCACTGTGACGTAATTCTCGTCTTTCCAGGAACCTTCGGGTACATTCAGAGAAATCGTGTCATCTTTGAGTTCATACGCCGACGCGTCCAGACGCTGGTTGTTCACAATCAACGTCACATCGTTCGGATCCAGGCTGGCTCCTTTTTCCAGATCGGCCACCAATCCACCTTGGGCTCCAATATTCGGCATGCCAAAGCTTGCCATGTTGAACTCAAAACGAGGAGTTTCGTCCCCCTTCACGGTCAGCAGCGAGTTTTCATACCCGCCTTCTTGTTTATCGGGATTTCCCGGGTCCGGAACCCAGTCGCCGTCGATCACGAGTTTATACAGGTGGTTGCCCGGCATCACAGGCATGTTTACCCGAAAAATGCCATCTTCGCCTTTTTCCATCACGTTCGAGCCCGAATTCCATCCGTTGAACGAACCCGCAACCGCCACGCGATTGACCGTTTTGTCTTCGGGAGGGGTGTAAGTGAACTCCACCATCGGAATCGACTTTGCCAAAACGGGCACAGCGAGTTCTTCGCTGCCGCCGCCCGCCACCGCTACTTCGATGAATAAAACGGCTGTGCCATTCGACTGTTGGTCCGAGGACAACGTGACGGCATCCGATTCGGAGGCGATATCGATCTGGACGCCAATGTCTTGTGTAAATGCTGCACTGAGAACCTTCTCGATCGGTTTCGATGCAGCCCCGACCAAAGAAATTCGGAACGTTTGTTCGGGAAGCAACGTCACCATGGGCAACGGTTCGGGCGTTTCGCTCACCCGCCAGATGGGTTGGGAATCCACCACCAGATAATTGGCAGGAGTACCGGATTCGGGTTTGGTGATTAAAGCGCATCCGGCAGCCAGCAAGGAAAGCGCGAGCAGACCGGAACGGAATAAGACCTTTCGCATGGGCAATGATCCTGTTTTGGGTATTGAGTTAAGGTGAAAACAGTCGCGTTGGGGGTTGCGCAAAATTGGGAAGGCCATACCGGTTGGAGCCCTCCAGGGTCAACCCTGTTCGACCGATAATTGCGACAACGTGGACATCCTCAAAATTCACAAGCGCATCGTTGCGATTCAGTTCTTTTCGGCCAACTGGCTATAAGCCGTGTTCACCATGTTGGCGATTTCAGCGGTTTTGGGGTGATTGGGACCGAGAGTCTTCTCGGCGATTTTCAACGCGTCCTGGGCAAAAAGCAGCGCCCCATCGATATCGTTCGCACGCCACCGAGCGCTGGCCTGCTGCAAAAGATGGTCGATTTCACGCCCCTCTCCGGGTGCAACAACTGAAGTGGGGGTTGAGGAGTTAATTGTCGGTTGCTCATATTGCTTACGCCGCCGATTTAGCTCGCCCACTAATTGACCGCTTTCTTTCAATTGTATTTTTTCGGTTTCAAACATCGAAGGAGAGTTTTTCAGAATAATGGAAGCACGTTCCTCGGGGGGCGTTTCATTGTGCAACGCCCAACGGAATACGTATTGTGCCTGAAGATAGCTCTCGCGATCCGTAATGAGAATTACCATGGGCTCAGGGGATTCAATGATCCAATCCGAACGTTGGCGCGAAACGATTTGCCGCACTTTTTCTGTGTAGGCAGGCCCTTCACTCAAAATGCGTTGAATATAATCAGAATCCATCTTGTTGTCATCGGGTTGAGAATACTTCCAGCTTACCGAAGAAGAGGCTCCTTTTCCGTGCGATATTACAGATTCCACCTCAGATTTCGGCGTCACATCCAAGACCATCAATGTCAGCCAGATGGAAATTCCCAGACACAAAATGCCTGTTCCCCGAATGATCACATGCTGAATCTTGTCGGGAAGACAGGATAACACCAACTGGATAATGTACAAAATCAACCCGAGGGCGCTCAATCGCAGACGTCGCGGTTCACCTGTAAACCCAACGGGCAAAAAGATCATCAGCAATGCGATGATAACGAGGACGACAATCGGAATAAAGACCATGGCAACCTCCCAAAACCCCAGGTAGGCATGGTTCAGGTCGCCTCCGATGAACTCAAACGAAATCGCACGGCACCGCGATTTTCCCAACCCACCCATGCTTTTACAAGTACCGTGGAAATGACAAGTCCCAGATGGGCGTTTTGGATTGACCGCTCCGAGGTCCATCCGTCCTGATGGTCAGTCAATCCGGTGCGGCGAGATTGGCAATCCCATCCCCCACCACTCTATCAACACCGAAACATTACCTACCGAAATGAGGACTTCATGTCGCGGAGATTCTGGCGTTCGCTAGCATTTTGTATCGGAGCAAGTATGCTCCTTCCCCCCACTCTGGTTCATGCAGGCCCAGTGCCTGGCGTGGAAACCATCATTAAGACTCCGGTGGAATTTTCCCACCCCGAACATTTGGACGTTTGGAGCATCGGGGAAGACGAGTACCTGGTAACCTTTCGCTGGACGCCCGAGGAACCCGTCGAAAAACCCGGCGTGGTCGGCAGCTTTAATCGTTGGGATCGCGCGGATCTTCCCATGGAAGGCCCCGATGAAAATGGAACGTACAGTGTAACGGCCAAAATACCAGGGGGTGATTGGATTTACAAATACATCTCGGGCGACGATGGCTGGCATCAAGACCCTCATAACCCCGATGGAGTCGATGATGGGCACAGCGGCCAGAATTCGATTCTGCGGTTGGGCATTTCTGCCCTGATTCACGGCATGGAATGCAAGACGGGAGACGGCAAAGTCGAATCGAGAGCATTTAAACACAACACGCAGGAGTACATGTATTTCGACGTGTACAGCCCGACGGATGCGACGTTGCGTTTCCGGACATTGAAAGGCGACGCGGAAGGCGCCGAAATTACTTTGATCGCTCAGGATGGCGAAAAACGAACGCTTCCGATGGATTTTGCAGCCTCCGACGCCATGTTCGATTATTTTGAGTTCAATGTCCATCTTTCAGGCAGTAACAAAGACAACGATTTCGTTCCCGTTGCCTACCGGCTACAGGCGTTGGACTCGGGCGCGGTGGAGGCCGACCCGAAAACGTACCCGCTGATTCTGGATCAATCGAGAATTTTCCACACACCCGACTGGGCTCAGGACGCTATCTGGTATCAGATCATGGTGGACCGGTTCCGCGATGGCGACCCGAAGAACAACCCCGAGGAAACGTTTGGTGGCTCGACGGTTCACATCGACATCACTCATCCCTGGACCAGCGATTGGTGGGAGGAAAAACCCTGGGAAACTCGCGATGGAAAGACGTTCTGGGACTGGGCGGTGTTCGATCGTCTTTACGGTGGGGACTTCGAGGGAGTGATCAAGGAACTGGATTATTTGAAGAAACTGGGCGTGAACGCCATTTACTTCAATCCGATTTTCGAGTCGCATAACTCGCATAAATACAATGCTCGAAGCTTTGTTTTCGCCGATGATGGCTATGGCGTCGCGGGCGAGTTCGACAAATCGATCGATAAAATCGACCTGAAGGACGCCTCGACATGGTTCTTCAATAAATCGGACGAGAAGTTCCTTGAATTGATCAAGGAAGCCCATAAGCGCGACATGAAGGTAATCATCGACGGTGTGTTCAACCACTTGGGCGACGATGCGATTCCATTCCTCGACGTGAAGAAAAATGGCAAGGACTCTCAATTCGCCGATTGGTACGACATCAAGTCCTGGGAACCGTTTGAATACGAAGGCTGGGGTGGATTCGGCGGATTGCCGCAATTCAAGAAAGACCCTGCAAAAGGTCTGGCCGACGATACTTTGACCCAGCATATTTTCGATATCACACGCCGGTGGATGGACCCGAACGGCGACGGCGATCCTTCCGACGGAATCGACGGATGGCGTTTGGATGTACCCTTCGACGTGCCGATGCCCTTTTGGGTGAAATGGCGCGAAGTGGTGAAATCCGTCAATCCGGACGCGTATTTGACCGGCGAAATCTGGTGGCCAGCGGAAGATTGGCTGGATGGCACAAAATTCGACGCGGTGATGAATTACGAATTTTCCAAGAGCGCGTTCCGTTACTTTGGAAACGTAGAGGAAAAAACCACGGCCTCGCAATTCGACCGCGAATTAGCCCGGCTGCGCATTCGTTACCCGCGCACTGTGACATATGTTTTACAAAATCTGTACGACAGTCACGACACAGACCGTTGGGTTTCGCGCCTGGCCAACCCAGACATGGCCTACGACGGCGGTAACCGTATCCAGGACAATGGTCCCGATTACGACGCCAGCCGACCCAGCGAAACCGAATATCAGCGCCAGAAGTTGATGGCGATCTTTCAATCCACCTACGTTGGCGCGCCGATGATCTGGTATGGGACGGAAGTAGGCATGTTCGGCGCCGACGACCCCATGTGCCGTCAACCCATGTGGTGGAAAGACCTGATGCCGTACGAGAATGAGGACTATATCATTCGCGACGATACGTTTGAGACGTTTAAGAAGTTGTTCCACCTGCGCCAGGACTGCGAAGTGCTGCGCCGGGGCGATTTCAAGACATTGCTGACGCTGGACGAGCAGGATGTTTATGGATATTTGCGCTATACGAGCGATTCGGACGTGGCCGTCGCGGTGATTTTGAACAACAGCGATGAGGCTCAACAGATTGAATTGCCAGAAGTTAGCGAATACGTTCTCCCAAAAGGATACAAAAATCTGAAAGTGCTGTTCAACATGGAAGGCGCAGGCATTACAGAGTCGAAAGACCGCGTTTTGGTGAATTTACCTCCCATCAGCGGTATAGTTGTCCGGATATCTCGGTGAGTCCAGGCGGGGCGCTTTCCGGCGCCCCGCTTGCTATTGTGTTAAAGATTTGATAAAGTACCAGAAATTTTTAGTGAACCATTCCACTTGATCAGGGTTGCTCCCACCCATGGGCTGCGTTCTGATCATGGACGTTTCAACGCCAAATCATCCGATTTCGATCGGATAATGGATGATCTTTAGTACGATAAAGGGGGCGCTTTACCGATTATGCAACGGGATCGAATTACACTCCGCCAAGATATGGCCGTCGTCCCTTTCCTGGCCCCGTTCCTCTTCGTCTTTGCGATATTCATCGGCTATCCGGTTTTTTACAGCCTTTGGATCAGTCTGCACCAGGTAACAATCTACTCCGATTACTATGATATTTTCGGCAGCATGAAGTTCGTGGGAGTTGAGAACTATGTCCACGTGCTTCAGGATCCGATTTTCTGGTGGTCGGTGGTTTTGACCTTCTTCTACGCTATCATCACCATATTCTTCGGAATGGTCATGAGCCTGGCGTTGGCGCTGCTTCTGCGTCGCGAGGGCAAACTGCACGCAATCTTACGTGGTGGGTTCTTTCTGCCGAACGTATTCGATATTTTCGTCGTCGGCGTCATCTGGCTGCTGCTGTACAACCCCAATGGCGGGTTGGTCTCGAAGATACTGGAGTTAGCGGGTGCTGAAAGTATCTCGAAAACGGGTGTCTTGAATAATCCATGGCTGACGATTCCCGCCATTGGGTTCGCGATGATTTTGAAGAACGCCGGTTTCGGAATGATTTTGTTCCTGACCAGTTTGAATAATATCAATTCATCGATTTTTGAAGCCGCCGACGTGGATGGTGCCAGTTGGTGGCAAAAGCTGGTCCATGTCACCCTGCCAATGCTCAAACCCATTATCCTGTTTTTGACGATCACCGGCATGGTGGGATCGCTCAATGCGTTCGCAGAAATTTTTGCCATGACCGACGGCACGGGCGGCAGCTCTGTCCAGGTTATGGGTCGCACCTTGCAAAGTGCCCGTATCAGTGGTTTCCATTTGTTCATGGAGTTCAACGAAACCGCTTATGGCGTGGCGGCAGCCATCAGCTTTGTTCTGCTGGCGATTGCCCTTTTGATCAGCTTTATCAATTTCAAACTTCTTTCCACGAAAGATTGAGGTGTTGAACTGTGGCATCCGATAAAAACAATCAACCTACTTCGGAACCAACATTTTATCCGCAGAGCAGCAAGCCGTTCGAGACGTTTGGGCATGCCATTCTGATGATCGTGCTCTTCACGCTGCTGGCATTTGTCATGATGCCCATGGCATGGATGATTATCACGGCTTTCCGCACCAAGGGGACGGCCTTTCGTCTGGATCTGACACCCAACACCGTACTGACCACTCCAGGCGAAGGCGAAAACGCCCTGCCGTTGACCGTCATTCCGGACGATGATATTTATCATCACTTTGAATTGAAAAACGAAACAGCGACGAACATCCTGCTGGAATTCAAAAAAGCCAATGCCGAAGAAAGCGAACAGGTCTCGATGACGCGTTCGGTCGAAGGCATTTGGTTCGTCGATCACGGTCCACTGCTTGAAAACACCGAATATGCGTATTGTTTCCTTCAGGACGGCGCGGATCAGATCCCGGACTCGAAGACGGACGAAGCGCACTTGATCGACGGTCTTTGGACAACCTTTACACCGAATCCCAAGGGGCTTGGTCTGACGGGCGCCGATAAATTCGGCGTGTTTGTCAACGGCACCGAAGGCGAAGCCCGCGTGACCGCTCCGACGGAGCGCGAAGTGTCGTTGGTTTTCAACGATGGCTCGACCATCAATCTGCCCGAGGTGGACAAAGGCACGTATGAAGCTCGCTTCACGCATGCCGATGGGCAAGCTACCTTCCACGTGGTTCAAAAGCGCGCCTTTAGCGAAGCGTTCAACGAGATGTACACGGCTGAAAACTTCGGCATGATCCTCAATAGCCAGGATTTCCATTTCAAACGATACTTCTTCAACTCGTTTGTTGTGGCAACATTGGCGGGATTGTTGACCGTGTTGATCTGCACATTAGCAGGGTATGCATTTGCTCAGAAAGATTTCCATTATCGCGAGCAAATATTCCAACTGCTGCTGGCCTCGATGCTGATTCCCGGCATGATCTTCATGGTCCCCCAATTCGCCATTACCGTGAAAATGGGTTGGTTGAACAGTTACCAGGGCATGGTGGTTCCACACTTGGCGAATATTTTCGGATTGTTCCTGCTCCGTCAATACATCGGCCAGATTCCCCGCGACTTGTTTGCGGCGGCGGAAATCGATGGCGCGGGCGAAATGCAGGTCTTCCACTACGTGGTGATTCCCGTTTGCCTCCCTATTATGGTGACCTTGTTCCTGCTGGTCTTCGTGGGCCAGTGGAGCAACTTCCTGTGGCAACTGATCGTGAACACGGGCGATTCGCTGTTCATTACGCTGCCCGTTGGTTTGCAACAATTCAAGGGCCAGAACGCCAACGAGTGGGAAAAGATCATGGCGGGCGCCTGTTTCTCGATTCTGCCAATCGCTGTTCTGTTCATGACCATGCAGAAGTACTTCCTCCAGGGCCTGACCGCGGGCTCGATGAAAGAGTAATCGGATGATGCGCAAGACCTTAGTCACTCTTCAAGTTTTCTGCCTCCTGGTGGCTTGCCTGATTACGGCATCGTGCGGCAATCCCAGCGCGAAAAAAGGCCCCAACGGAGAAACCTTGCTGGAAGTCTGGCAAGCGTTCAACACCGAAGAAACCAAAGTCTTCTATGAAATTCGCGACGATTTTGTGGCGAAATGGAATGCGGAGCACCCTGATCAGCCGGTTTCGGTCAAAGTCAGCTACGTCTCCTATAGCGACTTGCCAACCAAACTGCGCACGGCAGCAATCGCCAACATGACACCCGACGTGGCGTTCATGGATTCAATCAAAGTCACCGATCTTGCCTTCGGCCAGGCGTTGTATAAATTCGACGAGCTGGATGCATTCGTCGATCGTTACGGAACGATTGACAAAGCCCGCAAAGAGTTCGTCGAAGCGTCCTATAACGCGGGTGTCGTGAATCGTATGGGCGAAGAGCACCTGTATGGCTTGCCCGTTCAAACCACCACGGTGGCCCTTTTCTGGAACCGCGGGATTTTCCGCAGCAAAGCCGATCAATTGCGCGAAGCCGGTCTGGATCCGAATCGTCCTCCTCAGACCTGGGACGAGATGATCGAGTACGGCAAAGTGATCACGGACAAAGATCGCGGCGTTTACGCGTACGGGATGTCCGGGTCGTTGTGGTTCAACTTCCCGATCTTCAACATGTATGACATGAAGTTCATCGAATACAAAGAGAAGGGTCTCGCCGAGGCGTCCATCGATAACAAAAACGGCGAAGCCGCCATGGCGACGATTCGCAAGATCGCCTCGAGCGGCGTTGAAGGTGGCGCGTGGAAACGCAGCGCTCTCTATCCGGATGCTGGTTTCCTGAACGAAAAGTACGCCATGATCCTGACGGGTCCCTGGATGGTGGAAAGCTTCAACAACGCCGGGTTAGATTTTGACATCGCGCTGATTCCGGCTCCTTCTCAGGAAGAAATCGATCGTTTGGGCCTTGAGCCCATCGTTCCCGAATGGAAAGACGAATTGGGACCTTCCGCGTATTCTTCCTCGAACGTCGGCGGGCAAACGGGCGTGATTTTGAAGACGAGCCCGAATCCGGACATCGCCTATGAATTCCTGGAATACTTCACCAGCGAAGCAGTTCAGCGTCGTTGGGGCAGCGAACTCGGCCAGATTCCCACTCGGTTGGCGGCTTGGGAAAACTTAGACACAAGCAAGTATCCTTTCATGCCCAAGTTCATGCAGCAGCTTCGTCTCGCCAAGCGCATTCCTCAAATACCGTTGTACGGACGTTTGGAATCTGACATTTTCAATCCTGAGATTGACTTGTTGCTGCAAAAAGAAGATTATGAAGTAAAGACGATGCTTGAGCATATGGACGCGAAGTTGAAAGAAAAGATTTTGGTGAAGATCAACGCGGTAATCGACGGCAGCGAAGAATAGCCGTCCGAACTGCGTGTATCGCCTGAAACAGATGAGGGGGCGCCTCTGCGAGCGGAATATTTTCAGTCGCAGAGGCGCCCTTTTCACAACGCCACCAATACTCGTCGTCACACCACGATGCCACCGGAGTAAAAGAACTCGTGACCGTCAATCAAACGCATCAATTGGAATGGTTGGAAGCAAATGGAGCGGGCGGATTTGCCTGTGGCTGCCAGGGAGGCCAGATCCGTCGTTTCTGGCACGGATTATTGTGGATTGCGCGCAAACCTCCGACAAATCGTGTGCGGCTGGTGGCCGGCAGCGAAGAACGCCTCGTTTATTCAAACGGCGATTCGTATCAGATGTTCGAGCACATCGACGGCTCGGCCTGGCGCGCTCCGGCGCTCCCCTATTCGTTTGAAAACGACATTCTCCCACGCTGGCGTTGGCCTCTGCCCGGCGGCGGAGTTCTCGTGCGTCAACTTTGGATGCCGCGATATGGCAATACGACCCTGATTCGATATGCATTGGAAGGTGAAAACGCCCCCGCCAGTGTGGATGTATGTATCCGACTGATACTGGCGCACGACCCCAAGATCGATTATTTGCCGGCAAATGGTTATCTGGGCGAGCGCGATGATATTCCGCTCGTCATCAGCACAGACGCGGAAGCCATCAAGCCAACGGGTCGTCCAAAATTCGGCCCGATCGATATCGAGCACGAAACCGAGAAGGACTGCGAAGAAAACCCTCACGGTCTGTTGTGGTACGCGCCGGATTTCACGATTCGGGTCGAACGAGACAAACGTCGATGGGTAGCTTTAGGCAATGCACCATTCGATTTGAACACCGCGGATGCCGCTTACGAAAAAGAAATCAAACGCCGTCAAGCGATGAGCGTTTCGATGGCCAAAAACCCCGACATTTTACCCGCAACAACCTGGCGTCGATTGGCACATTCGGCGGATCGATTCGTGGTTCGTCGCTATGATGGGTTGATGACGATTCTGGCCGGGTATCCGTGGTTCACCGACTGGGGACGCGATACGATGATTTCGCTGACGGGTCTGTGTCTGAAGACTGGCCGTTTCGAAGAAGCCCATTCGATTCTCGAGCATTTCCTGAATCATGTGGATAACGGTCTGATCCCCAACCTGTTCCCCGAAGAAGGCAACGAACCGCAATTTAACACGATTGATGCGACGCTTTGGCTGTTCGAGGCAATCTTCCGCTACGCGCGCCTCTCGGGTGACGAGGATTTTCTCCGCAATCAAATGCCCGTGCTGTCCGATATGATCGATTGCCATATTGCTGGAACCCACCAAATGATTCTGGTGGATCAGGACGGACTCCTGCGCGGCGGAACGAAAGGCAGCCAACTCACCTGGATGGATGTGAAGATCGACGGCCACGTTCCGACGCCACGGCACGGCAAGCCGGTAGAAATTCAGGGTTTATGGTACAACGCGCTTCTGGGGCTGGCAGATTGGGCGGAAAAATTCGGCATAATGGCGGATAAAATTGCCGATTGGCGCCAGCGCGCAGCCACATGTCGCGAGCAATTCCATGCCCGGTTTGTTTCCGAAGCCTACAATCATCTGGCCGATGTGGTGGACCGTGATTCACGCAATACCGCCGACTGGTCAATCCGCCCCAACATGGTGCTGCCCTTTGCGCTGACGCATAACATCATCCCCACCGAGGCGCGTGCCAAAGTATTGCGTGTGGCTGCCGATGAATTAGTAACGCCGCGTGGCATGCGATCGCTGGCGCCGGGCGACCCGGAATACAAGCCAATTTATCGCGGCGACCGCCGTGTGCGCGATCATGCCTATCACCAGGGAACCGTGTGGATGTGGTTGATCGCCTCATACGTGCAAGGCGTGCGCGCCGAGGCCGAAAGCGTGCCGGAGTTGGCGGAAAAACTGCCTCAGTTGCAGAAGGATTTGCTGACACATTTCCTGCACGAAGGCTGTCCCGGAGAATGCAACGAAATCTTCGACGCCGAACCACCACACACCCCGCGCGGATGTTTCGCGCAAGCATGGTCCACGGCGGCGCTGATCGAAGTGCTCTGCGACGCGTAACGCTGCATGTTATTTTAGCCACAGAGTTCACAGAGGGTATGGAGAAAAAAATGTCTCGGTGCTTCGGTGAATTCTGTGGCTATTTTTTATCCGAAGCGATGTCGGTTGATTTCATGTGCGCTTTCCGAAACTGCACAAACGCGACGAGCGAATCCACCGTTTCGTCATTGCCAGGGATGGAAAGAAATTCGTCTGCGCGTGGAATGCGTGAGACATTGGTTCGCAGTTTGAGGATCAGCCACATCACGTCGGTGCGCGAAAGCCAGGAGTAGCCTTTGGCGCGCAAGTTGGAATCTTCGGTGCGCGAAATAATATAGAGTCCAATGTGTAGTAGGATTGAAAATAAAAGAACTACTGGAAACGGCAAAACAATCAACAGCACTACCATTCTTAACAGCCATTCGGGCGGATATGATTTATTGAATTCCGTCGTGGCGTTGTATTGATCGAGTGCAAATCGATGCAGTGCCTTATCTTCACCTGCCAAGCGCTCGGCCTCGGTGATTTTATTTTCGGCAAATTCCGCATCCAATTTATTGACAGCGTCCTCGAGACGATCAGTTGACGCCTTGACACTTTGGTCGTGTTGCTTTAGCGTTGCCGATTTCAATTTTGAATAGTGATGACCGGCAATGATTCCTCCCATTACAAAACAAAGTGCCCAAAGGAGGAAAATCAGGTAAAAGGATTCCAATCTTTTCCGCGAAGAGTGAGGCAGTGCGTTCCTGCTAGTCGATAATTCTATTCGAAAAAAACCCAATCTTATCGCTCCCCGTTATGATTATTTTTAACATCTTGAGAATTATACACCATCTCGCCGCCTCACCCCTTCGTTCGACAATCGATCCGCTAACTGGTTTTGTTCACGAGGAACGGCAATGATTTCGAATTGCTCGAACGCGCGGCGCAGTTCCGCAGCACGTTTGACCAGCGGATAGAGCGAGGTGCTCTTGACGGCGAAATCGCCTGTCAAATGTCCCGCCATCAAACGGCTGTCGGTGAAAACGGTGAGGCGTTTAACTCCGGCGGCGCGAGCTGTTTCGAGCGCCGCGATGAGCGCTAGATACTCGGCTTCGTTGTTGGTTTTTTCCCCCACGTACCGCGCGTCCATGTGCAGGACTTTGTTTTGCGCGTTCATAAAGGCAAAACCAATCCCCGCCGGACCAGGGTTGCCTTTGCAGCAACCATCGACGTGGACTTTGAGCCCCGGCACCGCGAGCAAACGGCGGATTTCCTCGGGCGAGTGGCCGGGAATTTCCATCGCGTCGGTGGTTTTTTCCGCTGTGTCCGGGTGGCGGACTTGTTCTTCGAGTTCCCGCAACCAATCGACCAGTTCCCCGACGCGTGCGGGGTCGGCAGGGCGCTCGCCGTGCGTCAGCGCACGCACCTGCTCGGAAAGCGGTGTGCCTTCGGGCGCGTCTTCCGGTGCACCGGATTTCCGCCCCAGCAGAAGCCACGTCAGGGCACGGCGCTGGGATTTGGTGAGTTTGAACATGGGGGATACCGAAAAACGGAAATTTACCGAGATGCATTTTTGGACAGGATGACAGGATTTACAGGATTAGGTGAATGCGCATGAGAGGTCCCACCTCATCCAGTCAATCTTGTCAATCCTGTCTGAATTACCCCATCTACTCGCTTTGGCTCAGACGCACGACTTCTTCGCCACCCATCAGGTCATGAGCTTCGCGCAGAAGGTCGGGAATACGGTCGGCAAAAGGCGAAGCCGTCAGCACGGGTTCCAGCTCGGCATCGTTGATTGTCTCGGCCTTTTTCCCCGGAAACCAGTGGCCTCCGTTACCGAGTAAATTGTAACGCATTTTGGCGTATTCCGTCATGCCGTAGGCTTTGACCAAATTCCGCAGCCAAAGGATAATCGGCATATTGATGCTGCCAGGCGTTTCATCCCAGGTGGGCAGGCCTTCTTTGAATCGTGTGGCGAAATCCGACCCGACGGCTTCGGCCATGGCGCGTTCGAGCCGTTCGATAATCGCGGGCAGAAGTTCGCTTCGCCGGTCCCAGTAATCGAGCGCTTCGACGTGCAGGTCGAAATCGCTCGGGCGGGCGGCGCCAAGACTGAGCGTGTGGACTTCGGGGTGCGAGAGGCAGAACAAATCGTTGAAAATAATCGGGTGTAGGGGCTGGCAGAGTTCGAGCAGCTTCTCGGTCGGGCGATAAAGCATCCCGCCTTTGTCGGACGGCGAAATGATGAAGACGCCCATATCGCGTTTGCGCGCTTCGAGCACGGCAGGCCAGTTGTCCTGGAAAATGTAATACCAGTGCAGGTTCACGTAATCGAATCCACCGAACGCCTCGGTTTGAATGGCGCGGCAAATAATGTCACAAGGTCCGTGAGTGGAAAATCCGATATGGCGGGCGAGGCCTTCGGCCTGGAGTTGGCGCGCGACTTCAAGACAACCACCTGGGCGTACGGATTGGTCCATGGTTTCGTCGTCGTTGATGCCATGGATGGCGAGGAGATCCACGTAATCGAGCCGCAGGCGTTCGAGGGATTCCATGAAGTTCGACCGGAACACTCCACTATCGGTTTCGGGACCGATTTTGGTCTGGATGATCATTTTCTCGCGGGGAAACGTCGGCAGGATCAGCCCCAGTTGGCGTTCGCTGGAACCGTAACCTCGAGCCGTTTCAATATGGTTAATGCCGACTTCGACGGAACGGCGAATGGTGGCTTCCAGGTTCGCCTGATTGGCGGCGGGAACCTCGGAGAGCGGAACGTCTTGCCATTTGTGCTGATAACGCATGCCGCCACAGCTAAAAACGGGCATCTGGAGTTCAGTGCGACCAAACCGTCGATATTGCATGGGAAAACCTGCCTTGTTCGGGTTGAAAAGGAACAACTTATCGGGTGTTGGGGGTTTATGTAGGGGCTCTTTCGGACAAATGCAATCCTTAGCCTTGGAAGGTTTTATTTTCCCGAGACGATTGAATGTTGCAATTGCGAACGCAATTTACCGTGAAAAGAGCTTGTGCCAAAGGGCAGGCGCCGTCTAGCATGCTAATGCTTGCAAGGCTGGAAATCCCCAGCCATTCGCTCGCGGGGCTTTGTGGTTGACTTGCAAATGCCCGCGGAAAATTATTTGGAATGTCAAGTTAGGGACGTTGCAACAAGTGGCCAATTAATGCAGCGTACCAGACGGGAGTCGAACGATGGCGACAGCCATGGAGCGCAAACTGGGTCAGATGCTGGTGGCGGATAATGTCATTTCCGCCGAAGACCTTGAGATCGCCCTCTCCAAGCAGGAAGAATCGCAAGGCAGCTTGGGGCGTGTGTTGGTCGATATGGGCATGGCTTCGGAATGGGAGATGGCCGCCGCCTTGGGCAAGCAGCTCAACGTTCCCTTCATCACGCTCTCGCACTACGATATCGACCGAATGGTGTTGGAGTGTATTCCGGCCAGTATCGTCAAAAAGTACAAAATCGTTCCGGTGGACAAAACAGGCGATACTCTGACGATCGCATTGGCCGACCCGTCGAATATTTACCTGCTCGATGAATTGAAAATCCTGACCAAAAGCCAGATTATCCCGGTGATTTCCTTTGAATCGGATATCATGGAAGCCATCGGGCGTTATTATGCGATGGATAATGCGTCGAACTTCGACGAAATGTTGAAGGAGATTTCCGAAGACGATTTCCGCTCGGTTCAAGAAGAACTGGAGAGCGAAAAAGTCGATTTCATGACGGGCGAAGAAGAAGCCGCCGATGACAACGACGACGACGCGGATGTCAACGACGCGCCGGTAATCCAGTTGGTCAACCAGATCGTGATGGACGCGATTAAACTGGGAGCTTCGGATATTCACATCGAACCGTTCGAAAAAGTTATTCGGTTACGGTACCGCATCGACGGTGTGTTGCACGAGCAATCGCCGCCTCCTAAGAAATTCCAGAACGCGATTTCTTCTCGTCTGAAAATTCTGTCGGAACTGGATATTTCGGAAAAACGCCTTCCGCAAGACGGTCGCTTCCGCATCAAATTGAAAAATCGCGCCATTGACTTTCGTGTGGCAACCTGCCCGGTGGTTCACGGAGAAAAAACGGTCATTCGTATTCTCGACGCCGGAAACCTGATGCTGAACCTGGCGGACCTGGGCTTCGATCCCGAAGAAATGGATAAGCTGGAGAAGGCAATCCATTCGCCATGGGGGATGGCATTGATCACCGGCCCGACGGGTTCCGGTAAATCGACGACCTTGTATTCGGCACTTTCGAACATTAACGATCCCACAAAAAATATCAGCACCATCGAGGACCCGGTTGAATATAACCTGAAGGGTATCAATCAGGTTCAGGCAAAACCAAGTATCGGATTGACGTTCGCAAAGGGACTGAAATCCTTCCTGCGCCAGGACCCCGACATCGTGATGATCGG
>CAZOKZ010000017.1:0-67130 GCA_964580585.1 uncultured Candidatus Sumerlaeota bacterium | reverse complement strand
ATGCCAACGATTGGCCGTTCGGGCAACCACCGCACACGCGTGTGATTACGCTGAAACGTATCCTCGTGGGGACGGAGCCCATTCGCTACGTTTGCCACGATTGGGAAGAGGGCGGGTGGCAGTTTCTCGACGAAGACGATCTCGTTGTTCAAAACGCGGCAATGGTATCGTTGGGCAGCATGGTCGAACTCGATCCCACGATTCGCGAAATCGCCCATTTACCACTTGGGTATTTCGCCTGGCGCGTGGACGTCGGCGAACCGTGGAATATCGACGTATTGGAGATAGATGCCGATGACGAATAATTACAATGATAGCAGCCAAACGCCTGCCGAATGGCCCTTCGACCAACCGCCCAATTGCGCGGTGATTACGCTGAAGCGCATCATCTGGGAAAATCAGCCCATTCGATATGTTTCGCATGACGAAGACGACCACGGTTGGCAATTTTTGGACGGCAACGACATCGTTGAAGAGGACGGCGCCATCGTTTGTTTAGAGGAAATCGTCGAACTCGATCCTGCCGTTCTCGAAATCGCGCATATTCCTCCCGGATATTTTGCGTGGCGCGAGGAACCCGACGCCCCATGGAATATCGAGAAACACGAAGAAGAACTGGACGAAGACAATGACGAATAAAACCGCGCTCGAACTCAATGGCGGGTTGCTGCTCGGTTCGCACATGTCCATCGCGGGCGGAGTCGAAAAAGCTCCCCCACGCGCTGCCGAAGTTGGATGCTCGGCGATGCAGATTTTCGTCAAAAACAATAATCGCTGGCAAGGCCCGCCGATTTCCAACGCTTCCGCCCAGGCATTCAAACGCAACCTTGCCGAAGCGGGTATCGCCCCCGGCGCCGTGTTCGCCCACACGTGTTATCTGATCAACCTGGCATCGACAAAAGAAGACGTGGTGGCGAAATCCATCCCGGCGCTCGAAGACGAATTGCGTCGCTGCCAGCAACTTGACGTCCCCGGTCTCGTATTGCATCCTGGCGCGCATCTGGGCCAGGGACGCGACGCGGGAATCGCGCAAATCGCTCGCCATTGCCGCTCAATTTTCGACCGTACACCCGACATTCAAACGCGCGTGCTGTTTGAAATCACCGTCGGCAGCGGCACGAATCTCGGCAGCACATTCGAGGACCTGCACGACTTGATTGCAGCCGTTGATCGTCCCGATCGCGTTGGCGTGTGTCTCGACACATGTCATTTGTTTGCGGCGGGGTTCGATTTACGGACGCCGGAATGCTATCACGAGACAATGTTGTCCTTTGACAAAATTGTCGGCTTCCAGCACCTGCGCGCGGTGCATTTGAACGACTCGAAGTTTGAACTTGGCGAGCGCAAAGACCGCCACGAGCACATTGGGAAGGGGCATTTGGGACTCGATGCGTTTGCACACCTGCTGAACGATCCGCGCATGAAAAAAATTCCCATGTCGCTGGAAACCGAAAAAGATCCCGACATGGCCGAAGATCGAGAGAACCTCGATGCGTTGCGCGCGCTGATTAAAAAAAACAACAACGAAAGCGCGAAATGACCTTCACGCTTTCATGGTGAATTTTTTGGTGACGCTTCATGGGTTCACGGCGGCGGTGTCTTCATCGGGCGAAACGTCTTCACCATTCAAATACGCCAACACCACACTGCGCACCGTTTGATACCCTGGCTCGCCCACATAAGTTTTCAACGTCCGATGACCGCCGTTGGGTTCGAAGATATCCACGTAATAAAGACGTTGATCCGCGTCCCCGGCGATGTCCTCCGTCTCGTTTGTTCCAAGCCAGATGCGATCGACCACGGCCCCCGATCCGTCGTCATTGATGAGAAAACTGTACACGACGGGATTTTTTTCATCGAGCTCGAAATACTCGACAGCCATGACACGCAAGTTGTTTAGAGTGAACTGTTCACGGCAATACGAATCGGTCTTCGCCAAGCCTTTTTCATGCAATTCAAACAGATGATTCCGGTGTTTTTCCAGCAAATCGAAGTTGCCGGTGTCCTGGTAAAGCTGAACCAGCTTGGCATGCGCCTGCCAATCGAGTGGTGTCTGCTCAGTGACGGCTTTGAATGCTGCAATTGCCTTTTCGGTGTTTCCAAGAAGTTGCTGTATCTGGCCCAGATTATAATGCCCGTTGGTAAACAGCGGATCGATCCCTACCGCTTTCTCATACATCTCAATTGCGCCTTCTGGGTTCCCGATTTCCATCTCGTGAGCGGCCAATTTGGCCCACCCAAGCGTTTCGTGCGGATCGGTTTGCACGGCTTGCCAGTACGTATTCAGCGCTTCTTCCGCATTGCCCGCTTGAGCGATCAAATCGCCTGACATAACGAGATATTCGCCCTCTTTCGGGTCGAGCGCTATGGCCTTGTCGATCCATTCACGCGCCTGGTCGTACTTTTCCTGCATGGCTTTCAACTCTGCCATACGGAAATTGTAATGCGGGTCGTCGGGTTTGAGCTCCAGGGCTTTTTCGAGTGCAACACTCGCTTCGATTTTCGATCCGATCAGCAGGTAAAACTTGTATTTCCAGTAATATGCCTCGTCATCTTTGGGGTTGGTGTCGATGGCGCCGGCGATTTTTGCCTGGAGTTCGACGATCTCTTTCTGGGCATCGTCCATCATGCCGTTCATCATCAGCATTTCGACCTGAAAATACTTTTGAGCAACGGGATTTTCCTCCGCCGCAGGGAGAGCAATCGGGGAGAACATCAGCAGGGCAAAGCCCGCCGTGGTGAGTGAAAATCGCGTTTTCATGGTGTGTGCGCACGCTCCTGGATAGCTGAAATTCGGCGGCCAAAGGGTGAGGGGATGCCGACGGGTTGACCGCTTAGGATGCAATTCCTTTGCCCGGTGTCAATCGTGGGAATTTTGACCCTCTCCGCAATTGGGCCGATTCTTGCACTCCCCCGCCACCAAGCGGGTTGACACCCCCGCGTTGGGCGCTTTTGCTGGCGCGACTGAGCTAAAATAACCCATTTCCAATAACGAGAGACAGCACCCCATGACCGATTCTCCCATTCGTAACGCGATTATCTGCGGCAGCGGCCCGGCAGGCTACACGGCAGCGATTTACCTCGCCCGCGCCAACGTCAAACCGCTCCTGATCGCGGGCCCCATGGTGGGCGGCCAGTTGACCACGACAACGACGATTGAGAATTTTCCCGGTTTCCCCGAAGGCCAGGATGGCAACCAGTTGATGATGGACATGGAAGCCCAGTGCAAAAATTACGGCGCGGAAATCGAATACGAGAAGGCCACCGGCCTGCGCCGCGAAGGCGACCACTATGTCGTGGAAACGACGGTCGGACCGCGCAAAGCCTACACAGTATTGATCTGCACGGGTGCCTCGCCTCGCATGATGAACATCGAAACCGAGCAAACGTTCTGGAATTACGGTGTGCATACCTGCGCGGTTTGCGACGGTGGGTTTTATCGCGGCAAAGAGGTTGCAATCGTAGGTGGCGGCGATTCGGCCATGGAAGAAGCCAGCTATCTGACCAAGTTATGCGAGAAAGTTTACGTCATCCATCGGCGCGACGAACTACGCGCGAGCAAAATTATGGCGGATCGCGCGCTGGCGAACCCGAAAATCGAGTTCGTGTGGAATTCAGTCGTCGAAGAAGTGCTTGGCGAAGTGGAATCCGAGCGCAAAAAACGCGTCACGGCAATCAAGGTGCGCAATGTGAAGGACGATTCGACAAAGGAAATCCCGGTGTCGGCGATGTTCCTCGCCATCGGGCACAAACCGAATTCCGACTGGATCGAAGGCGTGATCGACCTGCACGACAACGGCTATGTGAAAGTCGATAGCCATTGTAACACGAACCTGCCGGGTGTATTCGCCGCAGGCGACATCCACGACCACCACTATCGTCAAGCTATCACCGCCGCAGGGTTTGGTTGCATGGCGGCGTTGGAAGCCGAACGGTACCTGACACGCGAGGGGCTGCTTTCGGAATAAAGGCGAAAGGATAAAGGATGAGACGGTAGTTTTATCAAACGGTCGCCAAAACCTCTTCAGACTTCATCCGCCTTTCGCCTTTATCCTTTCTCCTTTGAAATGCATCTCTGGCTTGATTCACACAGGCCACCGGTCCAATGCTTTCGCTGTTCGCGATTTGATTCCAGGAACCTCATGCTCGCTCCCAGCCAACATCGCCTCGACACGATTTGGGGCCACGAAGCCGTCAAGCAACTCGTCCGCCGGATGATTCTCGGCAACCGGTTGCCGCACGCGCTGATGCTACATGGTCCAGACGGCGTGGGAAAACGTTCGCTGGCGTTTGCGATTGCCAAGCAGATCCTTTCGTCCGGCATTCATACGCCAGAAGCCACGATCACGGCTCCGCGCGGCGCGCGTTTTCTCTGGCGCGTGAACGAACCCACTCGCAGCCCCGATGACATGTTTGGCGATTTGTTCGGTGACGAACCCGACATGTTCGGCGGCCTGGAAGAGGAGGAAGAAAAGGCCCCTCCTCCCCCGCCGGAACCGAAAAAGCCCGAACCCGAATCGAAAACTAAACCGGTCGCGGAAACGCCCAAAGCGCCCGCCGCCCCTCCACCGCCGCGTCCGATTACGCTCGACATCGACCCGCGCGTGGACCGGTTGGTTGGCAAGTCCTATCCGATTACGTACGAAAACGACGTGCCTCAGCCGACAGGGTTTATCGATCTGAACATTATCGAGCCCATCGGCAAGTCGAAGTCGATCAAAGTGGATCAGGTACGTCTGCTCCAGGATGCCGCGTGGGTAGCTCCCATGGAAGGCCGTTACCGTGTGATCATCGTACTCGGTGCGGATACGATCACGGGAAATGCAGCCAATTCGCTACTGAAATTTCTGGAAGAACCTGCCTCCTACCTGAAGCTGATTCTCGTTACAGACCACTACAACCGGGTACTGGAAACCATTCGGTCTCGGTGCTCGTCGTTGCTCTGCCAACCGTTGGAATTCGACGACTTAACATCGCGATTGGTCCAGGATGAACGTGTGGAAGCTGGTTTGGCTCGCGTGGCGGCGGCGTTCGCCGAAGGCCGTCCGGGTCGTGCGCTGGAAGTGCTCTCAGGCAAGTTGCTGGAGCAGCGCAAAGAGATATTCAACGCGCGGTTGGCCATCGATCGGATTGGTCCGGCGGCATTGCCCCAGGCTGTCAACCGCATCATCGAGGCAGGCGGCTCGCTTGGCGCAGGAGTGCTCATGCTGCTGTCATTGGCGCGCGACCGGATGGTGCATCAGTTGGCGCCCGGTGCAGACGGACTGCTGATCAATCGCGATTTGACCGGTATGTTGGAGGAATCTCTGCTCGACCCAGCCCTGCTTCACGAGGAAGCTCTCCGCCTGCTGGAAAGCTTGAAAATGGAAGATCACCCGGCGGTTCCAGCGCCACAAATCCCCCTGGAATTGGCCCTCTGGCCAGAATAAACGCATGTGCAAGGAAACCTTCTCGATGATGAGATTGTCCGAATGGATGAACCTGCTGGTTCTGTGTGTGTTCGCAGCGGTTTGGATGTTGGCGACGCCCGCGCGGTCGAATGCCGGGCTCCTGGAGAACATCACGCTGACAAACATGGATCTGAGCTACACATCGGGCACATTGGTGCTTCAGGAAATCCATGCGGATAAAGCCGTTATGTCCACCGAGGGCGAGTCGATCATCAGCGATAACGTAACAATCCGTATGCCGCAGGAAAAGATCACGGTGGAAAGCCCGCTGTTTCGGTACTACTTCGCGACACCGAAACTCGACGAGGAAAACATTGTCCAAACAGAACCCTCGAAAGAAGAACTCATGAAATGGCGCGAAGACCTCGCTCGCATTGGGGCGATGCCAACGATTCGCGACGCCTCGCGCGGCGATTTTGTGCTGGCTGACCCAAATCAGAAAAAATGGCTGACGATCGACATGGGCGAGCAAGGAAAACTGAAATGCCGTAACCTGATCTGGAGCGAACGCTATCAGAAGTTTATCTCGATTGGTCAATTTGAACAAGTCGGCGAAGTCGATGGTGATGTGATCGAAACAACGGGAAGCGCATTTACGACGAATCGCAATTTTTCGGTCTGGCACTATCCTGTCGTCGATGGCCAGCCAGTGACCATGAAATTCAAAGGGACTGCTGAATGAAACGTTTTTTGGGCAAAGCCACAGTGGCTTGCTGCTTGACCGCAGCGATAATCGGCAACGTCGAGGCGCAATCCGATCAGAAAGCCAAGGGCAGTTTCCTGCGTGAATTAGCCGGAGCGGGCGGACAGGTGTCTCTGATCACCGCCCCCCACCCCGATGGAACGGAAGAAGGCTTTACCATCGGCACGGATCCGCAATCCGGCGAACAAATCTTTAAAGCCGACGGATCGATCACGCTCGAAACGCCCGAGTTGTTTCTGCAATGCCTGCACTTGGAATTTCTTGGCGCCGAGTCGCGTCTGAGCGCGGAAAAAAACATCACTCTGCGCACGGAAGGAATCGAAGCCACCAGCCAGCAAATGAAATATGACATGGAATCGGGTGGTGTAGTGCTGACGGGAAGCCCGCATGTGGTTCAAAACTCGCCGGAAAATATTGTCACGTTTGACGGCATGGACGAGTTCGAGGTTGCGCAAGCCGACGAAGGCAAACGCGCGGTGCAGTTGCGAGGCAGCACTCCTATCACGGTGGATATGAAACCCGTAAACACCACGCCAGAAAACGCCGAAGAAAACGGCACGGGTGTATTCGGCGGCATGGGAAAAACCATGAACATCGTGACCTCGCCGCGCGGAAACGTCCGTCCCCAAGTCAACAGTACCATGGCCGCCAGCGGCGACCTGGAAATCTTTCATTCCGTTGGCAGCGTGGTGTTGAAAAGCTCGAAGTTCAACATTCGCGCCGATGAGATTATTTTCCGCAATGCGGCTCAAACGTTCGAAGCGTTGGGGAACGTTTTCCTTCGCCAGGATTCCATCGAAGCCGACTGCGGACGCATGCTCTACGACTTGAAAACGGGAAAAGTAACGCTTTCGATCAAACCCGACGTGCGGCGGTTCGAAGAAGGTGGCATGACGAAGTTTATCAAGTACGAAACGTTGGTCATCACGCCACAAAAGGGTACCAGTCCAGACGTGCAAGGCATTGGTCCTGGACAAATTCTTTACATGCCCATGACCGAACAACCAACTTCTCCCACGACTCCGTCAAAGCCCACTGGAGCCATTGAAATCGATATGTCCCGGCGTTGATTGCGCGCTGGAATGACTCCGTCCCTCGCGACGAAGGAATGAGGAACGCATGAATCGCCGAATAATCGTTTGTCTGCCATTGCTTGCATTTTTACTGACGCTTGCGACCTCTGTGTCGGCACGTGAAAGTGAAACGGAAACGTTATATCGTCTGAAATCCCGCGCGGAAATGTTCGTCAACGCGGTAATGACGGGTCACACAACACGCGTGCAGGGTGAAATGTCGCCGACATTGCGCAAGTCGTTGACCGACGATACGGCGAAGCAAATTTTCGGTGGTCTTTATCGCCAGAGCGGTCGTCTGCAAAGTGTCGAACCCGCGGAAATGGCACGTCAGAATGATGACACGATCATTGCTTTGGTGCCGATCATACTGGAAAAAAACACCGTTGCCGCAAAAATCGTTTTCGAGCGTTTGTCGCCCTTTGCAAAAATTACGGGGTTCTCGATTCATCCTTACACGTTGAAACCACGTCAGGAAACGACCGATCCCAATGCGCCGCCTGCCATGACACCGCCGCCGGACTATGTAGAATCGACCCTCTTTCGCGAAACTGAATTAGAAATGGAAACCGGTGAATTCGTCTTGCCGGTAATTGTCGATATGCCACTGATGGCCAGCGAAACGACACCTGTTCCCGGTGTGGTGATCATTGCCGGATTCGGTGGCTTTGACGCCGATGGCACCGTGGGACAAAGCAAACCGCTGCGCGACATCGCTCAAGGCCTCGCAACGCAGGGAATCGCTGTATTGCGGTTTTCCAAGCGCGAGGCAATCGACCCCGGTTATTTCAATGGAGAGAAATACTTCGACTTGGAAGATCTCGTGTTGGAAGACGCACGACATGCCGTGGAAATGCTGGCAGAAATGCCACAAATCGACAAATCGCGCTTAACGATTGTCGGACACAACCTGGGCGGATTTCTGGCACCGCAACTCGCGCAATCCGTGGGGGTTTCCCGCGTGGCAATGCTCGCGCCGTTGCCCGCGCCGATCGCCGTTTACCTGCGCCAGCAAATTGAATTGATTGCTACCGCTCAAGGTGAACTTTCCGAAGAAGCTCAAGCCACAATCGACGCGATGATCGAGAGCGCCAATCGTTTGGCGAACGACGATTTTCCCGACGACGAAATCCTTCTCAATTACCCTGGCACGATCTGGAACGCTCTACAGCGTCAGGATCCGGCAAAATCTCTCGCACGTTTCAACAAACCGTTTATGATCTATTTTGCGGGCCAGGATTTTCTGGTAGGAGAATCCGACGCTGCGCGTTGGGAGAAAATCGCCGCCGACCATCCATTTCTCGGCAGCGTTAAGACGTACAACGAACTCAACCACATCTTCATTCCCGTCGAAGGCGACACGCCCACCGCCGAAAATCTCTTCACGCCCGGCAACGTTGCTCAACAAGTCGTCAACGATCTCGCGACGTTTATCCTGAAGAAATAATCAGCGTTCAGGCAAAGTATTCGAGCGCGATTTGCAATAAGAGATAAACGTTCAACGTGATGATTAAAGCCGTCACAATCCAAGCACCGATCGCCCAGGAACGTTTGTTGGCAAAGGGTCCCATCTTACGCTTGTCGTTCGTGAATTGCACGAGCGGAACAACGGCAAAGCTGAGTTGAAGCGAGAGGATGACCTGGCTGAAGATAAGCAATTCGCCAACCCCTTTTTCACCATACAATCCCGCAACAATCGCCGCCGGAACAATGGCGATCAGCCGTGTAATTAATCGGCGCAACCAGGGACGCAGCCTGAGATTCAAAAACCCTTCCATGACGATCTGACCCGCCAGTGTGCCGGTCAGCGTCGAGTTCTGACCCGAAGCCAACAACGCAACGGCAAACAGTGTACTCGCCAGTGGCACTCCCAGCATGGGGCTGAGAAGCTGGTAAGCGTCGTTAATATCCGCCACGTCTTGATGGCCGGTATTATGGAACGTGGCGGCGCTGATAATCAGAATCGCCGCGTTGATAAAGAACGCCAGTAGCAATGCGATGTTCGAATCGATAGTGGCAAAACGAATGGCTTCGCGTTTGCCTTCGATGGTGCGGTCGTAGTTGCGCGTTTGCACGATACTCGAATGCAGATAAAGGTTATGCGGCATTACGGTGGCACCCAAAATACCAATCGCAATGTAAAGCATTCCGGGATTGAACACTATCTCGGGGCGAGGCAGAAGACCCGCAACCATGGGAGCTATCGCGGGATGAGAGACAAAGATTTCGTAGAAGAAGCAGGCCCCGATTGTAAAAATCAAGGTCGCAACCAAAGCCTCGATGTAGCGAAAGCCTTTGCCTTGGAGAAACAACACCAGCAACACATCGATGGTTGTAATAAAAACACCGACGATCAGCGGCAGGCCAAAGAGTAAATTGAGTGCGATTGCGGAACCAATCACTTCAGCCAAGTCGCAAGCGGCGATCGCGATTTCACACAACACCCAATGGCAAAACGCCACGGGTCGTGTGTAGTGATCGCGACATGCTTGAGCCAGATCGCGGCCACTGACCACTCCGAGTTTGATGGCAAGATGCTGAAGCAACATCGCCATGAAATTGGAGATTAAAATTACAGATAGCAGCGTATAGCCAAAACGCGCACCACCCGCCAAATCGGTCGCCCAATTGCCCGGGTCCATGTACCCGACAGCCACCATCAATCCAGGGCCGGCAAAAGCGATCAGCTTGCGCCAGAACGAGGCGTCCTTGGGCACATGAATGGAGGAGTGAACTTCAACCAGCGAGGGAATGCCGTTCGGTTGACGCCAGGCGCCTTCTTCGTTTTCGGTCCAAACGGGCGGTAAACTCACGCTGGATTGTTGCATTGCAAATGAACCATTGCCTAAATATATTAGCCTTTGCGTTTATTTGTAACCAAGGCTAATTACGGTTTGGATTGAACTCGCATCTCCTCCTCCCGTCAAGCGCCTATCGGAAGGAGTTAGCCCCACGTTTTATAAAGGGGTGTATAGAGGTTGAGCTTGATCGATGAACGCGTTTGGGGAAACGATCACTCGGCGCGCCGCAGAAGTCCCATCGGTGTGCACTCCACTCCCTGTCCAAGCGGGTTGTCTTTCAAACACGCCTCGACCAATCGGGAATCGACACCGGTGCTCTTTCCAAGCACCCACGAGCCGCCGATGTCGTTTACATCGACAATAGCCGTCGGGAAACCGCATTGCTCGTAAATGGCCTGGGCAACTTTATCGGGATCTTTTGGCCCCATAATGACGCAATCGGGCTGAAGCGGCGACGTGGTGGCAGCGTCGATGGTGGCAGCTTGTGGACCGGCAATGCGGTAGAAGTCTCCACGACGCCCAAACAGTTTCCCCACTGCTCCCACCATGGCAGCCAACCAGATACGCGCCGCGCCGCATTCGTTCACCGCGCACTGCATGCTGCTCGGACGGCGCAGACCAATACCGTACGGAACATTCGCCACAAAACGCCAAAGGATACGCGCCGTCAGACCGATCTTCATTTCATTTTCCGGAATCGCGCGACCTTGCGTCACCGCGACGACTTTTTCGGAAATAAACAGCACATCGCCCGAGGAAAAATACGGGCGAACATGATCCCGAGCGATGGCAACGATGTCGTCTTCGTGGGTTAGAATTCGCGTACGAATCGGAATGCGGAGGAAATCGTCGCCTTGATAGGAGATAATCAAATCGCGATTCGGGTTGGCTTCAAATTCAACAAGAGGAGCTGGAGCGGCAAGCGTCATGGTCATGAGCGGACATCCGGCGGGAACGGGAGTAGAAGCGCGAGGTGCCTTGGCAACTCGTCATTTTCCACCCCACGCACAGCGCCGAAGAACGTCAAGTAGGAACGCAAAAATTCTGTGTGAAATCTTTATGACTTTTCAAGCGCGCGCAAGTCTTCCGCCGCTTTGCGAATCCAGGGACGGTGACGCGCCAAATCCTCGGGCAACAGCGAGCCGACTTTCCCCAGCATCGTGCGCAACGCCAACTGAGCACGATCGCGTTCCCCACGTTCCATCAACATTCGCGCATATCGCACGACGGCTTCCGGGACGTTGAAATTTTCAACCACATGAGTGTACAAATCAAACGCGCGCTCGTTCTCCCCAACTGCCAGAAACGCATTCGCCATTGCGAGATGCGCATCGCCAAACCCATAGCGGGCGTCCTGATCGAGGACGAATTCCAGGTGTGGAATCGCTGCTTCCGGCTTGCCCAATACCGTCATACACACACCTGCCTGGTATTGGCTGCGCAGGTCCTCCCCGTCCTGATCCAGCACGCGCTTCAAGGTCGCAAGCGCTTCGTTATAGTCGCCGCGGCGAAAATAAATATCCGCGATTTCGCGATTCACCCCAGGGACATCGAGTTCTCGGGCTTGTTTCTGGAGTTCCCTCAGCCGGGCGGAGTCACCATACCACCCATCGAGCAATCCTCGCGAGGGCGCGCCGAATGCCTTGAAGTTCAAAAAATACGCAAACGCGCTCAACACCGGAATAAAGGCCAGCAACGCAATCCATATCCATGATCGGTCCTCGCGGAGGGCGTCCACGAGACAATATATCCAGAACGCGAGTAAAGCCAGCGTTACCAGGGGTTGGACGAACGGACCGATTGCCATGATATTTCCTAATAACCACAAAAGATCAACTTGGAGACAAATTGTTCCGAACCCAAGCCCACGAGTTCAAGCAGAACACCCGGTCGAATCGTTCAAAATTCCTCACCGTGCAGAAGGAGGAGGTGTCGGGCCATGTCCATGGGTGGGTGGATGCGAACGAATTTCGTTCGGAGCAGTTGGAATCACCATGTTTGGTGGATTGGCCAGCGCGCCATATCCCGGCGGTGGCGTGGGGCCTGGAATTTTAGGTTTTTCGGGTTCTTCGTAGTTCATGGTCAGAATCCGAGGCGGCGAAACCTTATTTTCATTCGTCGAAGAGTTCGCGGCTTTCAACCGTTCAAGCAACGCGTAATAACGACGCGTCTGGGGACGACGGCTCATGGGTTTTTCCAGGATTTCTTCTTCCTGCATGCCGTAAAATGCCTGCCAGAGCGGAATGGCTTTGTATAAAGAGGCGGGATACGTGCCCGGTTGTTGCGATTCGCCCGCTCCCCACCACTGATACATCAACCATGAACGCGTAAACGAGCCTTCGTACGTTCGCACTAAGGCACGCTTAAGGAACAGCACAACCAGCGCTCCCGGCAAGGCCGCAAGCCCCCAGACCGTGTAGGCGCTGAAAGCCTCGAAGCTATTCACACTTTGTCCCAACATTTCTCCAATCAGCCCCAGGACGATCAGGCAAATTCCCGTGACCATACTCCCCAAAAGCGACAATGTGCCGACAATGGTGGTCATGACAATAAAGTTCACAATGCCAGCTTTGAGCAGTGAAACACGCGGCAACGAATGCACCGCAAACATCCAGTGCGCCAAACGGATGGATTCAAAATGAAACCACGCCAGGATAAAGGGGCCTAATAAACCCATCAGCACGGCATACGTCGTGACCGGCAACACTAGAAAAAAGGAACCGTCGTTTGCCTCGGTCATTTCTATAATCCATTTGGCATGAATGATGGGCGTAAACAAATCGACAAAGCCAAATAAAACGAACAAAAATAGCCAGATTGCCAACGCGCCCGCAGACATCATGCTGGCAATGACGGAAGGCGACAACGGCGTCAGGCTTAGCTCTTCGATTTGATCGGCGTTGGCCCGCCAGCGCCGAGCCATGTTCCAACCCGAAAGCCCGCCAAATAAAAACAACGAATAATCGAAAATAAAAATACGGAACATCATCCCGAATCCGGCGGAATCGGGGTCCATTGTTATTTCGTGAAACAACAACATCGCCAGACCGAATAAAATCCCCAACACCGGAATGAACCAATTCAGCGACGACCGCCAGTCCGCCGCCATCGCCACGGCAATGACTCGTCGCCCATCGCCAAATCCGCGACGCACGCCTAAAATCCAATACAGGATTCGCTCGAATCGCCCCAGATCGTTTGTTGAAATTTTAGCGCTCTCCGCCATGCCCACTCAACATCCCAGTCGATGATATGATCGTGCGTAGAAAATTTCTATAACAGGTCTAATGGATCAACGTCGATTGTCAAACGCGTTGAAGAAGAAAGTTTAAAATCTCGATCGCCCATCGCCTGTTCAAGCAAAGCCGTCATCGGCCTCACGGAAGCCGCACGCATCAAAATCCGATAGCGGAATCGCCCACCTAACCGTGCAAGTGGAGCAATCGTCGGTCCGTTGATCGTGATCCGACGCGCCTGCGTCCCCCCTCGGTAATAACGGTTCAGATAATGCGCCAGGAGACGCGCTCCCTGGAAGGCTTTTTCACGATCCACATCGCTCAACGTAATTGCCACCAACCGCGTAAACGGTGGAAAGCCGAGTTGGCGGCGACGGGCCAGTTCTTCGGCGTAAAATCCTTCGTAATCGTGCTGAGTTGCATAGCGAATCGCCGTATGATTCGGCATATACGTTTGGAAAATCACGTCTCCTGCACTGACACGTCCCGCGCGCCCGGCCACTTGGGTCAGCAAGGTAAACGTACGCTCTTCCGCGCGAAAATCGGGAAGGAACAAACCCACGTCGGCAAGTATGACTCCCACCAACGTCACGCTCTCCAGGTGAATGCCCTTCGCAATCATTTGCGTCCCCAGAATAATGTCCGTCTCGCGATTGACCATCTTATTCCACGCCGCAAGGAACGCTTCTCGCCCACCTGCGGTGTCGTAATCCAGACGCAACACACGCGCGTCGGAAAACAAGGCGACAAGTTCTTCCTCGATGCGCTGCGTTCCCGCTCCCACCGTGATCAGACTGTCGTTTTTGCACTCGGGGCAGACTTTGGGAGCCGGGTGCGAGGTACCGCAAAAATGGCATCGGAGTTGAAATTCCTCTGTTCCTTCATCGGGCAAAAATAAATCCAACTCCGCGTCCTGTTTTGCTCCGCGACGTCCCTTGGAATTGCGTGTATGCACCGTCAATGCCACGTCGTCTTCGTCACAACGCGCAACCCATTTGCAGGACGGGCAAAACAGGAAGTTGGAAAACCCACGTCGATTGAGAAACAACAAACTCTGCTCGCCTCGCTTCAGGCGTTCGCGAATCGCCTCGACCAACGCGCGCGAAAAATAGGAACCGCTGGACGCTTCAGTCATCTCGCGCGCCAAATCCACCACTCGCACCGGGGGCAGTTCCATCCCCTGAGCCCGCGCGCTCAGTTTGATCAGCAACGACTTGCCCTGCGAGGCGTTGTAATACGATTCCAGACTCGGAGTAGCGCTGCCCAAAATCACCGGCACGCCCAACCGTTGCGCGCGCACAATCGCAACGTCCCGCGCATGATAACGCGGCGTTTCGGACTGTTTGTAGCTGCCATCGTGTTCTTCATCGATCACGATGAGTCCAAGATTCGGCAGCCCGGCAAACACCGCCGACCGCGCACCGATCACAATGCGCACACCACCTGCCTGAATTTTACGGAAGAGGATCAATTTCGCACGACGCGTCATCTGGCTGTGAAAAACGCCGATTTCTTCGCCAAAACGCTCGGTAAATCGCTGCACCGTTTGCGGCGTCAGCGCAATTTCTGGAACCAGGCACATGACTGTGCGCCCCAGGGTCAATACCTCGGCCATGGTTTGCAGGTAAATTTCAGTCTTTCCGCTTCCCGTCACGCCGTGGAGTAAAAACACCTGGAATCGAGGCGCGCGCGCGGCATCCAAAATCACGTCGAGCGCCTTTTGCTGGTCCAATGTCGGTAGCAGGGACGGAGCCGGGACGCGTACGTGTTCCTCCGTCCCCCAACTGGGACGTGCTTCGGTCAACACGCCGACGTCCTCGATTTTTTGGATCACACTCGCCGTACAGGATGCTTCGTTCGAGAGATGCGCGCGCGTTCCAGTGGCATTTTTCGCGGCGAGTTCTTCACAGGCCTGCATCTGACGCGCGGTCAACTGGATGCTCTGCGCTTTCAGAAATGCACGCCAATCCTCGCGTAATTTCCATTCGGGATGCGACTGGGTGCGAACGTCTTTGAATCCAACAACGGAAATCGCGGCAAGAATTTCACCCAGCGAACAGCAATAATAATCGACGACAAACTGAGCCAGACCAAGTAGTTCCGAATTGATGGAATATTCGGGTGAAACTCGCGCCAGCACAGGTCGAATTTTCTCCGGATCGACCTCTGGAGCACAGTCACGCACACCCACAACGCAGCCGATTTCGGAACGTTTGCCAAACGGAACCCGAACCAGCATCCCGGGCTCGAGATTCGCGTCGAGTCCCTCCGGTACACGATAAGCAAACGCCTCGCGCAGTGGCAGGTTCAACGCAACATCGACGTAAACCTCGGGATCAGGGCCAGTCAGATCGTTCGGCATCGAATCCATCGTCTTTCCCGGCTAGATATTCCTCTGGAGATTCGCACAGTGTCGTCTGTGCGCCGTCTTCGCGATCTCGTTGCGATTTCCATGTAATCGCGCGATGCACAATTTCCTCAGCCAGACCGGCATCGAGCGCTGCTTCGGCGGAAAAGAGCCGGGCTCCTCGCTGAATCAGCGTTTCCTGCGCCTGGAGTAATCGTTCCTCGTTTGTCCGCGTCGCTAACACAAACAACGGCAAACGCAATTGCCGCGCGCAAGCAATGAAATGATTCGTTCCACCCGTCAAACCGGTTTGACCCGCGACCGTCGCCCAGGCAAGCGCTGCAATCAGTCGGTTACGCAAAATGGGACTTGAACGTTGAACCCGGTGACCCAATGCAAACGGTGACAAAAACAACGTACGTTGCAAATCCCACAATTTCGTCAATTCCTTGCGCCACGTACCAAGGTGTAAATCCTCCAACGCGCACGGCACCACGACAATCGTCGAACCGCCTGCCTGAAGCGCGCCGCGATGAGCCGCGCAATCGGTGCCTCGCGCTCCTCCGCTGACGATACAGGCATCTCGATGCGCCAACTCACCCGCCAAGGCCTCGATACTCGTCAGCGACCAACCGTCTGCTTCTCGGCTTCCGGCAATTGCCACCGGTAATCGTTGCAAGAGCGACAAATTTCCAGCGGCAAACAATCGGCCCTTCAGCCCGGCGGTTTCCATCGCCTGCGCCAACATGGGATGCTCAACAAAATCGACCTCTTGAATTTTCAGCCGCTTCAACATCGATTTCTCGTTTCATTACCCAATCTATGGAAACAAGATTGGCCCGTCTCGATGACGGGCCAATCGGGAATCGTGAGTTTTTCGCCAACGCCGATTAATCCTGGCTTTCGGCGGTCTCTTCTTCCGGCATCGTCAATTCGCGCAACTTCACATCGCGCAAAATCAACGTCGCGTCGGCATTATCGAGTGGATTGGTGTTCATCAATTCAAAGAAGAACTTGAATCCGCCTGCGGCAACTTGTTCGTTCGACGGTGTGAAGAACAATTGATAAGTATTACCACCAATCGTTGTCGGCGCGTTGGCCACGCCTTCGGTTTCGTTCGTTACCTTGAGCATGTACGATTCGTCGTTGGTAGCATTTGAAACACGCAATTGGAAGTCAGGCACCTTCGTCGGATCGGTTTCGGTCGATCCAACACGAGCTTCCAGTACATACAGCTTATCTGTGCTCAGAGCGCTACGCGGTTCCGCATCGTTCGGCCCCTGGATCGTCAGCACAGGGCTTTCCCAGTAACCGTAACTCCAATCCGAGGTTGGCGTAAGCTCCAATCCCAGATTCGACACATCGAACAAGGGAGCGTCGTAACTCATCGACGGATCGCCACCGCCCTGATTCCAGCCATTCAGCTTTGCGGGCGGCTGTGTACCTTCGCCACCGGGAACTTCGCCCAATCCAGCAAGCAGCAATTGATCGGAGGAAATCGGCAAATCAATCACCGACTCGGCCTCGACCGTGTAAGGATCGATATAGCCGTTGGTAAGCGCCGTGAAAATCGAATACGGGTTCGGCTTGCGATATTGAGGAGCATTTTCAAAGGTTTCGGTTTCATTCGGCGTCAGATCCACCGCCAACGGCAGGATCGGATTCCCTTCGTCGTCTCTGCCGGAAGTGTCCGTCAGGACTTGACGAATACGCATCGCGGGCATTTCCGGGAAACGGTGACGCAGCATGGTAACAAAGCCACCCAAATGCGCCACGGCAGCCGATGGCCCAGTGAAGGAGCGACCACTCTCACCAACAAGCACCGATGTTGTGTAGGTGTTGATCGAGGAATATCCCACCACCGTCGGAGCATCCTGGCTGGTGTACCATTTGACGAATTTGGACGGATTGATCGAACCCGGGTTTACGCCAGGAACAATATCTTCGCTCAATGCCGTAAAGGAATTGGACAAATTGATATCGCCTACCGAAATAACCGGCGGCAAGGCGTCGGCGTTATTGAGCGGGGTGCCATGTGTCAGGTATTTGCTTTCGGTCACGGCACCTTGTTCGACAATCAGCGTGAACAGCGTGCGGTCGTTCTTCCCATTATCTTTCTTCACAATCACCAACGCCAGTGGAACGCCAGGATCGTTGAAGTAAGTCAATTTCTCTATGGGATTGCTTTGCGATCCATTCTGCACACGAGCTGAAGAGGCAAATGCCTGGCTGATATCGAGTGAATTACGCGGGACCAGGTACAAATCCAGGTCTGTACGTGCGCGCGGAGCATCGTCATCCCAAAAATCGTCCCAAACCAACGTCACATCAAGGGCTCCACCATTGCTTAACTCGACATTGAGTCCCTCGTCGCGATTGATCGAAACGGAATCGCCCCACGAGTGAACTTTTTGACGGTTATCGCGCGGGTCGCCATTGAAGAAGTTCGTGACCATCAATGGAAAACGGCCGGCAAAGGTTTTTCCGTCCGTCTCTGGGGGTGTTACTCCTCCGACGGAAACCAAAAACGGCACGTTGAATTTGCGCGAAAACTCTGTGGCACCGCGCGAGATCGCGCTGGAACCGTCGAAACGACCGTCATCGGTAAAAACAACGTTCTCGATGACGACGTCGATATTGCGAGTATTTGTTTGGCCATTGTCCGAGAAAATAAACGCGCGGCTGTTTTCAAGACTCACCGACGTCCGGCCATCCAGGTAGTAAATCCAGGCTCCCGGCGCCACATCATGTACAACTTCCATGATAGCGGAACCTTCCGGGTAAAGCGCCACTGTGGAATCCACGCCATCCGTATCCATGACATGAGAAGTCAATGTCGGCGGATAAATTGGAACGCCACCATAAAACCCAAAGTTAGGGAGAGCATCACAGGAGGTGTTTGCCGTAAATCCGGGACGCTTCATCGGCAATTCGGTCTGCTGGCTTGGCGGTAACGCACCATTCGACGACGCGTGTAAACTATTGTTGCATTTGGTGACTGGGAAAGCCCCTCCATCGAACAAACCCGTGGAAGCGATGGCAACGTTTACACCGCTGCCATCGACTCCGTGCATAAAACGGAGCAAATTGGTAGCCTGAAGCGCGTCCCCCTGAGTGAGAACAGCTCCCGCCGTGGCAAGCGCATAGCTGGGTCGGCGAACTTCCCGCACACAATCCAACTCGGCAAGTTCTTCGATGCGATCGACTGAAACAAAGCCCTGAACCAGGTTACGAGAAGGAGAAAGAAGCTCAATCTCGACCCCCGCGCCTTCCAGGTATTTGATCGTTCGCTCGGACTTGTCCGTCGTGTAGATGTACACTTGAAACCAGTCACCGGACTCATCGGACTTGGTGATCAGGATTGGTTTCGCGCGTCCTTTTGCAAGGACCTGCTTAAGTTCCTGACGTGCTTTGGCACTTTTGGTTTTCCGGAATCCTTCAACAAGGGCATAGAGATCATCTGAAATTCCAGGATGCTTGGGAATCAGATTTTCCGGTGCCTTATCGAACGAAGAGCGATCAACCAACGCTTCTCCATAAGGCACGCTGGGGTTTGCCACCAACAAACCCGATGCCAGCGTAAAAGAAACCGAAAGCGGTACCAACCACGGAAGTTTTCTGAAGCGCATGTTCATCCTTCCACTTTCAGATCAGTTATAAAGCGACCATTCGTCTTCCAGACCCGATCCCGGGATGGGCGGTGCCAACACATTATACGCACCATTTTTCGAAGCGGCTGCTTCGCCATCGGGATTGAAAACACGTACCTTGCGCGGGCCTATCGACGCTTCGCCTTCGATCAAAATCGTCACATCCATCACCGCCTCGTTGCGAACAACCGGCTGATGAACTACCTGAACGCCTTCACCAAACGAAACCGACGCGCCAGCCTTGAAGTTCTGACCGTACAAGCGAACGGTTTCCGTAATACCGCGTGTACCGTTATTTGGGCTGGCCAGCGAAACAGCCAACGGGCCAGGAGCAACCACGGAATCTCCCGCCGGAACACGCAGAAGGCTTTGGTTCACCGGCGAGGTAAATCCAGCACCAATCACGCGGTTTTCATAGAACGCGTTGAGCGCGCCGAAGGTATTGATACCCACCGTCTTGCCCGCTTCGCCGACCATCAGGTCCAAGTCGCCATCGTTGTCGGCATCCAGCAGCGCCACAGCACGGGCGTTACCGTGAACGTCTGCCGTATTCGGTAAGCCACTTTCGCCAATCAAGCCAACTGCTGTTGAACGCGTAAATGGAATTTCATTTGTTGTTTCGTCGAACTCAGGTACACCCTGCGTTCCGAGATTCAAGAACAAACGAGCCGAAGCTTCCGTATTTTCACCCGTCGAGGCCGCTGTTACAAAATCGAGCCAGCCATCGAGATCCACGTCACCAACAGCGATATCGAAGTAACGCTCGATCGTTCCATCGGGAAATGCATTTGTGGATTCCACAGAGAATACTGGCTCCAGAAGACCATTGACTCCGGCATTGCTCAGATAAACGTCGCGACCTTCGCTCGTGACAAAAATGACATCCAATGACAGATCGAACACACTGTCGTTGTTCATGTCGATGTAACGAGGCGCACGACGCGTCAGAACGGTGGCTGTCTGGACATCGGCACGATCGAAGTCCGTCACTGGGATTGTATAGGTTCCCGGCGCGCGATCGCGAACCGTAACCGTCCCAGCTAGGATTTCGTCGTTCAATGCCTTCATCATGTTATTGAAGCCAAGGATTTCCGTTTCCGTCACGACTCCATCGCCGTTCATGTCCTCGGAAATGTCTGCACGACGGCCAAAGTCAGCCACGGCGATTTTTTCCGGAACCATCACGAGCGCTTGACCCGTGCTTGGATCGGTCGGCGGGAACGTCGTCGAAGATTCAAACGTACCGACCGTGCCACCTTGCAACCCGCCCTGGTTAATCAGGAGTTGGGCGAGTCGCTTGAAATCCGCTGGCGGCGTGACGCCGGTTTGCTCGCGACGGTTAGCCACCAATATATCCAAGTCGCCGTCGTTATCCGCGTCGAAGAACACCGCGTCTGCCGTATCGTCGATTTGCACACCAAGTGGATTGCCGGGAAGACCCGAAATCGGAATTTGTGGCAAACGATCGGAATCTTCGTTGAATGTCCGAGAACGATAATAATTCGGATCGTTTGGATTCGTCAAAGTCGGTTCGTTGATCAGCAACGCATTCGGAATACCGTTATCGCGAAGCGCGTTGGCATAATACAAATCCAAATCACCGTCGTTGTCCACATCGCCCACGGCAATTTGCACCGTGTACTGGTATTGATCCAATACCAAGCTCGGCAAGCGGTCGTAGGTTTCTTCGTAAATACCATCGCCGAGGCGTTCAACTTCCAATTGCGCTGCTGGCCAGGAAGAATCTCTCAGATCGCGAACATCCCACTCGTACAACGAATTGTAGATGTCAGGCGTGAAGTTATTCAAATCGGACTCGTTGACGAAGATATCGGACGCCAACGCATCGCGGTTTTCATACAGAATATTCGAGTCTGTATAATACGCGACGATCAAATCCAAGTCGCCATCGTTATCATAATCGAAGAACTTGGCGCTTGAACCCGGGCGAGGCACACTTTCCAACCCATTTACTGGGAAGGCAGAGGTGATCACACGTCCTGGCGGGAAGGAAACCGAAGAAGGTGTAAACACAGCCGTGCCCGGCGTGTAGTTGCGGTTTCCACGGTTGGTAAAGACAACGCTGGTATCGCCTTGGTCGGTGCGGGTCGCCCCGTTGATCACGGCGATATCGATGTCCCCGTCGCGGTCCACGTCGCCTTGCGAAATACCATTCGTCAAACTGGAGTACGCCAGAAGCTGCTCTCCAAAGTCCAGAATACCTGTGCGATGTGCGTCATCGATCATATCGCGTGTAACGTCGTGGAAAATCGGTTGATCCGTCACGCGACGAAGATCAGGCGCCTGGGTAGGACGATACAACATGTTGATATAAAGCAAGGACTGGCCGCCCGCTGTTCCAACAAAGATATCGATGTCACTGTCCCCATCCGCATCGAACGGCAGAATATAGGAACCAAAGACATTCGGGTTCGGTCTCAGGGTACTGGATCCGGCTGCCAACCATGATGTTAGTTGTGTTCCAGCGGCATCGACGTTGAGCAACAAGTCTGTCTGGCCACCAGTTGTCGAAATGGCTGAAGCGATTGTCCCTGTTGGAGCATCGCTGGCCGTCATCACGTCTTTACCACCGTTACGGTCGATATCCGCCACGGCAACGGCGCGTGTACGACCTACGGCCGGGAACAAGTTCACATTATCTGCCCAGGTTTCGGGCAAGGGGTTTTCTGCTGTGAAGATGGGTGTAATGGTTCCGCCATCGAGATAGGCAGAAAGCAAGCTTAGAGAGCGGAAACCCGACGTAGCGCCGCCCACCACATTACCGCCGCCTTCGAGCAACACACGGAACAGTCCAAAAGAGTTATCGAGCCCTGCTGCAACGCGGTGGTTTGTCAGTATTTGAGTGCCGCCGTTATCCGTTACCTGGATGAAATCCGAGGAACCGACATTGAAAAGATCCGCAGCAACAACGCCCGTCGAATACAGCAACTCGTTTGGCAAGTCGTCGGTTGTTGCCGGTGGACCGTCGAACTGGAAGAATCCGTCTGCCGCATCAGGAATACCTTGGAGGAACGGTCCCCAGAATTCGTCGGCAAAGTTGATCTCGTAGAAGATACCGTCCGGCAAGCCATCGCCATCATAGTCGCCATTGACGTAAAGCGGGTTGTATCCATCTAAACGCGAACCCAGATCATGATCGGGAAAGGGACGGCTCGCTGCAATAAAGTCCGGGCCCATACTGTAAAGGAAGAATTTACCAACAGCGACCTCGACCGTATCCGAATCGTTCGCTTCATCATCGCCTGGAGGACCATCTGTTGGAATAAAGTCGGGTAAAACTGGTGGCAAGCGATCACCATCGAGGTCTCCAGGAGCAGCGCCCGTGAAAATACCATCGCGGCCAAGCGTTTCATCGCGGAACCAGAAACCGTCCACGTTAGGATCGCCAGGAGAAGGAGCGTTCGGCGTGATAATCACGTCGCGAATTTGAGTCGGCACCGATTGGAACGCAACAAACGCGTCCGGCGTGCCGCGAGGAATACGAACCAAGGCACCGCTTCCCGGGTCGGCCGGGTCCGGCATAAGCAATTCATCACGGCGGTTGATCAGAATACGTTCGCTGATCAGCAAGGGAGTCTGCGCTCCATGCGGATTTCCGCTGCCGTCGGCAACTTGATAGCTCACGCCGCTTGTGTTTGCCAAATCGAAACCCGTGTCGTAATTGGCAACAATGATGTCCAAATCGCCATCGGCATCGATATCGGCCACGCGGCAACGCGTACTGTTGTCTGGCGCGGTAAGCTCGAGCGTAGAGCCCTTGGAATTCAGAATACCGGGCAATGCGGCACCGGAAACATTCTGGAAGAAGCCATCCCCAAGCAGGTCATCGTCGGGAACCGGGTTGATCTGGGGATCATCCACATCGATGTTCAAATACAAGTGATTGGGACCGTTGCTGACCGCTTCGTAAAGATCCAAGTCACCGTCCAAATCGAAGTCGAACAGGATAACATGCGATGTCAGGAACTGGCTGAGCGGAAGACGATCATCCGCGTCACCAACAATCCCGTTGGCGCCAAACGTTGCGTCGTAGAAATAGCCGGGGCGATTATTCGCTCCATCGTTTAAGTAAATTCGATTCGTCCGGCCAGCCGAAGGCGTCTCGCCTAAGGCGTAAACGCCAATGACCAAATCTTCGTATCCGTCGGCATTGATATCGCCCGCTGCCGCACTGCTCACGAACAAGTCGGCGGGAGGAAGTTGCGCAAGCGAGACCGGAACGGATGCCGGCGAACGTTCTTCCAACCGGACACTCAGGTTTTCGCAGGCGTCGCCGATTCCGTCAGCGTCTGTATCCAATTGATCGGGGTTGGCCACATCGGGGCAATTATCCGAATCGTTCGGAATGCCATCATCGTCCTGGTCCAAATCGCACGAATCGCCAATGCCGTCGCCGTCCAAATCGCTCTGAGACGGATTCGGTGTAATCGGGCAGTTATCGATTTCGTCCGGAACACCATCGCCATCGAAATCCGTTTCGCAAACGTCGCCAATACCGTCACCATCCGTATCGAGTTGGTCGGGGTTCGGCGTGAAGGGACAATTATCCGATCCGTTGGGAATTCCGTCGGCATCGATGTCATAGTCGCAAACGTCGCCGTCACCGTCCAGGTCCACGTCGGATTGGTCGATGTTTGGTATAAAGGGACAGTTGTCATTGAAGTCCGGAACGGAGTCGGAATCCTGATCGTCTTCGCAAACATCGCCGATATTGTTATTGTTCAAATCTTCCTGTCCAGCGTTGGGCGAATACGGGCAGTTGTCCGTATCGTCCGGTACACCATCGCCATCCGCGTCCAGACCCGTATTAAGAATACGAGTGCCTACGTTGGTAATGATATCAACCGGCGATAAAAATTCGCCGTCGGCCAGTTCAATCGCCAAGCCGAGTGAGTCGTCGTCGGCATAGGTTTCCAGATCGCTCGAACGCGGAATACCGTTTTCCGAATCGCGAATCGCCAGAATCTTGGGATCGCCAATACCCGGATCGACAATAAACGATCCACCGGAAAGCACTTCACCGGTCGAGCCAGGAAGAACCATCTTTGGGTTCCAGCGCATCAAGACGCCTGTATCGTCATACAGTTTTTGACCTGGAATTGCGTGGAAAGATTGACCCGGTTCCAGATACCACATGTTGGAACCTTGCTGGCGAACACGTGTCGAATCGACAACTATCAAGCGGTCAGGAATTGTCAGAGGCGACGTATTTGGATCGCCAAAAACAGAGAACTGGAAGAAGGGCGAAATATTGTTGTCAAACCAATCAACCGACGTCGGTACTGGGTCTTCTCCCACGCCACCATAGCCGGTGCTCACATCGATACGCTCGCCATTGACATACATGATTGTGCTGGCGAGACCGCCCGAGGTCGAATCCGGAATATACCATGAAGAATCGTAAAGTTGAGCGACACCAAATTTGTATGGATCGCCGGAAACGTTTTCAAATTCCCAGGAAACCTCGAAACCACGTTTTTGCGGACCGCTGAAGTTTGGATAAGTAACCAAACGAATGGTTTCGACAATAAAGCCGATGGGATTTCCCAGACGATCTTCAACACTGAACGAAATGGTCAATTCATCCGAGTTGTCGTCAACACTCAGAACACCGCCATTTCCACCAAACCCACGACCGCGATTATCCAAATCCAAAACCGATGTCGCATCGTCCTGGTAACCGCCAAATCCATCGTCCACTTGTTTGATCAAGCGGATGAATGTCCAGTTATCCGAGGGCTCGGCAAGATACTGCGGACCGCTTGTAATACCTGCAGTGAAAGAACCATCGGGTTCGATTTCGGATTCTTCGATCGTACCGTCTCCATCCGAATCGATACCGGTGGCTTCGAGCCGCACGGTTGCAAAACCGTTGCGAATTGTCGTGGGATCTTGATCGTCGGTGTCGATTGCGCCCTGACCAAGATTGAAACGGCCGTAGCGCAATCCGGGGGTTTCGACACCCCCTAAAAATTCAGGAGGATAATTGGCAAGGTCGCTATTGAGTTGATTAGCCGATTCGGTATCCCAGCTAAATTCGGCAGGAGCCGTAAAAATGTACCAATCGTCGCGAGGCGGCAGTCCCCGTAATTCGTACTCGCCATTGGTAAAGCCTCTGAAAGCTGGCGAGTTGATACCCGTGGCCGTTGCCTGAAGCTGACCGGTGACCGTGTGGGCAACCAATTGAATCGGCCCAACAACGCGCTCTTCCTGACCGACAAAACCGTCACGTGGGTTGAGGAGCGAAACCGTATCGAGGTTGAGCGAATCGCCAGGCTCAATCGGATAACCGAAATAAACGATCTGCTGCGGAACGCCTGTTCCCCAATCGAACGTACCATCGCCATCGAACAGAAAGTCTGTGCTTCGGCCATCGATCAGATTGCCGCCAAAACCCGGCGCGCTGTCGTAGCTGCTTCCTGGATAGGCTTTGGCCATCGTCAATTGATCGTCGAGCGACAAAACGCGGTGTTCGTACGGATTGGTCAAAAAGTCGAGCGTTTCACCCGGAATACCTGTGTTTTCGGTAATGTAAAAATTCGACATCGTCGAATTGTACAGGTGTGATGGCCCCAAACCGGCCATTTCACCCAACGCGCGGCCAAAGAACGACTCGATGTCCGCCAGACCTAACGCATCTTGTTCGGTCATGGGCGGATCCATGGTGGACAAATCGCCAATGTCTTCCGGCAACAGCCACCAACCGTCCGATGTACCAGTGGACATGATGATGTCGGCGTCCACAATTTCACCGGCCGCATAAGGACGGTGCGGAATCAACATCTGAAGTTCGCCTTCGCGGTCAATAACCGTGGTAAAAACGACGTCGTCCACTGTCGTGCTGGAGACGGTCAGGTTATCTTCTAAAGCCAGAAGGTTCGTATCGGGATCGTAGTCTTCAGTGAAATAAAAGATGGCTGGAACGAAAAAGACGCCATCTGCCAAACCACCGGAAAGCGCCGGGTCGTCGAAAGTAATCAAATTGTAGTGATCCAGGCGCGCATCCTGCGGCCCGAAGGGAAGGTTCAGTGGATCGAAAACCGGCGCCAGATCGGAATACAGCGGAAAGGAGGAAAATTCAAATTCGGAATTCGAGATACTCGACCAACGTTCCATGGCGCGTTGCAAAGCCAGCAGAATCTGGTTATCGAAATCGGTTCCAAATTCAAACGTGTTGTTCAGCGCCTGCGATGGCATGACGCTGAGTCCCCCTCCGGGCGAACCAAATGGACGGTAGAGGTAAATCGGCAGAGGATTCGACAAATCCTCCTCACCCCAATGCAACGGGACGGTAAGAACCGAGTCGTCGCTGGAATCCGTGGGATCGTTGTATTCAAACGTCTCCACATGAACAACCGCTCCGGCATTAACACAGAGCGGAGCTATCGCCGTGAAGGCGGAAATTGTCGTATAGGCAGCCAAACGTTTTAAATAACGCATTGGAACTCGAATCCCTTGAAAGAAGAAATCTTACGCGACCAAAAAATCACCAATGATAGCAGACCTGTTTTCCATGAAAACAGGACCGATTTTTTACGGTTGCGAGTTGTCGTCCTTTGCTTTCCCGTTCTCATCGTCTTTGGGCATTTTCAACGTGATCTTCGATACCGTCCCCAGGCTTGAGGCTTCCCCAAGCTCAACCTGTCGTCCGTGAATCGGAATCGGATCGAAATAACGCAATGCCTGTGCACTTTCATCATACGCGGGTACCTGCACTTTTCCAATTGTCGGAATATTTTTTGTATCCTTCCGCATTGGACGAGCGCTGTTGTTCAAATTGCGAACGCTTCCCAGGAACTGATTCAATGAGGGCGCATCGCCTACCTTGAGCGATTTTCCAGGCGTGCTGCGCACCACACGCACCGATTCCGTGGTGAATTTTTTCACATCGGCATCGTGTTCGACATCCAAACGTACCACATTGAATTTGCCCTGAAATCCGCCGACAATTTGCGGCAGGTTGGTCAGCGGCGAACTCGTGTCGATGGCTACACCTTTTTCTTTCGCATGTCGTTTGGCCGGCGTGCTGAGAAAGAGGACCACTTCTTCGTCTTTCTCTAATTCCGGCATTCCAGGCGAAATAGAAGCAATCGGACCCACTCGACCCCCAAGTGTCATCACTTCGAGATCCTGGTCCGATTTGTGAGTTCCTTTGAGAGAATCACGCACTTTGAGCGAGTGGCGGGTGATGATCTTTCCGTCCACCAACTCGCTTTGGCTCGTTTCCACAACACCGTAAACGATGTCATCGGCCACAGCGGACATTTCCTCAACAGTCAGTGGCACAACCGAGGCTGCGCGACTGAGTGCCGGAGTTCCCAAAAGAAAGAAAGCCACCATTCCCAACGTCCCCAATAGACGACGGGAGAAGTAGCTTAGCGATGAGGTTTTCCAACACTTCATAGGCAACACCTGAATCCGTTTGATCGTAATCGGGCGCAAAGGCCTGTCAGTTCCAAATCTCTTCTGCCAACTGGTCGGACTGGAACCGGTTGATATTCCCAAGGCTCAGAGTACCGTTTGTCGGATCATACGTCCGCTTGTAAGTATTCTGATAGGAATTATCCGGATTCCCGGGAACATTACCTTGTAATGTGGATCCCTGGCCGTAATAGCCGTCCGGTCCAACTGATATTAACACCCACTGAGCCCCGTTCTTGCTGTTTTGCTGGTTCAACGGGCGATGCCGTCTGATGATTTCACCATCCCAGTAATCGATCAGCCGATTGGGAGGCGCAAGTGTGTTTTCAAACACATCCTTCGGAATATTGGTCAAATATGCCACCGGCGTCGTCAAACCCATGGTTCCCGAAGCGGCTGTCGTATCGGTTGCGGGAACGAATTTTGAACCGGTCATGTCCTCGAATCGGGTCAAAGCATTCCCAAATGGGGCAATGACGCCCGATGCGGGCGTACGTTGGCGCCGGGGATACGCGTTATGATCCACCCGGTAAGATTCCAGGCCGGTAGCAATGGTTCGTTGGTCCGATTGAATGCGGGCGACTTTGGAGCGGGTCTGGGCTTCCAAAAAGTTCGGTACCGCAATGGCGGACAAAATGGTAATAATCGCCACGACGATCAAGAGTTCGATCAGCGTGAAACCCGCGATCAACCGACGGGCATGCAACGGTTTTGCTCGAAGAAAGCTAAGTGATTTCAGTGCTCTATCCCCCTGAATGCTCAGTATGGCGCACGAAGGGGATGGATAGTTTTTCGCGACAAGGTGGTCCCCCTCCTGCTGCAGATTTCCCCCCGTCCAAATCGGAACGGATGAACACCTGAAAGATGACGCCCGATAAACACACAGGATTTGCGCCCTATGGGTCGCCGTCAAGGCGAAACAAGGGGCAACTTGCGTGACGTTATCGTTCTTCCGTCATCCGAAACGTTACAAGTTTCACGGTATTCGTCCCGACTCATCCCATCCTCCAGTCAAGAGACACGAGTTTCGATCTATTAACTGGTGAGAACATTTTGGTACAACGTTTTCCAGGTGTCACAAAAAAAATCATTTTTTTTGCCACTCGGAAATCCATTCGCCACTCGATTGTATCGATGGACGCAAACGATTCTTGACAGTGTAGGCTCCCCTACCGTGACGTCGAGGCGAAATCCAACCAAGGGAACCGTCATTTCATGGCACCCCGAAAAAAAACGGCAACTTCTTCCAAATCCAAGGTCCCGGCATCCTCTAATAGACGCTGGCTGGGGTTTTTTGTCACGCTCGCTCTCGGCGTCGTGGGAGGATACGTCTGGCGTTCCTACGCTCCTTTGCCATTGCCCGGCGATACACGCCTGACCAGCGATGCTTCCCCCGCGATTACAGAACATTTGGATATCGAGCGACGCGCGGCGGAAAAAATGGCGCGTATTCAGGATGAACTCGATCATTTGAAGGAAATGCAGTCCGAAAAAGAAGAAGAAATCGCCGACATTCAAATCAAAAAAATCCTGGGCGAAGGAATTTAGCCCAGGTTTTCCCCAACTTCCAAACCAGATTTTTCTTAACCGTTGAATGCTGTCGTGATGCGCGAGCGCAGTTCCACCCCGTTGGCTTCGGCGGGAAACACTGCGCGCCAAATTGTGTATGGCGATTCCGTAAAGGCGCGAATCGTTGGAGAAACTTCTTTAATGTCGCGCAGCCGTGTTGGATCGTAGGCATCTTCGATCCAGATTGTCCCCCCCGAATGATCGCCCCTGGGATTATAGGGGCGGTAGGGCCTGTCGGAGCTTTTGCTGTAGAGCAGGTAATACTTGGGATCGAGCCGCGCCGACAGCACGATTTCTTCGGCTTGCTGAATCCGCATCCGAATTTCAAGATCCTGCTCCTCGTAATTGGCAATCTCCAGACTTTTGAGCAATCGACGGTTCAACAACCGGGAGGCCAAGTCGGCGAGCACTGAGTCGCCACATCGCGTCCAGGCATTGAGGGCTCCTAATACCACCGAATCGTCGAGTTCCAGATAATCCTCGACGGCGAGTGTTTTCTTACCGGCCAAAATTCGCCCGAAAGGTGAATCCATCGGAATCCCAGGACATTCATTTTCAATAGCGATGTCGCAAGCGCGGTCGAGAACCGACATCAACATCGCCTCGCCCACCGTTACGGTCTTGTGGAAATATACCTGTCGGTACATTTGATAACGCGATTGCAAATATTTCTCAACCGGCAGCAAACCTTTGCTCGCGACGGTGATTTTATCGCCATCGGGGCTGACGCGCAACATCAGCAATAATCGTTCGAGATCGAAAACGCCATATTTTACGCCTGTCATATGGCTGTCGCGCAGCAGATAATCGAACCGGTCCGCATCAAGTTGACTGCTGACTACTTGTTTAAGCCAAATCGGCGTGATGTTTCCGGCAAGCACCCCGGCGACACGTTCGGGCAAAGCGGGATCGAATCGCGCTAACACGCGGTGGACTTCGGTTTCCGGGTGCAGGATAATTTTCCGCGTCCAGGACTCATGGTTTTCGTCGAAAAATTTTTCGATCACATGACTGAACGGCCCATGCCCCAAATCGTGCAGCAAGGCCGCGCATTGTACTGCAATCAGCGATAAGGGATCGATATTCTGGCTGGGTGCAAGCCGTGCGAGGAGGCGCCTTGCCAGGTGCATCACCCCGATGCTGTGGGCGAAACGGCTGTGTTCTGCTCCCGGAAACGAAAATAACGCCATTCCAAGCTGGCGAATCCGGCGAAGTCGTTGAAACTCGCACGTATCGATCAGCTCGAGCAATACCCGGTCGCCGAGAATGTCCAAGTCCAGGACAATCAAATCGTGAACGGGATCGCGGAGCAGTTTTTCACGGGACATGGTGGAAGAATGAAGGAGAAAGGATGATGGATGAGATACCGAATATTACGAAATTCCCGCACGCGATGAGTGGTATTGAACTGGATTCAAGCTCTCCCAGGACTCGGAATTCATCCTTCATCCCTCATCCTTTCGCCTTATTATAGCTTCCGCCATTCTTCCAATTGAAGCAATTCGTTGAAATCGTCCACGCACAGGTCGGCGTAGGATTCAAGTTCATGTTCGGTGTGCAGTGTCATGACGGCAATCGTGCGGCAACCGGCAGAACGTCCTGCATCGAGGCCATGTTTGCTGTCTTCGATGACGAGGCAGGCGGCGGGTTCGATTCCCAGCAACTCGGCAGATTTCAAAAACAAGTCCGGAGCTGGTTTGGCGCGTTTTACATCGTCCATGGAAAGACGTACGGAAATTTTATCCTGCAAACCAAAAACCCGGGAGATCGTTTCGACGTTTTCCCGAGGTGCGGAACTGGCGATTGCCAACCCGATTCCCCGTTCATAGGCGCGCTGGATGAATTCGGTCAGCCCGGCAGTCGGAGGAATTTTCCCCTCCAATACTAAGTCGAGAAAATCGTGTTCTTTCTCCATGCCAAGAGCGCGAAGAGCCTGCTCATCATGGGCAAGGTGGGGAAACAACTCTGGCAGGACATCGGTGTTCGAGCGACCGAAATAGTCGCGCATGTACATCTCGCGGCTGACAGGTATATTGTGTCGTTGCGCCCAGATTGCCCAGGCGTCGCCATGCGCGTGCTTGGTATCGGCAATGGTGCCGTCCATATCCAGTAGAATTCCGCGGACGGGAACTCCACGCCAGGTAAATTCGTTGGGTTTATAATCCTGCATGGAGCTTACGGCCTCGGGCATCGCAGACATCATGGGTATCTCCGTTGTACTTCAGAACCGGATGGGTTCTCGTCGCAACGTCCAAGTTTGCATCTACACGGTCAAGAACGTTTAATACAAATAAGGTGAGAATGGGGGTGGGACCTCTGAACGTGCTCAAAGTCGCAATCTCATCGTTGCGCATCGATCTTGCAAATTTGAAGAACGTTCAGACACTTTGCGAACATCCTGGGTGGGATCTTGGTACGGGAATTCTGATCAAATTTGGAGCGTGTAAAACACCCAGCCCGCGTGCATCCTTCCTGTGTCACCGGGGTGCCCGACAACTGGAATATGCACGCGAGACAGAGACATTCTGATAAATTATTTAAGGAAAATGATCAATTCCGGCCAGAATTACTGGCTTCGGCAAAGACGCAATCCCAGGATACTGAGTTCCGAATTCGGGCGAATGGAGTTGCGATAAGCGGGACGGGATCTTAAGGCTGGATCGAACCAACTTCCTCCTTTAATGACGCGTTTTGCGCCATCTCCTTCCCAAACCGAGCCGTCTGTGGGTGCCCCCTCAAAGGAGGGATGGTAGGAATCCTGACAAAATTCACTGACATTTCCCATCATATCGTACAAGCCGAATGCATTGGGCTTGAGCTGTCCGACGGGTTTGGCTCCGTAGTCCTCGTCCCCTTGCCTGATGCCGTTATTTCCAAGATACCAGGAATAGTGGCCCAAATCGTTCGGATCGTCGGACGCCCTGCCGATCGTCGGGTCATTGACAGAGTCGCCAAAATAAAAACGCGTTTGGGTTCCCGCACGGCAGGCATATTCCCACTCCGCTTCCGTGGGCAGACGAAATTTTCCTTCTCCTTGACCGGTGATTTCTACGTGTGTGTTGAGCTTTTTGATAAAATTCTGACTCTCGTCCCACGACATATAGTTATTGGCTACATCGTCGCCAAACCCAAAATCGTATTGAGGGCCAAAGCCTTCCCATTCACCCATCAATGTGATCCATTGTTTTTGAGTCAGCTCGGTTTTCGCCATCCAAAAATCGTTCGTAATGGTGACCTTGTGCGCGGGGTATTCATTGTCGCTCGACCACCGCTGGTCATGTTCGGAGCCCATTATAAACGATCCCGCGGGAATTTTGACCAGTTCGATCGGGACTTCCTTGCTCTCGGGATAGCCGGGGTCCAGGTAAATCACCATGGTATTTTGTTCTCCCGAGGTTCCTACCGAGCGGGAAAGGGCACATCCACCTGCCAGAGAAATCGTCAAACCGCACAAGAGCATTTGAACAGCAACACGCGACATCAGCTTTGGGTCCTCATCTTTGAAAGAATCGTTCGATCTTGAATTTCATGCCTTTTCGCGTGGGATCATTTCGTCTCGCACACCGGAAGGCAAGCGTCGTTTTTCGGCTTTGCAGCCGTACTTGGATGAGTAAAGGACTGACACCATCCGGGTAAGGTTTGTCTCAAATCGTCCTCCAGGTCTCTGCCCCCCGAAGGAAAGCGCATTTCAAAACAAGACAACAAAATTATTCATTGCGCATCCCTTGCTTGACCTCGAAAGAATGGTCCCCGTAGTTTCATGCAATAATTCAGTTCACCGGCTCGGAGGAATGCGCGTTGAAAATCGCAGTCATTGGAACCGTGATGCGGGATGAAATCCATACGGTGCGCGGCGAACGTCGAGAGTCGTTCGGAGGCATACTCTACAACCTGCTGGCCTTAGCCTCGTTGACACGTTCAACGGATAGAATCCTCCCCTACTGTTTTTTGGATGCCGACCACCTTCAGTCGCTGAACAAAGAGTATTTCTTTGAATTCCCGCAGATCAGCACGGCGACCATGTTTCCAAGCCCCACGGGCACGGACGAAAACATTCTTCGTTACCAGACGTCGAGCGACCGCGAAGAGATCATGACGATTCGCACGCCTGAGCTGGAAATGAAGCACATGCTCACGCTGCTCGATGCTTCCGCCATTCTGGTGAATGTCATCAATGGCCGTGAAATCAGCCTGGAATTGCTCGGAGAATTACGCTCGCAAACCGAAGCTCACGTTCACCTGGATATTCATAATCTGGGCAAGGAACTCGACGAAAAAGGGAAGTTGACCCCCAAGGGATTGCCCAACTGGCGCGATTGGCTGGCCCAAGTGGATACCGTCCAGGCCAACGAATGGGAAATCGAGTTGCTGACGGGGACAAAACCGACCACGGAAGAGGAATTCCGCAAAGCTGCCCTGGAAATGCTTTCGGTACGAAACATCAAAGCCGCCGCCGTGACAATTGGCGGCAAGGGGGCCATCGTCGCCCATCGCATGGCCGACGACAAAAAACCGCGAATTTTACGCTATCCCGCCATCGATGTGAAGGAAATCCAGGATACCACCGGCTGCGGCGACTGCTTTTCATCCGCCTTTGTGGTGGGAATGCTTCGATATCGCAACCCGGCGCGTGCGGGACTACTGGCAACGACCCTGAGTGGCTTGAACACCCAGGGCGGCGGACCGGACACACTGGCCGCTGTGGCCAACGGACTTGAAGCCAACGCGAAGAAACATTTTCCCGAACTCTACGTTCAAATCGCCAAAGGCTGGCTGGGTGAACCCGTGGACGAGGAATTGAGCACGGTGTGACTTTAGCCGCTTCTAGTCCCGTCAGGGACGATTGAACGTAGCCCAGCAGTTCACTGCTGGGACCTGGGATTCATTACAACCGAGTCCCGGAGGGACGGCTGAAACGCCATCGAATCCATGAGCCACACGTACACCAAACTCCACTATCATTGAGTATTTTCCACCAAAGAACGCGCCTCGGCGCATTCACCGTTGGCGTTTCTCAATTGGATGCAACCGATCATTATATCCGTAACCAAGCCGAACATCACCGTCGGAAGACATTTCAGGAAGAATATCTCGAATTTTTGAAGAAACACGGAATCGAATACGACAAAAGATACCTTTGGGGATAAGGAGGGCTTCAATCGTCCCTCCGGGACTCGATTGACTAAAAAACCGCTTACCCAGCACTGAAGTGCTGGGCTACCTTCAAGCGTCCCTGACGGGACGTTTTCTTGTTTCCATGCTATCAGTATTTTGGTTGGAAACGAGTAAACAGAAAATTCCTCACCCCTGCACCGAGACCCATCCCGCCGTGTCCCTTCGCCTTCGTTTTTCCATCATCATCGTTTCGCTCAATGGGCGGCAGCGCCTCGCCATGCCGCTCGATGCGTTGCGGGAGTGCGATCCCCCGCCGCACGAGGTCATCGTGGTCGATAACGGTTCGACAGACGGCACGAGCGCGTTCGTCCTCGACCGTTACCCGGAAGTTATCCTGGTTCGCGCGCCTAAAAACCTCGGATTCGCGGGTGGAAACAACCTGGGCATGTTGAACGCCACGGGTGACGTGCTTGTGTTGCTGAACGATGATACGGAACCGGAATCCGATTGGCTGGCGGCGCTCGATGCGGCGTTTGTGCAGGACTCGAAACTTGGCGTCGCAGGCGTGCGGTTGCTCTATCCCGACCGAAAAACGATCCAGCACCTGGGCGGCGTGGTGGAACCCAACGGTTTGACTCAGCACTTGGATTATGGCCTGTCCATCGACGAGCAAACCGTGTTCGAACCGCGCGAGGTCGATTATGCGACGGGGGCGGCGCTGGCCGCTCGGCGCGAAGCGGTGCGCGAAATCGGGATGCTGGACGAAGGGTTCTGGCCGATTTATTTCGAGGAAGTCGATTGGTGTTTTCGCGCGCGCGAGGCCGGTTGGGGCGTTCGGGTGATTCCCGATTCGACGGTGATTCACCACGAATCGCAAACGACCGAGAAGTTCAGCCGCCGGTTTTTGACGATGTATGCTCGCAATCGGTGGAGATTTCTGCTGAAACACCAGCGCGGCTGGGATTTGATGCGGTCCATTCGCGCCGAAGCCCGCTGGATGGCTCGCCATCGCCCGTGGGATAATTTGTGGCCATTGGCGCAAGCCTATGCCTGGGCCGCCATTCAATGGCGCGAAATCGAAAGCTTAAGACGCAACCGGCGATGAGGATTTTCTATGGGACGTTTTCTGGTTATCGGTACAGGACCGTTGCTCGACGAGGCTGACACCAAACTGGTCAGCGGCCAATGCCTGCGTACGATGCATTTTGTCGAGCCGATGCGCGCAGCGGGACATCAGGTAGCGCTCTCGACTGTCCCGATTCCCGGATGCGAGGATGCCGTCGCTGGACAATCCATCTCCCAACTGAAAAAATACCAGGATCGTTTCAAATACAAGTCGTTTACGACGGCGGACGAAAACCGAATCGTGACAATGATTCGCCGCATTGTAAGCCAGAAAACTTACGATGGCGTGGTAGGCATTAACGCGTATCCGGCGTATTTGCTGGCGCGCGCAGAACCGCGCGTGCCGTTTTGGGCAGACCTGAACGGCTGGACCATGGCCGAGGGCCAAACCCGCGCCGCGCGTGTGCGCCACGACCGCGATCTGGATCATTTCTGGCGCCTGGAAGTCAGCACGTTGCTGCGTGGCGACCGGTTTTCAACGGTAAGCGAACGCCAGGCGGACGCACTCTACGGCGAGCTGTCGCTGATTGGCCGCCTGACCGGCGCGACGTTCGATTGGCCGTTTGCCACGCCGGTCGCGAACGCGATTTATCCGCTCTACGATCAGCTCAAACGCGCGCCGAAATCATTGCTCACCTCCCCGACGTTGCCCGACGACGCCCATGTGGTGCTTTGGAGCGGCGGTTTTAACACGTGGACGGACATCGAGTTGCTCGCGAACGGTTTGAAATTGGCCATGGAGCATGAGCCGCGTCTGCATTTTGTCGCCACGGGCGGCGCAGTGACCGGACACGACGACAACACGTTTACCAAATTCAAAAAGCTCGCCGCCGAACGCCTGCCCGCCGAGCGCACACACTTGCTCGGTTGGGTCGAAACGGATGCCGTAGTAACATTGCACGCGCGGGCAAATGTGGGCATCAATATCGACAGTCGGAACACGGAAACGCGGTTTGGCGCACGTAATCGCCTGACGAATATGCTGGGGGCAGGCGTGCCGGTGCTGACAACCGAGGGCACGGAAATAGCTGCGTGGATTTCGGCCAACAAAGCTGGTGAGGTTGTGCCGCTCGGCAACGCAAAGGCACTTGCAGAGGCGCTGGTCGAAAGTGCCGCGAATGCCGAATCGTGGGAAAAGCGCGCGCGGCTTGCTCGACGCAAAGCACGCAAAGCATTTGCCCCCGAGCAGACGCTGGGGGAATTCCTTTCGTGGTGCGAACGCCCAAATCATGCGCCAGATAAGAAAGGCGCAGATATCGAAGCACGATTGTGGGCACGGCTGAAAGCCGACGGGCAGGTGAACGGGTTGTTGACCGACCGGGCATCGTTGCGGAACTTGCGCGAGAAACTGCCGTTGCGGTTGTGGTACAAATTGAAGTCGCTGGCTGGTGAAAAATAATCTCAGCCTGTTTATCCTGTCCGAACTTTCAGGAGTTTCCGAATGATGAAAAAATTCCTTACCCGAATCGCCGTTGCTGGAGTTTTAGTGCTAGGCGGTTGGCATTCGATGGCACCCGCCGCGCCGAATCTGGCGATTTTTCGCGATACATGGCAGCCAGACCCTTACACCGCCATCGCGACTGTTGGCGGCGAGGCCATCGACGAACAGGATGTGTACCTTTGGTTGGAATTAACCGGCGGCGACCCTTTGCTGGTGCGCGATTGGAAATCGCCCGCTAACGCGCTCGATGCCTCCAGTGCCCTGGAAACCACCGTTCGTTCCATGTTGGAATCGCGCATACTGTCGGAAATGCCTGAAGCAGCCGAGTTTGAGAGCACGGTGTCGCTCGACAAAGCGCGCCGTATTCTGGCGGCTCCCGCTGCGTTTATGCTTTTCGGCGAGAAACTGGTAAAACCTCGCGTGCAAATTTCCGCGATGGATGTGGCGCAATATTACCGCCAGCATGAAGATTTGTATGCCGCTCCCGAACGCGCCGTGGTGCGCCGGTTGCGTGTGCCGATCGAGGACATCGTCGATCTCGAGCAAATTAACGACGCACGTCGATTGGCCGAACAATATCGCGAAGAAGCCATGGAAAAAGGCGGCTTGTACGCTATTTTGCAAAAGCATCAGGAATTGCTGCTCGAACCGTCGGCAGGCGCAACGTTCACGGTGCGTCGTGGACAGGGCGATGTGGACGAACGGATCGAGGAGGAAGTTTTTGGACTCCTGACCAACCAGATCAGCCGACCGATTGAAACGCGGGCAGGGATTTTCGTGTACGAGGTTATCTCGCGCAGCGAATCGAACCACCGACCGCTCGGCGAAGTGGAAGACGAAATCCGAAGTGTGTTGTTGCCGCGTTTTTATGCGCAGCAATTCGACCTGGAATTGCAAAAGGCCATTAAGAACGCTTATCCAATGAACCGCGCGGAGTACTTCCATGCGCTCGAACCCGAGATGGAAGTCGCCACGGTTCGAGGTTGGTCCATGACCAAGGGTGAATTTCTGGAACTCTACCCCGAGTTCCGCAACAAAGCCGTCGGTCGCACGCCAACGGCGTTGGTGAAAAAAGTCAAAGATTTGATTCGCGCGGAAGTTGCCGCGCAAGAACTCGGCGCGTTCGGGTTGTTGGACGAGCCCGAATATGAAAACGCGTTGGAGTTAGCCGAGCAAATGATTCTGGCGCGTCAAACGATCAAAACGCGTCTGGCATCGATCAATCCCACCGACGAGCAACTGGACCAATACATCAACTTGCATCGCGATGAGCTGGCCCCAACGTCGGACCGCACGATTTGGAAGCTGGTCTCGCGTTCGGAAAATCCTCGTGGCCTGACGCGTGCACAACAAACCGCTCTGGTGGCGGAGATGCTCTCGTTCCAACAGGAAAAAGTCGCCGAAGCCATACGACTGATAAACGACCGTGTCAGCGTATCGGGTCCATCGGCTTTTGTTTATCCCGAACAAGTCGTGCGGCGGTTACTGCCGACGGAAGCGGCTGAATTTACGACGAATTTCGACATGGCAGGTATTTTCACCGCGCACGAAGCGCGTGAACAATTGGGTCTGGATTTTGGCGCTTACCAAATTGGTCAGTTTACCCCGCCAAAACGCGAGTTAGACGGTTCGGTGGTGACGTATTACGTGGCCGAGGAACGGGCAAGGCCCGAACCCGATACGGCGGAAGTACGCGAACGAGCGCGCGAGATGCTGATCGAAAACGCCACGCGGCTTCCCGCACGCAAACGCGTCCAGGAACTGGAAGAGTCGGGTAAACTGGTTTGGAAATTTTAATCCGGGTTTGAAATTGAAATGAATAAGACATTCGCGCCGGCGTAAAGACTCCACAGGAAATCCCACGAGGGTACGATGTCTGAAAAAAATCCCCCATCCGCGTTTCAACTCGATCCGCACATGCGCAAAATTGCGTTAATGATCGGCTACATGATTATCGTAGCCGGTTTTGCCTATGCTATTTCCGCACTGTGGCCTGCGATTGCCGCTCTGGTCAGCATCCTTGCACCGTTTATTGTCGCGTTGGTCGTGGCATACATTTTCAACCCGATTGTTAACTTCGTCCAACGGCGACTGAAGCTGACACGCGTGGGCGGCGTTGTGGTAGTAAACCTGATCATTCTGCTGATCATGGCTTTGTTCATTGCGATCATTATTCCCATACTAACCACACAAATTAAAGGCGCCTATCGCGGTATTCGCGACACGACACAGGAAAAAATCCTGCCCGCCGTGAGTATGAAACTCAGCGGAATGTCGCCCAAAGAAATAGAAACGCGTATCGATCTGTACGACGATTTGGAAGCGGAGCTCGAAGCGCTCGAATCGAGCAAACAAAATATATCCGACAAGGACGCGACCGCTTTTTTCAAAAACTGGGCCCTCAAGCACGATGCCTATCCAGCAATAGCCACTGAAATTATCCAGGCATTGGACAAAAAATTTATTCATGGAATGGGAAATGAAGTTCCGATTAGATTCCTGATAAACGAAGTGATAGGAAATCGCGCCCAACTGAAAAATCCCACGGGAACCTGGGATTCGCTCGTCAACGGATTCAACGTGTGGATGCGTGAGCACAATATCAACCCAGACGATCTGGCGCAAAAGGCGTTGGGGAGTTCCTCGGTCCGCACGGCGGCGCGCGAAGCCGCTTCGGGGAGTGCAGGTATCGTCGGGCGAGTGTTCAGCGGTGTGGCTTCGGCCATCGGCGCGGTAATCAACTCGACGATGTTTTTGATTTTGACGATTTTGGTCAGTATTTACCTGCTGATCGACTTTGCATCGTTTCGCGGGGTGGTTGAAATTTTATGTCCCGACAAATACGAAGCGCGTTTTTTCGACGTGCTGGAAAAACTCGATCATGCGGTTGGTGGATTCATTCGCGGGCAGGTCATCTCCGCCGTGCTGGTCGGGTTGCTGACGTTTGTGGGTCTGATGGTACTCGGGCTGAAGCAATATGCGCTGTTGATCGGTTTCATTGCGGGTATTGGGAACCTGATCCCATACCTTGGTCCCGTGATGGGCGCCACGCCCGCGGTGTTGTATATGCTGATGAGCGACGCGCATCCGGACACGAAGGAAAAGTTGATTTTCAGCGGCTTGGTAATCGCGTTGTTTGGCTTGATTCAGGTAATCGATGGCTTCGTTTTCCAACCGAAGATCGTTGGCAAGAGCGCCCAGCTTCACCCGGTGGTCGTAATCATGGCGTTGGCACTTGGCGGCCAGTTTGGGTTAATGGGCATGATCATCGCGGTGCCCGCAGCGTGTATTGGACGGGTGTTGCTGAAGGAATTTTTCTGGGACGATCTGGAAACGGAATGGCGACGAACGACAGGAAAAGAGAACCTGGACGATCCGCCAAAGAAAGTTCCTGGGCACAAAAAAACGTCGAAAGAAAAAAAAGACGCCAAATAATCCGCACCCCAAAGCGGATAACGTCTTCTTTACTCTTCGTTGCGCGTAATGTTCTTTGCGCGATGACCGATCCGTCCACCAGTATTCAGATAATCCTCGTACGCTTGCCCGATGCCTTCGCGTAAAGAGACCTTAGCGTGCCAGCCCATGCCATGCAGGCGCGAAACGTCGAGTAATTTTCGAGGCGTACCGTCGGGTTTTGATGGATCGAAACGAACTTGGCCTTCATAGCCTAAGACTTCCGCCACCAAATGAGCGAGATCGGAAATCGTAACCTCGTGCCCTGTGCCGATGTTCACGATGTCGTCACCATCGTAGTGTTCCATCAGGAATATGCACGCGTCCGCCAAGTCATCCACATAGGTGAATTCACGCAATGGCGTGCCCGTTCCCCAAACGACGACTTCGGGCTGTTGGTTGATTTTCGCTTCGTGAAAACGACGAATCAACGCGGGCAAAACGTGTGAATTCATCGGATCGTAATTATCGTTCGGCCCATACAGGTTCGTCGGCATGACAGAGATAAAGTTTGTGCCGAATTGTCGATTGAATGCCTGGCACATTTTAATGCCCGCGATTTTTGCGATCGCATAGGGTTCGTTCGTCGGTTCGAGCAACCCGGTTAGCAGGTATTCTTCTTTGATCGGTTGGGGAGAAAATTTCGGATAAATGCAGGAACTGCCGAGAAAGAGTAATTTGCGCGTTTGAAATTTCCACGCCGAGTGAATCACGTTCATCTGGATTTGCAGGTTGTTATAGATAAAATCGGCCGGATAGGTGTTGTTCGCGTAAATACCACCGACTTTCGCCGCCGCCAGAAAAACGTAGCTCGGACGTTCCTTGGCGAAAAAGGCGGTCACGGCCTGCTGATTTTGCAAATCCAGTTCCGTCGAACCCGGTCCAACGATGTTTGTAAACCCCATCGCATCGAGACGGCGCGCAATTGCGCTTCCCACCATGCCACCTCGACCCGCTAGAAAAATTTTGGAATTTTTATCCATCGATTCTGATTCGCCCTTTCTTGTCCAAAAACATCGTCAACCGATCCCCTGCGATTTAGAGACAAAAGTCAATCCTGGCACTCGTTTGGAAGCAAGAAGGAAAAATGAGAGGTCGGCAACGACGAAGTTGAAATTGCCGAAATAAACTTACGCGATTTCGGTCGCGCGCGTTTCGGCGGGCAGCATCTGGGCGATGCGGTTATTTTTATCGAGTACCACGATACGCGGCTGATGCGCGCGAGCCTTGGCTTCTTCGATCCAGGCATATGAAATGATGATAATGGTGTCGCCGGGCTGAACGAGTCGGGCGGCTGCGCCATTCAGGCAAATTTCACCGGAACCGCGTTCACCTTCGATCACATAGGTTTCAAAACGCGCACCGTTGCTGTTGTTGACGATCTGCACCTTTTCATTGGGCAGCAAATCCACGGCGTCGAGCAAATCCGAATCGATCGTGATGCTCCCGACATAGTTCAGGTTTGCATCCGTTACGGTGGCGCGGTGGATTTTGCACTTCATCATTTCACGAAACATGTTGGCCTTGGCCCCCATTGGTCTGACGCCTGAGAGTGTGCGCATTCTGCCCGGCCCGTCAATGCAAAGTGGCCCATTTCACACACCACCCGGGCAGGCGTTTTACCAGGGGATGAAATTATCGTGCCAGATTGGGGGAGTCGGCGCCTTCGATTGCGACCAGATTTTGAAAACGAAACCCTTCAGACTCGAATCGAAACGTGTGAATTTCCGTCTTAGGTGCCATCCAACCGGGTTCGTTGCTGAAATCGAACGTGTAAACGTATCCACCCGTTTTTTCGTCGTATTTACTCACGCCTGTTTTCACACGCATGCCACTTTCGCCCAGCGCTTGCGTGGTCCAGTATATCTTCCGCTCAGGTTTCGCCACTCCTTTGTCCGAAGCGAATCGAAATGAAATCCGCGAACCCAACGCAGCGGTTTTCAACCCCGACGGAGCGGTCAACTTGTCGGCAACAACGCCATATTCGTTGCTGAGTTTATCCTTTGCCACCCACTGATCCTCCAATCGGCTCCAAAACGTCCACCCGTCCGCGGCAAGTTCTTCCACATCCCAGCGCTGCTCTGCGGGATATTTTTCTCGCTGCTCCTGCCACTGGGCGTCGAACTTCTCGAACGCGGTTTCCCACTGCTCCTGTGTCGGCGCGTTCCACAAGCCATCCTGCCAACGTTCTGTCAGTTCCGCGAGCCCATGCGGCGCCGTTTCGCGCAACTGCCAACGTTTGTACGCCGCGCGGTTAATCAGATAGGTCCACTCGGTGAATTGCCCGTTCTCCAAATGCGCCAGACAATGCGATCCGTCGAACGACAAGCCTTGCTGGGGCAGCGGACGATAGAATCGATGCCACAGAAGACGAACTTCTTTACCCCGGGACGGATGCGCCCAGTACGCTCCGAACCCAAGGGCGGAAATCACCAAGGCAACGATGATTTCAAGCGGCCAACGACGCTGGGCGCTGCGTTTGACGGTGTTTGGCACTTCTGTCATCGGCGGACCTCCCACACGGATTCGCGTGTGTAAGGCCAAGGTCCCCACGGGTGTTCGGCGGACCATGCGGTGTCCTGAAAAATCAACGCGAACGAATCGGGATGGCGATGGAGTGCTTCATACTCCGGCGAATCGAGACGCGCGAGGATGTGCGTCGCGCGGCTGGCGAGCACTTGCGCGATCCATTCGTCCTCGCCCGCTGTCATTTTTATCTGCGGCAAGCCAACCGGCTGGAATGGATGATCCCGGTGGTACATCCAGAGCGTCGAAAAGTCCGGCATGATCCCGCCCACCCAATTTTCCGCGTCGCGCGTCAGTTCCTCGCGCGCAAAATCGCGTGCCGTGTATTCGCCCGGCATTGCCCAGTTGGTTTCCGGCCACGCATCGCCGGTCAAAAACGGATAGGCCGCCACAACGGGCGGTCGAGGCCAGCCCAGCACAGCAGGCACAACTCGAATTCCGTTCCACAACGCGGCAGCCGTCAACACCGCGAGGAAATACGTGCGTGGAAGACGCGATGATTTTGTCAGCAACCATGCAAACGCCAGCGCTCCCAGCGTCACGACAGCCAGGCTATACCGCGGCCACCAGATGTCGGGAATTCCAACAACCAACACGCCCACCAACAACAACACAAGCCCCCAACCGCGTTTGCGCTCGCGCCACCACCCCACCAGCAACGCAACCACCGACGGAACGATCAAACCAAGCGTCGCCGGGCCGTGGCCGCTGAGACGATTGCCGAGGTGCGTAACACCAAGCGTTTCAAACGGCGGCCTCCAATATAAATCCAGCCACGTCAGGCCCGATTGACGCACGCGCGCGGAATTCAAATCCGCGCCAACGGGACCGTCGAAGATCACATGCCCGGCTGCTTCGAGTTTTAGCGGGAAAAGTGGGTTCCCGTACACGATCCACGAACGCAGAATCCAAGGTCCGCCCATGATGTGTCCCGCGATCAAACCCGCGAGCAACATTCCGCCTACAAACCTCATGCGTTCGCACGTCTCCGTCCCCCGGCGCCACGCGATGACGAGTGAGACGAGCCCCAGCAACCCCGTTGCAAGCACGAGCGAGGATTTCGCGCCGACCATTTGCCCCAATCCCAACGCCACCGGCACAATCCATCGCCGGGGATTCGGTGAGAGCGCCAAACCCAGCAGACCCCAAACGGCAACGCACACAGCGGCGGCGCCTTGCACGTCGGAGTAAATTTCGGTCAGTTGCAGGATAAAATCCGGCATCGAGACGAACACGAACGCTCCGGCGGCGAGCGCCGCGCCGCGCAATTCGAGTCTCCGCCCCGCCGCCCAGAACGCCAAGAGCCACACGAGCGCGAACGCGGCCTGGATCAGGCCCGCGCCTTTGAGCGAACCGCCACGCGCTTCGGCAAGTTGCAGCACGCCGAACGCTTTCAGGTTCGAAAACGTTTCGGCCCACCACCACGTCGGCGCCAGATCGTATTCGTGGCGCAACGCCATGGAAAAGTGATCTTCGGTCAGTAAATGAATCGGGAAAATCGCGTGGTATTCGGCGGCGTCCACAAATCGCGGCTGCAAAAACCACCCGGGCACGGCGGCGAGCGCCACCCAACCCACGACCACGCCCCACGCCGCGCGGGCTTTCCACGATGCCGCGCTCATTTCGGCCCGCCACGCCACAAGAAGCGATTCGCCCGGAAGCAGGAGGCCAAGACCGCGCTTGCCTTTTTGGTGACGCAACCACGCGTGCCACGCCCCCGTCGCCACAAGCGCGACGCCATACCCCACCAACCTCGCGGGAACATGCACGGAACCGAGCGCAAAACCCGTCGCGAGCGGCACGCACAAAAACAGCGTCATCCCGAGCACGGCCCACAGCACGAGCCGATCGGCGACGGATTCAGTGTCGTTTGGAAAGGAGAACGGGCGTCCGGCCCCTTTGGGTGAAGGTTCTTGAACGGGCAAGATGCCCGTTCCCCCTTCAGGACGGTCGGGCGAATTCCCAATCCCCCACAGACAATCCACCAGCCACCGGGCGGCCACCGCGCAACACAAAAGGGTGAGGAGAAAAACCAGCATTCGGGCGATTCGCTCGTCGAGGGGCGTTAATTACCTGACCCTATTCAGAGCAAACGGGTTGGAACGGCGACGAGATGTTTTTTATTCGAAGGACAGAAATTTGGAGAGTCAAAAAAAATTACAAACCAAAGTTCGCCCAATTGTAGAAGACATGATTGTCAAGATGATCGTCGTTGTAAAACGGTACTTCATTATAATCTTGAGAACCTAAAACGGAAAAATATCCTGCTGTAAGCCCAAATTCGTTGTAAACAAGTGTTGCTAGTTCTTTTGTCATTTCCTCTCGCTGCCTCAAACTGCGTCTCGCGTCATAATCCGTAAGTTCGACCAAGTATTTGCCATCGTTATTCACCACAATCTTACCTTGATAAAGTAAAGCCCTAGTCACTTCATGAAAGTTATCAATCAGCCAAAGCCAGCAGCCACCCAATTCACCATCTTCTAAATTACCCGCTTTGTTTTCGATATCTTGTACCATACCACAAATCCTATCAGCTATCTTCTTGTCTCGTACTGGCTCAGGAGTGGTAAATGGAGCAAGATCGATCATTGCAGCACGAATTGCGTCGCGTTCCTGTTTTGGATCTCGTATAGAAGAGACTTCAGTGATGCTTTCTGTGATCAGAATATAGGAATACGTTTTCTTAGATATGATACCGCGATCAATTAATGATAAGATATCATGAAGAACCATCTGCGATTCGTCTTGAGAATTCACAATGACTCCAATATCTTTCAACTCACTAGAGTATAAATCAAGGCCGGGAATGTCCTTCACACCATCAACAATCCCCATTTCTTCTATTTCCTTTTCAAAGGCTGATATATCATCAGTACAGGGCCAGCGCCATTCACGCTCGTGAGTCCAATCAATGGCAGTGCGAGCTGTGGGATTATACGTGATATATCTATATTCCTCCCGTTCAGGTAGTAGAGAGCTATCGATCATCCTAGGCTCACCATGGCTTGGAAGTGTTGCTAAGCGATCACTTAAACCATAAATTGCTGGATTAGCACCAATAGAATACATTTCCTTCTTTAAAAAAGTTAGAGCATGTGAACTTATTTTTTGTCCCACCTTTTGGCGGGCACGAGATGCCTCAATAAAAGCTGCTGTTGGCATTTCACTAAAGCATATCGCCGGGTATGGGCCATAAATCGTTCTTATTTTTTTTCGCAATGACCAAGTCGCCCAAAGATGTCCATATCGGATTGCAGAACGCATCAAAAACATAGAAGAGAATACTGTATCATCAGCTATATTTCCAAAGCCCCAATCTTCAGGTATTTCTGGAGCGGAGTCATCCTCCGAATCCAATTTGCGAAAAAAATGAATTAGACGATTCGACAAGTCGTATCTTTCATTGTTCAACACGGTTTTTCCCCCATCTCTAACAAGCAAAAAAAGGCTTTGTCTTTACTAGCATTCAACTCCTCCCCTCACTTCCCGCCCATAATCTTGTGCCGGTTTTCGGCCACGATGTGGTAGATCAAATCCGCGGCGTCGCGCACGCCGGGCAGGTCCATCGCCTTGGCTGCCGCCGAGCCAACTTCACCGCCGATCAGCTCGGCGATGTCGCGCACGGCACGCGCACCGGTGCGCACTTTGCCGTCGGTATGAATCAGGTGGATTTCTTCCTCGGCGCGGTGCCAATCGATGCTCGGAAACCGGCGGCGCACGGCTTCGTTATGCAGGTCGAGCCATTCGATGACGCCTTCCTTGTCGAGCGATTTCATTTGGCTGGTGGTCGTCGCGCACAGCTTACAACTGTCGTCGAAGAGCACGACCGGTTTTTCGAGCACGTTTTTGTCCGTCATTGGAGCACCTCAAGAAACATAATATCACGGCACTGGATGAATCTAAAAGTTGCAAGATCAAGGCGCGCGAGGCGAGGACGACCAAGGCGTAGCAGCGCTACGTTGCGGGAGTCCGAGACCGATGCGCAACACCGAGATTGCGACTTTGAGATCATCCTTGCGAAGCCTCCTGACAGGGCCTCACCGACGCGGGCCGCGCGTCTGCCCGGTATCCCGGGGCCGATTCATCGTCCTGCAATCCGCGTACCACATATTCATGCGCTTGTTTTTCGTCCGGTGCAATCGCCAAAGCGGCCAGCATCGATACAATCGCGACTTCGACCTGGTGGTCGTTGGGGTGTCGGGTGGTCAAACGTTGAAACCGGTATCCCGGCCACAGCAGCGCCCGGCACATCGGGTTGCGCGGGCGGCGGGCGCAGAATTTCATGATCTCGAACGCGATACCCGCTACGAGCGGTAGCACCAGAATATGGCACGCGACGGTGACGAGTTTGCGCACGATGAACGGCCAGTCGGGAAAACCAGAAACGTATGTCACTAGTATTGCCGCCACGAGCGCAAACGCCACAATCGACACCAGAATCACGACCGCAATAAACGTGGTGCCGCAACGCGGGTGCAAGGTGTCGTGGGCCTGGGCGCGCGAGACGGTGACGTCGCCGCCTTGCTCGAAATCGAGCACCGCTTTGTGCTCGGCGCCGTGGTACTCGAACACGCGGCGGATGTCGCGATTGAGCGAAATCACCCAGACGTATCCGACGACGATCAGTGCGCGGAACAGTCCACTGACAAGGTTGAACAGGATCGGGTGGTTTTCTTCGGTAAAACCTAACGTGCCACGCCCGGTGGCCCAATCGCTCACCCAGCCGATTTTCCCCACCATCGCGGCCAGAAAGTTCGGCGCGATGACCACCATCAGAATAACCAGCGAGAGACTGATGGCCATCATGCCAAGGAAGCCGGCCTGGCGCCAGGCGTCGCTGGCCGATTGGGGCAGGTCGTTCTCACCTCGCGCGCCTTGATCTTGCGCCTCTGAAGAACGTCCTGAACTTTCAGCAGTGCCACTTCGTTGCGCGGCTTCCTCTTTTTTCAGGCGCTCTTCGTACACTTGCGCCGACCAGTTGAGCGCCCGCGTGCCAACGGCCATCATTTCAAAAAGCGCGACGGCTCCGCGCAGGACGGGGATTCGCGCCCAGGTGTACTTTTTCATCAGCGCCACGTAGGGCACCTGGCGCACTTGAATCGCGCCGTCTTCGCGGCGCAACGCCACGGCGTACCCGGTGCGCGACCGCATCAGCACGCCTTCGATCACGGCCTGGCCGCCCATCTCCAGGCGCGGGGTGTCGCTGGCGTTGTCGATGGTTTGCAGGGCAAGAGAATTCATGAGCGCGGGCGATGCCTTTTCGGTTCAGTTGGCGCAATTTGGCTTTCGCTGGGGCGGGAAAGACAAGAGAATCCTGGTGAAGTGGTCGAAACTTTACGGGGCGAGCGAACGATGGCGGCAAGCGCGAAATGGAAAAATGTGGGAGCTTGGGTGCTTGATGGGGCAATGGTGCTCGCGGCAATGAAGCTGGTCATATTGGCAAGCCATAGCCATTACGACAACATGGATATATGGGGATTTTATTTTGGTATACTCCCGTTCATTGCGGCATGCAATTCAATTTGGATTTTATTGCGTACAACACCAAAGCTTATTGCGCTTTCCAAACGTGAACGAAGAATAGATTTGGCAACGACTCCTATTCACGTCTCTCAATATTTGAAGGATGAAATAAGTCCCTCCATGCAGCGAGCGTTACTGCCACTAATTATCACCATTGTTCCAATGATCGTTCTTTCTCCTTATATATTTTTTCAAAATTCAGATTTGGTTTCATGTCTTTTTTTCGTCCCCTTTTCCATTTCTGCTTGCTCCTCCTTTTATGCTCTTTCAATTTTAGGAGTAGTGAATATAATGATTCATATGCTTCAATTCCATCAAACCTCCGTGAATCTACTTTGGTTTTTATTAACCCGAATATACATTATTATTAGCGTTCCACTTGCGATTTTTATTTTTGGTTCCATACCCTTCGCACTTCTTGGAGAAGGAACTGAGTTTTTAGGTTTTCTTTTTCTACCATTTATATATTTCGTACTTTTATTCAAGACCATCCAACGAACAAGGCAACGTTTTGACGTAGTATGTGAAAATTATTTCAATTTTGAACCCGAGGCAAATGGATGATGAAATCCAAGCTCGTAAAAAACGCGCTGATCATCCTGCTCGATTTGATCGTGACCGGCGCGGCGTTGTGGCTTGCTGTCGAAGCCATTCGCGAGGCGTCGCGTGGCGATATGCTCTCGGGGTTGTTGCTCGCGCTCAGCATTCCGTTTATCGCCATGGCAAACGCGGTCTGGCTGCAAATTCGCGTCGTGCCACGATTGACGAAACTCACCAAGCGCCCATTACGAATGGACCTTGCCGTCACGCCTATCTCCGTCCCTCGGTTTTTGCTGCGCAATATTTTACCGCCATTGGGTTGGGCACTGTTGCCTTCGATGGTTTCGCAACCCCTCATGTTCATTGCATTGATTTTCGAATCGAAAGACGAATGGCGCGTCGTTCTTATCATGATCGTCATCGTTCTTGCCCCTCTGTCGATTTCGATTTGGGGATTAACCGACTCGTTGGTTCGGTTGTGTTCGAGTAGTGAGCGACAAGCGCGCGCGTATTTGCTTCCCATCGCGTGGAGCGCGCTCGCTGTCGGCGCACCGATCGGATTTATCATCGTTCTGACGCGGTTTGTTCACACGATAAACGAAAACTTTGCGAGCTTCATCCTCATTTTCGGATCTGCATCGGGCACCATCATCGCCTTTATTTTCACGGCGAAAAGTTTTCGCACGGCGTGCAAGCGCTACTTCGATCTGGAATCGTGAAAGCGATTATTTGATCAATTCGCCCGCGGTTTTCTCGAACAACGCGATGCGGTTTTCCAGCACCGAGAGCGAATCGCGCCAGAAATCGGGCTGCGTCAAATCCACACCGAGGCTCCGTTGCGCGACGCCTTCCGCCGTGTCGCTACCGGTCAGGCGCAGCAACTGTTCGTACTTTGGAATGAACGGTGCGCCTTCGACCTGAAACCGGGCGGAAAGTCCCTGGCTGAACAGATAACCAAACGTGTACGGGAAGTTGTAAAACGTGATTCCGGTGATATAGAAGTGCAGTTTCGACGCCCAAAACCACGGGTCCATTTGATCGGCGTCCAGCACGTCGCCATAACACGCGCGTTGCGCATCGAGCATCAGTTCCTTGAGCCGCGCGACGCTGAGTTCGCCATTCGCACGCTCGGTGTAGAAAGCTTCCTCGAAAATGTAACGCATGTGAATGTTGAGCAGGAACGTCGCGGCGTTTTCGAGTTGCATGTCGAGTAGTTGCAGACGCACGGCGGACTCCGTCCCCGGGTCGTCGATCACCGCGCGCGCAAGCAGGTCCTCGGCAAACGTCGAGGCCGTTTCCGCCAACGTCATGGGGTACGAACGCGCAAAGGGACGGAGATCGCGCATCACCCAATTGTGGTACGCATGCCCAAGTTCATGGGCGAGCGTGAGCACGTCGCTGACTGAACCGCCAAACGTCATAAAAACGCGCGATTCGAGCGATTTGTACGACGACGTGCAAAACGCGCCGGGTCGTTTGCCCGCGCGTGGTTCGGCTTCGACGAATTTTTTGCCGAGCATCATGCGTGCAAATTCGGCAAACGCGGGATAATCGGCGTCGAAAGCGCCAAGTAACATCTCCGTCCCTTGCTGCCACGTCAGGCGCTCGTTACTCGATTCAATCGGCAGCGGCGCGGCAAGGTCCTGGAAACCTAATGTATCGCCTCGACCAAGCAAACGGGCTTTGATGCGCAGGTAACGCTGCGCCAATGCGCGGTGCTCTGTCACCACGGACCACATCTGGTCGATGGTGGCTTGTTTGACGCCGGATTGAAACATCGCCACGTCGAGAAAACGATCCACGCCGCGATATTTATTCAGTGTATGGCGCACGCCGCCAATGCCATTGAGGCACGCGGCGGCCACATCGCCGACGGATTCCCAAGCGGCATTTGAATTTTCCAAAACGGCTTTGCGCACGGAGGGATCAGGGTCGTTCAGCAACGTGTTTTTTTGCGCGAAGGGAACCTTCTTCGTCGTGCCATCGGCTTGCGGCAGATCGAATTCCAATCGGCCCGCGACATTGTTATACAAACGGCCCCACGCGCCGATTCCATCGACGCCCAAATCGGCGGAAAGTACTTCCAATTCTGGCGCCATTGTCTTCTGGGCTTCTTCGCGGTCGCGGTCGAACGAATAACGCGCCGAGGCAAGAGATGGACGCGAAAAAAGAGCATCGAATTCTCCGTCCCCCACCGTGCGAAGCGCTGCCATGTAGGGCGCCATGGCTTTTTTGTACGTCGCGCCAAGTCGCGAAAGACGCGCTTGTTCGCGGCGATAGTCATCGTTGTTGCTATCGGCGGAAACCAGGCACCCGATATACGATGCAAGGTGCGAATAATCGGCGAGAAGTTCTTCGTGCCGCGCTAGCGCACTTTCCCACGCTTCCACATTGTCAGTGGTAATCGCACCGAGCGCCTTGAGCGATTCGCCTAATTCGACAAGACCTTGCTCCAAACGATCGCGATGGGCCTGAAACTCAGGCCCATCGAAGGCGGGAAAATACGAAGTCAAATCCCAAACGGGACACGTATCGGGGGTCATGTTGGTCTCCGTCCCTCTTCAGAAAAATTTAGTCTTTCAACGCGCCAACCATCTTTTCACAAACGTGCTTCGCATCGCCAAACACCATCATGCAGTTGTCCGCGTAATAAAGTTCGTTTTCAACGCCCGCATAACCGGGTTTCATCGAACGTTTGATGCAGTAAACCATTTTCGATTTGTACGCGTCAAGGATCGGCATGCCGTAAATCGGGCTGGACTTATCGGTCTTCGCAGCAGGGTTAACCACGTCGTTGGCGCCAATCACGAGTGCCACGTCGGCGTCGGCGAATTCGTTGTTGATTTCTTCCTGCTCGAAAACAATGTCGTAGGGAATGTCCGCTTCGGCCAAGAGCACGTTCATGTGACCGGGCATGCGTCCCGCCACGGGATGGATCGCGAATTTCACGGTGACGCCTTTTTCAATCAGCATATCGGTCAATTCGCGCACGGCATGTTGAGCCTGGGCCACGGCCATACCATAACCAGGAACGATAATCACCTTGCTGGCGTTACTCATCATGAACGTGGCGTCGTCCACGGCGGCAGTCTTGTGCATTTTACCCGACGAAGACGTTGCAGCGGCTGCGGCGTCGTCGCCGGTACCGAACCCGCCCAGAATCACGTTCAGGAATGAACGGTTCATGGCTTTGCACATGATGTAGCTAAGAATCGCGCCCGATGAACCGACGAGCGCCCCTGTCACAATCAGCAGGTTGTTCTGCAAAGTAAAACCTGTCGCCGAAGCGGCCCATCCCGAATACGAGTTGAGCATCGAGACGATCACCGGCATGTCGGCGCCGCCGATGGGAATAATCAACGTCACGCCAAGCACCAACGCCAACGCCGTCATCGCATAAAGCCATGCGATTTCACCCGTCAGGGCGAACGTGATACCGAGCGCCGTCATCACCAGGAAAATGAACAGGTTCAGGAAGTGTTGGCCCGCGAAACTCACCGGCGCCGACCCGAAACGGCCACTCAGTTTTCCAAACGCAACCACGGAACCGGTAAAGGTAATGGCCCCGATGAATACACCGACGAAAATTTCAATCATGCTTAATGCACTGATGTGATCGCCTGCACCCGTGTGAAGCAAATAGGTCCCAATCCCGACTAGCACTGCCGCCAAACCCACGAAGCTGTGCAGCATCGCGACCAGTTCCGGCATCGAGGTCATTTTGACCTTCGTGGCGAGGGGAATCCCAATGGCGGCGCCAATGGCAAGACCACCGACAATCCACCCCATGTTGCTGTAGTCGATCGTCGGATGAAGCAACGTTATACCGACGGCCATCAACATGCCAATAATGGCCATTGTGTTACCGCGCCGCGCGGTGGCCGGCGAACTGAGACCCTTCAATCCGAAAATAAAGAAGATCGAAGCGACCAGATAAACGAACGCAAAAAAATCTGGATGAAGATTCATATTTTCGACTTTCCTTATTTCTTCTTGTACATGGCAAGCATGCGATGGGTGACGGCGAATCCACCGAACACGTTAATCGAGGCGACCACCAATCCAATGAAACCGAGAATTTTCGCCAACAATGGACTGGCCTCGGCCCCGCACACCAAAATGCAACCGACGAGAATAATCGCCGAAATGGCATTCGTCACCGACATCAACGGGGTGTGCAACGCGGGCGTTACGTTCCAAATCACGTGATAACCGACAACGCACGCGAGAACGAAAATGAATAACCCCACCATCCAGGGGGATGCGACTAATTCAACCATGGGAAAAACCTCCTTGAGAAATCATTGCCAGTAAGGCGTCACGCGTTTTGCTTCGGCCACCGCACCTGGCCCTCGTGCGTCACCAACGCGCCGTCGATAATGGGGTCTTCCAGATCCCACTTCAGCGCAGGACCGCCTTCGGCTTTCGCGTCGATGATCAGTTCGAGCAGATTCACCAAGTTACGCGCGAAGAACTGGCTCGAATGGCACGCCACCCGCGACGGAAAGTCCGTGTAACCGACCAGCGTCACGCCATTTTTCACGACGACTTTGCCCGCTTCGCTCAATGGACAATTGCCGCCCGATCCGGCGGCCATATCGACGATCACAGAACCCGGTTTCATGTTCCCGACGGCTTCTTCGGTTACCAGAACCGGCGCCGGACGCCCGGGAATCTGAGCCGTGGTGATTACGATATCCGCACGCGGGATGGCTTTCGTCAGCGCTACTTTCTGGCGCTGCTTGCCTTCCTCGGAAAGCTCCTTCGCGTAGCCGCCTTCGCCGCTCCCCGACTCGTCGATGCCGAGATCGAGAAATTTCGCGCCGACCGATTCGATTTGTTCACGCACTTCGGGTCGCACGTCGAAGGCTTCGACTTGCGCGCCGAGTCGTTTGGCAGTCGCAATGGCCTGAAGACCCGCCACGCCCGCGCCAAGCACGATGACTTTCGCAGGCGGCACCGAACCCGCCGCCGTCATCATCATCGGCATCATCTTGCCAAAGTGATGCACGGCTTCGAGCACGGCTTTGTAGCCCGCAATGTTTGCCTGCGAAGACAAAATGTCCATCGCCTGGGCACGCGTAATTCGTGGAATCAGTTCCATGCCGATGGCGCTGGCTTTTTTCTCGGCCAGCTTGGCGATACAGGCTTTGCCCTCGCCAAACGGATCGATGCACGACACCAACGTGCCGCCTTCCTTGATGGCGCCGACTTCTTCCTCGGTTGGGCAGGCAACTTTCAGCACCACGTCGCAGGCAAACACCTCGTCGCGGTTACCGATTTTCGCGCCCGCCTTTTCGTAGTGTTCATCGGGATAAGACGACGCGTCGCCCGCTCCGGATTCGATTACCACCTCGACGTTCCACGCGCATAGCTTCTTCACCGAATCTGGCGTCGTCGCGACACGCGCTTCACCTTCTCGAATCTCTTTCGCCACACCGATTTGCATGGTTGCGAGTTCCTCTTTCTATGATTACAGGTCCAACGAATGTTATTCTTCGGGTTCCCACGCGATCATCAGGCAAATAGTCGTCGTTGGACGGATGTAGGCTTCGACTGCTCGCCGAACGCCCGGCACCCAGAGCACGCCGCGTTCGTCGGCGAGTACGGCCACCCGGTCGCGCAGGCCCGCCGGGATGCCCGCTTCCTGGAGCACGGAGGGCAGGTACTTGCCCCCGCCCGAACCCATTTCGATCCGCCCGTTATCGTGGGCGTTTTGCAACACTAAATTACCGCGAACCAATTCCGCATCGAAAATTGCCGCGTGTTGCGTACGGTACTCCGGCGCGTTCAAATTCGGCCGGTAATGCTGGGCGTACTTGATAGAAACGACCAGCTTACCCTGGCCATTGGGCAGCGGAATCTCGCGCGTTTGAGGAATGGTCCGTTGCGTGGAAAAGTGCACTGGAACCGAAACCATGGCCGGGGGCAAAAATACAACCCGACGCATTCGGCGAAAATGCGCCGCCAGTTCTTCGTCCGAATGGGCGTCCTCGGCGTGCAACAACACCAGATTATTCGTCGCCGTGACCGCCACTCCACCGGTTGACCCCATTTGCGACTCCTCGCCTTGGGGATTCAGAACCCGCTGATGGAGATTCTCTAAAAAAGAATGCGGAGGTGGCAAGGGGACACAGGCTGGCTCGACGCGGTTCGGACCAGTTTTAGCATAAACCCTTTGAAGTAAACCGGTCCACTCCGACCGAATGACGATTTTTGCCAGCGTCGGATTCATTTCGCGCAATCCATGCGCGTCCAGCAGCGTCGATTTTTCCAGGCTCGATAGCCGCACGCGTTCGGCTGCCTCGCCCGCCATTTCCGCCAGCAAGGCGCTTTCCTCGGCACAAAGCGCCGCCGACCGCGCCAGCACCCCAATCGTGCCCGGCTCGATGTCCAGCAACAAGGGAATGACCTCGGCCCGCAGGCGATTGCGGCGAAAATCCATGCTCTCGTTCGTCGAATCGCGCCGCCAAAGCTGTTGCCGACGACGCAGTTCGCCCTCGATGTCGATGCGCGAACGCTGGAGTAGCGGCCGGTACAGCCAAACGCCCTCGTTTTCAATCCAGCGAACCTCGCGCAACGACCCGAGTCCCGTCGGTCCCGACCCGCGCAACGCCATCAGCAAAAACGTCTCGGCGGCGTCGTTCGCGTGGTGCCCAAGCGCGATGGCCTTGGCCCCGCGCAGACGCGCCAGATCGTGCAGCGCCCGCAGACGGGACTCGCGCATTTGCGCTTCGAGCGAATCGTCGGCTGTGAACCGTTCCGGCTCCAGGTGCACCACGTGGCATTCGATCCCGCGCGTTTGAGCGAACGTTTGCACAAACGCCGCGTCGCCGTCGGCCTCCTCAGCGCGTTGGTGATGGTGGACATGCACGATTTCAATGCGCCATTTTTTCGCAGGCGCTTGTTCGAGCAGCCAGATGGCGAGAAAAACCGAATCCGCGCCTCCCGAAACGGCGGCTAAAATCAGATCGCCCGCTTCAAAAGGAATGCCTAAATCTGGCGTTGCGCGCTTCGTGGTCACTGCGAATCCTTTGGCCCGAGAATTGTGTCGCGCTGGTGATGCGACGAGGGGGTGCGGGTCGCAATCCCAAATACCCCAAGGCGCATTTTAGTCCAAACAAAGAAAATATCCCCACAAAGGCACCAAGACACAAAGGAACACGAAGAAAGAAAAGATCAAAATCACTAGAGCCTGTCGTCAATTAGACTTGCCGTTGTTCTTAATTTTCGGGGGATTGAACCTGATGGGTTGAGAAATGTGCGCACACCCTGAATTCGAAGTATCATTTCACGAATCGGGAAAATGGTCAACTGATTATAGGAAAGCGGAAAAAGAATTTGTAGGAATTATATGATGAAAAGGTACATCACTATTGCCGCGCCGATGCCAATAAAACAGATTTGTGCATCAACAGATTTGTGCATCAGTGGGATAGGAACGATTTATCCTCCCCAGGCATATCCATTGGCTGGTGTTCGTTGGCCGGTTGGAGATTGGTCTCGTCGAGTAAAATATCCTGGCGCCGGTTGACGCGATGGGGTACATGGTAGAGAACGCTGGAAAGAACGAGTCGAGGCATAATGAACATGGTGGCAGCGCAGGCGACATGGAGGCAATCAAATAGTTCCTGTCCCACTTTTGCCACTCATTCCAGCCATGGTTCGACACGCGCAAAATTGTTCTCCACGCCACCGAGCAACGAATCGCCGTCATTGGAATATGTTTGGGGAGGAAGTAATCGTTTTTGCTGCCTTTCTATTTCATTTCAATTCTTCAGGAAACTTAACGATTTACAAGTCGGATGAAAGGGAATTCGTGATGGAAAAATGTTCAACGATTCGTACTCTTATTTATTTGGTTTTGTGTACCTTGGCAACTCACGCCATTGCAGCAAGCGACGGTGTCAAAAAAACGGACGTCACCAACATTGTACTGCCGGATCGAGTCGATTGGGTGCAGGTATCCTCCGAAAAAGAGAAATCTACTTCAGCCTGTAAAATGGTAGATATGTCGTTGGAGGAAACGATCGATGCCGTGAAGGAAATTGAAACTATCACCAGCGTGACGCTCCAAACGATCCGGATTTTGCCAGAAGAAAAGTTCAATGCGTTTGAAAAGGAACAGTCCCTATCAAATAGCATCCTGTTAGACAACAAGAGTCAGCTTGTAAAGATCGTCCGAGACGATACGTCTCTGACACTTGAAATTACGAACAAGGAAAATGAAGACTCTGTATCGGTTCCGGTAAACAATGAATTGGGGTTAGAAAATTTTAAATACATCCAATACAAAAAGAGCAATGAGTCCCAGTCGGAGTCGTCCGATACGATTATTTTTTTTCAGGGGGAAAATAAACCTTACGAGTTGTGGGATCATGACGGAGAAAATTTATTCGGTCGAAAAATACGAATCGACCCTGTTTCACGAAAAATTGTCCATGCAGTTCGATTTACGGAAAACTGCCCGTTGCAATTAAGGATTGAGAAGGGACCGTCAAACCCTATACGCGTCATGCCAAAAAGTGAATGATTCTTTTCCTTTTTTTGTGGAAGTGCGTTAGATCACCTTGGAATCCAGGAAGGTTCTTGGATTCCAAGTTTTATTAACAATGCGTGATTCGGTGTTTCGCTGATCGGTTAATGGGTGATGGAAACCATTTACTCGCCCCCCACCGCTTCCGTTCCACCTTTCCCGCCATGCTTGATGCGCGGAAAACTTTTCGAATGCAATGACCAACCGGCTAAATAAAGCAAGGGGCGGAATCCTTTGCCGGACTCCGCCCCGAGAAATGGAAAGCAACGCGTTCTAAGAATCAAACGCTGACGTGCGTGCCCACGTGAACGAATTCGGTAATCGCCGTCGCCGCGTTGATCGTCTCGATCGCCTTGCTGCGGGCGGGTTCTTTGATTTCGTTGATCGTCACCAGAGGCGCCCGAATTTCCGACTTCAGGATATAATGAAGCGGAATCGGATTCTTGACGCAGAACGTTGCTTTGACGCACGGCATCAGGGCTTCCTGGAGCTCGGCGGCTTTTTCGTGCTCGCCCGCCAGCGCCAGTTCGCAAAGCACCTGGAATTCGCGCGGCCACGCGTTGGCCGAGGCGGAAATCACGCCCGAACCGCCGCGCTTGATGATTTCGGCCACCAAGTGGTCTTCGCCGGAAATCACCGTGAAGGCGTTCTTGTCGGTGTTATCGATGATCTTCTGCACCTGGTCGAGTTTACCGCTGGCTTCCTTGACGGCCACAATGGCCGGGTGCTTGGCCAGTTCGATGGTCGTCTCGGCTTCCAGGTTTGAGTTCGTTCGACCCGGGACGTTGTACAGAATCACAGAGGAATTGCATTCCCCGGCGATGTCGCCCATCAGCGCGAAATGCTTGTAGAGACCTTCCTGGGGCGGGTTGTTGTAGTACCCGGTGACGTGCAGGAGGGCATCGACGCGGCCTTCGGCGAGGATGCGGCGGCTGAGATCGACCGCCTCCATCGTCGAGTTGGACCCGGCAGAGGCGAGAATCTGGATATCGCGACCTTTACCAGCCGCGTATCCACGGGCATACAGGGCGCCGTCGTTCACCAGTTTGACCTGTTCATCGTGGGTCAAGGTGGCGCTTTGGCCTGTCGTGCCGGCGAACAACAGACCTGTTACTCCGGCATCGACCATTTTGGCGATGAGATAGTGGAACGCTTCAACGTCGATGACGGTGCGGCCTTCCTCTTTCTTCATCGGTGTGATCAGAGCGGGATAACAACCTTTCAAGTCGCGAGCTGATAACATGATGTAAACATCCTTAGGTGAAATAAAAAAGCGTATAAACTATGCAACAAGTGACCGTTCCAATGCAAACACTGTTCACGAACAATCCGATTTTTTTCTAGCGGTACAATAAAGCCCTTTGCGGAAGGGATGATTTGGGGCGATTCCAGAATAAAATTGAATCGATCGAGGAACTTCCTGTATTTTCAAAATCGAGGCGCGCAAGGCAAGGGCGAAGGGAGCGTGCATCGGTACGAGACCTGAGCCCGAGTCCGATGCGCAACGATGAGTTTGGAATTTCAGGGAGTTCCTGTTTACTGCATGTCGCGCATGACATCCATCATGGTGAACACTTTGCCGCCCACGCCTTCGGCCATGCGGCGGGACAGGAACTCAACTGCCGTTACCGACCCATGGGTGTAAACGCCACGACCATTGATTTCGTGCGAGAGTTTCATGCGAACGTCACCACTTTCCGATGTCATTTCGTAATAGTGATAGGCGTGACCGGTCAGGAATTCTTCCGGCACCCCGAGTTGTTCGGTTTGCGTTTTCGGGTCGCGGATCATCTGGATCTGGTCGGTTGTGATGGGCAGACCCAGTTTGGCGAAATCCCCCACCACGGCCTTGGCCGTGCCGCTGGTGTCTTTTTTGGTCGATTGGTGCGACTCCGATACGCTGAATTGATATCCGGCCAACGCACCGGGAAAATTCGCCGCGAGATAATCGAGGGCAATCTGCATCAGGACGATCGGTATAGCCATGTTGGGGGCGATCACGGCGGGAACACCGCTGGCTTCGACCATGGCGCGCGCCTTTGCCTGGTCGTAACCGGTGGTTCCTATGACAAAGGGGATTTTTTTCGAGGTGAAATACTCGATGTTCACCAGTGCGGATTCAGGCCAGGTGAAATCAACCGCAATCGTACCGGCAGGCACATCGAGCGCCTCGCGTTGCGAAGGTTTGACAAGCGTGAATTCGTGCTCGCCCACAGCCGCCGTTTTGTAAGGGCAACTTTCGTCTGTCAGAGCGATTTCTGCCAGCGATAAACCTGTACGCGCGCTGGATTTCAGAACGGCGAGGGCGACTTCACTGGCCATTCTGCCTGGAATACCTGAAAATAATACGGAGGTGTTCGACATAAGAACTCCTTTGTTCTATTTGGAATCGTTTACATTTCCCAGGGCCGCATGATATCCGCCCACCCGCGGTTGTACCGGGATTTTTTCATTTTCTCTTCTTCGCGTTCGGCCTGTTTCGCGTGAATCTGTTTCCACGATGCAGGGCGCATCGATTGGTTGCCATCCGATTCTGCTGCCAGTTCCGCACGCTGGGCTTCGAAATCGAAAATCACGTCGTGCAGGCTGTTGATCATCAACGCCGGCAATGTGAAACCGAATAACACAACACCAACCAAACGTAACGCCACTCCGGCAGCCATAAACAAGACGACGGCAAGAAATACGCCGAAAGTTAAGAACGGGTAACGCAGCAGGAGGAGAAAGCTTTGTTTCATTACCGCTCGCAGGGTTTTCTTTTCACGCGCAACGATTGGCAACGCGTGTATCATCATGCCAATCCAACCAATACCAATCCATAGACAAATTCCGCCTATTCCATAACCGACGTAGCGCATGCTTTCTGGCAATTGGTCGCTGAGACAGTAAAACCAGAGGCTGATCCAGACCAATCCAAGCACCGCGCCTGAGAAAGCAAGGTAATGAAAAACCCGCCCTCCGCACGCGCAAATTCCCGTGAAATATCGGCGCAACGGGGGGTCCTTTTCCAGGCTGATATCGTGTCCGAATGTCAATAATCCCGAGAAAACAAGGGCGCCGAAAAATGGCAACAAAAGCAAGATCAGCACGAGTCCGTAAGGGACGCTGAGTTCGGGACGCGCGTGTAAAAAGCCGAAAAAAATTGAGATGGAGAACAAACAGGCGGGCAAAACGGTTAACACCAAAAGCAGGTTGATTGTCAGCAACCGGCCCAGGTGATCGAACAGATCCCAGAAAAATTGTTTTAGTACTTGAAAAAACATGAGCAGCCTATGGGGGTGCAAATCAAGACGTTGGGGATTCGGACTTTGGCGGAGTCAAACGCAGTTTGCGAATGCGGTGGTTATCCATGCCTGCTACCCGGATACGCCAGCCTTTTTCTTCGATCGTTTCTCCACGCCTCGGCACGCGTCCCAACCGATTGTACACGTAACCAGCCAACGTGTCGCAGTTGGTTTTCGGAAGCGCCAATCCAATTTCATCGCGTAAATCATCCAGGTCAGTCGAAGGATCAACCAGGAAGCCGTTTTTGACCTCCAGAATCATCTGGCGCGGACGTTCGTATTCGTCCTCAACATCGCCAATGATTTCCTCGAAGATATCTTCGCGTGAAAGCCAGCCGGATGTGCCGCCGAATTCGTCGAACACAATCGCGACGTGTTGGCGCTTGGCGATCATTTCACTCAGGATATTGTTTACGCGGGCGACTTCCGGAACGAAGAGAGGTTTCGTAACGATTGCCTCAAGACTATGGGGTGTTTCGTCCGCGTCTAAAATATCGTACACGTTGATGAAACCGATCAGGTTCGTAATTTGATCCCGGTAACAGGGGATGCGCGTAAATCCTGTGCGACGTGAAAGTTGAAGAAACAAGCGCGGGTTATAATCACGCAGGCGAATGGCTGTAACCTGGTTGATGGGGCGCATGATTTCGCGCACAAACGTGCGGTCGAGTCGTTGGATTGCGCGAATCATATCATGCTCGGTGCGTTCGCCTTTTTTCTTTTTCACCGTGGTAATCGAACGCACGGTGTCGGGTTGATTAGCGGCGTGAGGCATGGACACGTCGAGTCGCACGGCATCGTCTTTTTCAACAAGCTGCGCTTGGGGACGACTGGCGTTTATCCCTGCCAGGGCGAAATCGAACAAGGTTACGATACGTTCCCAAACATACCAACCGCTCATCATCAGCAACGGCGCGGGAACTTCGCGGTCGAGCACCCAGGCGGGCGGTTCAATCGGTTCGTTGGAAGCAAACACGCGGCCCGTACTCCACAAGGCCAACCCGTGCAGTCCCAGAAACAGAATAAACAACGAGACGATTGCCAAAACGTCTGCTAAAATAATCTGGTTTTGTGTTCCCGCCATTTCACCAAACACGAGCGCCCGGATCAAAATCACTGTCGAGGGAATGAGCAAAAACAAGGCGGCGATTCGCACAACTTTGGCCGCGCCAAGACACATCCGCGTGCGACGAATCACCGTGCCGAGGTAAACAGGTTCGTTGGAACGATCATCGTTTTCTCCCCCGCCCAGCAGCAACGTTGCCAGACGCAGGTGACGCATTTCAACGATCTCGCCCCACGTCCGCATCGCAAAACCGATCAGGAAGAAGAGGCAGGCGGCACTCCAAATCAATGTCATGAGGTTTCCTCCCCCATCTTCGACCGCAATTCGCGGGCGTTCGGATCACGGTCAAACGTCAACGTTTCAATTCGGTTGTTGACGATTTCGCCAACGGTGAAATTGCCCCCATCGACTGCCCATTGGTCGCCAACTTGGGGCAGGCGCCCAAAGCGATACATCAGGTATCCGCCAATCGTGCGAGCCACCGCTTCGTCGAGTGCTAAATCGAGTTCCTGGTTAATTTCCCAAAGCTCGACGCGACCCGACAAGCGCGCGCGATCCGGTCCGTCTGTCTCAATCCAAAGTTCGTCTTCCTCTTCTTCGTCGGAGAGGTGTTCGCCAATGATGGCCTCGAACAGGTCGTGCAACGTCAGTATTCCTGCCGTTCCACCGTATTCGTCCAACACGACAGCGAGATAGGAGCGTTTCTGGCGCATCTGGACAAGCACGTCAGGCAATCGCGTGGTGACAGAAATCTCCAGAGGTTTGCGAATGAGGTCGAACGGATTGCGTGGATCGTTGAGAAGCACTTCTTTCGCTAATAGAAACCCGACGATGTGATCCAGGTTGCTTTCATACACGATCAAACGGCTGTTGTGCGTGTCGTGTAATTTATTCATCAGCGCGTCACGCGGCGTATCGAGCGCCACACCGTCGATTTCGGTGCGTGGCGTCATGATGTCGCGCGCAATGCTCTCGGTGAATTCGCGTACCGAGTCGATCATTTCCACGGCTTCTTCTTCGACGACGCGGTCCACGCCTCGAACATGAGGCAACATCCGCAATTCGGGGTTTTGGACCACGCGAAACAGTGCCATGTCCGAAGGACGAGCGGCGTCGGCAATTTTGAAGAGTAATGCGAGAAACGGTCGAATGGGGTAACTGAGAACCGTCACAGGCGGCGCCAACCAACGCAATACCCAGTCCGAGCGAACCAACCCGATATGACGGGCCATGATATCCAACAGGAGAAATTGAGCGGTAACAACGACAAATGCCGGTACCAACGTTGCCACCAGGACGTGATTCGGAATGAGACGCGTTCCGAGGTGAATCGCCAGCACAGCGGTGGCGATGTTGCACAACAAAGCGGATGCCCAGCAAAGACGCTCAAAAAAATGCGCCCCCTCTTGCAAAGAGACATCCACCAACTCGGTAAAATCCGCCCGCCCGTTTGAATTGACACCGTTGAGGCGGCCACGTGCGCTGGACGCCGACTGAACAAGGTAAAATAAAGTACCCGCCACGCCAAAGATGCCGATCAACAGCAACAACTGGGTGACGGAAGAGGAGCCCGCAGTTTCAGCCGAAGTCGAAGGCGCTGCTGCAAGCAACGGCACCGCCACAGCCAAGCTGGCCAGACAACCCATGACGAGAAAGAAACGTGTCGAACGACTAGGAGGTTCGGAATCCAATCGATTACCGCGTGTATCTATAGAGATTCATATAGGAATCAATTCCTACCAAATTTAAGAGGATGCTAGGAAGAGCCGCCCCAGCTCGTCAAGGCCCAACGCGTGATCGAGAACGAAATAACGATTACCCCATCAGTTTCCAATTGACCTGCCCCGGCAACCCGCGCGTTTCTATTTGCCCTTGTTGCGGAGAGGTGGCCGAGTGGTTTAAGGCGCACGCCTGGAACGCGTGTATAGTGTAACAGCTATCGCGGGTTCGAATCCCGCCCTCTCCGCCAGGATTTTCCAATTACTGAGACTGCCGGACTTAGCGTCGGGCAGTTTTTTATTTGTGCCTGTTTTTGTGCAAGAATTCGTCGAAATTGTTTTTTGAAGGTGTTCCGCGAGGGATTTTGCCTCGTTTCGTGTCCTCTCAAGATAATCGAAATCAAACGCGCCACGGCGATGGTTTTTCCTGATTGTCCGGTAACTCGAACGATTTCGGCGTAAATGGCATTCCTTCATCGTTGACGAACAATCGCTCGTTGGGCTGGCGATTGCGAGTTATCGCCATCAGGCATTGCACGGCAATTGGTGGAAGGTGGTAAAGATGTCCTTTGCCACGTTTACGGATTTCCGGTCTGGCTTCGAGCGTTTGATGTTCGGGGTCAAAATCGCAAACTTCCATTTCGATCAGCACACCACGTCGGCTGCCCGTCAGCGCCGCCATCAATACCAACGGATAAAACGATGGGATCGATATTTAGCCGCGCTTACGATATTCGAATCTGCCATCCATAAATTTGACCTGTGCGATGTAGCGCGGTTCATAATAACAATGCACAAAGTCGAACATGATGAACCCCCTCCGTCCGCATGCGTTGTTTTGCATAGGGACGGAGGGGGGCTCGTTGTTTGATTTTCCGTTTACGGACCGAGTTGATCCATTCGGTAAGCGTACGCGCTGCCGGTGTTGGTTGAGCCGGTGACGCCCAGCGTTTGATCGTTGCCGAACGATGAACCGACGTAAGCGGTATTGCCGCTGGCGGCGACGGCGGAACCGTAATTGTCGCTCCGTCCCTGGTCGTCCGAATCGGGCAAGGTGTGAATGATTTCCGCATAACTGCCTGCGTCACCTGTGAAAACATACGCGCTGCCGGCGTCGAGTTGCGCGGTGTCGTCTTTGTACGCGCCGACGATCACCGTCCCCGTTGTAATACCGACCGACTGCCCGAATGCGTCGTAGTTAGTCGCATCACTGGCAACCAGTTCGTCGGTTTGCGACCAATTGAATGCCACGCGTTCGAAAACATACGCGCCGCCTTCGTTTAACCCAACACCGTCACGTCCCGGCGCGCCAACGACCAACTCCGTCCCCGTTTCGCTTATTGCAACCGATTGGCCAAAGTAATCGTAACGCACAGGGGCAGTGTGATTAATCTTCGTCGTTTCGATCCAGGAACCCGCAATGCGCGTGAACAGGTACGCACTGCCGGTGGAACTGCCATTGTCGTCGTCGAACGGCGCGCCTACAACGATGCGCGTGCCAGCGATGGCAACCGAGGTACCATAGTTGTCGTTTGCAGTCGCATCGCTGGCTTGCAGGATATCGGTTTCGTTCCACGTTTCGTTGCACGCGTCGTATTCGAACACGTGCGCGAGTCCACTTCGGTAAACGCCGCCGGGGACGGAGTAACCAAGCGGTGCGCCGACGACGATCGTGTTACCGCTGATACCAACGGATGAGCCGAATCGATGGTACGTAAAACTGCTGGGAGAAATCAGTTGCGAATGTTCGCTCCAAACGCCGCCTTCGCGGTGGAAAACGTACGCCGTGCCCGAGTCCGATCCCGCCGTGTCGGCGTACGGTGCGCCAACAACCGCCCAATCGCCGCTGATCCCGACGGCCTCGCCAAAGCGGTCGTTGAACGTCGCGTTCGAAGCGATTAGTTTTTGTTTTTCGGTAAACGACGACGTGCTGTCGCGCTCGAAAACAAACACCGTCCCCGCGTTGCTTGCCGCGTCGTCGTCGTTTGGCGAGCCGACCAGTAAAATCTCGCCGCTAGCCGCTATTGACGCGCCAAAACGATCGTTCAGTGCTCCGTCCCCATCGGCGATGCGATTGCCGATTTGCGTTGCCGATGTGTCGATGAAAGTCACCGTCCCCGAGGAATTATTAATGTCCGCAAATGCGTTGCCGACCACATCCGTAATTTGATTTGGATTGCCGTAACTGAGCGTCACGTCGCCCAGCCCCGTTGCGGAAACCTTGATCAGAAAATCCGTATCCGGTTGCGCGGAGGGGGTTACTTCGTCCACCGTTCCCGGACCCGAAATGTTGAACACCGACGTATCGATATTCTGAACCGGCTCATTAAAGCCAACGCTGAAGTACGCCTCCGTCCCACTCACGATCGACGGACCGAAAACCGAGAGTTCAAGCCCGCAAAGTTCCAGCGGAGCTATCGTATCATCCATGTAAAAGAGCGCCGGACCCGTGAACGACGTATCGCCAACTGCGTTTTCATCTTCGATAAAATACGCGCGTTCGCCCGACCCGTAGAAATACGGAACCGGGTCCGTGAACTGATACGTGGCGCCCGTCGAGTCCGTCCCCTGGCGCGTGATCAGCGACGAAGTCAACTCCGTCCCCACCGTCCACGCGCCCGCCACGTAAACGCCGCGATACAGGCGAAAACCGGCCAGATCGAGCTCCGACGTCGTCGTCCACGTAACGATTGGCGGCTGCCCGTGTCCTTGATCCACCACCGTGAAACTATCGAGCACAAACTGAGACGCCGACTTTTCAAACAACGCCCAGAAACCGCCCGTCATGCCCGTCGAACCCGCATACGAGGTCGGCGCCGCGTCCGGCTGACCTGCCGTGCCAGAAAGCGAAAGGCCGCCTCCGTCCCCCACGCGCGCGCCCGGCTCGAACGTGCTGCGCGACAAAGAAGGTGTGGCGTGAGCAAGGGATGTGGACAGCAAACATAGTGCGACTGCCGTTATGCGCGCGAGCAGCGAATCGAGTTTATTTCCGGTGAGCATTTCAATTCTCCATGTAATTTCATATCGTCAGGTGTTTTTCGTTCAGCCGATGATTCGTCCCTTTTCAATCGTAGTTTTCCATCATTGTATTGCCCAGTAACCCGACGCTGTTGGTGATTCCGTTTCCAGTTGGTATGTATAGTCCCGCGTTCCGCCATCATTGGGCAGCGTCAGGCTGATACTAACAGGCACTGGGGTTCCGAACTGATGTCCGGGTCCGATGCTGAAGTTGAACACCGTTTCTGGGTCGTTGATCGATCCACTGATCATCGCGGGATAAATTGTTTCAAAGTCGCCCGGGATCACATCTGGATCGGTCGATGAGAATGTCGCATTTACTCCAGTTAGCGTGGTTTCGCCCACATTGCGAACGGGGAAGAGGATGGAAAAGTTCGATTCACCCAGTTCGATAAGACCATCGCCGTCGCCTCCCACCGAGTCGTCAATGACTGGCGGCCCTGCGGGTGAAGCGAGAGGGATCAAGCTTTGAAAGCCTTCCAACGTCGTCTTCACGACGCCCTCGCCGGGTTCG